>NZ_CP107964.1:5306282-5917564 GCF_041434935.1 Kitasatospora sp. NBC_00374 | reverse complement strand
GTCGGCGTCGTAGCCCCAGCCCTTGCGGCGGGCCGCGAAGCCCGTCCAGGCGCCGGTGAAACGGGTGGACTCGGCGGCGACGCGGTAGCCGAGCATCTCGGCGAAGGACTCGTTCAGCCAGAGGTCGTCCCACCAGCGCATGGTGACCAGGTCGCCGAACCACATGTGGGCCATCTCGTGGCACACGATCATGGCGCGCTGCTCGCGGTCGGCGTCGGTGGGCGCCGAGCGGAACAGCAGCTCGTCGCGGTAGACCACGCAGCCGGGGTTCTCCATCGCGCCCCAGTTGAACTCCGGGACGAAGGCCTGGTGGTACTCGCCGAAGGGGTAGCGCCGGTCGAACAGCCGGTGCAGGCGGTCCAGCGAGTCGCGGGTGACCTCGAAGATCTCCGGTGCCTCGCGGTCCAGCTCGGCGGCGAGCGAGCGGCGGGCGTGCAGGGCGAGCGGGATGCCGTCGTGCTCGGCGCGTACGGAGTGCAGCGGCCCGGCGACGACGGTGACCAGGTAGGTGCTGATCGCCTCGGTCGGGTGGAAGGCCCAGCGGCCGTCGCGGCTCTCGGCGGGCGCGCCGTTGGCGACCACCGTCCAGTCGGCGGGGGCGGTCACGGTGAGCGTGAACGGCGCCTTGAGGTCGGGCTGGTCGAAGCAGGCGAACAGCCGGGGCGCGAGGTCCGGGCCGAGGGAGGCGTAGACGTACCCGGCGCCGTCGGCGGGGTCGGTGAACCGGTGCAGGCCCTCCCCGGTGTTGGAGTAGGGCAGCTCGGCCTCGACCAGCAGCTCGTTCTCGGCGGCCAGGCCGCCCAGGGCGAGCCGGTGGCCGGCGAGCGCGGTCGGGTCGAGCGGGCGGCCGTTCAGTTCGGCCCGGCGGAACTGCGCGGCCGCCAGCTCCACGAAGGTGTCCGCGCCGGGCTCGGCGCAGTCGAACCGGATCACGGTCGTACTGCCGAAGACCTCCTCCCCCCGGTCCAGGTCGAGGTCGACGGTGTAGGAGCGGACGTCCAGCAGACGGGCACGCCGGATCGCCTCGGGGCGTTGGAGAGCTGACATACCCGCATGCTTTCCCGGCCCGGCGGGGTGGGACAAGTGGTTCCGCTTCCAGCCGAGTCGTGGCCGGTCAGGGTGTCCGTGTGGTTAGGGTGGGGGCGGCCCGCCGCCGCGCCATGTCCGAGCTGTCGAGGAGGATCACTGTGAGCACGGTCCTGACCCAGGGCGGCAACGCCCCGCTCCCCGTCACCCGGGTGACGGTCGAGGTGACGGCGCCCAAGGCGCTCGACGTCTCCGGGCTGCTGCTGACCGAGGCCGGCAAGGTCCGGTCGGACGCCGATTTCGTCTTCTTCAACGCCCCGACCGGCCCCGGCGTCACCCACCGGCCGGCCGGCGCCGGCCGGCCGGACGCGATCACGGTGGACACCGCCGCGGTGCCGGCCGGGATCGCCCGGGTGGTGGTCACGGCCAGCCTGGACGAGACCGGTGCCACCTTCGCCGGCACCGAGCCGACGGCGACCCTCCGGGACGCCGAATCCGGCCGGGTGCTGCTCACCTTCACCCCGCCCCGGCTCGGCCGGGAGACGGCGCTGGTGGTGGTCGAGGTCTACCGGCGCGGCAGTGAGTGGAAGGTCCGGGCGGTCGGTCAGGGGTACGCCGACGGGCTGGCGGGGATCGCCACCGACTTCGGGGTCTCGGTCGAGGACAGCCCGGCGCCCGCGGCCGCACCGGCCGCCACGGCCAAGGGTCAGGACCGCTCGTCCGCCCCGCCGCGGCCCAGCGGCCCGCCGTCGGTCGGCAAGGTCACGCTCGACAAGGGCAAGGTCGACCTGGTCAAGGGCGGTTCGGTCTCGTTGGAGAAGGGCGGCAAGCCGTTCCTCTCCTCGGTCCGGATGGGTCTGGGCTGGGAGCCGGCCGGCGCCGGCCGGAACATCGACCTGGACGCGTCCTGCATCGCCTTCGACGCCCAGCGCAAGAAGATCGAGACGGCCTGGTTCATGAAGCTGTCGATCTTCAACGGCGCGATCGCGCACTCCGGCGACAACCTGACCGGCGAGGGCGCCGGCGACGACGAGGCGATCACCGTGCACCTGGACGGCCTGCCGGCCGAGGTCTGCGGCCTGGTCTTCGTGGTCAACTCCTTCTCCGGCCAGAAGTTCACCGACATCAAGAACGCGTACTGCCGGCTGGTCGACGCGGGCAGCGGCCAGGAGCTGGTCCGCTTCGAGCTGGCCCAGTCCGAGCCGCACACCGGCGTCGCCATGTGCAAGCTGGTCCGCCAGTTCTCCGGCGAGTGGGTGATGACCGCGCTCGGCGAGTACGTGGACGCCAAGACCGCCCGCAGCATGGTGAAGCCCGCGGCGGCGATGCTGTAGCCCGCGTCCCCTCCCCCGCGGTTCACCCGTCGGCCCCGCCAGGCTCCGAGCCCGGCGGGGCTTTCGCCGTTCCGGCCGCCGGCTCCGGCCCCGGACGGTCGGCGGGCGAACCGATCGGTACGCGCCCGAACCGGAACCACCTCGGCCCAACTCGCCACAATCGGAGCCCTGTTGCGCGCAATTCGACGCAGCCAACGCTTCCGATTTTCACGCCAACAGCCGCTCCACCAGCGGGAATTCGATGATCTGATGATCAATCAGTTCCGCTCCGCCGAAACGCTACGCCGACGATACATCCCATCACAAGTATGGGCCTGCGAACGGAACTTGGGGATCTCGCAAGGCCGTTCCGCAGGCACCACACAGGGGGAGAAACCCTCCCTGTGACGGGCGCCGGAGATTCCGGCGCCATGGGAAGGAAGGGCATCACATGCTCGTCAAGAAGCTTCTCGCGGCAGGTGCGGTCGCCGGCAGCCTCCTGGCCGCGGGGCTGGCCACGGCGGCCCCCGCCTCGGCGGCCCCCGCCTACGACTGCACCTCCGGCCAGGTCTGCCTGTACTACAACTCGGCCGCCTACGGGTACGGCGCGGTCTACGTCCAGACCGGCCCGGTGTCGGACTACGCGGGCAAGACGTTCCACGCCGGCCGCAACGGCAGCAGTGGCGCCGGCGTCTCGGTGAAGAACCACGCCGCGTCGGTCGACAGCTGGGTCAACAGCACCTTCACGGTGTACTACAACAGCGGCTACGACTGCAGCGTCGCGTGCCAGAGCTTCACCCCGTTCGCGACCGGCGACCTGAACGCCTCCGTCAAGAACAACAACGCGTCCGGCAAGTGGTAACCCTGCCCTGACACCGTCGGGCGACTGAACGCGGTCTCCGGCCATTCGCACTGGCCGGAGACCGCTGCGCCGAAGCCTACTTGATCACCTGGCCGCCGCCCGGCCGACCGCCGGCCCCGCCCCACGCCCCCGGTCCCGCCCCGCTCACCGATCCGGAAGAGATCACGCCTGTGTTCAGCCGCTCGCGTCGCACCGCCGTCCTCCTGATCGCCCTGCCGCTTCTCCTGGCAGGCTGCACCGACGCCGCCGACCCGACGTCCGACGGCGAGCAGCAGCAGACCCGGCAGACGGCCCCGGTCGCTCCACCGCCGGTGACGGCCATCCCCACGTTCGACTCGGCGAACGACAGGCCGCTGCCTCTCGACGCCTACCTGCTGAACCCGGACCAGCTGTCGACGGTGACCAAGGGGCGCGAGGTCCTGCTCACCCGCTGTATGAAGCGCTTCGGCTTCACCTCCTACTCGCCGCCGGAGTCGCCCCCGCTGCCGCGCGACAGCGACGCGCCCACCCTCCGGACGGACGGCCGGTACGGCCACCAGAACGCCGCGTTGATGGCGAAGTGGGGCTACCACCCCGAGGGCGGGATCCACCCGGACCCGGCATCGCAGGGAGCCCCCACCCCGGAGACGACACCGCAGACGGCCCTCGTCGAGCGGGGCACCGACGACCCGAGGACGAGGTTCGGCCCCGGCGGGCAGACCGTCAACGGCGAGAAGGTGCCGGACCACGGCTGCGTCGGGGAGGCCGCCAGGCAGCTCACCGGCGCCGCCGACGGCACGGTGGGCGACCCGAAGACCTCCACCGACGCCAAGTTCGCGACCCTGCGGCAGTCCCAGGACGACGAGCGCACCAAGGCGGTGTTCGCCCGGTGGTCGCAGTGCATGAAGGAGAGCGGCTACGACTATCCGGACCCGCTGGCGGCGATCGGCGACCTGGAGTGGCGCAAGTCCCCCCAGCCCTCGCAGCGCGAGCTGCAGGTGGCGACGGCGGACGCGGCCTGCCGGACCAGGTTCAACGTGGTCGGCGTCTGGTACGCGGTCGACTTCGCCTACCAGGAGCTGGCGATCAAGGGCGACGCCGAGAACATGGCCAGGGCCAAGGCCTCGGTCGAGGCCCAGGTCAGGGCCGCCACCCAGGCGCTGACCGGCTGATCCGGGCGGGCCGGGCCGGCATCCGGCACGTCGTCACCCCGAGGCCGTGACCACCAGGGCCACCCGCTCGCGCCAGCCGATCCGCACCCCGGGGATCCGCACACCGCCCTCGTCCGGCCGGGCGGGGGCGGCCGGACGTTCCCGCCGGCAGTCGCCGCACCGCGCCTCGCCGCTGACGGACCGGAAGGCGCGGTCGCAGTCCGTACAGGGCGCCAACTCCGGGACGGAGGCAGGGACCGGCGGGAGCTTGTCCCGCAGGCGGGTGCGCAGCAGCCCGGCGGGGCTCTTGACCGACTGCGGGAGCCCGGCCGTCAGCGCGTGCCGCAGACCCTCCGCGTCGACGCCCCTGGCCAGCCACTCGGCCGCCATGGGCACGAGCCGCCGCACCTCGGCCGCGCCGAGCAGCAGGCGCGGGTCGGTGCGGCGCAGCGACAGCAGGACGCGCTCGGCGGCCGCGGCGTGCGGGGTGGTGTGCGGGGTGGCGTGCGGGGTGCTCTCCGGAGGCGGTGGCGCGGTCGGCGCCGGGACCGGGAGGGGGGAAGTCTCTTCCTCCCCCGGTGTTTCACCCCTGGGGTGGGCGGTGCCGGACCGCCGCGCGGCGGCCTCGCCGCAGTCTCGCTCTCCGGCACCCGGCCGGCCGGTGCCGGAGCCGAGGTGTTCGGTGAACAGCCGCTCGGCCTCGGCCTCGCTCAGCCTGACGTTGGAGACCAGGGACTCGGTCCGGACCTGGCCGGTGGCGTTGCGCCAGCGGACGCTGTGCAGCAGCCCGGCCCGGGACAGCTGGCGACGCGCCCGGTCGACGGTGATCCTTCCGCCGGAGAGTCCGGCCGCCAGGTGGGTGACCGTGGTCGACCGGACCCGTGCGGGCGGCAGGGCGAGCGAGCGGACCAGCAGTCGGAAGGCGGCGTCCGACAGACTGTCGTCCCACACCTGGTCGTTGGCGATCTGCGTGAAGTCCCGCGACGGCGCGGTAACATGCCTGAGCATCCCTAGTGGCTCTTTCCCACTCGCGGGTGAAGAGCCCGGCGATGGTGCGTCAACACCTGCCGGGCTCGCCCCTTTTCCGGCGGGGGCGACCCGATACGGCGGCCACGGTACACGGAAACTCGACCCGGTACGCACGGTCCGGAATCATATGATGACCTTCCGTAACCGCCGTCGGGGCGGGAGGCTCGACCGACCGTCAGGCCGCGTACGGGTGAACGGTCTTGGCCTCGCGCAGCGCGGTCGCCCACCAGGCCAGCTGGTCGAGCATGGCCGTGGCGGCCACCTCACTGCCCGGGTCGACCGCCCGGCCGTCCGCGTCGAACTTGTCGCCGTAGTTGTGGAAGCTGACGGTGTTGCGGATGGTCACCGCGTGCAGCTCGGCCAGCACGACCCGCAGCTGCTCGACCGCGCGCAGGCCGCCGGAGATCCCGCCGTACGAGACGAAGGCGACCGGCTTGGCGTGCCACTGGTGGTGGTGCCAGTCCAGGGCGTTCTTCAGCGGCGCCGGGAAACTGTGGTTGTACTCCGGCGTCACGATGACGAAGGCGTCGGCGGCCGCCAGCCTCGGCGTCACCGCCGCGAGCAGCTCCACGTCCTCCTCGGCCGGCGGTTCGCCGTAGGCCGGGAGGACCGTCGGCAGCGGCGTCGCGGCCAGGTCGACGAGGTCGACGTCCATGTCGCCCCGCAGGCCGATCCGGCCGAGCAGCCAGCCGGCCACCACCGGGCCGAACCGCCCACCCCTGGTGCTGCCGACGACGACCGCGACCTTCAGCCGGTTTCCGCCCGTTCCGTCCATCTCGGACCCCCTTGATGTGTACGTCGTATCGCTTGAGATACAACGTACACATCGATGTGTACGTTGTCCACTGCTGATACGGTGTACACAGATCGCCCACCGGAAGGAGCCCCCGCCTCGTGGCCAGCCAGCAGAAGCCGGAGAAGAGCACCTCCCTGTGGGAGCGCCTCGACCGCCCGGCAAGCGCCCCCCGCTCGACCCTGACCCCGCAGCGGATCGCCGCCGCCGCCGTCGGGATCGCGGACACCGAGGGCCTCGACGCCGTCACCATGCGGCGCCTGGCCGCCGAGCTGGGCGTCGCCCCGATGGCCGCCTACCGGTACGTCTCCGGCAAGGACGAACTCCTCGAACTGATGGTGGACTTCGCCTACGGCGAGCTCGCCCTCCCCGACGACGGCACCGGCTGGCGCGACACCATGCTCGCCCTCGCCACCCGCACCCGCGCCGTCACCCTCCAGCACACCTGGATGGCCCGCACCGCGGCCTTCACCCTCACCCCCAACCAGCTCGCCGTCCCCGAACGCATCCTCGCCGCCCTCGACGGCCTCGGCCTGGACGCCGACACGATGATGGCGGTCCTCCGCACCGTCACCGCCTACGTGAACGGCGCCCTCGACGCCGAGATCTCCCTGCTCCGCCTGATGGCCGACCACGGATGGTCCAACGGCGACGAGACCCGCACCGCCCTCGCCCCCCGGATGACCTGGCTCCTGAACACCGGCCGCTACCCCACCTACAGCCGCTACGCCTGCGAGGCCACCCGCACGGACGACCCCGACTGGCAGTTCCGGACCGGTCTGGAATGCGTCCTCGACGGCATCGCCGCCCGCCTGGGCATCTGAGCCGGGCGGGATGCGGACCCCGGCCACCGCCGGCCCCCACTCGATCGGATGAACGTCGACCGGGTACGGAATGAGGCGCCGGCGCCGTCGATAGCGTGCTCCCGACTCACCGAAGGGGGCATCATGAGTGCCATGGCACACGAGTACCCGACGCAGGAAGACACCCTCCTGGAGGGCTTCCTCAGTCTCGCCACCCCCGAGGGCTTCCGAGCCGAACTCATCGACGGGGAAATCATCGTGACGCCACCCGCCGACGGCGACCACGAGGACTTCGTCGGTCTCCTGATCGATCAGGTGGGCCGACAGTCGTCCGTCAGGATGCAGGTGTCCGGCAACAAGGGCCTGCGGCTCGCCGGCGGGGGGCGGTGTCCCAAGGACCACGCCATCCCGGACGCCACGTTCGCACCGCTCGACCTGCGGCTCTTTCGGGGCGCTCCCCCCTGGATGGACCCGAGCGGCGTAGCGATGGTCGCCGAGATCACCTCGACGAAGCCCCTCCAGGACAGGATCGCGAAGCGCCACTGCTATGCACGCGCCGCGATTCCGCTGTACCTCCTGATCGACCGCGAGGAGGGCCGCGCGACGATCTTCAGCAGGCCCGAGGGTGACGAGTACACCGAGGTGCACCTCGCCCCGTTCGGCAAGCCGCTCGCCCTGCCGGAGCCCTTCGGGTTCGAGCTCGACACGCAGCCGCTGATCTGACCGGCGGGGCCGTGGGAAATGCGTGCCGGCCTTCCCCGGGCCTCTGCTAGCGTGGAAGGCATGAAGCGCGCTGCTGTTGTGACGACGACGCCGGAGAGTGTCCCGGCGCGCTGACAGTTGTCTTTGTCCGAAGCCCCGGGGCGAGTGCCCCGGGGCTTCGCCGCGTTCGCACTCGCCTCCACCCCCGCGAGGAGACCGCGATGCACGACCACCGCAAGCTCGGCCGCGAGCTGGACCTGTTCGACACCGACCCGCTGATCGGCGCCGGACTGCCGTACTGGCTGCCCGACGGCGCGGCCGTGCGGCACGCCCTGGAGGAGTACGTCCGAGGCCTCGAACGGCGGGCCGGGTACCGGCACGTGTACTCCCCCGCGCTCGGAAAACGGGAGTTGTACGAGATCTCCGGGCACTGGTCGCACTACAGCGAGGACATGTTCCCGCCGATGGACCTCGGCGGCGAGCAGGTCGTCCTGCGGCCGAGTCTGTGCCCGCACCACGCGCTGATCTACCGCTCCCGCTCCCACAGCTACCGGGAACTCCCCCTGCGCATGGCCGAGTTGGGCGGCATGTTCCGCGAGGAGCGGTCGGGCGTGCTCGGCGGCCTGTCCAGGGTCCGGGCGATCCAGCTCAACGACGCCCACATCTTCTGCACCCTCGACCAGGCCGCCGACGAGGCCAGGGCCGCGCTGGAGCTGATCCGGCAGGCGTACGCCGCGCTGGGCATCCGGGCGGTCCGCCACCGGCTCTCCCTGCCGGGCCCCGGCGGGAAGTACGTCGCCGACCCCGCGATGTGGGAGCGGGCGTCCGCGCTGCTCGCCGAAGTCCTGGAATCCGCCGGGATCGCCTACGAGGCGGTCGAGGGCGAAGCCGCCTTCTACGGACCCAAGATCGACGTTCAGATCGCCGACGGTGCGGGCCGCGAGGCCACCCTGTCGACCGTCCAGATCGACTTCCACCAGCCCGAGCAGTTCGACCTGCACTACATCGGCCCGGACGGCGGCAGGCACCGGCCGGTCATGGTCCATCGCAGCATCATCGGCAGCGTCGAGCGGGCCGTCGCCCACCTCATCGAGCTGTACGGCGGAGCGTTCCCGGCCTGGCTGGCCCCCACCCAGGTGGCCGTCCTGCCGGTCTCCGACGCCGAACTCCCGCAGGCCGAACGGCTCGTCCGGCACTGCCTCGACCTGGGCCTGCGCGCCGAGCTCGCCGGGCCGGAACGCGGCACCCTCGGAGCCCGCGTCCGCGGGGCCCGCCTGGTGCCGTACCAGGCGGTGATCGGCCCCAAGGAGGCCGTCGACGGCCACGTCGCCCTGCGGCTGCGGGACGGCCGCCGCCCGGACCCGATGCCCGCCGCCGAGGCCCTCACCCGCATCGGCGCACTCGTCGACGCACGCGGCACCGACCTGTGGGAGGCCGCCGAGGGGGGCTGACCGACCGGACACCGCCGGGGCCGCGGATCGGCATGTTGTCCGCGGCCCCGGTCCGGTGCGAGAGTTGGTCGGCGCCAAAGACTCCAACTCCCTTGGCCGCCAGGCGATCCGGCGGACGACCGCGACCGGTGAGGAGCTCCACGAGTGACAGCCGAGGACAGCAGGCCGCACGTCCACCCCGCCGAGCCGGACACCGCCGGGCTGCCCGACGGATCGATCGATGCCCTCACCCGGGCCGCCGCGGCCCACCGGGAGGCCGGGGACCCGATCGCCGAGGCCGACGCGCTGGAGAGCCTCGGCACCGCGCTGCAGGACGCGGAACGGTTCGACGAGGCGATCGAGCTCCTCACCCGGGCGGTCGAGCTGTTCCGCGAGCACGGCGAGGACACCGACGAGGCCGGCGCGCTGGAGACCCTCGCCTTCGCCCTGCGGGACGTCGGCCGGCACGACGACGCGATCGCGGCCCTCACCCGGGCGGTCGCGCTCTGCCGCGAGTCCGGCGACGGCCTCGACGAGGCCGGCGCACTGGAGTCCCTCTCGTCCGCGCTCCGGGAGCTCGGCCTGCTCGACGAGGCCGTCGCCCACGACACCCGCGCCGCCGCCCTCTACCGCGAGACCCGCGACGACGCGGCCGAAGCCGACGCGCCGAACCGCACCCGGCTCGCCCGACAGGAGCAGGCCCGAGCCGCCACAGACCCATCACCGACCGCCGCGCGCCGCCACCACGAGACGGCGACCGAGGCCGAGCCTCCGGCCGCACCCGCACCCGCACCCGCACCCGCGCGGACCGGATGGCCGAGCAGACTCGCCCGCCGCCTGCGAGGAGCACGCGGGCAGGTCTGAACAGGGCTACTGCTCCAGTGCGGCGGCCGGCTCCGGCTCCGTCGCACTCTTCCCCGCGGGCCCGTCGAGGCGCTTGCCGAGCAGCACGAACAGCAGGATGAGCCCGACCGTGAGGACGATGTGGCCGAGGCCCGCGATCCACGACACGGCCTCGGGCACCTGGTTGCCGAGCACCGTCTGAGTGCCCCTCAGGAGCATCATCAGGACGGTGATCGCGATGCCCGCGTTGTAGCACCAGAAGAAGGCCGTGAACTGCCTCGTCCCGGACAGCCCGAACTGCTTGTCGAGGGCCAGGACGATGAGGAAGCCCAGCATGCCCAGAGCCAGCAGATGGGTGTGGACGACGGCGAGTTGGGTGTCGCCCTCGAAGTGGTGGGCCTTGGTGAGTTCCCGGTAGTACAGCCCCGAGACGACTCCCAGGATCATGTAGGTGTGTGCCGCGTAGTAGGACTTCCGCATCGCCGCGCCCGCTTCCCCGTTGGTCAACTGCCGTGCCGAAAGCAGCTATTGAAGCATCCGGGCGGGCTGCCGCGCGCCTCTTTCCCCCACCTGCGGTCGCCTTTTCGGTCCGGCTTCAGTAGGCTGCGCGCCGCACTGTCGTTCGTGTGCGCAAGTTGCACCGACTGATGCCTATCAGAGCAGTTTTGGGGGATTCACACCGTGCAGGTTTCTCGTGTCCTCGCTGCCTCCGCAGCATCGTTCCTGACCTTCTGCCTGGGCGCCGGCACCGCGGCCGCCGCCCCCACCGGCGGCCTGCCGGACCGGCCCTGCCACAGTGGCAGGACGGGTGTCCTCCTGCCGACCACCTGGACCGGGCTGGACCAGGCCAAGCTGGTCCGCGGGGGTGCGCCGGTCGAGACCACTCTGACGATCCGGAACACCTCCGGCCACACCGTCCGGAACCTCGACTCCCTGGTGTTCATCCAGCCGTCGGTGGACGAGGGCGACGCCGTCCTGCTCGAGTCGAAGACGGCGGGCGGCGACTGGACGCCGGTGCCGTGGGACGTCGTCCACCTCAACTTCCACTACACGCCCGGCAAGTACCAGCTCGCCAAAGATGAGACGCTGACGCTGAAGTTCCGGGCCTCCGCCAAGCGCGACGCGACGGCCGTGGACTACACCTTCTCCTGGAACGCGAAGTCGGACGTGCTCGACGACGACACCGACAGGTTCATCACGATCGACGACCTCGTCAACGGCACGGCCGTGCCGGGCGGAAAGGGCACCTGCACCGAGTACTACTCGCAGGTCGGCCAGTCCTTCAGCGTCGTCGAAGCCCCCGCGCCCACCCCGACCCCGACTCCCACTCCGGCCCCGACGCCCACCCCGACGCCCACCGCGGCTCCCACCGCGGCTCCCACCGCGACGCCGACGACGCCCGCCGCCACCCTCGCGGCCCGCGCCGTCCCCGCCCTGGCCGAGACCGAACTGGCCGAGACCGGCGGTGGCGCCGGCGCCCGTCCCCTCGCCGTCACCGGCGCAGCCGCCGTCACCCTCGGCGCCGGCATCCTGGTCGCCCTGCGCCGCCGCAACGGCTCGCACGGCTGAGCCTTCCCCCTCCTGGCGCGAAGCGCGGCCGACCGCGCCGGGAGGGGGGTGGCCGCCGTCGGCCCGGGCCGCGCCGGATCCACGACCGGGCGTGGCGCAGCCGTACGCGGCGCCCGTTCTAGGCGGGTGCACCGTCCGCAGGCGGTGGGGCGGCGGGAACCGCGAGCAGTACGGCGGTGATGTTGTCCTGGCCGCCGGCGTCCAGGGCGTGCGCGACGAGCGCCCGGGCCTCCGGCAGCAGGCCGCCGCCCCGGCCGAGTGCGGCGCGGAGTCCGTCGGGGTCGGGGAGGTGACGCCACAGGCCGTCGGTGCAGAGCAGCAGACGGCCCGGCCCGGACGGGCGGTAGCTTCGGACGCGCGGCGCGGGGTCGTCGGCGTCGGCTCCCAACCAGGCCGCGAGGGCGTCGAGTTCGCCGGTGTCGTCCTCGGTCAGCGCCATTCCCGGGCCCTCGTCCGGGAGCCAGTAGGCCCGGCTGTCGCCGATCCAGGCGCTCCAGATCCCCTGCGGTCCGGCGATGCCCGCCACGTACGTACAGGCCGGCGCGGCGGCCACGGACGCGGCCAGTGCACCGACCGCGCGGCCGGCCCGGACGGCGGCATCGGTCAACGCGTACTCCGGCAGCATCCCTTCCTCCAGCCGCGCCGCCAGCGCGGCCGCGCCGACCTCGGCGGCGACCCGGGCGGCCCGCTCCGACCGGGGCGACATGGACACCCCGTCGCAGACGACGCCGATCGTCCACCCGCCGTCCGCCGTGGCCAGTGCCATGGCATCGGCGTTGACCCCCCGATGCTTCCCCCGGTCACTGACCCCGGCCGCGCGGTCCTCCGTCGTGCGGCCCTCCGTCTCGCCGGCTCCCGCCGCGGTCCCCCCGGCCGTGATCTCCACCCGCGAGCGGAAGCCCGGTTGAGCCTTCCCGCAGTCCCAGCAGTGCCCGTCGGGGGCGACCGTCCCGCCGCACCGAACACAGTTCGCGATCTCTGTCATCAGCGTGCATCCTGCCAGATCGCCGCCGCGGAAACTCCCGGCGGCACCGCTCCCCGGGTTGATCGACTCCCACAAGGACCTCGTGCCGGAATCAGTGCGATCCGCTACCTGATGCGCAATCAATCCCCTGGCAGAGTGACTGATGAGCGGCCTGTCCCGCGGCCCGGCCCGGGCGAGGGATTGTGAGTTCACTACAAAGGAGCTGCGGGATGAGTGAGCGGATCGACGACGTGCTGGTCACCGGGCTCGGGGCCACCACGCCTCTCGGTGGGGACACCGCCTCGACCTGGGCGGGGATGCTGGCCGGGCGGTCCGGGATCGCCGCGATCGAGGAGGAGTGGGCGGCCGGTCTGCCGGTCCGGATCGCGGGCCGCCTCGCGGTGGAACCGACCACCGTCCTGGACCGCGTACAGGCCCGCCGGATGGACCGCTGCGAGCAGGTCGCCCTCGTGGCCGCCCGTGAGGCGTGGGCCGACGCGGGCTCTCCGGAGGTCGACCCGGAGCGGCTGGCCGTGGTGATCGGCACGGGCACCGGGGGCGCGCTCACCATGCTCGGGCAGGACGACGTCCTGGAGGCCTCGGGGGTGCGGCGGGTCTCCCCGCACACCGTCCCGATGCTGATGGCGAACGGTCCGGCGGCCTGGGTGAGCATCGAACTGGGAGCGCGCGGCGGCGCCCACACGCCGGTCAGCGCCTGTGCGTCCGGGGCCGAGGCGATCGCCACGGCGCTGGACCTGATCCGCCTCGGCCGGGCCGACGTGGTGGTGGCCGGCGGCACCGAGGCCTGCGTCCATCCGCTGCCGCTGGCCGGGTTCGCCCAGGCCAGGGCGCACTCGACCCGCAACGACGAACCCGGGCGGGCGTCCCGGCCCTTCGACCTCGACCGGGACGGTTTCGTGATCGGGGAGGGCGCCGCCGTGGTCGTCCTGGAGCGCGCCGGGTTCGCGGCCGGCCGGGCGGCCCGCGCCCACGCCACCCTCGCCGGGGCGGGCGTCACCTCGGACGCCCACCACATCACCGCCGCCCACCCCGAGGGCCAGGTCCGGGCGATGCGGCTGGCCCTGCGCGCCGCCGGGCTCCCGCCGCAGGCGGTCGACCTCGTTCATGCCCATGCGACCTCCACCCCGCTGGGCGACCTGGTCGAGGCCGGGTCGATCACCGAGGCGATCGGCGCCCATCCGGCCGTCACCGCCACCAAGTCGATGACCGGCCACCTGTTCGGCGCGGCGGGCGCGCTCGGTGCGCTGGTCGCGATCCTCGCGGTCCGCGACGGCGTCGTCCCCGCCACCCGCAACCTCGACACCCTCGACCCGGCCGTGAAGCTGGACGTCGTCGCGGGCCGCCCCCGGGTCGGCGCCTTGGGCGCGGCGCTGACCAACTCCTTCGGGTTCGGCGGCCACAACGCCTCCCTGGTGTTCACCCCGGCCACCTGAGCCGGGAACGCCTGAGGGGGCACGGTGCACCCCGGTGCACCGCACCCCCTCCCGGCGGCCTGGTGAGGCGTCAGCCCCGGGTGGCCATCGCCCGCAGGAAGAAGGTCAGGTTGGCCGGGCGCTCCGCGAGGCGCCGCATGAAGTAGCCGTACCACTCCTGCCCGTACGGCAGGTACACCCGCATGGTGTTGGCCTCGGCCAGCCGCAGCTGCTCCTCCGGGCGGATGCCGAAGAGCATCTGGTACTCGAAACTGTCGCGCGAGCGCCCGTTCCACTCGGCCAGCTGGCCGGCGATCTTGATCATGTCGGGGTCGTGCGAGGCGATCATCGGGTAGCCGTCACCGGCCATCAGCACCTTCAGCGCCCGGACGTACGCCAGGTCGACCTCGCGCTTGCCCTGGAACGCGACCGACTCCGGCTCCTTGTAGGCGCCCTTGCACAGCCGCACCCGGGAACCGGCCGCGGCGAACTCGCGGCAGTCCGCCTCGGTGCGCCGCAGGTAGGCCTGGAGTACGACGCCCAGCCACGGGAAGTCCGCGCGCAGCTCGCGGGCGATGGCGAGGGTGGAGTCGGTGGTGGTGTGGTCCTCCATGTCCAGGGTGACCGTGGTGCCGGCGGCGGCCGCCGCCTCGCAGATCCGCCGGGCGTTCTCCAGCGCGATCTTCTCGCCGTCCACCGGCAGGAACTGGCCGACCGCCGAGAGCTTGACCGAGACCTCGGCGTCGGCCGCGAGGCCGGTCTCCTCGAGCGCCGCGAGCAGGTGCTCGTACGCCTCGGCGGTGCCGGCGGCCTGGGCGGCGTCCTTGGTGTCCTCGCCGAGGTGGTCGAGCGTCACCTTGCGGCCGGTGGCGACCAGCTCGTCGGTGGCGGAGATGCCCTGGTCGAGCAGCTCGCCGGCGACGAACCGCTCGACGATGGCGTGGGTGGGCGGGAACTTCTCGACCAGGGTGCGCACCTGTGGGGAACGGGACGCGGCGAGGAGGGCGGAACGGAGCATCGGTACTCCTGAAGATGGTTCAGCAGGGAGAAGTAGGGGGCGGGGCGGCGGTGTGAGGGTGGGTCACCGCCGCCCCTGGAGGCACCGGGGCCGGTCAGCCCATGTGCGGGTAGCGGTAGTCCGTCGGCGGGACGAACGTCTCCTTGATGGACCGGGTCGAGGTCCACCGCATCAGGTTCTGCTTGGCGCCGGCCTTGTCGTTGGTGCCGGAGGCCCGGCCGCCGCCGAAGGGCTGCTGGCCGACGACGGCGCCGGTCGGCTTGTCGTTGATGTAGAAGTTGCCCGCGGCGTGGCGCAGCGCGCGCATCGCGTGCTCGATCGCCTCGCGGTCCTGGGCGATGATCGCGCCGGTCAGGCCGTAGCTGGACACCGACTCCATCTGGGCCAGCATCTCGTCGTACTTCTCGTCCTCGTAGACGTACACGGCCAGGATCGGGCCGAAGTACTCGTCGCGGAAGTACTCGCTCGCCGGGTCCTCGCAGACCAGGACGGTCGGGCGGACGAAGTAGCCGACCGAGTCGTCGTAGCTGCCGCCGGCCAGGATCTCGACCTTCGGGTCGGCCTTGGCGCGGTCGATCGCGGCCTTGTTCTTGGCGAACGAGCGCTCGTCGATGACGGCGCTCATGAAGTTCGACAGGTCGGTGACGTCGCCCATGGTGAGCCAGTCGACCTCGGAGCGGAAGTCGTCCTTGATGTCGGCCCAGATCGAGGCCGGGACGTAGGCGCGGGACAGCGCCGAGCACTTCTGGCCCTGGAACTCGAAGGCGCCGCGGGTCATCGCGGTCTTCAGCACGGCACGGTCCGCGGACGGGTGGGCGACCAGGAAGTCCTTGCCGCCGGTCTCGCCGACGATCCGCGGGTAGGTGCGGTAGCCGGCGATGTTGTTGCCGACCTCGCGCCACAGGTGCTGGAAGGTGGCGGTCGAGCCGGTGAAGTGGATACCGGCGAGGTCCGGGTGCTTGAGGGCGACCTCGGAGACGGCCAGGCCGTCACCGGTGACCATGTTGATGACGCCCTTGGGCAGGCCGGCCGCCTCCAGCAGCTGCATCAGCAGGTGCGCGGAGTACTGCTGGGTCGGGGACGGCTTCCACAGCACCACGTTGCCCATCAGGGCGGGGGCGGTGGGCAGGTTGCCCGCGATGGCGGTGAAGTTGAAGGGGGTGATCGCGTAGACGAAGCCCTCCAGCGCGCGGTGGTCGCTGCGGTTCCACACGCCGTCCGAGGAGATCGGCTGCTCGGCGATGATCTGCCGGGCGAAGTGCACGTTGAAGCGCAGGAAGTCGATCAGCTCGCAGGAGGAGTCGATCTCCGCCTGCTGCGCGGTCTTGGACTGGTTGAGCATGGTGGCGGCGGCCAGCGTCTCGCGCCAGGGGCCGGCCAGCAGGTCCGCGGCCTTGAGGAAGATCGCGGCCCGCGAGTCGAAGGAGAGCGCCTGCCAGGCCGGGGCGGCGGCCAGGGCAGCGTCAATGGCGTCGCGCGCGTCGTCCTGGGTGGCGTTGCGCAGCGTGCCGAGCCGTGCCGCGTGGTTGTGCGGCTGAACAACGTGGACCTCGGAGCCGGAGCCCATCCGGCGCTCCCCGTTGATCGTCATGGTCAGCTGGATCGGCTCCTGGCCGCCCAGCTCCTTCAGCTTGGCCTCCAGGCGGGCCCGTTCCGGGCTGCCGGGGGCGTAGCTGCGGACCGGCTCGTTCACCGGCGCGGGGACCTGGGTCACAGCATCCATGGGGCGCGCTCTCCTTCGAGTCGTGGGCGGGGAGCCGACGCGGGTCACACGGCGGCCATGGACGAACGCTAAACCCGTGGACAGGGGCACATGATTGGCCTGGCGGCTAAAGTCATCCGGACGGAGTTGTCCGAGTGGACGAAGGAGGGCCCGATGACAGCGCCCGCCCCCTCCGGCGGCATCCCGCTGCGCCGGCTGCTGATGTCCCTGGGCGAACCACTGGTCGAACTGCAGGCCGCCCCCGCCGGGCTGGACGTCCTGGTCCGGGACGTGGCGATCCTCGACCCGGAGGACCCGGCCACCGCGGCGGCCGGCGAACTGGTGCTGGCGATCGGCGCCCGCGGCCGCGCGGCCCTGCCCGCCCTGCGCGCCGCCGGACGGGCCGCAGCCGCGGCCGTCGCCGTGAAGCTGGACGCCCCCGGGCAGGCGGACGCGCTGCGCGAGGCCGCCACCGAGGCCGGCGTGGCCCTGCTGTCGGTGCGCCGCGAGACCCGCTGGGAACACCTGGACTCGCTCGCCCGGGCGATCATCGCCGGGCCGGACACCCCGGTCTCGGCCGAGCCGAACGCGGGCGACCTCTTCTCGCTGGCCCAGACGGTCGCCGTGCTGACCGGCGGGATCGTCTCGATCGAGGACACCTCCAGCCGGGTGCTGGCGTACTCGCGCTCCTCCGACTCGGACGAGGTGGACGACCTGCGGCGGCTGTCCATCCTCGGCTGGCAGGGCCCGGAGCCGTACCTCTCCAAGCTCCGCGAGTGGGGCATCTTCCAGCATCTGCGCAGCTCGGACAGTGTGATCGAGATCGACGCCCACCCCGAGCTGGGCATCCGCCGGCGCCTGGCGATCGGCATCCGGGCCGGTGCCCAGCCGCTCGGCACCATCTGGGTGCAGGAGGGCGCCCGGCCGTTGACCCCGCTGGCCGAGCAGTCCCTGGTCGGTGCGGCCCGGGTGGCGGCTGCCCAGCTGATCCGGCGCCGGCGCGAACTGTCGGCGGACGTCCGGCTGACCAGGACACTGCTCACCGGCCTGCTGGAGGGATCCACCGGCCCGCAGACCCTGGCCACCCACCTCGGGCTGGACCTGCGTCGCCCGGCCACCGTACTGGCGTACGCGGCGGGCCAGGGCCCCGAGCGGGAGCTGACCCGCGCCGAGGTGACCGGCCTGATCTCGGTGCACACCGCCGCCCGCCACCGCGGCGGCATCCTCGCCCCGATCGAGGACCGGGTGTACGTGCTGCTGCCCGAGCTGCCGGCGGCCCTGCCGGTGGCGACCCTGCGCAGCTGGGCGCAGGAGGTGGTGGTGGCGGCCCGCGAGCACCTCGGCGTGGAACTGCGGGCGGCGATCGGCCCGACGGTCGACGGCCTGGCGGCGGTGACCGAGTCGCGGACTCAGGCGGACCGGATCCTGGACGCGATGGGCCGCGGCGGGGTCGACCTGGAGGTCGCCGCGCTGATCGACGTCCAGGCCGAGGTGCTGGTCAGCGAGGTGCTGGCGCTGCTCCAGGAGCGCGGCGGGCTGCGCGACCCGCGCCTGACGGCGCTGACCGGCTACGACCGGCAGCACGGCACCCGGCTGGCGGAGTCGGTGCTGGCCTGGCTGGACGCCCTGGGCGAGGTCCGGGTGGCCGCCGACGCCCTGCACATCCACCCCAACACCCTGCGCTACCGGGTCCGCCGGGCCGAACAGCTGACCGGGATGGACCTGGCCCAGCCGCAGCAGCGGCTGCTGGCGATGCTGCAACTGCGGCTGCCCGCCGAGGACGCCTGACGGGTCCGCGGCGGGCAGCCGGGTGCGTTGTTGCGGGGCCGATCGGCTCAGTAGTCGTACCCGTGGCCGCGGCGGTGCTGCAGGCGCCACCACGGGCCGGTGATCGCGACCATGATGCCGGGGACCTGGATGTTGGCGAACAGGGTCTCGCCGTCGTCCGAGAAGGTCACGCCGGTGAACTCGCTGAACTCGGGCTTCTCGGCGGTGCCGATGTTCAGGTCGTTGCGGGCGATCGGGTAGGTGCGGCCGTCCTCGGTGGTGCCGAAGAGGTGCGACTGGCCCTCGCCGTCCTCGGCGATGACCAGGCCGCCGTACGGGGAGACGGTGATGTTGTCGGGGCCGTCGTAGTTGCCGTGGTCGCCCATCACGTCGGTGTTGACGCCGAGCAGCACCTTGAGGGTGATGGTGCGACGGGCCGGGTTGTAGAACCAGACCTGGCCGTCGTGCTGCACCGGGCTCTCGGTGCGGGCGAAGCTGGAGACGAAGTAGAAGCCGCCGTCACCCCACCACATGCCCTCCAGCTTCCGCGCGCGGGTGACCTGACCGTCGGTGAACTGCTTGCGGACGGAGACCGTCTTGGCGTCGCGGTCCGGGACGTTCACCCAGTCCACGCCGTACGTGGTGCCGACCTTGACCGCCCGGGAGAGGTCGTCGACGAAGGTGCCGTGCGAGTCGAAGACCTTGAAGGCCTCCAGCCTGCCCGCGTCGGCGGCGAGCGCCCGCAGCTTGCCCTTGCCGTGGTGGAAGCCGGCCGGCGGGGTCCAGCGGAACAGCAGGCCGTTCGGGTTGGAGGCGTCCTCGGTCAGGTAGAGGTGGCCGCGCCTCTGGTCGACCACGACCGCCTCGTGGGCGTAGCGGCCCAGCGCCTTGATCGGCTGCGGGTCGCGGTTGGCCGCCTGGTCGTACGGGTCGACCTCGAAGATGTAGCCGTGGTCCTTGGTGAAGCCGTTCTTGCCGGCCTTGTCCTCGGTCTCCTCGCCGGACAGCCAGGTGCCCCACGGGGTCGCGCCACCGGCGCAGTTGGTGGCGGTGCCGGCGATGCCGACCCACTCGGTGACCCGCTTGCCGCCCTGGCGGACCTCGACCACGGTGCAGCCGCCGGCCGCGCCCGGGTCGTAGACGTGGCCCTCCAGCAGCGGCACCGGGTGCGGCCAGTTGGCGCGGGCGCCGGCCAGCTCGTGGTTGTTGACCAGCAGGGTGCCGCCGTGCCGGCCGGGGAAGGCGGCGGTGCCGTCGTGGTTGCTCGGCGTCGACTCGCCGGTGACCAGCTTGGTCTTCCCGGTGTGGGTGATGACCTGGTACTTGAAGCCGTGCGGCAGCGCCAGGATCCCCGCGGGGTCCTTGACCAGCTCGCCGTAGCCGGTGGCCCGACGGGCCGCCTCGACGGCCTCGGCGGCGGGGGCCTCACCACCCGTCGGGGCGGCGATGGCACCGGGCGCGGTGGCCAGCACCTCGGCGCTGCCGGCGACCAGCACACCGGCGCCGAGAAGGGTGGAACGGTTGACGAAGTCCCGACGGGACAGCGGCATATCGGTCACTCCTGTGGGATGGCCGCCACCGGGAAGGCACCCGGCGTCGCGGCTGAGGGGTCTTCGACGGAGACCGCCGACGCCCAGCAGGCTGGGCCCGCCGGGTGAACCGGAGGTTAATCCGACACTGCGTCAGCGTGGCCTTTGGTGAACCGTATTCGAAGCCATGACCCGATCTTTACCCCGTCCGCGCGGCCCGGTACGCTCGCCTCCGGGGCCGCCACCCCACCTCGGCCTCAGCGCCGGGGGCGCTCCGTCCGCCACTGCTCCCAGGCCGCCAGCCAGGCCTCCTCCAGGCCGGCCGACTCCTCCGGGCCGGCACCCGCCCAGAGCCGCTCCCAGGCCCGCTGGGCCGGCAGGCTCGGCACCTCGCTGGCGAACACGGTGTACCGGATGGCCTCCTCGACCGCCGCCCGCCCGTCCGGCGTGCCCACCAGCCAGTCGGTGTTCTGCGCCAGCCTGGTCAGCTGGTTGACCATCGCGCTGACGGCCTCGCCCGCCTCCTCGCGCGTCTCCGAGGCCAGCCGCATCTGCTGGCGGACGGCGGCCTCCCAGCGCAGCGTGCCGGCCTCGCCGCGCAGCCGCCGCGGCAGCCGCGGCGCGCGCCGGGAGCGGATCTGCGCCTCCATCGCGACCACCTCGCTGACGCTGTGCTCGATCACCCCGCGGTGTGCCTCCAACCCGCTCACGGGAGGCAGGTCCCGCTCCTCCACCGGGACGTCCTGGGCCTGCTGCCGGCTCGCCAGCCGCCGCATCAGCGCGGTGCGGCCGAGCACGTAGCGCTCGAAGTCCTCGATCCTGCGCAGTTCGATCGCGCCCGGCGGCACCCCTCGGCCGGTCACCGTCACGGTGATGCCGTCCACTCGCAGGCGGCCCGCCCAGACCGGCCCGGCCTCGGCGTCCGGCCGGCGGTCCTCGTGGATCTGCACCGCGCGGGGCTCCCCCTCGACGGTGATCCACTCGCGCATCGCCCGCACCCGGCCGGGTCCGTCGCCCTCGTCGACGTCCAACTGCTCGTAGATCCGGTCGCGCTCGTCCTCGACCACGTCCTCCAGCTCGGGCAGCGGTCTCGCCCGCTCGGCGCCGGGGCGGTAGGTGCGCACGGTGACGTACGGGCCCTCGACCGAGCTCCAGTCGCCGGAGCGGACCTCGACCCAGCCCACCTCGCCGTCGCTCACCTCGTACTCGGCGAGGGCGTCCCGGTCGGACCGGACAGGGGCGCCTGCGGTCCCGCTCGCAGCATCCGGCAGCGCGCTCTCGCCCTCGCGCGCCCCAACGATCTCGTGCACGCCCCGGTCCACGCCGTACACCGGGAAGTCGGCCTCCCGCAGCACCCGGCGGTTGTACGCCTCGTGGTCCGCGTAGAAGTCCTCGGGATCCTGGGGCCCGCTCGTGCGCTGCCTCTTCATCCTCTGCCGCACCCCCGCGTACTAGCCTCGCCTGTGTTCCCCGGCCGGCGGCCGACCCTGCCCCGCCACCTGCGCCGCGTCCGCCCCACCATACGGCCCAGCCACCTGCCGGGGCATCAGCTTCCCCCGCACGGTTACCACACCGCCCGGCCGCGCCCGCGCCGTGATGTCAGCAGCGCTGCCTACGCTGGCGCCATGACAGCAACCACGGCCTTCCCGGCCCGCATCAGCATCGTCACCCTCGGTGTGTCCGACCTGGCCCGCAGTACCGCCTTCTACGAGGCGCTCGGCTGGCAGCGCTCGGCCGCCTCCAGCCCCGAGATCGTCTGGTTCCGCACCGCCGACTCCGCGCTCGGCCTCTTCCCCAACGAGGAACTGGCCGCCGACGCCGGCATCCCGGCCGCGGGCGAGCCGAGCTTCCGCGGCGTCACCCTGGCGGTCAACCTGGAGTCCCCCGAACAGGTGGACGCCGCACTCGCCACCGCCGTCGAGGCCGGCGCCACGGTGGTCAAGCCGCCGACCGCCACCTCCTGGGGCGGCTACTCGGGGTACTTCGAGGACCCGGACGGCCACCTGTGGGAGCTGGCCCACAACCCGTTCTTCCCGTTCACCGCCGCGGGCCAGCTCGACCTTCCCTGATCCGGCCCGTCCCGGACCGCCCGGCTACCGGTGCTGCGACCTGGCCCTGAAGGCGGCCTTCCGGGCCTCCTTGGCCACCGACCGGTCCAGGTGCAGCTCGCCCACGATCTCCAGCACCTGCGCCGTGTAGGGGTGATCCACCCGCCACAGCTCGCCGAAGTAGCTCGCCGGGTTGTCCGTCACCGGCAGCCCCGCGACCAGCTCGCGCAGCCGGCCCGCGTCACCCTCGCTGGTCAGCATCACCGCCGCGAAGGAGTCGACCGCCGTCCACAGCGCCACCGGCCGCTCCGGCGCCGCGATGTCGACGCCCTGCGCCCGCAGCCAGGCGCGGGCGGCGCCGCCCAGCTCCGGATCGTCCACCACCTCCAGCACCGCCGGGCGGGCCGGTTCGCCGAGCTCGTCCAGCGCCACCGCGCAGAGCATCCGGCGGACGGGGCTGTTCGCGTCGCGGCCGCGGGCGGCGGCGAGCAGCTCGCGGGCCGCCCCCTGCGGCTCCCGTCCGGCCAGCCAGGCCAGCAGCTCCTGGTCGGGCAGCACGTTGCCCGCCTCGGTGATGCCGCGCAGCAGCGCTTCGGCGTCCCCCTCGGCCAGCTCGCCG
Organism: Kitasatospora sp. NBC_00374; assembly: GCF_041434935.1. NCBI lineage: Bacteria > Bacillati > Actinomycetota > Actinomycetes > Kitasatosporales > Streptomycetaceae > Kitasatospora > Kitasatospora sp. NBC_00374. The sequence goes on along the minus strand of NZ_CP107964.1, from coordinate 5,894,984 downwards.
ATCAGCGGCGCGTCGTACCCCTGCTCCATCAGCCACTCGCGCACCGCGTACTGGCCGAGCGGGGTGAGCCGGACGGTGCCGAACCGGGCCGCCTCCTCCTCGTCCGGCTCCGCGTCCGAGGGCGCGGCGAGGACGTCCTCGCCGTCCTCCTCCTCGAACAGCTCCGGGTCGATCGGGCGGTGCTCCATCAGACCCAGCTCGGCGAGGTCTCCCAGCATCGGGTCGAGCGCCACCATCAGGTCGGTGATCTCGCCGAGCATCTCCTCGTCCGGCTCCTCGCCCTCCGGCACCACCAGCAGGGCCGCGAGCACGCCGAGCGGAACGGTCTCCTCGCCCGGGTCGGCGAAGGCGGTCATCTCGTACAGCACCTGGAGGGCCTCGTCGAGCAGCTCGGTGGCGGCCTCCCGGGCCTGCTCCACGTCGGCCAGCTCGGCCTCGGCGGCGTCCTCGTCGTCGCCCGCGCCCTCGGGGGCGAGCGAGTCGGCCTCGGCGGCCAGTTCCCGCATGATGCCGGCGGCGTCCAGCCACAGGCCGAGCACCACCGACGGGTCGCCCTGCTCGGCGGCCTCCAGATCCGGGCCCGGGATGGCCGCGTGCGTGCCCTCGGCGGTGGTACCGGTCTCCACCAGGTCCAGGTCGCAGGCCAGCGCCCAGGAGCGCATCGCCTCGACCACCGCCTCCTCCGGCACCTCGCCCTCGGCGGGGGCCAGCCCGAGCAGCCGGGCCGCGGCCTCCCGGTCCTCCTCGGTGAGGTCGCCGAACTCGTCCACCGGGCGGCGCGGCAGCGTCCAGCGGGCCAGGGCGATCGCGTTCGAGATCAGCGGCACGGCCAGCGCGGCGGCGACCAGCTCGGTGTCCGGCGGCAGGGTGATCGGCGGCACCAGCACCGCCGAGTCGTCCAGGTCCTCGTCGTCGCCGCCCCGGGCCCCGTACAGGTCGGCCAGTTCGAAGTCGGCGGGCAGCAGGCCCTCGCCGGGCTCGCCGTCCCCGGCGGCGGACGGGTGGTCAGGGGTGTTGCGGCTTCGTCCGGCCATCGTTGCGCGATCTCCCGTGGTGACGGTGGGCACTGCCGGGCCGATCGCTGTGTGTCGGCCCGTCCACCCAGCGTATCGGCCTGGCACACCCGATGCCCGGCCGACCGGGGGTACGGCGCGAAGCGGCCGCCCCGACCACGTATCCTTCGCTGGGCACTGCGCACACCCCGCGCGCGCCCCCGGGCAACGAAGCCCACTCCCCTTTCTGCACCCACCCGCCCCAACCGGGCTCCTCCGCCGTGCCACCACCCCGGGCGCAGCCGGGCCCGGTGGTGCCCGGCCACAGGAGATCCCTGCGATGGCGGACCTCTCCCCCGCCGGCTCCGGACCCACCCGGTTCCCCGGAAGCCGACTGTCGGAGGCCCTCCTCCCGCTGGAGCTCGCGCCCCGCGCCCAGCTCCAGCTCGCCGCGATCAGCCGCTGGAACGCGCTGCGCGGCATCCGTGTCGGCCTGGTCGCCGTCGCCCTGCTGTTCCTGCTGATCGGCGCCAACCTGGCCACGCCGATCTACCCGGTGCTCGCCGACCGCCTCGGTCTGACCCCGATCGCCGTCACCGGGCTGTTCACGGTCTACGTGTTCGCGCTGATCCCGGTACTCGCCGCGGTCGGCCACTGGTCGGACCACCTCGGCCGGCGCGCCCTGATCCTGCCCGCGATCGGGCTGGCCGCCGCGGGCGACGTCCTCTTCGCCACCGCCGGCAGCTTCTGGCAGCTGGCCGTCGGGCGCGCCGTCCAGGGCGTCGCCGTGGGTCTGTCGACCGGCGCAGCCGGAGCGGCCCTCGGCGACCTGCTGCCCGGTCACCCGACGCTGGCGGCCAAGCTGACCCTGGCCTGCTCGGCCGGCGGCGTGGCGCTGGGCCCGATCGTCGGCGCCTCGCTCTCCGGCGGCGAGCACCCGCTGGTCACCCCGTTCCTGCTGCACGCCGTGGCGCTGCTCGCGCTGTGCGTGCCGCTGGCACTGGTGCACCCGCGGATGCCGGGCCGGGAGCGCCCGCCGGCCTCCCCGCCGCGCATCACCACCCCCGCGCACCTGCGTCCGCAGCGGCTGCGGCTGCCGCGCCAGGGCCGCCGGGAGTTCCTGCTGGCGGCTGCGGCCGGCTTCACCTCGTACGCGGTCTTCGGCACCTATCTGAGCCTGGCGCCGGCCTTCTCCGCGCAGCTGCTGCACTCGCCCTCGCGGATGACCGGCGCGGTGGTCGCCGCGCTGCTGCTCGGCTCCTCGGCCGCCGCCCAGCTGCTGGTGCCGCCGACCTCGGACCGGCTGGTGATCGCCCTCGGGATGGCCGGCCTGGCGGCCGGGCTCGGGCTGGTGGTCGCCGCCCAGTCCACCGGGACCCCGGCGCTGCTGTTCATCGGCAGTGTGCTCGGCGGCGCCTGCCAGGGCGTGGCGTTCCGGTCGCTGTTCACCACCGCCTCGGCGGCGATGAACCCGGAGCGCCGGGGCAGCGAGCTGTCCGCGCTCTGGGTGATCGTCTACCTGGGCAGCTCGGCGCCGGTGGTCGCGGTCGGTGCGCTGACCCAGCGCTTCGGCCTGCTGCCGGCCGTCAGCGGCTTCGTGGGCCTGGCCGCCGTCGCCTGTCTGGGGCTGGCGGTGGCGGTGCTCCGGCCGTCCCGGCCCTGAGTCCCGCAGCGCGAAAACGCCACTGCCCCGGCCCTCCCGCAGGAGGCCGGGGCAGTGGCGTTCGCGCCGGTTGCCGGCTCAGACGTTGAAGCCGAGCGCCCGCAGCTGGTCGCGGCCGTCGTCGGTGATCTTGTCCGGGCCCCACGGCGGCATCCAGACCCAGTTGATCCGCAGGTCCTGGACGAGGCCGTCGGTGGCGGTCTTCGCCTGGTCCTCGATGACGTCGGTCAGCGGGCAGGCCGCCGAGGTGAGCGTCATGTCGATGGTGGCCACATCGGACTCGTCGATGTGGATGCCGTAGATCAGGCCCAGGTTGACCACGTCGATGCCCAGCTCGGGGTCGACGACGTCCATCAGGGCCTCGGTCAGGTCCTCCACGGAGACGGTGCCCGCCGTGGTGCCGACGATGACCGTCGGACCCTCGCCGGCGACGGCCTCGGGGGCCTTCGGCGCCGCGTCCGAGGTGGTCTCGGTGTCGCTCATGTGTACGCCCTCCTCGGGCAGGTCAGTCATGGATGGCGGGCTGCTCGGCCAGGGCCTTGGCGGTGGCGTCCTTCCAGGCCATCCAGCTCAGCAGCGCGCACTTCACCCGGGCCGGGTACTTGGAGACACCGGCGAACGCGACCGCGTCCTCCAGCACCTCTTCGTCCCCCTCGCCCTGGCCCTTGCTCTGCATCAGCTCCAGGAAGGCCTCCTGGATCGCCTGCGCGTCGCCCACGCTCCGTCCGACCACCAGGTCGTTCAGCACCGAGGCGCTGGCCTGGCTGATCGAGCAGCCCTGCGACTCGTAGGACACGTCGGCGACGGTCGCGCCGTCCAGCCGCACCCGCAGGGTGATCTCGTCACCGCAGGTGGGGTTGACGTGGTGCACCTCCGCGTCACCGTCCCGCAGCCCCTTGCCGTGGGGGTTGCGGTAGTGGTCCAGGATGATCTCCTGGTACATGGAGTCGAGCTTCATCGTGGGCCCCGTCTCCTCAGCCGAAGAAGTTGCGGACGTGGTGCAGGCCGTCGATCAGCGCATCGACCTCGGCCGGCGTGGAGTACAGATAGAACGACGCCCTGGTGGTCGCCGGAATTCCGTACCGCAGGCAGACCGGGCGCGCGCAGTGGTGGCCGACGCGCACGGCGATGCCCTGCTCGTCCAGCACCTGGCCCACGTCGTGCGGGTGGATGTCGCCGAGCACGAACGAGATCGCCGCGCCGCGGTCCACGGCGGTGCGCGGACCGATGATCCGCAGGTCGGGCACCTCCAGCAGGCGCTCCACCGCGTACTCGGTGATGGTGTGCTCGTGGGCCGCGATCCGGTCCATGCCGATGGCCGACAGGTAGTCGACGGCGGCGCCGAGACCGACCGCCTGGGCGATCGGCGGGGTGCCCGCCTCGAACTTGTGCGGCGCCGGGGCGTAGGTGGAAGCGCCCATGGTGACGGTCTCGATCATCTCGCCGCCGCCCAGGAACGGCGGGAGGTCCTCCAGCAGCTCCTGCCGGCCCCACAGCACACCGATGCCGGTCGGTGCCAGCATCTTGTGGCCGGTGAAGGCAACGAAGTCGGCCTCCAGCGCCTGCACGTCCAGCACCATGTGCGGGGCGGCCTGCGAGGCGTCGATCAGCACCAGGGCGCCGACCGACTGGGCCTTGCGGACGATCGCCTCGACCGGGTTGACCGTGCCCAGCAGGTTGGAGACCAGCGTGAACGAGACGATCTTCGTCTTCTCGGTGATCAGCTCGTCGATGTTGGACAGGTCGAGCCGGCCCTCGTCGGTGAGCCCGAACCACTTCAGCTCGGCGCCGGTGCGCTGCGCGAGCAGCTGCCACGGGACGATGTTGGAGTGGTGCTCCATCTCGGTGATGACGATCTCCGCGTCCGCGTCCACGCGGTACGGCTCGTCGGCCCAGCCGAGCATGTTGGCGACCAGGTTGAGCGACTCCGAGGCGTTCTTGGTGAAGATCACCTCGTCCCGGCTCGGCGCGTTGATGAACGCCGCGACCTTGTCGCGGGCGCCCTCGTACAGCGCCGTGGCCTCCTCGGCCAGCACGTGCACACCGCGGTGCACGTTGGCGTTGTGCCGCTCGTAGTAGCCGTTCAGGGCGTCGAGCACCTGACGGGGCTTCTGCGAGGTGGCCGCGTTGTCCAGGTAGACCAGGGGCTTCCCGTCGTGCAGCACGCGCTGCAGGATCGGGAAGTCCTTGCGGATCGCGTCGCCGAAGTCCTGGGCGTCGGACAGGAGCCCGGCGAACGCCGAGCCGGGATGCAGTGTCACTCGGAAGCGCCGCCCTTCACGTAAGACTCGTAGCCCTCGTTCTCCAGCTTGTCGGCCAGCTCTGCACCGCCGGACTCGACGATGCGACCGGCCGAGAAGACGTGGACGTGGTCGGGCTTGATGTACTTCAGGATCCGGGTGTAGTGGGTGACCAGCAGGGTGCCGACCTCACCGGAGGAGGCGACCCGGTTGATGCCCTCGGAGACCTGGCGGAGCGCGTCGACGTCGAGGCCGGAGTCCGTCTCGTCGAGGATCGCGATCTTCGGCTTGAGCAGCTCCAGCTGGAGGATCTCGTGGCGCTTCTTCTCGCCGCCGGAGAAGCCCTCGTTCACGTTGCGCTCGGCGAACGCCGGGTCCATGTGCAGGGCGGCCATCGCCTCCTTGACCTCCTTGACCCACAGCCGCAGCTTGGGGGCCTCGCCGCGGACGGCGGTGGCGGCGGTGCGCAGGAAGTTGGAGACCGAGACCCCGGGGACCTCGACCGGGTACTGCATGGCCAGGAAGACGCCGGCACGGGCCCGCTCGTCGACGGACATCGCCAGCACGTCCTCGCCGTCCAGCAGGACCGAGCCGCTGGTCACGGTGTACTTCGGGTGACCGGCCAGCGAGTACGCCAGGGTGGACTTGCCCGAGCCGTTGGGGCCCATGATGGCGTGCGTCTCGCCCTGCTTCACGGTCAGGTCGACGCCGCGGAGGATCTCGCGGGGGCCGTTCTCGGCCTCGACGGAGACGTGCAGGTCGCGGATTTCAAGCGTTGCCATGTGTACTCAGGACTCCTGGTTGACGGAGACGAGCACATCGTCCCCTTCGATCTTGACGGGGTAGACAGCGACCGGCCTGGTGGCGGGAAGTCCGGAGGGCTTGCCGGTCCGCAGGTCGAAGCTGGAGCCGTGCAGCCAGCACTCGATCATGCAGTCCTCGACCTCGCCCTCGGAGAGCGAGACGTTGGCGTGCGAGCACGTGTCGTTGATCGCGAACACCTCGCCCTCGGTGCGGACCAGCGCGACCGGGACGCCGTTGAGGTCGACCCGCTTGGGCTCGTCCTCGGCGAGTTCGGCCAGCGCGCAGGCGCGGAGGAAACTCATGCGACGGTCTCTTCCAGCTCCGCGTCGATCTTCTCCATCAGGCGGTCCTGGAGGTCGGCGACGCCGATCTGCTGGACCAGCTCGGCGAAGAAGCCGCGGACCACCAGACGGCGGGCCTCGTCGGCCGGGATGCCGCGGGCCTGCAGGTAGAACAGCTGCTCGTCGTCGAAGCGGCCGGTCGCCGAGGCGTGGCCGGCGCCGGTGATCTCACCGGTCTCGATCTCCAGGTTCGGGATCGAGTCGACCCGGGCACCGTCGGTGAGCACCAGGTTGCGGTTGAGCTCGTAGGTGTCGGTGCCCTCGGCGGCGGCGCGGATCAGCACGTCGCCGACCCAGACCGCGCGCGCGTCCTGACCCTGCAGCGCGCCCTTGTAGGCCACGTTGGAGCGGCAGTGCGGGGTGTCGTGGTCGATGACCAGCCGGTGCTCCAGGTGCTGACCGGCGTCGGCGAAGTACAGGCCGAACAGGTCGGCCTCGCCGCCGGGGCCCGCGTAGTTGACCCGCGGGTGCACCCGGACGAGGTCGCCGCCGAAGGTGACCACCACGGACTTGAGCGAGGCGTCCCGGCCGACCAGCGCGGTGTGCTGCGCGGCGTGCACGGCGTCGCGGTCCCAGTCCTGGACCGAGACGAAGGTGAGCTTGGCGCCGTCGCCGAGCAGCAGCTCGACGTTGGCGGCCCGGGTGCCGGTGCCGGTGTGGTTGATCACCACGACCGCCTCGGCGAACGGCTTAACGTCGATCACCACGTGGGCGAAGCGGACACCGCCCTCACCGTGCACGTCGATCTTCACCGGCTCGGCGACCACCGCGTCCTTGGGGACGGTGACCACGAGCGCCTGCTCGAAGCCGCTGTACGCCTGCGCGGCGACCCGGTCGACCGGCTTGCCGGCCTTGCCGAGGCGGGCGTCGTCGCGGCCGACGGTCTCGGCGGTGACACCGTCGGGGAGCGTGAGCTCGACCTTGTCCTGGCCGGTCGCGTCCTGGGCGGCGCTGCCGTCGTGCAGCCCGGCGAGGCGGTGCATCGGGGTGAACCGCCAGTCCTCCTCGCGGCCGGTCGGCACCGGGAAGTCGTTCACGTCGTACGAGGGCTTGACCGCGACGCGGGCGTCGATCGGCTGCTTGACCGTGGCCCGGCCGGTGCCCGGCCCGGCCAGCTGCGCGCCGGCGCCGGCGGTGCCGACCTCGATCGAGCCGGCGGTCGTGGCGCCGGAGGTGGTGTTGACGTCAGCCATGGCTGTCGTAGTGCTCTCTTCCTGAAAAGTGCGGGTGGGCGGTGTACGGCCGGCGTCAGCCGACCGATCCCTCCATCTGCAGCTCGATCAGCCGGTTCAGCTCCAGCGCGTACTCCATCGGCAGCTCGCGCGCGATCGGCTCGACGAAGCCACGGACGATCATCGCCATCGCCTCGAACTCGGTCATGCCCCGGCTCATCAGGTAGAAGAGCTGGTCCTCGCTGACCTTGGAGACGGTGGCCTCGTGGCCCATCGACACGTCGTCCTCGCGGACGTCGACGTACGGGTAGGTGTCCGAGCGGGAGACGGTGTCGACCAGCAGCGCGTCGCAGAGCACGTTGGACTTGGCGCCCTTGGAGCCCTCGCCGATCTCGATCAGACCGCGGTAGGAGGTCCGGCCGCCGCCGCGCGCCACCGACTTGGAGACGATGTTGGAGGAGGTGTTCGGCGCCATGTGCACCATCTTGGCGCCGGCGTCCTGGTGCTGGCCCTCGCCCGCGAAGGCGATCGACAGGGTCTCGCCCTTGGCGTGCTCGCCCATCAGGTAGACGGCCGGGTACTTCATGGTGACCTTGGAGCCGATGTTGCCGTCGACCCACTCCATGGTCGCGCCCTCGTACGCCACGGCACGCTTGGTGACCAGGTTGTAGACGTTGTTCGACCAGTTCTGGATGGTCGTGTAGCGGCAGCGGCCGCCCTTCTTGACGATGATCTCCACCACGGCGCTGTGCAGCGAGTCCGAGGAGTAGATCGGGGCGGTGCAGCCCTCGACGTAGTGGACGTAGGCGTCCTCGTCGACGATGATCAGCGTCCGCTCGAACTGGCCCATGTTCTCGGTGTTGATCCGGAAGTAGGCCTGCAGCGGGATGTCGACGTGCACGCCCTTCGGCACGTAGATGAACGAGCCACCGGACCACACGGCCGTGTTGAGCGAGGCGAACTTGTTGTCGCCGACCGGGATGACGGTGCCGAAGTACTCCTTGAAGAGCTCCGGGTGCTCCTTCAGCGCGGTGTCGGTGTCCAGGAAGATGACGCCCTGCTCCTCCAGGTCCTCGCGGATCTGGTGGTAGACGACCTCGGACTCGTACTGCGCGGCGACACCGGCGACCAGGCGCTGCTTCTCCGCCTCCGGGATGCCGAGCTTGTCGTACGTCGCCTTGATGTCGGCGGGCAGGTCCTCCCAGGACTCGGCCTGCTTCTCGGTCGAGCGCACGAAGTACTTGATGTTGTCGAAGTCGATGCCACTGAGGTCGGAGCCCCAGGTCGGCATGGGCTTCTTGCCGAACAGCTTCAGACCCTTGAGCCGCAGGTTGAGCATCCACTCGGACTCGGACTTCTTCGCCGAGATGTCGCGGACGACGTCCTCGCTGAGGCCGCGCTTGGCGGTGGCACCGGCGGCGTCGGGGTCCGACCAGCCGTACTCGTAGGTGCCCAGGCCTTCGAGCTCCGGGTGTGCGATGTCAGTCATGCGAGGTTCCTCCGCGCGGACGAGCCGATTCGTGTCGGGACGTACCGACAGTCGGCACGGCACCGGGCTCCCGCTCACTCGCGGGAGACGGTGCGGCACCGGGTGCCGGCACATAGGTGGTGCAGACCCCGTCGCCGTGGGCGATGGTGGCCAGCCTTTGCACATGGGTGCCCAGGAGCTGGGAGAAGACCTCGGTCTCCGCCTCGCAGAGCTGCGGGAACTGCTCGGCGATGTGCGCGACCGGGCAGTGGTGCTGGCAGAGCTGGGCGCCCACCGGGGCCTTGGCGACCGTCGCGGCGGGCACTCGCCGCACCGTGGCAGCGTACCCGTCGGCGCTCAGCGCCTCGGCGAGAGCCTCGGCCCGTCGGCCGTCGCCGGCCTCGTCGAGAGCACTCCGGTACTTCTCACCCTGCTTGTGGAAGCGGGCCCGGGCAAACGCCGCGACCGCCTCCTCGCCCGCCGTGCCGCCGCCCACCGCGTCGGAGATCCAGCGCAGTGCGTCGGCGGCGAGCTGGTCGTACGCCTGGTAGAAGGCGTCCCGGCCGCACTCGGTGAGGGCGAAGACCTTGGCCGGACGGCCCCGGCCGCGACTGCCGTAGACCCGCTGGTCCCGGGACTCCACCAGGCCGGCGGCGGCCAGTGCGTCCAGGTGCCGGCGTACGGCGGCAGCGGTCAGCCCGAGGCGGCTGGCCAGGTCGGCGGCGGAGGAGGGCCCGTGGTCGAGAATCGAGCGGGCGACCCTGTCCCGGGTCGCCCGATGCCCGTCGAGCGGGGCCTCGGCCGCCGGCGCGGGCAGCACGGGACCGGAGGCCGACTCGGCCTCCGACTCCGGGCTGTGCTCGCGCATGTATTTCACAACACGATTGTTGCGTAATTCCTTCCGGAAGGACAAGCCGTGACCCACGCCTCATCCGTGGCTTCAATCACGCAGGTAAGGCTTACCTGACCTGCGGAAACGATCAATGGAGGGCGGTGGACGGCCTCCACGGGCCGCCCTCTTAGACTCCCCGGTATGCAGACAACACCCGCCGTCGAGGTGGCCGGGCTGGTCAAACGCTACGGCGACAAGCTCGCCGTGGACGGCCTCGACCTGGCCATCGAGCGCGGCACGGTCACCGCCGTGCTCGGACCGAACGGGGCCGGCAAGACCACCACCGTCGAGACCTGCGAGGGCTACCGCCGCCCCGACGCGGGCACCGTCCGCGTGCTCGGGCTCGACCCGGTGGCCGACGCCGCGCGGCTCAAGCCCCGGATCGGCGTGATGCTCCAATCGGGTGGTGTGTACGCCGGCGCCCGCGCGGTCGAGATGCTCCGGCACACCGCGCGGTTCTACGCCGACCCGCTCCCCGTCCAGCCCCTGGTCGAGCGCCTCGGCCTCGGATCCTGCGGCCGCACCACCTACCGCCGGCTCTCCGGCGGCCAGCAGCAGCGCCTGGCCCTGGCGATGGCCGTGGTCGGCCGCCCCGAGCTGGTCTTCCTGGACGAGCCCACCGCCGGACTCGACCCGCAGGCCCGGCGCGCCACCTGGGACCTGGTCCGCGAGCTGCGGCAGGACGGCGTCACCGTGGTGGTGACCACCCACCACATGGACGAGGCCGAACAGCTCGCCGACCGGGTCGCCGTCATCGACCGCGGCCGGGTCATCGCGAGCGGCAGCCCGGAGGAGCTCTGCCGCGGCGGCGCCGAGGGCAGCCTGCGCTTCGACGGCCCGCCCGGCCTCGACCTCGCCGGCCTGCGCAAGGTGCTGCCCGACGGCGCCGACGCCACCGAGCCCGCCCCCGGCTCGTACCGGGTGGAGGCCCCGGTGGACCCCCGCCTGCTGGCCACCGTCACCGCCTGGTGCGCGGAGGCCGGCGTGATGCCCGAGAAGCTGGCCGTGCAGCGGCGCAGCCTCGAGGACGTCTTCCTGGAGCTGACCGGACGGGAGCTGCGCTCGTGACCACCTTCGAACCCCGGCCCGGAGCGGCTCCGGTCGGCCGGATGCTGCTCGCGCAGACCGCGCTGGAGACCAGGATGCTGCTGCGCAACGGCGAGCAGCTGCTGCTGACGGTGATCATCCCGACCGTGCTGCTGGTGCTGTTCAGCGCGGTGGACGTGGTCTCGGTGGAGGGGCCCGGCAAGCGGGTCGACTTCCTCGCGCCCGGCCTGCTGGCGCTCGCCGTGATGTCCACCGCCTTCACCGGCCAGGCGATCGCCACCGGGTTCGAACGCCGCTACGGCGTCCTCAAGCGGCTGGGCTCGACGCCGCTGCCGCGCTGGGCGCTGCTCACCGCGAAGACCGGCTGCGTGCTGGTCACCGAGCTGCTCCAGGTGCTGCTGCTGTCGGCGATCGCGCTGGCCCTGGGCTGGTCGCCGCAGGGCGGTCCGGTCGCGGTGCTCGCACTGCTGGTGCTGGGCACGGCCGCGTTCTCGGGCCTCGGCCTGCTGATGGCCGGCACGCTGCGCGCGGAGGCCACGCTGGCCGCCGCCAACCTGGTGTTCATCCTGCTGCTGCTGGCCGGCGGTGTGGTGGTGCCGCTGTCGAGGTTCCCCGCGGCCGTCCGCCCGGTCCTGGAGCTGCTGCCGATCAGCGCACTGTCCGACGGGCTGCGCTCAGTGCTCCAGGACGGCGGCTCGGTGCCGTGGGCGGATCTGGGCATCCTGTCCGCCTGGGCCGTTCTGGGACTGGGCGCAGCCAGCCGGTTCTTCCGCTGGGAGTGACCGTGCGTCAGTGACGACGCGACGGGCGGCGGCGGACCATGAACATGACCCCGCCGCCGATCGCGATCACGCCGACGCCGGTGGCCGCGAGGACACCCGCGTTGCCGCCGCCACCGGTGGAGGCCAGCTGCGGCCCGGTCGGGGAGACGCTCGGGGCGGGCCCGGTCGCGGAGACGCTCGGGGTGCCGCTCGGGGTGCTCTGCGACGGCGAGACGCTGGCCGTCGGGGTGCCGCTGGTGCTCGACGACGGGGAGACCGAGGTGCTCGGGCTGGTGGACGGGACCGGGCACTCGTGGGCGGTGAGCTGCTTGGTGAAGCTCCAGCCCTTCTTGCCGTCCTTGTCCTCGTCGGTCTGCACGGTCAGGGTCGCGGTGACGTCGGCGGCGTGCGCCGGCACCGTGAACTCCTGGTGGAAGGACTTGCCGAAGGCCACCTTGTCGAGCACCTTGTCGGCGCCGATGACCAGGGTGACGGTGTTGCCGCTCTTGGAGTTGTACGCCGTCAGATCGACGGTGACCTTCTCACAGGTGATCTGAGTCTTGTTGGTGTGCGCCGAGGCGCTACCGGCCAGCACCAGCGGTGCCACGATGCCCAGACCGGCCGCCGCCGCGACCAGTCCGCCGGATATCCGTCGCTGCCCTGCCATGCTCTGCTCCTCTTTCCAGCCGAATGGCATGAATCTGGCCGCACCTCACCACGGCGGCTCCCGCCGCGCCTAGATCCAGGACGGAACTGCGTCCGCACAGAGGGGAATCCCCTCGAATCACGCGCAATTCCGACACATCTGGCGAACCGTCACATCCGTCGGCGGGCGCCGAGGGTGCGGCCGGGGTGCGGGATCACGCCCACTCTCTCGACCACCCGGCCGATTGGTCAAGACCAATGCCCGATCTGCTCGAGGAGTCCGCCGGGCCCGACGGTTCCCGTCAGCGGCCGCCCCGCCCCAAGATCGGCCGTAAGCCCACCTAGGATGAACGGGTGCGTACCCCCTCCTCCCTCCTCGCCGACCGCTGGCACCCGACCGCCGAGACCGTCCGGCGGGCCGCGCTCGCCGCGCTGGTGATGAGCGTGGTCATCGTGCTCACCGGCGGCGCCGTCCGGCTCACCGCCTCCGGCCTCGGCTGCACCACCTGGCCCCGCTGCACCGGCGAGAGCCTGACTCCGACGCCCGCGATGGGCCTGCACGGCGTCATCGAGTTCACCAACCGGATGCTCACCTACGTGCTGTGCGCGGCGATCGCCTGGGCCACCCTGGCCGCCCGCTGCGCGACCCCCTGGCGGCGCGGCCTGACCCGGCTCGGCTGGGCGCAGTTCTGGCTGGTCGTGAGCAACGCCGTGATCGGCGGCGCCACCGTGCTGACGCACCTCAACCCGTACGTGGTGGCGCTGCACATGGTGGCCGCGATGGCGCTGGTCTGGGTCGCGGTGCTGATGTGGGAGCGCTCGAAGGAGGGGGACGGCGCGCCCCGGGCGCTGGTCGCCGAGCCGATCCTGAAGCTGTCCAGGGTGCTGGTGCTGGTCGTCGGCCTGCTGGTCCTGGCCGGCACCCTGGTGACCGGCGCGGGCCACCACCCGGGCTCCTCGGGGACGATGGACAAGCCGGTCCGGCGGATCATGCTGGACTACGACCGGCTCGCCCAGGCCCACGCCGACCTGGCCTTCGTCGCGGTCGGGCTGACCATCGCGGTGATCTTCGTCTTCGCCGCCGTCAAGGCGCCGCGGGCCGCGCGGGCACGGGTCCGCGACCTGATGGCGGTGCTGCTGCTGCAGGGCCTACTGGGCTTCGTCCAGTACTTCACCGACGCCCCCGAGGTGATGGTCGGGGTGCACATGCTGGGCGCCGCCCTCACCTGGATCGCCGCCCTGCGGATCCCGTTCGCGCTGCGCACCCGCGCCGACGAGCCCGCCGCCGTCCCGGTACCCGCCCCACAGGCCGCCACGGTCTGAACCCGCGACAGCAGCGAGGGCCCCGAGCGATGCTCGGGGCCCTCCGTGCTGCCGCTGTCCGGTCAGCCGCCGATCTGGATACCGGCCATCCGCTTCCACTCGTACGCGCCGGTCTTCACCTTGAGCCCGAGCTCGCCCTCGAAGCTGTCGTGCAGCGTCAGCCCGGCGAGTTCGGCGGCCCGCAGGCCGACGGCGTGGGTCGGGGCGACCTGGTCGCCCCAGGCGCCGTCCGCGCCGACCACGACGATCCGGGTGGCGGTGCGGCCGACGTACTCGACGACGCCCTCGGCACTGCCGCCGTGCTGGGCGGCGAACCGGGTGAGGTGCTTGGCGATGCGCTTGGCACGCCGCTCGGCGCGGGCGTCGGGCGCGGCGGTGGTGGCGTTCTCTGCGCTGGTCATGCCTCGCATGCTACCGATCAGTAGCCGCCCTGGCGACGGGAGCGCGGTGTGCAGCGGGCCACACGGTCCGCGGATAGCCTGGCCCGGTGACTTTCGACGGCTGGCAGGACGAGGCGCTGGAGTTCTACGAGCGACTGGAGGCCGACAACTCCAAGGCCTTCTGGACCGAGCACAGGGAGGTGTACGAGCGCGCGGTGCGCGAGCCCATGGCCGAACTGCTGGAGCGGCTGGAGCCCGAGTTCGGCCCGGGCAAGATCTTCCGCCCCAACCGCGACGTCCGCTTCAGCGCCGACAAGGCGCCGTACAAGACCCACATCGGCGGCTACCTGGCCGCCGGCGGCTACATCCAGCTCTCCGCCGACGGACTGGCCTGCGGCAACGGCATGTACCAGCTGGCCTCCGACCAGCTGGAGCGCTACCGCGCCGCCGTGGCCGAGGACGTGACCGGCGCCGAGCTGGAACGGGTGATCGCCCGGGTCCAGCGGGCCGGCCCGGTGGTCTCCGGGCGGGACCCGCTGAAGACCGCCCCGCGCGGCTACCCCAAGGACCACCCGAGGATCGGACTGCTGCGCAACAAGGGCCTGGTGGCCTGGCAGGAGTGGGAGCCCGCCGACTGGCTGGGCACCCCGGAGGCGTACCGGCGGATCACCGCCTTCCTGCGCGCCTCCCGCCCGCTGAAGGACTGGCTGGACGACCACGTCGGCCCCAGCACGCTCCCGGCACGCTGAAAGGGCCCCACCGGTCGACCGGTGGGGCCCCTCGGGGCAGGTCCTGCCCGACGGCTACCTGACGAACGGGTCGACCGCGATGACCACGAACAGCAGGGTCAGATAGGTGATCGACCAGTGGAACAGGCGCATCTCCTTGAGCTTGGCGCCGACCACACCGGACTTGGCGCGGGCGTGCAGCCCGTGCGCCTCCTTCAGCCAGGCCGCGCCGAGCACCACCGCGGCGACCGGGTAGAGCCAGCTGGTGTGCGCCAGCGGCCACAGCGCCAGCGAGACGGCGACCATCACCCAGGAGTAGGCGACGATCTGCCGGGCCACCGCCAGGTTGCCCTTGATCACCGGGAGCATCGGCACGCCGGCCCGGGCGTAGTCGTCCCGGACCTTCATCGACAGCGGCCAGTAGTGCGGCGGCGTCCAGAAGAAGATCACCAGGAACAGCACCAGCGCGGACCAGGACAGCGAGTCGGTGACGGCCGCCCAGCCGACGAACACCGGCATGCAGCCCGCGATCCCGCCCCAGACGATGTTCTGCGCCGTACGCCGCTTCAGGCCCAGCGTGTACACGAAGACGTAGAACAGCAGCGCGGCCAGCGCGAGCGCCGAGGCCAGCGCGTTGACCAGCAGGCCCAGCCAGATCGTGGAGCCGATCGCCAGCGCGATGCCGAAGACCAGCGCCTCCCGCGGCGAGACCATCCCGGTCACGATCGGACGGCGCTCGGTCCGGGTCATCACCGCGTCGATGTCGCGGTCGATGTACATGTTGAGCGCGTTGGCGCCGCCGGCCGACAGGTAGCCGCCGACGACGACCCAGAGGACCAGGAGCGGATCCGGCACACCGCGCTGCGCCAGGAACATCACCGGGACGGTGGTGATCAGCAGCAGCTCGATGATCCGAGGTTTGGTCAGTGCAACGAATGCCCCGACACGGGCCCCGAACGGCCGATGCGCAGGCGTCGCTCCGACCGCCCCGGCGGGGCGGGATTCGACGGCGGTCACGAACACCCCAACTCACGATGAACCTTCACAGGCGTCCACCGCACCCTCGGGTGTCGATACGTCCGCTCTGCGCGTACCACGCCACCTTAGACGCTCCATATCTCCCGACCGGCTCCGGGGTACCCCGGCGAGCCGAACCGCACACCGCCGGGTGAATCACCGCAGACCGGACAGGAGATATGTGCGTTTCACCGGATTTCGCACGCGTTCGTCTTACCCCTCGGACGCGCGGACCGGCGGACTTTCCATGAGGGTAGGACGGAGAAGCTGACACAGTCCCGGGGGAATGGCCCCCCGGAAACCCCGGTTGTCCCACCACGCAGGGTGAGGGGCCCCCAGGGCGGTAGGCTCGCACAGAGAAGCGGGATCAACCCTCCGTGACCGGCACCATCGAAGCGTCTGGTCCACAGCGACGTGGCCGACCCGGTCCCCTTCACGGGGTCACACTTCACTATGGAAGGAGCCCTGAGTCAGGGTGAGCACGACGCCGAACGTATTCGAGTGGACCGAACTGGATCAGAGGGCTGTGGACACCGCCCGGGTCCTGGCCATGGACGCCGTGCAGAAGGTGGGCAACGGCCACCCGGGCACGGCGATGTCCCTGGCCCCGGCGGCTTACGTCATCTTCCAGCGCTTCCTGCGCCACGACCCCACGGACCCGTCCTGGGTCGGCCGCGACCGCTTCGTGCTGTCCCCGGGGCACACCTCGCTGACGCTCTACACCCAGCTGTTCCTGTCCGGGTACGGGCTGTCGCTGGACGACCTCAAGGCCTTCCGGGTCGCCGGCAGCCGCACCCCGGGCCACCCGGAGCACGGCCACACCGCGGGCGTGGAGACCACCACCGGCCCGCTCGGCCAGGGCCTCGCGAACGCGGTCGGCATGGCGATGGCGGCCCGCTACGAGCGCGGCCTGTTCGACCCCGAGGCCCCGGCCGGCGAGTCGCCGTTCGACCACACCATCTGGGCCATCGTCTCCGACGGCGACCTGGAGGAGGGCATCTCCGCCGAGGCCTCCTCGCTGGCCGGCCACCAGAAGCTGGGCAACCTGGTCGCGCTCTACGACGACAACCACATCTCGATCGAGGGCGACACCGCGACCGCCTTCTCCGAGGACGTCCTGGCCCGCTACGAGGCGTACGGCTGGCACGTCCAGCGGATCACCCCGAAGGCCGACGGCGACGTGGACGTGTTCGCCCTCGCCGACGCGCTGGAGGCCGCCAGGGCCGAGACCGAGCGCCCGTCGATCATCGCGATGCGCACCATCATCGCCTGGCCGGCCCCGGACGCCCAGAACACCGCCAAGGCGCACGGCTCCGCGCTCGGCGACGCCGAGATCGCCGCCACCAAGAAGGTGCTCGGCTTCTCGCCGGAGAAGACCTTCGAGGTCTCCGAGGCGGTCCTCGACCACGCCCGGCACGTCATCCAGCGCGGCAAGGCCGCCCGCCAGCAGTGGGAGCAGGGCTTCCACGCCTGGCACGCCGCCAACCCGCAGCGCGCCGCCGACTTCGACCGGATCCAGATCGGCGAGCTCCCGGCCGGCTGGGAGAAGGCCGTCCCCTCCTTCCCGTCCGGCAAGGAGGTCGCCACCCGCAAGGCGTCCGGCGAGACCCTCAAGGCGCTCGGCGCGGTGATCCCGGAGCTGTGGGGCGGCTCGGCCGACCTCGCGGAGTCCAACCTCACCACCATCGACGAGGACAGCTCCTTCCTCCCCGAGGGCAACCCGCTGAAGTCCGCGAGCCCGTACGGCCGCACCATCCACTTCGGCATCCGCGAGCACGCCATGGGCTCCACCATGAACGGCATCGCCCTGCACGGCCGCACCCGCGTGTTCGGCGGCACCTTCCTGGTGTTCGCCGACTACATGCGCCCGGCCGTCCGGCTGGCCGCCCTGATGAAGCTGCCGGTCACCTACGTCTGGACGCACGACTCGATCGGCCTCGGCGAGGACGGCCCGACCCACCAGCCGGTCGAGCACCTGGCCTCGCTGCGCGCCATCCCGGGCCTGGCCATGGTCCGCCCGGCCGACGCCAACGAGACGGCCGTCGCCTGGCGCACCGTGCTGGAGCGGCACACCAGCCACCCCGGCCCGGTCGGCCTGGCGCTCACCCGGCAGAACGTGCCGACCTTCGACCGCGAGGTCTTCGGCTCCGCCGAGGGCACCGCGAAGGGCGGCTACGTGCTGGCCGAGGCGTCCGACGGCGCCCCGAAGGTGATCCTGATCGGCACCGGCTCCGAGGTCCAGCTGGCCGTCCAGGCCCGCGAGGCCCTGGAGGCCGACGGCGTCCCGACCCGCGTGGTGTCGATGCCCTCGATCGAGTGGTTCAACGAGCAGGACCAGGCCTACCGCGACAGCGTGCTGCCGCCGAACGTCCGGGCCCGCGTCTCGGTCGAGGCCGGCATCGCCCAGGGCTGGCGCGAACTGGTCGGCGACGCCGGCCGGATCATCAGCCTGGAGCACTTCGGCGCCTCCGCCGACTACAAGGTGCTCTTCCAGGAGTTCGGCCTGACCGCCGACGCGGTCGCGAACGCGGCCCGCGCCTCGCTCCGCACGGTCGAGGCCGTCTCCCGCTAGCAGTGCCGGCGCCGGGGTACCCGACCGCACATCGCGTACCCCGGCCCCGTCTGACGACCCCACACGAAGACGAAAAGAAACAAGAAGAGGACTGAGCACCATGACTGACGCACTGAAGCGCCTCAGCGACGAAGGCGTGGCGATCTGGCTGGACGACCTCAGCCGGGACCGGCTGAACAGCGGAAACCTGGCCGAGCTGGTGCAGAGCAAGCACGTGGTGGGGGTCACCACCAACCCGACCATCTTCCAGAAGGCCATCGGCGGCAGCAGCACCGCCTACGACAGCCAGCTCCGCGACCTCGCCGTCCGCAAGGTCACCACGGACGAGGCCCTGCGCATGATCACCACCAGTGACGTGCGGGACGCGGCCGACGTGCTGCGCCCGGTCTACGACGCCTCCAACGGCCGCGACGGCCGGGTGTCCATCGAGGTCGACCCGCGTCTGGCGCACGAGACCGCGCCGACCGTGGCCGAGGCCAAGCAGCTGTGGTGGCTGGTGGACCGCCCGAACGTGTTCATCAAGATTCCCGCCACCAAGGCCGGCCTGCCCGCCATCACCGAGGTGCTCGCCAAGGGCATCAGCGTCAACGTCACGCTGATCTTCTCGCTGGAGCGCTACCTCGCCGTCATGGACGCCTACCTCTCCGGTCTGGAGAAGGCCAAGGCCGCCGGCCTGGACCTGTCCTCGATCGAGTCGGTCGCCTCGTTCTTCGTCTCCCGCGTGGACACCGAGATCGACAAGCGCCTGGAGAAGATCGGCGGCGACGCCCGCGACCTGCGCTCCAAGGCCGCCCTGGCCAACGCCCGTCTCGCCTACCAGGCGTACGAGGAGGTGTTCGGCTCCGAGCGCTGGAAGGCCCTGGAGGCCGCCGGCGCCAAGCCGCAGCGCCCGCTCTGGGCCTCGACGGGTGTCAAGGACCCGTCGCTGCCCGACACCCTCTACGTCACCGAGCTGGTCGCCCCCGGCACCGTGAACACGATGCCCGAGGCCACCCTGGACGCCACCGACGACCACGGCGTGATCACCGGTGACACCATCACCGTCAACTACGCCGACGCCAAGTCCGTGATGGACGCCATCGCCGCCGCCGGCGTCGACTACGACGACGTCGTCCAGGTGCTGGAGGACGAGGGCGTGGAGAAGTTCGAGGCCTCCTGGAACGAGCTGCTGGACACCGTGACGGCGTCGCTGGCCTCGTTCGCCGACGAGAAGTGATCCTGCTCGCCGCCATCGCACTGGAAGCGGAGCCCACCACGTGAGCAACACACAGCCGTACCCGGATGTCGAGGGGGCGGAGGGCGAGCAGGGCGATCCCCCGCTCGCCCCCGTCAACCCGCTGCGTGACCCCGCCGACCGCCGGCTGCCGAGGATCGCCGGGCCGTCCGGCCTGGTGATCTTCGGCGTGACCGGTGACCTGTCGCGCAAGAAGCTGATGCCCGCCATCTACGACCTGGCCAACCGCGGCCTGCTGCCGCCCGGCTTCTCGCTGATCGGCTTCGCCCGGCGGGAGTGGGAGGACGAGGACTTCGCCAAGGAGGTCCACGACGCGGTCAAGCAGCACGCCCGGACCCCCTTCCGCGAGGAGGTCTGGCAGCAGCTCGCCAAGGGCATGCGGTTCGTCCAGGGCACCTTCGAGGACGACGACGCCTTCGACACCCTGCGCAAGACCATCGAGGACCTCGACGAGGCCCAGGGCACCGGCGGCAACTTCGCGTTCTACCTCTCGGTACCGCCCAAGGCCTTCCCGGTCGTGGTGCAGCAGCTCAAGAAGCACGGGCTGGCCGACCCGCCGGCCGGCTCCTGGCGCCGCGCGGTGATCGAGAAGCCGTTCGGCCACAACCTGGAGAGCGCCCAGGAGCTGAACCGGATCGTCCACGAGGTCTTCCCCCGGGACGAGGTCTTCCGGATCGACCACTACCTCGGCAAGGAGACCGTCCAGAACATCCTGGCGCTCCGCTTCGCCAACACCATGTTCGAGCCGATCTGGAACCGGTCCTACGTCGACCACGTGCAGATCACCATGGCGGAGGACATCGGCATCGGCGGCCGCGCCGGGTACTACGACGGCATCGGCTCGGCCCGGGACGTCATCCAGAACCACCTGCTCCAGCTGATGGCGCTCACCGCCATCGAGGAGCCGGCCTCGTTCCACCCCAAGGCCCTGGTCGCCGAGAAGCTCAAGGTGCTCAGCGCCGTCCAGCTCCCGGAGGACCTCGGCAAGCACACCGTGCGCGGCCAGTACGCGGCCGGCTGGCAGGGCGGCGAGGAGGTGCTCGGCTACCTGGAGGAGGACGGCATCAACCCCAAGTCCAAGACCGACACCTACGCCGCCATCAAGCTGGAGATCAACAACCGCCGCTGGGCGGGCGTCCCGTTCTACCTGCGCACCGGCAAGCGGCTCGGCCGGCGGGTCACCGAGATCGCGGTGGTCTTCCAGCGCGCCCCGTACCTGCCGTTCGACTCCTACGCCACCGAGGAACTGGGGCAGAACGCCCTGGTGATCCGGGTGCAGCCGGACGAGGGCGTCACGGTGCGGTTCGGCTCCAAGGTGCCCGGCACCTCCTTCGAGGTCCGCGACGTCACGATGGACTTCGCCTACGGCGAGTCCTTCACCGAGTCCAGCCCCGAGGCGTACGAGCGGCTCATCCTGGACGTCCTGCTCGGTGACGCCAACCTGTTCCCGCGCCACCAGGAGGTCGAACTCTCCTGGGGGATCCTCGACCCGATCGAGGAGTACTGGGACACCCACGGCAAGCCCGCCCAGTACTCGGCGGGGACCTGGGGACCGACCGAGGCGGACGAGATGCTCGCACGAGACGGCAGGAGCTGGCGGCGGCCATGAAGATCGACCTGACGAACACCACGTCCAGCAAGATCAACGCTTCGCTGATGGACGCACGCCGGGCCAGCGGCTCCACCGCCGCCGGCATGGTGCTCACCCTCGTCATCGTCACCGACGAGGGCAGCGCGTACGACGCGCTCAAGGCGGCCAACGACGCGTCCCGCGAGCACCCCTCGCGCATCCTCGCGGTCATCAAGCGCGCCGGGCGCTCGCCCCGGGCCCGCGCCGAGACCCGGCTGGACGCCGAGATCCTGGTCGGCGCCGACGCCGGCCCCGGCGAGACCGTCATCCTCCGGATGCACGGCGAACTCGCCCTGCACGCCCAGTCGGTGGTGCTGCCGCTGCTGCTGCCGGACGCCCCCGTGGTGGTCTGGTGGCCGGAGAACGCACCGAAGAACCCGGCCCAGGACCCGCTCGGCGCACTCGCCCAGCGCCGGATCACCGATGCCGTCACCGCCGAGTCGCCGGTCGCCCAGCTCGGCCAGCGCGCCGCCAGCTACACGCCCGGCGACACCGACCTGGCGTGGACCAGGATCACCGGCTGGCGCTCGATGCTGGCCGCCGCGCTGGACCAGCGGCCCGCCGCGATCACCTCCGCGGTGGTCGAGGGCGAGTCGTACAACCCCAGCGTGGAGCTGCTCGGCCTCTGGCTGGCCACCCGGCTGAAGGTCCCGGTGGAGCGGGTCGTCACGGCCGGCCCCGGGATCACCGCCGTCCGGCTGCGGGCCAAGGACGGCGACATCACCCTGGACCGCCCGGACGGGCTGCTGGGCACGCTCGCCATGCCCGGTGCGCCGGACCGCATGGTCGCGCTCAAGCGGCGGGACACCGCCGAGCTGATCGCGGAGGAGCTGCGCCGGCTCGACCCGGACGACATCTACGCCTCGGCGGTCCGCACGCCCGTCGACAAGCTGAAGGAGCCGTCCTCGGCCGACCGGCCCCCGGCGGAGCCGGTGGCCGCGGCGGCCGCGGCCCCGGCCCGGGTGACCGCCAAGGTGCCGGCCGCCGGCAAGGCGGCTCCGGCCGGGAAGGCAGCCCCGGCGAAGAAGGCCGTCGCCAAGAAGGCCGCACCGAAGAAGGCCGCGCCGCGCAGGCGGAGCGGCTCATGACCGGCACCGACCGGCAGCTCGTCGTCCACCGCGACAAGGAGCTGATGGCCCAGGCCACCGCTGCCCGGCTGATCACCCGGATCGTGGACGCCCAGTCCGCCCGCGGCACCGCCTCGGTGGTGCTCACCGGCGGCCGCAACGGCAACGCCCTGCTGGCCGCGATCGCCGCCTCCCCGGCGCGCGACGCGGTCGACTGGGCGCGGCTCGACCTCTGGTGGGGCGACGAGCGCTTCGTCCCCGCCACGGACCCGGACCGCAACGCCGTCCAGGCCCGGGACGAGCTGCTCGCCCGCGTCCCGCTCGACCCGGCGCGGGTGCACGAGATGCCCGCCTCGGACGGTGCCGACGGCGCCGACGTCGAGGCGGCCGCGGCCCGCTACGCCGAGGAGCTCGCCAAGGCGGCGGAGCCCGGACACTCCGTCCCGGCCTTCGACGTGCTGCTGCTCGGGGTCGGCCCGGACACCCACGTCGCCTCGCTCTTCCCCGGCCACCCCGGTGTCCGGGAGTGCGAGCTGACCGTGATCGGCGTCCGGGAGGCACCGAAGCCGCCGCCCACCCGGATCTCGCTGACCCTCCCGGCCATCCGGGCGGCCCGCGAGGTCTGGCTGCTCGCGGCGGGCGAGGACAAGGCCGACGCGGTCGCCCGCGCGCTCGGCGACCCCGGCGAGGACGAGGCCCCGGCCTCCGGCGCGTACGGCACCGAGCGCACCCTGTGGCTGCTCGACCGCACGGCCGCGGCCAAGACCAGGGCCGCGTAGGCGAACGACGAAGGGGCGGGTGGACGCGGTCGCGTCCACCCGCCCCTTCTCGGTCCGTCAGTCCGAGCGGCGGGCCCGCCAGAACAGGAAGCCCACCAGCGCGGCCGCCAGCACCAGACAGATCCCCGACTCGACGCCCTGCAGCGGCCAGTAGTCGGCGGCGGTGTGCAGGTCGGTGTACTCCCGGGCGCCGGTGACGGTGTCCGCGGCCTCGTACGACAGGTGCCGGCCGTCCGCCGTCACGAAGCCCCGGTCGAAGCTCCAGACGTCGTTGGGCAGTTCGGAGTTGGACACGAACCGGGTCTGGTACGGCACCAGGTAGGGCCGCACGCTCGCCAGGACGTACTGCGTGACGACCACGGCCCCGAAGGTGATCGCCATCGCGGGCACCACCCGGCGGGTCAGGCTGCCCACCGTCGCACCGATCGCCAGCGCGAGCAGCACGGTGGCCGCCAGCAGCGGGCCGCCGGAGACGATGAACGTGCTGCTGCACCAGGCCACGCCGGAGACGAAGTTGGCCGACGGCAGCCACATCCAGTGGAAGAGCCCCATCAGCGCGAGGGAGCCGGCCACCGCCACCGCGCCGGAGGTGGCGAGCTTGGCCACCAGCCACCGGGTGCGGCTCACGGACTGCCCGAGCACCAGCCGCCAGGTGCCGCTCTCGTACTCCTTGGACAGCAGCGGGCCGGCCACGAAGACGCCGACCGCGACCGGCAGCATCAGCAGCAGCGCGCCCACGCCGTGCAGGATCTCGGCGTACCGCGACCGGAAGGTGTCCACCGCGTGCTGGATGCCTTCCCCCTGGCAGGCCGGGTCCGTGGTGATCATCGCGCAGCCCGCGATGTGGTTGCTGTCGATGTACTCGGCCATGGCGCCGCGCAGGATCGGGAAGACCACCGCGGCGGCCACCACGGCGGCCAGCCAGAGCAGGATGGTCACACGCTGCTGACGCCACATCAACCACCAGATGCCGCGCGGCGCGAACCGGCCGGTGCGGGCGGGGCGGGTCGTGTCCACGGTGGTCATGCCGCCACCGTCCGATCGGCGGGCCGGGCCTCGGCGGTGAGCAGGGCGGGGACGCCGGGGGTGCGCAGGTGAGCCAGCAGGACTTCCTCCAGGGTGGGTTCGCCGGTCTCCCAGCCGTCCGGGGCGGGGCCGTCGGGTCGGACGAGTGCGGTGATCTGGCGGCCGGTGCGACGTATCTCGACCACCTGGGCGGGGTTCGGGGGCTGGGAGCCGTCGTCGCCGATCAGCAGCTGGTGGCCCTCGACGATCTCGTCGATGTCACCGGCCAGCAGGACTCCGCCGCCGGAGAGCAGGACCAGGTAGTCGCAGGAGTCCTCCAGCTCGGCGATGACGTGCGAGGACATCAGCACGGTGATGCCGCGCTCGGCCGCCTCGGCCATCAGCACACCCATCAGCTGGTGCCGGGCCAACGGGTCCAGGTCGGACATCGGCTCGTCGAGGATCAGCAGCTCGGGCAGCCGGCCGAGGGCCAGCGCCAGCGTGACCCGGGTGCGCTGGCCGCCGGAGAGCGAGCCGATCCGGGCGGACAGCGGGATGTCGCCCTGGGCCACCACCTCCTCGGCCTTGGCCTGGTGCCAGGAGGGGTTCAGCTCCCGGCCCAGGCGCAGGGTCTCGGCCACCGTGAAACCGGGGTACAGCGGCTTGTCCTGGGCGACGAACCCGATCCGGCCCCGGTCGGCCGCCTCACCGAGGGGTCGGCCGAGGACCTCGGCCATGCCCTCGGTGGGCGTGAGCAGGCCCGACACGATCGACATCAGGGTGCTCTTGCCGGCGCCGTTCGGCCCGACCAGGGCGCAGATCCGTCCGGCGGGGAGGCGGAAGGAGCAGTCCTTCAGCGCCCAGCCGCGCCGGTAGTGCTTGCCGAGGCCGGCCACCTCGAGTGCCGTGGGGCCGCTCTCGGCGGCCCCGGCGGGGTACAGCCCGTTCATTCGTTCCCCTCCCGTGCTTCGGCCGCGCCGGTGGGGCGGGCCGTGAACTCCTCGTCGAGCACCGAGACGACGAGCGCCTCGGCGTCGGCCCGGCCCAGGCCGGCGGCCCTGGCCCTGGCGGCCCAGTCCGCGAGCTCGGCGCGGAGCGGGGAGTCCGCACCGGCCTCCTCACGGGCGAGCGAGCGCAGGACGAAGGTGCCGAGGCCGGGCCTGGGCGCGACCAGGCCTCGCCGCTCCAGCTCGCGGTAGGCCTTGAGGACCGTGTTGGGGTTGACGGCCGTGGCGGCCACCACCTCCTTCGCGGTCGGCAGGCGGTCCCCGGGCTGGAGGACTCCGAGCCGCAACGCGTGCTCGGTCTGCTGGACGATCTGGAGATAGGTGGCGACACCGCTTCGGCGGTCGATCCGGTACCCGAGCACTTCCACCACCATTCCACTAAGTAGTTAGTGGAATGGTGGTGGAAGAGAGGCCCCGCCGTCAAACCGCGACGGCGGGGCCGGACCGGACGACCACGAAGAAGGGGCCGGGCCACTGGCCCGACCCCTTCTTACCTACACCTGACGTCTGCTCAGATCTCGCCCCGGAGCTTGGCCAGCGCCTCGGCGAGGATCGCCTCGCCGTCGGCGTCGGTACGACGCTCGCGGACGTAGGCGAGATGGGTCTTGTACGGCTCGTTGCGGGCCGGGGCCGGGGGGTTCTCCTCGTCCTGGCCTGCGGGGAAGCCGCAACGCGGACAGTCCCAGGTGTCCGGGATGGCCGCTTCGGCCGCGAAGCTGGGGCGCGTCTCGTGCCTGTTCGCGCACCAGAAGGAGATCCGGTTGCGGGGGGCGGACTCGCCGCGCTCCGCCTCGCCCATCGGGCCGGCGCCGACTCTGCTGCCTCGGATGGCGTTGCCACTTGCCACGGTCTGACTCCCTGCGTGCTGGTGCGATGCGACCTCGACCGATGCCCTGGATCCGGTCCGGACTGCGGCCGGTACCCACTGCCGCCCGGCCGCGGCGTGCGGACGGTGGCGAAGTCGTCCTAGTGTAAGCGGGAGTTAAGGATCTGCCACCACCGCCTCCGCCACCGGGCCTCATCAGGATAGGCGGCGGAACGACCCCTCGTCAGATCCGTGGTGAAGGCGACTCAGTTCTTGTACTTGAGCACCAGGCCGAGCACCACGATGCACACGAACCAGCCAAGGCCCACCAGGATGGTGATCCGGTCGAGGTTGCGCTCGGCCACCGCGGACCCGCCGCCGGTCGACATCGCGCCACCGCCGAACATGTCGGACAGGCCGCCGCCCTTCCCCTTGTGCAGCAGCACCAGGAGGATCATCAGCAGACTCAGGATGATCAGGGCAATCGAGAACCCGAGAACCACGACGGGACCAACTCTCTCGTATCTTCGGCGAAGGGGCCGGGCCGCGTGAAAGCGGTCCGGCCCCAAAGCCTACGTTGCTGCGGCGGCGTTAGCCTACTGCCTGCTCACGGTACCGCACGATCTTGACGAACTCGTCGGCGTCCAGGGAGGCACCGCCGATCAGGGCACCGTCCACGTCCGGCTTGGCCATCAGGCCGGCCGCGCTGGAGGACTTGACCGAGCCGCCGTACAGCACCCGGACCTTGTCGGCCAGCTCGGCGGTGTACAGCTCGGCCAGCCGGACCCGGATCGCGGCGCAGACCTCCTGGGCGTCCTCGGGGGTCGCCACCTCGCCGGTGCCGATCGCCCACACCGGCTCGTACGCCACCACGATGGACTCGGCGTCCGTGGCGGACACGCCGTCGAGGGCGCCGTCCAGCTGGGTCAGCGTGTACGCGACGTGGGTGCCGGCCTTGCGGATCTCCAGCGGCTCGCCGACGCACAGGATCGGCGTGATGCCGTTGCGGTAGGCCGCCTTCACCTTGGCGTTGACGATCGTCTCGTTCTCGCCGTGGTACTGCCGGCGCTCGGAGTGGCCGATCGCCGCGTAGGCGCACTTGAGCTTGGCCAGCATCGGGCCGGAGATCTCGCCGGTGTAGGCACCGGAGTCGTGCGCCGAGATGTCCTGCGAGCCGTACTTGACCTTCAGCTTGTCGCCGTCGACCAGGGTCTGCACCGAGCGCAGGTCGGTGAACGGGACCAGGACCGCGACCTCGACGGCCTCGTAGTCCTTGTCGGCCAGCGCGAACGCCAGCTTCTGGGTGTGCTGGATGGCCTCGAGGTGGTTGAGGTTCATCTTCCAGTTGCCCGCCATCAGCGGGAGACGCGTGGTCATACGATCAGCCTTCCAGTGCGGCAAGACCGGGGAGGGTCTTGCCCTCCAGGTACTCGAGGCTTGCGCCACCGCCGGTCGAGATGTGCCCGAACTCGTTCTCGTCGAAGCCCAGGATGCGGACGGCCGCGGCGGAGTCGCCGCCACCGACCACGGTGAAAGCGGAGCCGTCGAGCAGTGCCTGCGCGACGGCCTTGGTGCCCTCGGCGAAGGTCGGGTGCTCGAAGACACCGACCGGGCCGTTCCAGAACACGGTCTTCGCGTCGGCCAGCTTGGCGGCGAACAGCTCCTGGGTCTTCGGGCCGATGTCCAGGCCCTCCTTGTCCGCGGGGATCCTGTCCGCGTCGACGACCTCGAAGTCCTCGACCGGCGCGTGCGTCTTGGTGTCCGGGAAGTCCGCGGAGACCGCGACGTCGACCGGGACCACGAACTCGACGTTGTTCTTCTTCGCCCGCTCCAGGTACTCCAGGACGACCGGGATCTGGTCCTTCTGCAGCAGCGACTTGCCGACCTCGTGCCCCTGGGCCGCGAGGAAGGTGTAGGCCATGCCGCCGCCGATCAGGATCCGGTCGGCCTTGCCCAGCAGGTTGTCGATCACGCCGACCTTGTCGGAGACCTTGGAGCCGCCGAGCACGACGACGTACGGGCGCTCGACCTCCTCGGTGAGGCGCTTGAGCACCGCCACCTCGGTCGCGATCAGGTCGCCGACCGCGCTCGGCAGCCGGGCCGGCAGGTCGTAGACCGAGGCGTGCTTGCGGTGCACCGCACCGAAGCCGTCGCCGACGTAGAGGTCGGCGAGCGAGGCCAGCTCGTCGGCGAAGGCGCCGCGCTCGGCGTCGTCCTTCGCCGTCTCGCCGGCGTTGAACCGCAGGTTCTCGAGCAGCGTGACCTCGCCGTCGGCCAGGGCGGCGACGGTGGCCTTCGCGCTCTCGCCCACGGTGTCGGCGGCGAAGCTCACCGACACGCCGAGGATCTCACCGAGGCGGACGGCCACCGGCGCGAGGGAGAACTGGGGCTTGGGCTCGCCGTCGGGGCGGCCCAGGTGGGAGGCGACGACCACCTTCGCGCCGGCCTGCACCAGCTTGGCGATGGTCGGGGCGACGGCACGGATCCGGCCGTCGTCGGTGATCCTGCCGTCGGACAGGGGCACGTTGAGGTCGGCGCGGACGAACACGCGCTTACCGGTGACCTCAAGGTCTTCGATGGTCTTCACGGTCTTCGTATCTCCCGGGGGAAGGTGCACAGGACAGCGGCACTGCGGCGGGCCGCAAGATCGAGTGAGGGTGCGGTGCGCAGAGGCAGGGCCCGGATGGCTGAAGTGCCGTCCGGGCCCTGCCCCTTACATCACGTCAGCGCCCGCTGAGGTCAGAGCTGGCCGCCGACGAGGGTGGTCAGGTTGACGAGGCGGTTGGAGTAGCCCCACTCGTTGTCGTACCAGCCGAAGACCTTGACCTGGTTGCCCTGGACCATGGTCATCAGGGAGTCGAAGATCGTGGAGAACGGCGAGTTCACGATGTCGGAGGAGACGATCGGGTCCTCGGTGTACTCCAGGATGCCCTTGAGCGAGCCCTCGGACGCCTTCTGGAAGGCCGCGTTGACCTCCTCGACGGTGACCTCGCGCTCCAGGGTGACGACCAGGTCGGTGATCGAACCGGTCGGGACCGGGACGCGCAGCGAGGTGCCGTCCAGCTTGCCCTTGAGCTCCGGCAGGACCAGCGCGGTGGCCTTGGCGGCACCGGTCGAGGTCGGGATGATGTTCAGCGACGCGGCCCGGGCGCGACGCAGGTCCTTGTGCGGGAAGTCCAGCGTGACCTGGTCGTTGGTGAACGCGTGCACCGTGGTCATCAGACCCTTGACGATGCCGAAGTTCTCGTTCAGCACCTTCGCCAGCGGCGCCACGCAGTTGGTGGTGCAGGAGGCGTTGGAGATGACGGTGTGGTTCGCCGCGTCGTACTTGTCGTCGTTGACGCCCATCACGATGGTGACGTCCTCGTCGGTGGCGGGCGCCGAGATGATGACCTTCTTGGCACCGGCCGTGACGTGCTTCTTGGCCTGGTCGGCCTTGGTGAAGATACCGGTGGACTCGATCACGATGTCCACGCCCAGGTCGCCCCAGGGCAGGCTGGCCGGGTCGCGCTCGGCGATGACCTTGAAGGTCTTGCCGTCGACCGTGATGCTGTCGGCGGTGTGGGACACCTCGGCCTGCAGGGTGCCCAGGATCGAGTCGTACTTGAGCAGGTGCGCCAGGGTCTTGGTGTCGGTCAGGTCGTTGACACCGACGATTTCGATGTCCGCGCCCTGGGCCCGAACCGCACGGAAGAAGTTCCGGCCGATGCGGCCGAATCCGTTGATGCCTACCCGGATCGTCACGAACCGATCTCCTTGTTAGGTACGCCGGACCTAGCCCGACGGGGGTGGAAATGGGATGTCCCCGACCAGGACTGACCCTACCCCTCCGACGGCGGGCGCGGCACATCGCCTCACCGTGGTGGCCTTGGTGCGACAGGCCTGCGAGGGGGCCCCGGAGACCGCAGCGCCCGGTGGGGCAGGGGAGTTGGACCCGCGGGCCGCGGAGCCGTCGACCCCGGCCGGGGGCGACCCGGCAGGCCCGGGCACCGGGGGGCGGTTCGGACACGGAAAGGCCGGCGTCCGCGATGCGAGACGCCGGCCGTCCGACAGGTGGTTCAGACCACCGGGGGCACCGCTCAGCTGAGCGCCATCTCCTCGGTCAGGTTGGCCTCGGTGTTGGGCAGGCCCAGCTCGGCCGCCCGCTTGTCGGCCATCGCCAGCAGGCGGCGGATCCGCCCGGCCACCGCGTCCTTGGTGAGCGGCGGGTCGGCGAGCGCGCCGAGCTCCTCCAGCGAGGCCTGCTTGTGCTGCATCCGCAGCTGGCCGGCGGCCGCCAGGTGCTCGGGCACCTCCTCGCCGAGGATCTCCAGCGCCCGCTGCACCCGGGCCCCGGCCGCGACGGCCGCCCGGGCCGAGCGGCGCAGGTTGGCGTCGTCGAAGTTGGCCAGCCGGTTCGCGGTGGCCCGGACCTCGCGCCGCATCCGGCGCTCCTCCCAGGCCAGCACCGACTCGTGCGCGCCCAGCCGGGTGAGCAGGGCGCCGATCGCGTCGCCGTCCCGGATCACCACCCGGTCGACCCCGCGCACCTCGCGGGCCTTCGCCGGGATGCCCAGCCTGCGGGCCGCGCCGACCAGGGCCAGCGCCGCCTCCGAACCGGGGCAGGTGATCTCCAGGGAGGAGGACCTGCCGGGTTCGGTCAGCGAGCCGTGCGCCAGGAAGGCGCCGCGCCAGGCCGCCTCCGCGTCACAGGTCGCCCCGGAGACCACCGCCGGGGGCAGACCCCGGATGGGCCTCCCCCTGCCGTCCACCAGCCCGGTCTGCCGAGCCAGCAGTTCGCCGTCCTTCACCACCCGCACCACGTACCGGCTGCCGCGGCGAAGGCCGCCGGGGGCCATCACCACCAGATCCGAGGAGTGCCCGAAGATCTCCAGCAGGTCCTTGCGCAGCCGCCGCGCCGCCTGGCCGGTGTCCAGCTCCGCCTCGATCACGATGCGACCGCTCACAATGTGCAGTCCGCCCGCGAAACGCAGGATCGCCGAGACCTCCGCCTTGCGGCAGCAGGCACGGGTGACGGGGAGCCGGCTGATTTCATCCTTGACCGCTGCCGTCATCGCCATGGGCCGATCCTTCCATGTGTCCGGAAAATCCGGTCGTACGCAGCCGCCAAGAGCTCCGGGTCGTGTCGCGGCGAACCGTCACCGTGTGCGACCCGGTCGAGCACCAGTGCGGCGCCCATCCGCTCGGCGGCCTTCTCCAGCCCGGCCAGGTCGGCCTGCCCGAAGGCGCCGCCGGTGACCGCGCGCTCGTCCACCAGGATGGCATCGACCGCCAGATCGGGGGCGTGGTCGGCTATCACCTCCAGGTGGCGCTGCGGGGTGAAGCCCTCGGTCTCGCCCGGCTGCGGCGCCAGGTTGAGCGTGAGCAGGCGGCGGGCCCGGGTCTCCACGAGGGCCTTGGCGAGCTCGGGCACCAGCAGGTGCGGCAGCACGCTGGTGAACCAGGAGCCGGGGCCGAGCACCACCCAGTCCGCCTCCAGCACCGCGGAGACCGCCTCCGGGACGGCCGGCGGGCCGTCCGGCAGCAGGCTGATGGAGAGCACGGTGCCGGGGGTGACGGCCACGTTGGCCTGGCCGCGGACGGCGGTGACCGCCGTGGGGTCGGCCGGGTCGTGGCCGCGCACCTGGGCCTCGATGTCCAGCGGGACGGCCGACATCGGCAGCACCCGGCCCTGCACGTTGAGCAGCCGGCCGACCCAGTTGAGCGCCTCGACCGGGTCGCCGAGCTTCTCCCACAGCGCGACGATCAGCAGGTTGCCGACCGCGTGGCCGCCCAGCCCGCCGTTGCCGGTGAACCGCTGCTGGATCACCTCGGACCAGGTCCGGCCCCACTCGTCGTCCCCGCACAGCGCGGCCAGCGCCTTGCGCAGGTCGCCCGGCGGCAGCACGCCCAGCTCGGTGCGCAGCCGGCCGCTGGAGCCACCGTCGTCCGCGACCGTGACCACGGCCGTCAGCTCGTTGGTGAGCCGGCGCAGCGCGGAGAGCGAGGCGGACAGGCCCTGCCCGCCGCCGAGCGCGGTGATTCTGGGCGCACCCGGGCGGGGCTTCTGGCCGGACTGGGCGGGGCCGGTCGCCTGGGCCCGCTCGGAAGGCCTGTGCTGGAGCTGCCGCGCTGGCGAGTATCCCGTCACACCGACCCCATGTTCCTGTCTCATGCTCCTGTGAGCGACGGACGGGGCGCTGCTGTCACTCCCGGCCGGTCACTCCCTGCCCATGTCGCGGTGGACGAGCACCGTCTCCACACCGTCCGCGATCAGACGCTTGGTCAGCCGCTCCGACATGGCGACACTGCGGTGCTTGCCACCGGTGCAGCCTACGGCAAGAGTCATGTAGCGCTTTCCCTCACGACGGTAGCCCTCCGTGATGATCCGCAACAGCTCGGTGTAGCCGTCCAGGAACTCCTGGGCGCCCGACTGCTTGAAGACGTACTCGGCCACGTCGGGGTCGGTGCCGGTGCGGGCCCGCAGCTCGGGGACCCAGTGCGGATTGGGCAGGAACCGGCAGTCGACCACCAGGTCGGCGTCGACCGGCAGGCCGTACTTGAAGCCGAAGGACATCACGGTGGCCCGCAGCTGTGGCTCGTCGTGGTCGGCGAACTGGGCGTCCAGCTTGGCGCGCAGCTGGTGGACGTTGAGGTTGGAGGTGTCGATCACCAGGTCGGCCTCGCCGCGCAGCTCGCGCAGCAGGTCGCGCTCGCGCTCGATGCCGTCCACGATCCGGCCGTCGGCCTGCAGCGGGTGCGGGCGGCGGACCGACTCGAAGCGGCGCACCAGGGCGTCGTCCGAGGATTCCAGGAAGACCACCCGGAGCCGGACACCGCGCTTCTCCAGCTCCTCCAGGGAGGTCAACAGGTCGTCGAAGAACGTCCGGCCCCGGACGTCCACCACGGCGCCGATCCTGGGCACGGCGCCCTGGGAGCGGGCGCCGAGGTCGACCATGGTCGGGATGAGGGCCGGCGGCAGGTTGTCCACCACGAACCAGCCCAGGTCCTCCAGGCACTTCGCGGCGGTGCTACGGCCCGCCCCCGACATGCCGGAGATGATCACCAGCTCCGGGGCGGCGTCGCCCGCACTGGACACAGTCACTTCGGTTCCCCGCTCTCGGTGGTTCTGCTGTGGAGAACGCGCCCGGTGCCGCCCGGCTTCCCGGGCTCACCCCGTCGGGGGAGTTCCCGGCATCGGTGCTGACGGGCGACATCGGCCGTCATGGCGTCTCCTGGGGTGCGCCGACCGGGCCCTGATCGACACGGCCGGTCTCCACACTGTCGTCAATGATCTCGCCGGTGGCGGTGTTCACCGCAAATGTGGCAGGTGTACGGGAGGACAACGCTGCCGCAACAGTCTCCGCGGTGCGGCGTCCGATGCCCGGGACCTCGCACAACTCGTCCACGGTGGCCGCGCGCAGCCGCTTCAGCGAACCGAAGTGCTTGAGCAGGGCCTGGCGGCGAGTCTCTCCAAGGCCGGGGACGGAGTCCAGCTCCCCCGCCGTGAGCCGCTTGGACCGCTTGGTGCGCTGGTAGCGGATGGCGAAGCGGTGCGCCTCGTCGCGCACCCGCTGGAGCAGATAGAGGCCCTCGCTGGTGCGCGGCAGCACCACCGGGTCGTCCTGGCCGGGCAGCCACACCTCCTCCAGCCGCTTGGCCAGCCCGCAGAGCGCGACGTCGTCGATGCCCAGCTCGTCCAGGGCCCGCCGGGCCGCGGCGACCTGCGGCTGGCCGCCGTCGACCACCAGCAGCTGCGGCGGGTAGGCGAACCGGCGCGGGCGGCCGTTCTCCTCGGTCGGGCCGGTGGGCTCGGCCGGGCCCTCGTCGTCGGCCTCGGGCACGGCCCACTCCCCGGTCTGCTCGCGCTCCTGGAGGTAGCGGCGGAACCGGCGGGTGATCACCTCGTGCATCGAGCGGACGTCGTCCTGCCCGGCGAAGCTCTTGATCTGGAAGCGGCGGTACTCGCTCTTGCGGGCCAGGCCGTCCTCGAAGACCACCATCGAGGCGACCACGTCCTCGCCCTGCAGGTGCGAGATGTCGAAGCACTCGATCCGCAGCGGGACGGAGTCCAGCTCCAGCGCGTCGGCGATCTCCTGGAGGGCGCGGCTGCGGGTGGTGAGGTCGCCCGCCCGCTTGGTCTTGTGCAGCGCCAGGGCCTGCTGGGCGTTGCGGTCGACGGTGGCCATCAGGTCCTTCTTGTCACCGCGCTGCGGCACCCGCAGGTCCACCTGGCCGCCGCGCAGGCCGCACAGCCACTCACGGACCGGCCCGGCCGGCTCGGGCAGCGCCGGGACGAGGACCTCGCGCGGGACGGGCTCGGTGCCGGAGCCGTACAGCTGCTGGAGGGCGTGCTCGACCAGGGCCGGGGTGTCGACGTCCTCGACCTTGTCGGTGACCCAGCCGCGCTGGCCGCGGACCCGGCCGCCGCGGACGTGGAAGATCTGCACGGCCGCCTCCAGCTCGTCCTCGGCGAGGGCGAGCAGGTCGGCGTCGGTGCCGTCGGCGAGGACCACCGCGTTCTTCTCCATCGCGCGCCTGAGCGCGCCGATGTCGTCGCGCAGGCGGGCCGCCCGCTCGTACTCCATCTCCTCGGCCGCCTCCTGCATCTGCTGTTCCAGCCGGCGCAGGAACCCGCCGGTGCGGCCGGCCATGAACTCGCAGAACTCCTCGGCCAGCGCCTGGTGTTCGGCCGCCGAGACCTTGCCGACGCAGGGCGCGGCGCACTTGCCGATGTAGCCGAGCAGACAGGGCCGGCCGACCTGCCGGGCGCGCTTGAAGACACCGTTGGAGCAGGTACGGACCGGGAAGACCCGCAGCAGCAGGTCGACCGTCTCACGGATCGCCCAGGCGTGACCGTACGGACCGAAGTAGCGCACGCCCTTCTTGTGCGCCCCGCGCATCACCTGCACGCGGGGGAACTCCTCGTTCAGCGTGACCGCGAGCTCCGGATAGCTCTTGTCGTCGCGGTACTTGACGTTGAACCGGGGGTCGAACTCCTTGATCCAGGAGTACTCCAGCTGGAGCGCCTCGACCTCGGTGGCGACCACCGTCCACTCCACCGAGGCGGCGGTGGTGACCATGGTCGCGGTACGCGGGTGGAGGTTGGCGATCTCCTGGAAGTAGGAGGACAGCCGGGGCCGCAGGCTCTTCGCCTTGCCGACGTAGATGACCCGGCCGTGCGCGTCACGGAACTTGTACACCCCGGGTGAGACCGGGATCTCGCCGGGCGCCGGACGGTAGGTGGACGGGTCAGCCATGGCATTCACCCTACCGATTGGCGGTGACAGCCCGCGGGCTGATCCACTCCTCGGTCGGCGACGGCTCTCCGCTCCGCCGGCCGGCGGCTCAGTCCGGGACGCCGCCGCGGTGCAGCAGATCGGCGCCGAGCGGGGTCAGGGTGTGCAGGACGGCTCCGCCGCGGCGGCGGGTGGTGATCAGGTTGGCGTCGCGCAGCACACCGGTGTGCTGGCTGGCGGCCGCGGGCGAGACCGCCAGGCGCCGGGCCAGCTCGGTGGTGGAGCAGCCCTCGGCCAGGATGCCCAGCGCCGCCGCCCTGGTCCGGCCCAGCAGGGCGGCCAGCGACCGGCCGCTCTCCGCGCCCGGTTCGGCCCACAGCCCGGCCGCGACCAGCGGATCGCGCAGGGTGGGGACGAGCAGGGTGGCCGGGGCGGTCCCGTCCGTCAGGTCGATCAGCAGCTCGGGGCCGCCCGGCAGGAAGACCGTCGGAGTGATCACCAGGCCGCGGCCGGCCGGGTGGTGGTCGAGGTCCTTGTAGAAACGGACCTCCAGGACCGGCGAGCGCCAGCGCACCACCCCGGGGCAGAGCGTCTCCAGCAGCCGTTCGACCCCGCTGTCCAGCAGGGTGCGGGCCCAGTCGGCGCGTACGGCGTCGAGGTGGGCGCGCATCCGGCCCCAGTGCGGGGCGATCAGCTCCCGGTAGCCGGCGTGCAGGGAGTCCGCCAGCAGGCGGCGGGCCGTCAGGTCCCCGGCGGCCAGCTCGGCCAGCCACCGGGGGTCCGCGCGCGGCGCCTCGATGTGCGCCAGCTCCGCCCGCAGGAGCCGGTCCGGGACGCCGAGCAGGGTCTCCAGCCCCGCCTCCACGGACGGGTCGCTGCCCGCCAGCCCGGTGACGTCCAGCCAGGGGCCTGGCCCCAGCAGCGACCGCACCGGGCCGCCGGCCGTGCTCAACCGCTCGGGCAGCCGCCGGCGCCACGGCCGGTAGGGCAGCCCCGAGCCGCAGTTGGCGAGCAGTTGGAGGCTGTGGAAGGTCTCGGTGAGCGGCCCCGCGGTGGCCGAGAACCTGGTCCGGATCAGGTCGTCGGCGGTGAAGTGGATCCGTAACACGCTCGCCCTCCCCAAGGCGCCCCGGGCCTCGTGTCCCCGGCGCTGCGGGCCATTCTCACCGGCCCCGCAAACCCCGTCCAGCAGGGGCTTTAAGGCACCGCCGAAAGGGCTGGGCGACGCGGTCCGCGCAGCCCAGACTTGGCCGTGTCGACGCCGGACGACGCCACCGGCCGCGGCGCCCGCCACGGGGGTGCGGGCGCCGCGGCCGGACCGTCGGAACGCGTCAGGACGGGGTGACCTGGAGCTTGCCGTCCTGCACCGTGACCGGGTAGGACGGCAGCGGGGTCGGCGCCGGGCCGTCCGCGACGGCGCCGTCGGCGATGGCGAACTTGCTGCCGTGACACGGGCAGAGGATCTGACCGGCCTTCACCTGGTCGACCACGCAGCCCGCGTGGGTGCACTTGGCGCTGAACGCCTTGTACTGGCCGGCCTCGGGCTGGGTGACCACGATCTTCTGCTCGCGGTAGACCTTGCCGCCGCCGACCGGCACCGCCTCCGCGGCGCCCAGGTCGACCGGGGCGGCCGAGGCCTTCGCGCCGTCGGACGAGGAGGCACACCCCGCGACGGCGACGGTGCCGCCGGAGGCGGCCAGCACGGCGGCTGCGCCGCACAGGAGGGTGCGGCGGGAGGGGGCGGGCCTGTCGTTGGCCTCGGGCATCGGGGCACTCCGAATGTCGGCGGGGTCTGGTTCCGCGGCAGTCTATGCCCGGCTCCCGAACGGCCCGCCCCGGGCCGACCAGGCCGGGGCGGGACCGTACCGGGCCGCTACTTCTCGGCCGCCGCCGCCCGCTTGCGGGCCGGCTTGGCCGCCGCCTTCGCGGGCGCCTTGGCCGCCGCCTTCGCGGTGGTGCTCCTCGTCCGGGCCTTGGGCGCCTTGGCCTCGCCCTTGACCGCCGCCGCGGCCTCGGTGGGGAGGTCGCCCAGGATGTCGCGGAGGAACTTGCCGGTGTGGCTCTCCGGGACGGTGGCGATCTCCTCGGGCGTACCCTCGCAGACCACGCTGCCGCCGCCGCTGCCGCCCTCCGGGCCCATGTCCACGACCCAGTCCGCCGTCTTGATCACGTCGAGGTTGTGCTCGATGACGATGACGGTGTTGCCCTTCTCCACCAGCCCGTCGAGCACCTTGATCAGCTTGCTGATGTCCTCAAAGTGCAGGCCGGTGGTGGGCTCGTCCAGCACGTAGACCGTCCGGCCGGTGGAACGCTTCTGCAGCTCCGAGGCGAGCTTGACGCGCTGCGCCTCACCGCCGGACAGGGTCGGCGCGGACTGGCCGAGCCGAACGTAGCCGAGGCCCACGTCGTGCAGGGTGCGCAGGTGGCGGGCGATCGCCGGGACGGCCTCGAAGAAGGTGACCGCCTCCTCGATCGGCATGTCCAGCACCTCGGCGATGGACTTGCCCTTGTAGTGCACCTCCAGGGTCTCCCGGTTGTACCGGGCACCGTGGCAGACCTCGCACGGGACGTAGACGTCCGGCAGGAAGTTCATCTCGATCTTGATGGTGCCGTCGCCCGAGCAGTTCTCGCAGCGGCCGCCCTTGACGTTGAAGGAGAACCGGCCGGGCAGGTAGCCGCGGACCTTGGCCTCCTGGGTCTCCGCGAACAGCCGCCGGACGTGGTCGAAGACGCCGGTGTAGGTGGCCGGGTTGGAGCGCGGGGTGCGGCCGATCGGCGACTGGTCGACGTGCACCACCTTGTCCACCAGGTCCGTCCCGGTGATCCGGGTGTGCCGGCCGGGGACGCTGCGCGCACCGTTCAGCTCGCGGGCGAGGTGGGTGTAGAGGATGTCGTTGACCAGCGTCGACTTGCCGGAGCCGGAGACACCCGTGACGGCCGTGAAGGTGCCGAGCGGGAAGCCGACCGTGACGTCCTTCAGGTTGTGCTCGCGGGCGCCGTGCACCGTGATCCGGCGCTTCTTGTCCTGCGGCCGGCGGGCGGCCGGGATCGGGATGGCGCGCTTGCCGGAGAGGTACTGGCCGGTCAGCGACTCGCTGTTCTTCAGCAGGTCCTTGAGCGAGCCCGAGTGCACCACCTTGCCGCCGTGCTCGCCGGCGCCCGGGCCGATGTCGACCACCCAGTCGGCGGTCTTGATGGTGTCCTCGTCGTGCTCGACGACGATCAGGGTGTTGCCGATGTCCCGCAGCCGGACCAGGGTCTCGATCAGGCGGTGGTTGTCCCGCTGGTGCAGGCCGATCGAGGGCTCGTCCAGCACGTACAGCACACCGACCAGGCCGGAGCCGATCT
Organism: Kitasatospora sp. NBC_00374; assembly: GCF_041434935.1. Lineage (NCBI taxonomy): Bacteria > Bacillati > Actinomycetota > Actinomycetes > Kitasatosporales > Streptomycetaceae > Kitasatospora > Kitasatospora sp. NBC_00374. The sequence goes on along the minus strand of NZ_CP107964.1, from coordinate 5,856,846 downwards.
GGGTGGCGAGCCGGATCCGCTGGGCCTCACCACCGGACAGCGTGCCGGCCGCGCGGTTGAGCGAGAGGTAGTCCAGGCCGACGTCGACCAGGAAGCGCAGCCGCTCGTTGACCTCCTTGAGCACCCGCTCGGCGATCTGCTTGTCCCGCGCCGTCAGCCGCATCGCGCCGAGGAACTCCGCGCAGTCACTGATCGACATCGCGGCGACGTCGGCGATCGACCTGTCCTGCACCGTCACGGCGAGGACCACCGGCTTGAGGCGGGTGCCGGAGCAGGCCGGGCACGGCACCTCGCGCATGTAGCCCTCGAAGCGCTCGCGGCTGGAGTCGCTCTCCGACTCCGAGTGGCGGCGGGTGACGAACGGGACGGCACCCTCGAACGAGGTGGTGTACGAGCGGTCCCGCCCGTAGCGGTTGCGGTAGCGGACCTCGACCTGGGTCTTGTGGCCGTACAGCAGCGCCTTCCTGGCCCGGGCGGGCAGCCCGGCCCAGGGGAGGTCGGTGCGGAAGCCGAGCTCACCGGCGAGCGCGTCCACCAGGCGCTGGAAGTACTCCTTGGTGTGGCCCTGGGACCACGGGTGGATGGCGCCCTCGTCGAGCGACTTCTCCTCGTCGGGGACGATGAGCTCCGGGTCGACCTCCATCCGGTTGCCCAGGCCCGAGCACTCGGGGCAGGCGCCGAACGGCGAGTTGAAGGAGAACGAGCGCGGCTCCAGCTCCTCGAAGGAGACGTCGTCGTACGGACAGTAGAGGTGTTCGGAGAACATCCGCTCGCGCTCGGGGTCGTCCTCCGGGAGGTCGACGAAGTCGAGCACCACCATGCCGCCGGAGAGCTTCAGCGCGGTCTCGACCGAGTCGGTCAGCCGGCGCTTGGCGCTCTCCTTGACGGTGAGGCGGTCGATGACCACCTCGATGGTGTGCTTCTCCTGCTTCTTCAGCGTCGGCGGCTCGGTCAGCTGGACGGTCGCGCCGTCCACCCGGGCGCGGGCGTAGCCCTTGGACTGGAGATCCGCGAACAGGTCGACGAACTCGCCCTTGCGCTCCCGGACCACCGGGCTGAGCACCTGGAAACGCGTCCCCTCGGCGAGCTCCAGCACCCGGTCGACGATGGCCTGCGGGGACTGCCGGGCGATCGGGCGGCTGCAGTGCGGGCAGTGCGGCTTGCCGATCCGGGCGAACAGCAGGCGGAGGTAGTCGTAGACCTCGGTGATGGTGCCGACCGTCGAGCGCGGGTTGCGGCTGGTGGACTTCTGGTCGATCGAGACCGCCGGGGACAGGCCCTCGATGAAGTCCACGTCGGGCTTGTCCATCTGCCCCAGGAACTGCCGGGCGTACGAGGACAGCGACTCGACGTAGCGGCGCTGACCCTCGGCGAAGATCGTGTCGAAGGCCAGCGAGGACTTGCCGGACCCGGAGAGGCCCGTGAAGACGATGAGGGAGTCGCGGGGCAGGTCCAGCGAGACGTTCTTGAGGTTGTGCTCGCGAGCACCGCGGACGATGAGGCGGTCGGCCACTGCTTCTGGCGCCTTTCTCCGGGGAGAGGTGTTTGGTGTCCCCTCCGGGGAGACCAACGTGCGAGATGGGCTGTTTCTTCCAGCTTGCCGCAGGCAGCCTACTAGCTCAGGCGTTCGATTATCGAGCCAGTCAAGCCCAGTCCACCCGAACGAGTGACGGCCCCGCCCGGCGCCCGTCGCCGACCTCACCGAAGTCGCCTGCTCAGCGGCCGTTTCGGGAGTAGCGTCACCAACGTCAACGACCGACCGCCCACCCGGGCAACGCCGGAAACCGGCCAAACGACTCACCGATCGACGCACCACACGGAGGCCGACACCCCCATGACCGAGACGACCGCCGCCCGGACCGCCGCCGACACCCTGCGCCTCGTCGAGGAGAGCGCCGAGCAGCTGTTCCACACCGTCGCCGAGCTGAAGCCCGAGGCCGTCCGGGAGCCGTCCGCCCTGCCCGGCTGGACCCGCGGGCACGTCCTGGCCCACCTATCGCGCAACGCGGACTCCCTGGTCAACCTGCTGGAGACGGCCCGCACCGGCGTGGACATCCCCCAGTACGCGAGCCCCGAGGCCCGCGAGCAGGGCATCCTGGACGGCGCCGGCCGGCCGCTCGACGAGCAGGTCGAGGACCTGCGCCGCAGCCACGAACGCCTCCTCGCGGTCGCCGCCCGGCTGCCCGACGCGGCCTGGCAGGTACAGCTGCGGCACCGGTCCGGCTACCTGTTCCCGGCCCACGAGCTGCCCTGGAAGCGGCTGGCGGAGCTCGAGTACCACCATGTCGACCTGGACGCCGGGTACACCCCCGCGCACTGGCCGGAAGTCTTCGCCACCGCCGAGTTCCTGCGGCTGGCCGATCACTTCCGGGGCACCGAGGGCCTGCCCCCGCTCACCCTGACCGCCGACGACGCCGCCCTGCGCGCACGGCTCGGCGCGACCGAGGCCGGGCCGGAGCTCACCGTCGAGGGGCCGGTACGGGCGCTCACCGGCTGGCTCTCCGGCCGCGCGGACGGCGACGGCCTGCAGGTCCACCGCGACGGCGGCCAGCTGGCCGACGCGCGCGCCGCCCTGCCGCAGCTTCCGGCGATGGGCTGAGCGGGGCATGATCATGATGCGGACGACCGGCACCAGACGACCGGGACTATGCGAATGACCGGCAATCGGACACAAGGAGCGGCGTGATGGCGTACCACGGAGCGGTCAAGGTCGGCGGCCCGCCGGACGTGCGGGAACTGGCCCACCTCATCATCAGCAAGGTCGCCGTCGGCCCCTACGACAACAACGCCTACCTGCTGCGCTGCCGGGCCACCGACGCCCAGCTGTTGATCGACGCGGCGGCGGACGCCCCGGTGCTGCTGGAGACGGTCGGCGAGCAGCTGGACACCGTCGTCACCACCCACCGCCACCAGGACCACTGGGCCGCCCTCGCCGAGGTGGTGGCCGCCACCGGCGCCCGCACCGCGGCCGGGCGGATCGACGCCGAGGGCATCGACGTCCCCACCGACCTGCTGCTGGAGGACGGCGAGGTGCTGCGGTTCGGCCAGATCGAGCTGACCGTACGCCACCTGGTCGGGCACACCCCGGGCGCGATCGTGCTCGTCTACGACGACCCGCAGGGGCACCCGCACGTCTTCACCGGCGACTGCCTCTTCCCCGGCGGTGTCGGGAACACCTGGAAGGACCCGGAGGCGTTCGCCTCCCTCTTCCGCGACGTCAACGAGAAGATCTTCGACGTCCTCCCGGACGAGGCCTGGGTCTACCCCGGCCACGGCAACGACACCACCCTGGGCGCCGAGCGCCCGCACCTCGCGGAGTGGCGCGAGCGCGGCTGGTAGCCCGCCGGACGCCACGCCGACGGGGCCCGCAGCCACGCGCAGGGGCCCGCGACCGGACGAACCGGTCGCGGGCCCCTGTGCGGTGGGCGGGTCAGGCGTCGAGCTTCTCCGGCTCGCGCTCGCGCTCCTGCTGCCGCCTGGAGGAGATCAGGCTGGCCATGGTGGTCACGGCGAGCACCGCCACGATGAAGCCGAGCGAGAGCGGGATGCCGATCTCGGGCACGTGCACGCCGCTCTCGTGCAGGGCGTGCAGCACCAGCTTCACGCCGATGAAGCCGAGGATCACCGACAGGCCGTAGGACAGGTAGACCAGCTTCTTCAGCAGGCCGCCGATCAGGAAGTACAGCTGCCGCAGGCCCATCAGGGCGAAGGCGTTGGCGGTGAAGACGATGTACGGGTCCTGGGTCAGGCCGAAGATCGCGGGGATCGAGTCCAGCGCGAACAGGACGTCGGTGGTGCCGATCGCGAGCATCACGATCAGCATCGGCGTCATCAGCCGACGGCCGTTCTCCCGGATGAAGAGCTTGGTGCCGTGGTACTTGTCGGTCGAAGGGAAGTGCCGCTCGATGGTCTTGAGCAGGCGGTTCTCCTCGAACTCCTCGTCCTCCTCGCCGGCCCGGGCGTCCTGGATCAGCTTCCAGGCGGTCCAGATCAGGAAGGCGCCGAAGATGTAGAAGACCCAGGAGAACGTGGTGACCAGGGCCGCGCCGCCGGCGATGAAGATCGCGCGAAGCACCAGGGCGATGATCACACCGACCATCAGCACACGCTGCTGGTAGATCCGCGGCACCGCGAACTTGCTCATGATCAGGATGAAGACGAAGAGGTTGTCGACGCTCAGCGACTTCTCGGTGATGTAGCCCGCGAAGAACTCGCCGGCCGGCTGCGAGCCGCCGTACCACCACAGGAAGCCGCCGAACGCCATGGCGAGGGCGACCCAGACGGCCGTCCAGATTCCGGCTTCCTTGATCGAAACCTCGTGCGGTTTACGGCCGCCGATGAAGAAGTCGGCCATGATCAGGGCGATCAGAACCCCGATCGTGCCGGCCCACAATGCTACGGAAACGTCCACTTGCTGCTCCTCCGGCAGGTCGGCGGGACACACGTCGTCTGCCGGAGGTCTCTTCCGCCCTGCGCGCTCGTCCACGGAGCGCGCGGACCAGTGGCCCGGGCCGCCGGAAGGACCGGCGGCCGTGATGACGGACGCACTGCGATGGGAGTACTCCCCTCCGCGTCCGTCCACCGTACCAAAAATCACCAAGAGAAGGTAAAGAGATCCCCTCTCAAGGTAAAGCTGCGGCTTCCGGCTGCCCGACGACAGTACCGAGCGGGCACAGCGAAACCCCACCTGACCTGCACGAATGCCGGAGGGGGGCGCCTCAGCGGGCGGGGCGGCCGGTGCCCGCGATCCGGTCCAGCAGCTCGGGCAGCGCGGGGCTGCCGGGCGCCGGGGCCGCCGGGGTGTACGTCCACAGGTGCTCGACCCACGGGTCGGCCAGGTACTCCTGGGGCACCGGGGCCATCCTGGTCAGGCCGCGCCAGAACGGGTCGAGTACCGGGCCGTACGCCGCGGCCTCGGCCCGGTCCGCCACCACCAGCAGGTGGACGCCGACCGCCGGGCCCTCCTCGGCGAGGTAGCGGAGCTTGGCGACGGTGCCGTCGTCGAAGCCGTACGGGAAGTCGTGCACCAGCAGCAGCCGGTCGGCCGGGTCGATGTGCGGCGGCAGCGCGTCGGCGGCCCCGGCCCGGCGGGCCATCTGGACCAGGTCCACCCGCTCCACCAGGGAGGTCAGCAGGGCGGCGACGCCGGCTGCGGCGGAGGCCGGCGGGCCGGCCAGCAGGCCGGCCCGGACGAACGGGGCGAGCGCGGCCCCGGCGGCGCCGCCCGGGTCGATCACGTGCAGCAGCAGACCGCCCGGCGGGTGGCAGGCGAGCAGCCGGGCCGCGGTGGCGGTGGCCAGCGCGCCGGCGAGGGCCTTCAGTTCGGCGGCGTCGACGGGCACCTCGCCCGCGAACTCCGGCGAGGACCCGCTGTCCACCCACAGGCCTCGGCCGAGCGGCAGCCGCAGCAGCAGCGGGACCTTCAGGCCGGGGTTCTCCGGGAGGTGGAGGTCCCCGATCCGCAGGCCGAACGGCGGCTCGGCGGGCGGCTGCCAGGACGCCCAGGAGGGGTTGTCCCAGCGGGCCATCGGGGCGGGCATGGCCTCCTCGACGACCTTCACCTCGGCGAGCAGCTGGCCGGTGTCGCGGTCGAGCACCTCCCGGGCGCGGGACTCCAGGTCGTCGCGGCGGGCTCTGGCCTGCATCCGTCCGAGTTCGGCGTCGGCGCCGAAGCGGCTGCGCGGATCGGCGAGCAGGGCCTCGATCTCCTGGTCCTGGCGGTGGTCGGCGTACTCCACGGCGGACCGGTAGGCGGCGGCGGAGCGCGCGGCGTCCTCGAAGATGCCCCAGACCTGGTTGTACAGCCGCTCGTCCATCGTCCAGCCGGCCGCGTCACCGGCCACCGGCGCCTCGGGCCCGGTCGGCGGTGACGGCGGTGCGCTCGGCGCCGCGGCGGGCGGCGGGGTCGTGCCGGGAGCCGGACGACGCGGGTGGGCGATGTTCAGCGGCACACCCGGGGCCGGCGTGGCGGCCGGCGTGGCAGCGGGAGTCGTGGCGGGCCCGGCCGGAGCGGGACGGGCCGCGGCCGAGGGCACGAGGGCGGCCGCGAGGGTGGCCGCCTCGACCACGCCGTGGTCGCGCAGCATCGCCTCGGCGCCGCCCGCGTACCCCTGGCCGACCGCCCGGACCTTCCAGATCCCGCCCCGGAGGTACAGCTCCAGGGCGGTCACCGCGGTCTCGGTGGTCAGCCCGGAGAGGGTGAAGGTGGCGATGTCCGCGCCGTCCGGCCCGGCGACCGCCGTGAACGGCGCGGCCGCCGATCCGAAGGTGCCGCTGCCGGGCGGCAGGACGAGTGCGATCAGGAGTCGTTCCACGCCCGGGGGCAGTGCGCCGAGGTCGACGGTGATCTCCGGTCGGTCCGCGCCGGCAAGCAGCCGGACGCCGGGGAGCTCGGGCGCACCCGGGTGCACGACGTGCTCCGGGCCGCGGACCCGGCCGTCGGCATCGGCGAGCAGGACCGCCACGGCCTGCGGGCCGGCCGCCGAGACCCTGACGTTCAGCCCGGTGTGCGGCAGCGGGTGGTTCTGCCCCCGCACCAGCTCGGCGGCCATGGTGCTGTTCCTCTCCCCCTCGACGTGCGCTCGCTCTGCGGGGCCCCGCGCGGGGCCGGCCGGCTCAGAGGAAAGGCGCGATGTCGGGGAGCATGTCCTGGAAGGTACGGGCCTTGGCGGGGGCGCCGATGGCGGTCATCTGCCAGCCGGAGCCGTCCCGGACGACCTTGGCCATGATCTGGCCGGTGTGCGCGCCGCCGCCGGCGAGCTCGTAGCGGGCCAGCTCCTTGCCGTTGGTCTCGTCGACCAGGCGGCAGTGCGCGTTCTCGACCTCCTGGAAGGTCTGCCCGGTGTAGGAGCTGACGGTGAAGACGATCTGGGTGATGTGCACGGGCACGCGTGCGAGGTCGACCAGGATCGACTCGTCGTCGCCGCCGGCGCCGACGCCGCCGACCACGTTGTCACCGGTGTGCCGGACCGAGCCGTCGTTGCTCACCAGGTGCTGGAAGAACACGACGTCGGAGGGCGTCTTCTCGGCGTAGAGCAGGGCGGAGGCGTCGAGGTCGACCTCCTTGGTGCGGCGGCCGAACAGGCCCCGACGGGCGGCGGCCTTCCAGCCGAGACCCATGCGAACGACGGTCAGCGACTCACCGGTGGACTTCTGGAGGCTGACGCTCTGGCCCTTTGCCAGGTTCACCGACACGGTGCTGTCCTCTCTTGGATGGCCCCGGTGCCGTTGACCGGTCGAGGCCCGTACGGGCGGGGCGCAAGCCCCCCGGGCCTCACCTTATGGCCTGACGGGCCGTCGCCGGCTTCGGATTATTGCTTTGTGGCGCTCCTGAGACAAACCGCCCCGGACCTGCCGGGGCGGCCCGCCGGGCCGAAAGCGTCAGGCGATGCCGGCCTCCCGCATCTGGCGCAGTTCCTTCTTCAGCTCGCGGATCTCGTCCCGCAGCCGGGCCGCCACCTCGAACTGGAGCTCGGCGGCGGCGGTGTGCATACGGTCGGTCATCTCCTGGATCAGCTCGGCCAGCTCGGCGGCGGGCAGGCTCTTGGCCGGCTTGCGGCCGGCGCCCAGGGCCGGCACCGGGGCCTTGCCCTTGCCCTGGCTGCGGTAGCCGGTGGCGAGCAGTTCCTCGGTGTCCACGTCCTCGCGGGACAGCGTCGCCAGGATGTCGCCGATCTTCTTGCGCAGCGGCTGCGGGTCGATGCCGTTGGCCGTGTTGTACGCCTGCTGGACCTCGCGGCGGCGGTTGGTCTCGGAGATCGCCAGCTCCATCGCCGGGGTGATCCTGTCGGCGTACATGTGGACCTGGCCGGAGACGTTCCGGGCCGCGCGGCCGATGGTCTGGATCAGTGAGGTGCCGGAGCGCAGGAAGCCCTCCTTGTCCGCGTCCAGGATCGAGACCAGGGAGACCTCGGGGAGGTCGAGCCCCTCCCGGAGCAGGTTGATGCCGACCAGCACGTCGTACTCGCCGGCCCGCAGCTCGCGCAGCAGCTCGACCCGGCGCAGGGTGTCGATGTCGCTGTGCAGGTAGCGGACCCGGATGTCCAGGCCGAGCAGGTAGTCGGTGAGGTCCTCGGACATCTTCTTGGTCAGGGTGGTGACCAGGACCCGCTCGTCCTTCTCGACCCGGGTGCGGATCTCGTGCACCAGGTCGTCGATCTGACCCTCGGTCGGCTTGACGATCACCTCGGGGTCGATCAGGCCGGTGGGGCGGATGATCTGCTCGACGGCGCCGTCGCCGCGCGCCAGCTCGTACTTGCCGGGGGTGGCCGAGAGGTAGACCGTCTGCCCGATCCGCTCCAGGAACTCCTCCCACTTCAGCGGGCGGTTGTCCATCGCGGAGGGCAGCCGGAAGCCGTGCTCCACCAGGGTGCGCTTGCGTGAGGCGTCGCCCTCGTACATCGCGCCGATCTGCGGGACGGTCACGTGCGACTCGTCGATCACCAGGAGGAAGTCCTCCGGGAAGTAGTCGAGCAGGGTGTTCGGCGGGGAGCCGGGCTCGCGGCCGTCGAAGTGCATGGAGTAGTTCTCCACGCCGGAGCAGCTGCCGATCTGGCGGAGCATCTCGAGGTCGTAGGTGGTCCGCATGCGCAGCCGCTGGGCCTCCAGCAGCTTGCCCTGCTTCTCCATCCTGGCGAGGGTGGTCTCCAGCTCCTTCTCGATGTCGTTGACCGCGCGCTCCATCCGCTCCGGGCCGGCGACGTAGTGCGAGGCGGGGAAGACGTAGGTGGAGTCGTCCTGGCTGATGATCTCGCCGGTGAGCGGGTGCAGGGTGTAGAGCGCCTCGATCTCGTCGCCGAACATCTCGATCCGGACGGCGAGCTCCTCGTAGACCGGGAAGATCTCGACGGTGTCGCCGCGGACCCGGAAGGTGCCGCGGGTGAAGGCCAGGTCGTTGCGGGTGTACTGGATGTCGACGAAGCGCCGCAGCAGCGCGTCCCGGTCGACCTCCTCGCCGACCCTGAGCCGCACCATCCGGTCCACGTACTCCTGCGGCGTGCCGAGGCCGTAGATGCAGGAGACCGAGGCGACCACGACCACGTCGCGGCGGGTGAGCAGCGAGTTGGTGGCGGAGTGGCGCAGCCGCTCCACCTCCTCGTTGATCGAGGAGTCCTTCTCGATGTAGGTGTCCGTCTGCGGGACGTAGGCCTCGGGCTGGTAGTAGTCGTAGTACGAGACGAAGTACTCGACCGCGTTGTTCGGCAGCAGCTCGCGGAACTCGTTGGCCAGCTGGGCGGCCAGGGTCTTGTTCGGGGCCATCACCAGGGTGGGCCGCTGGAGCTTCTCGATCATCCAGGCGGTGGTCGCCGACTTGCCGGTGCCGGTGGCACCGAGCAGGACGACGTCCTTCTCACCCGCGCGGATCCGGCGCTCCAGCTCGGCGATGGCCGCCGGCTGGTCTCCGTTGGGCTGGTAGGGGCTGACGACCTCGAAGGGCGCCACGGACCGCTCGATACTCGTGATGGGACGCACGACACCACCGTACGACCCGCCACCGACAATCCGGGCGGGGTTCGCCCCGGGCGGCCCCCAGCCCGGGCCGTCGGTTGAGTACGGGGGCTCAGGTGCCCGGCGCCGGCGGGCGGGACCATGGGGTGCCACCGTCGCACCGACCCCGGGACAGCCCATGCTCAGCACCGTCGCCCGCACCGTGGTCCCGGCTCTCGGCCGGCTGCGGGTCAGCACCGCCGAGGGCGGTTCGATCGCGCCGGGCAGCATCGTCGCGGCCAACCACTCCGCGCTGGTCGACCCGGGGGTGGTGCTGGCCGCCGTGGGCCGGCTCGGGGTGCAGCCGGTGGTACTGGCGACGGCGGGGCTGTGGCGGATACCGGTGCTGCGCGGGGCGCTGGTGCGCGGGGGTCACATCCCGGTGCACCGGGGCAGCGAACGGGCGGCCGAGTCGCTGGAGGCCGCCGCGGCGGCGCTGGCGGCCGGCCGGGTGGTGGTGATCTACCCCGAGGGCCGGCTCCCCCGCCGGGTGGACGCCGGGGAGAGCGCGCCCGGCCCGTTCCGTACCGGCCTGGCCCGGCTGGCGGCCGCGACCGGCGCCCCGGTGGTCCCGGTCGGACAGGCGGGCGCCCGGCGGATCAGCTCGGGGTCGGCCGCCAAGCAGCTCGCCGGGCTGGCGACGGCGCCGCTGCGCCGGCCGGCCCTCCATGTGCACGTCGGCGCGCCGGTACGGCTGACCGGCGACACCGCGGCGGCCACCGCGCAGGCGTACGCGGCGGTGTCGGCCGCCTGGCGGACGGCGGCCGGGCAGGCCGGGCTGCTGGAGCCGGCCGGGGCGGGCAGGCCGGCGGAGGCCGGTTGACGGAGGGGTCAGTCCTCGGCGGACAGCGCCAGGATCTCGTCCTCGGGGAGCTCGACGTACGTCTGGCCCTCCACCTCGACCTCCGATCCGGCGAAGCCCGGGAAGACGACCACCTGGCCGACCTTGACGTCCAGGGGGTGGGGCTTGCCGCCCTCCAGGGGCCGGCCGGGGCCGACCGCGACGACCTGGCCGCGGCGGGTGTCGGCGCCACCCGGGCCGGCGCCCTCGATCGGCTTGACGATCAGGCGGTCGTGCTTCGGCTGGAAGTCGGGCATGACGGGTCCTCTCGGGTCGGCGACCGCGGGGCCGTCGGGCGGCCCCGCATGTCGATTCTGCCGGGGTTCCCCGTTCGTGCACGGTGAGGCCCGCGGCGGGAGGAGCCGGGCGGGCCGTCAGTCCTTCGCGCTGTCGCGGGCCAGCGCGACCAGGCGGGAGATCGCCCGGAGGTACTTCTTGCGGTAGCCGCCGCGCAGCAGCTCGTCCGGGAAGACCCGGTCGAACGGGAGGCCGGAGGCGGTGATCGGCAGCTCCCGGTCGTACATCCGGTCGGCGAGGACGACCAGGCGCAGCGCCGTGGACTGGTCGTCGACCTGGCGCACGCCGCGCAGGAACACCGACCCGACCTCGTCCAGCAGGGCGCCGTAGCGGCTGGGGTGCACCTCCTTGAGGTGCTCCAGCAGGGTGTCGAAGTCGTCCAGCACCGCGCCGGGGGCCCGGCCGGCCCGCTCGGTGACCTCGGCGTCGGAGTAGGGCGGCGGGGCCGCGGGCAGGCCGCGGTGGCGGTAGTCCTGGCCGTCGATCCGCAGCGGGCGGAAGTGCGCCGACAGGCCCTGGATCTCGCGCAGGAAGTCGGTGGCGGCGAACCGGCCCTCGCCGAGCTTCTCGGGCAGGGTGTTGGAGGTGGCGGCGAGCTTCACACCGTTCTCGACCAGCCGGCCGAGCAGGGTGGAGACCAGGACGGTGTCGCCCGGATCGTCCAGCTCGAACTCGTCGATGCACAGCAGGCGGTGGCCGGAGAGGGTCTCGACGGCGCCCTTGAAGGTGAGCGCACCGACCAGGTTGGTCAGCTCCACGAAGGTGCCGAAGGCCTTGGGGCCGGGAGTGGCGTGCCAGAGCGAGGCGAGCAGGTGCGTCTTGCCGACGCCGTAGCCGCCGTCCAGGTAGATGCCGGCCGGGCCGGTGGGGACGGGGGCCGAGCGGCGGAACCAGCTGCGCTTCGGGGCGCCGCCGGCCGCGCCGTTGAGCCCGGCGGCGAACTGCTCCAGGACCTGCACGGCCTCGTACTGGCTGGGCTGGGTGCTGTCCGGAAGGTAGCTGCCGAAGCTGACTCCGGTGAAGCGCGGCGGCGGGACCATCTCGGCGACCAGGCGCTCGGCGGACACGACGGGGCGGCGGTCGGCGAGCGCGCGCGGGAGGGTCACGGCTATCGCTTCGGCGGTCTCGGGGTGAGGGGCAGCAGACACGTGGAAAGGGTACGCCCCCCGCGGTGGGCCCCTGCCGGGGCGCGGGAGTGGAAGACTCGACGGCATGCAGCAGCTGATCAATCCCCTGCCCGGACCGGTGGACGACCCGTGGTCGCTGGAGTCGCTGGCCGAGGTGTACGCGTACCCGGAGCAGGTCCGGCGGGGCCGGGCCTGGCTGCGGGCCAACATGGTGTCGGGCCTGGACGGCGCCGCCCGGCTGGACGGACTGTCGGAGGGCCTGTCCGGCGCCGCCGACAAGCGGATCTTCGGGGTGCTGCGGGCCCTGTCCGACGTGGTGCTGGTGGGCGCGCAGACGGTCCGGGCCGAGGGCTACCGGCCGGCCCGGGCCCGGGCGGAGTTCGCGGCGGCGCGCGAGGCGGCCGGGCAGCGGCCGGCTCCGGTGATCGCGATCGTCTCGCGCGGTCTCGACCTGGACCTGTCGACTCCGCTGTTCACCGCACCGCTGGTCCGTACGGTGGTGGTGACCTGCGAGGACTCCCCCGCCGAGGCCCGTCGGGCGGTGGCGGCGGCGGCCGACCTGGTGGTGGCCGGCAAGGATTCGGTGGACCTGCCCGCGGCGCTGGCGGAGCTGGCCTCCCGCGGCTGGACCAGGCAGCTGACGGAGGGCGGCCCCCGGCTGCTGGGGCAGCTGGCGGCGGCCGGGCTGGTGGACGAGCTCTGCCTGTCGCTGGCGCCGCTGCTCTCCGGCGGCGGGTCGCCGCGCATCCTGGAGGGCCCGTCGATGCCGGCCGCCCAGCCGATGCGGCTGGTCTCGCTGCTGGAGCAGCAGGGGTTCCTGTTCACCCGCTACCTGCGGTCGGACGGCTCCGGGGGCGGTTCCCGGTGACGCCCGCCAGCCCGTGGCCCATGTGGCGCGTGAGCAGCGTGAGGAAAGCTTCCTCCGGGCAGTATGAGAAGGGACACCGGACCCGGGGGCCTGTGACAGCGAAGGGACTCACGTGTTCAAGACCGTACTGATGATCGAAAAGGCGCTCTCCGACGCCGATGTGGAGCTGGTCACCACGCTCCACGGCGAGGAGAAGGTCTCGTTCGTCGTCGTGATGCAGCCGCGCGGACGCCAGGACGAGCTGCTCCGCGCCCTCGACGACGTGGCCCTCGGTCACCTCGACAAGGCGGTGCACGAGCACGACGAGCACACCGACAGCCCCACTCTTGCGAGCGAATCCCTGGAGCACAGCCTGCGCCATCTCCAACGCGCCGGGGCGGAGGCCACCGGCATCGTGATCGAGGAGAAGCCGCTGGAACGCCTGCGCGACGTGGTCGAACAGAACCGCGCCGACGAGGTCCTGGTCCTCACCTCCCCGCACTTCGTCGAGGAGTTCTTCCACCGGGACTGGGCCTCGCAGGCCCGCCACAAGGTCGGCGTCCCGGTCCTGAAGCTGTTCGCCCGCGACTCCTAGAGGGTGCCGCCCGGTAGTGCAGAATCGTCCTTGCGGAACCCTCCGCGAGGACGATTCGCCGTCCTGCCCCCGGCCGCCCCTGCCGCAGCCCGCCGCACCCGAGTACGGAGCACTCTCTTGAACGACGCCGCCCACGACCTGCACGCCCCGCACTTCATCGGTATCGGCGGCGCCGGCATGTCCGGCCTGGCGAAGATCCTCGCGGTGCGCGGTGCCAAGGTGTCCGGCAGCGACTCCAAGGAGTCCGAGACGGTGCTGGCGCTGCGCGCCCTCGGCGCCGAGGTCCACGTCGGCCACGCCGCCGAGAACGTCCCCGCCGGCACCAGCAGCATCGTCGTCTCCAGCGCGATCCGCGCCGACAACCCGGAGCTGGCCGCCGCCCGCGAGCGCGGCATCCCGGTGGTGCACCGCTCCGACGCGCTGGCCGCGCTGATGGGCGGCCGCCGCGCCCTCGCGGTGGCCGGCACCCACGGCAAGACCACCACCACGAGCATGCTCGCGGTCAGCCTCGGCGAGCTCGGCCTCGACCCCTCGTACGCGATCGGCGGCGACCTCGACGCGCCCGGCTCCAACGCCCACCACGGCACCGGCGAGATCTTCGTCGCCGAGGCCGACGAGAGCGACCGCAGCTTCCACAAGTACGCGCCCGAGGTGGCGATCGTGCTCAACGTGGAGCTGGACCACCATGCCAACTACGCCTCGATGGACGAGATCTACGAGTCCTTCGAGACCTTCGTCGGGCGGATCGTCCCCGGCGGCACCCTGGTGGTCTCCGCCGACCACCCGGGCGCCCGCGAGCTGACCGCCCGGGTCGCCGGCCGACCGGAGCTGAACATCGTCACCGTCGGCGCCGCCGAGGACGCCGACCTCCGGGTGGTCTCCGTCGCCGCCCGCGGGATGACCAGCGAGGTCACCGTCGAACTGGACGGCGCCGAGCTCGTCTTCACCGTCTCCGTGCCCGGCCGGCACTACGCGCACAACGCCGTCTCGGCGCTGGCCGCCGGCATCGCGCTGGGCGTGCCGGCCGCCGATCTGGCCAAGGCCATCGGCAGCTACACCGGGGTCCGCCGGCGCCTGCAGCTCAAGGGCGAGGCCGCCGGCGTCCAGGTGATCGACTCCTACGCGCACCACCCTACCGAGATGGCCGCCGACCTGGAGGCGATCCGCGAGGCCGCCGACGGCCGGGTCCTGGTGGTCTTCCAGCCGCACCTGTTCAGCCGCACCCAGCAGCTGGCCGAGGAGATGGGCCGGGCACTGGCGCTGGCCGACGGCTCGGTGGTGCTCGACATCTACCCGGCCCGCGAGGACCCGATCCCCGGCGTGACCAGCGAGCTGATCATCGACGCGGCCCGCCGGGCCGGCGCCGAGGTCACCGCGGAGCACTCCTTCGCGGCCGCCCCCGCGCTGCTCGCCGGGCTCGCCCGTCCCGGTGACCTGGTGCTCACCATGGGCGCCGGCGACGTCACCAACCTGGGCCCCGAAATTCTGGCGGCCCTCGGCGGCGTTGCACCGAGGGACTGACACCAGCCGAGCCGGGGAGCCAGCCGTGAGCTACGAGATCGAGAAGACCGACGCCGAGTGGCGCGCCGAGCTGTCGCCCGAGGAGTACCACGTCCTCCGCGAGGCCGGCACCGAGCGCCCGTTCGTCGGTGAGTACACCGACACCAAGACCGTCGGCGTGTACGCCTGCCGGGCCTGCGGCAGTGAGCTGTTCAGCAGCGAGACCAAGTTCGACAGCCACTGCGGCTGGCCCTCGTACTACGCGCCGCTGGCCGGGGACCGGGTCGAGTACATCGAGGACGGCACGCTCGGCATGCGCCGGGTCGAGGTCCGGTGCGCGAACTGCGGCAGCCACCTCGGGCACGTCTTCGACGGCGAGGGCTACGGCACCCCGACCGACCAGCGGTACTGCATCAACAGCATCTCGCTGACGCTGCGACCTGCCGAGCGGCCGGGCGAGTAACCGTACGATCACCGCCGCCACCGGGCTCCTCCCGGCATGCCAGACTGATCATCGTTCAGGGTCGGTGGGAGGAGCACGGTGGCGCGGCGGCACGGCACGGGCGTACTGGGGATGCTGGCGGCGGCGCAGCGCGAGCAGCACCGCCAGGCGGAGGAGCAGCGCAAGGCGGCCGCCGCCGCACAGGCCCGGTACGAACGTGAACAGCGGTCCGCGCAACGGGCCGCCGCCCAGGGGCAGCGCGAGGCGCTGCGCGCGTACCAGCAGGCCCGGGAGGCCGACGCGGCCCGGCGCACCGCCGAACTCGACGCCCGGGTCGCCGAGCTGCGCGGCATCCTGGCCCGGGGCCTGGCCGGCCCGGCCTTCCGGCCGGCCGAGCTGATGCGCGCGGCGGAGCCGGCGCCGTTCGACCCCGGGCAGCTGGGCGAGCCCGTCCCACTGCCCGACCAGTCCTGGTACCACGTCGTCCCGCCGACCGAGCTGCAGGCGCGCGACCCGGGCATCCGGCGGCAGTACGAGGAGCGCCTCGCACACGCCCGTTCCCGGTTCGAGCACGACTGGTACGCCGCGCAGGCCGCTGAGCAGCAGCGCCTGCAGCGGCTCGCCGAGTACCGCGCCCAGTACGACGGTTGGGCAGCCGAGCAGCGCCGGTCCGCGGCCGCGCAGGCCGAGCCCGCGCGGCGCCTGGCGGCCGAGCTCGGCGCCGGTTCGACCACCGCGGTGGCCGAGTACTTCGAGACCGCCCTGGCCTGGCGGGGCGACTGGCCCGACGAGGTGCCGCAGGAGGCCGCGGCCCTCTGGGACCCGTCGGCGCGCCTGCTGGTGGTCGACTGCCGGCTGCCCGACTACCTGGTCGTCCCGGCGCTCTCCCGCTACCGCTACGTCAAGGTGGACGACCGGGAGGCCGAGGTGGCCCGCTCCGCCACCGAGCGCAAGGAGGTCTACCGCGAGGTGCTGGCCCAGTGCGCGCTGCGGGTGCTGACCGAGCTGTTCCGGGCGGACGCCGACGGCCTGCTCGACGCGGTGACGCTCAACGGCTATGTGGAGGCGCCCGATCCGGCCACCGGGCGGACCGGGCAGCGCCACCTGCTGACGGTGACCGTCGCGCGGGCCGACTTCCAGGCCCTCGCCCTGGACCGGGTCGAGCCGGTGAGCTGCCTGGTGGACGGACTGGGCGGCCGGCTCTCCGCCCGCCCGGAGAAGCTGGTCGCGGTCCCGGTCGGGCGGACGGCCGACCCGGCCGCCGCGGCCGTACCCGACCCGGCGCCGGCCGCGGCGCCCCTCCCGGCCCCGGCGGACGGGGACGGAACCGGGGACGGGGACGAGCCGGACCTGTTCGCGATGGACCCCCTGGCCTTCGAGGAACTCGTCGCCGAACTCTTCCGCCGCCGCGGCTTCGTGACCAGGACCACGGCCCGCAGCGGCGACCAGGGGGTGGACGTGGTCGCCGAGGACCCGGACCCGATCACCGGCGGGCAGATCGTCATCCAGGCCAAGCGCTACCGCGGCCGGGTCGACCCCACCGCCGTCCGCGACCTCGACGCCACCCGGGTCCACCACGGTGCGAACAAGGGCATCCTGGTCACCACCGCGACCTTCGGCAAGGGCTCGCGCGACTGGGTCAAGGGCAAGCCGCTGACCCTGGTCGACGGCGCGCAACTGGTCGAACTGCTGCACCAGCACGGCCTGCGGGGCCGGCTGGGCGCCAAGCCGGCCCCCGCGGCCCGCAGCCTTCCGGCCGAGGCGCTCGCCCCCGGACAGAACACCGTGCTGCCGACGGCCGACCTCGCCGAGCTCTCGGTCTCGTTCAGCTCGGCCGGGGCCGAGGCCGACCTCACCCTGCTGCTGCTCACCGCGGACGGACAGGTCCGCGGCGACGACGACTTCGTCTTCTACCACCAGCCCAACGCGGCCGCCGGAGCGGTGACGCTCGGACAGAAGACCTCGTCGAAGGGCGTGTCGACCGAGACCGCGGCGATCAGGCCGGCGACGCTGCCGGCCGCCGTGCACCGGATCGCGGTCTCGGTGAACATGGACACCGACTCCGGCGCGGACTGCGGGCAACTGCGCCGGGCCCGGCTGGAGGTGCGCGGCGCCGCCGGTACCGGCTGGGCCTTCATCCCGCCCGCCGACCCCGCCGTCTCGGCGATGCTGGTGGCCGAGGTCTACCGGCACCGGGCGGGTACCCCGCAGGAGGTGTGGAAGCTGCGCGCGGTGGGCCAGGGCTGGGCCGACGGCCTGGCCGGGCTGGCCCGCGCGCACGGCGTGCAGATCGCCTGATGGCGGAGGGCCCAGGGCGTGTTTGCAAAGTCCCGCCGGGTCCGCGACGCCGGGCATCCCGCCTGGACGCACGCCCGAATCGCCTAAGTACGGTCCAGTACGAGGCCGATCCGGGCGCACGCCCAGACGGGCGCCCAACGCCGCGGCCTCGTCCGACGCGACTTTGCAAGCGCGCCCTAGGCGAGGTCCCGGGTGTGCTTGAGCTCGGTGGCGCAACGGCGGTAGCCGAGCCGGGCGTTGATGGCCAGCATCGGCGCGTTCGAGCCGTCGTTGCTGGTGTAGGCGGCGGTGCAGCCCGCGGCGCGGGCCCGGTGCAGCGAGTCGAGCTTGGCGAGCTTCGCCAGCCCCCGGCCGCGGTACTCGGCGCGGGTGGCGGTGAAGGCCGACCAGTAGCGGGTGGCGCCGTCGGTCTGGGCCGCGCTGAAGGCGGCCGGGGTGCCGTCCACCACGGCCACGGTGGTCAGCGCGTGGTCGAGGTCCGGCCGCTGCCAGACCTCCGCGATCCACTCCTCGTACGGCTGGTCGTTGAGCGCGATGTCGCCCGGCTCGTCCTGGGCACCGGCCACGTCGATCAGGTAGACCGGGTACGGGTCGGACCGGAAGTCGGTGGCCGGGCGGAGCTCGACGCCCGCGGGCGGCGCGGGCAGCGGCGGCAGCCCGGTTGTGAGGTCCAGCCCGCCGAAGTGGGCCGCCCGGCCCCCGCGGTAGCCGTACCGGGCGGCGAAGGCCAGGGCGGCCGGCTCGTCGTCCACCCAGCCGTGCACCCGGGCGGCGCCGAGCGCCGCCAGCGCCTGCTCCCCGCCGCGCAGCAGGGCGCTGCCCGCGCCATGGCCGCGGTGCTCCGGCAGCACGCTGATGTTGAGGAAGGCCTGGCCGGGTTCGGCGCTGTCCACCAGCAGCCCGAACCGGGCGGTGCCGACCACGCGGTCGTCCAGTTCGGCGACCAGCAGGTGGTAGTGCGGCCGGGCGGCCAGCCAGCGGATCACCTCGGGGGTGGTCACCAGATGGGGGCGGCCGGCCGAGTAGGCGGCGGCAGCGCCGGGGGCGTCGGCAGGGCGGAATTCACGGACGGTCACAGTCATAGGCGCGTCACGTTAGCCACTCCGGTATCCGGGCGCCGCTGAATAATCCGCGGCCTCGCGGAAAGCTCAAGTTCAGCTCTGAGATTGCCGGGGACGGGTTGGCAGCGAGTCCTCGGGGATACACCCTCAGCAGCAGGGCGGAGCGCGATGGAGCCTCCCCCGCCCGGACTGGTTCCACACCTTTTCCCCGCCGTTCGGCAAGCCCTCCGGAAGGAGGCGTCACCCATGGATTTCCGTACTTCTGAAACACCCCGGCTGGGCGTCGGCATCGGCTGGCGGTCCGAGATCGACACCGTGGTGGAGCGGCTGCCCGACCTGGACTGGGTCGAGGTGGTCGCCGAGAACATCTGCGCCGGTCACCTCCCCGAGTCGCTGCGCGCCCTGCGGGCCCGCGGGGTCGCGGTGGTCCCGCACGGCGTCGCACTGGGCCTCGGCGGCGCCGCGCTCCCGGACCGCGCGCGGCTGGCCCGGCTGGCCGAGGTCGCCGAGGCCGTCGCGGCGCCGCTGGTCACCGAGCACCTGGCGTTCGTCCGGGCCGGCGGACTGGAGGCGGGACACCTGCTGCCGGTGCCCCGTTCCCGGGAGTCGCTGCGCGTGATCGCGGAGAACGTCCGGATCGCCCAGCAGGAGCTGCCGGTGCCGCTCGCCCTGGAGAACATCGCCGCCCATCTTCGCTGGCCGGACGACGAGTTCACCGAGGGCGAGTTCCTGGCGGAGCTGGTCGAGCGGACGGGCGTGCGGCTGCTGATCGACGTCGCCAACCTGCACACCAACCGGGTCAACCTCGGCCTGGACGTCACCGCCGAGCTCGACCGGCTGCCACTGGAGGCGGTCGCCTACGTGCACGTGGCCGGCGGGATCGAGCGGGACGGCGTCTGGCACGACACCCACGCCCACCCCGTCACCGCCCCCGTCCTGGAGGTGCTGGCCGAGCTGTGCGCCCGCACCGCACCGTCGGGCGTGCTGCTGGAACGGGACGACAACTTCCCGCCGCCGGCCGAACTGGCCGGCGAGCTGGCGGACATCCGCCGCGTCCTCGCCCGGCAGGTGCAGCATGCCTGAGCACGACGAGTACCTGCTGCGCGGCGAGAGCGCGGGCGATGCCGAACTGGTGGTCGCCCGGGCCGCGCTGGCCCGGCGGCAGACCGAGCTGGTGGCGGCCCTGGTCGCCGGCGGGCCGGTGCCGGAGGGCTTCGATCCGGAGCAGGTCCGGATCCAGGCCCAGGGCCTGGCCGCCAAGCGCCGGGACACCGTGGCCCGGGTCGCCCCCGAGCTGGCGGCGATCCTCGGCGAGGCGTACGGGCCGCTGTTCCGCCGGTACGCCGAGCAGCACCGCCAGACCGGCGGCTACCGGGCGGACGCCCGGGCCTTCGCCGAGTGGACGCTGGCGGCCGAGCCCGCGACGCCGTGGCGCGGCGCCATCTCCGCCTGGCTCCGGCCGGCCGACGGGCGAGGAGCTCGCCGCCGGTTCGGCCGCCGCACCACCTCACCCGGGCACTGAGCCCTCTCGTTCGCAACGTTCTACGGGGGAAACCACCATGTGGCACACCGAATTCGCCGTCGCCTTTGTGCTGGTGGCGGTCAGCATGCTCTGGACCACGATCGCGCTTCGGCGGATGCGCCGGGTCTCGGACCCGCAGGGCCTGCCCGGCCGCGGGCTGCCGCTGGCCGACGCCGCCTTCCTGGCCGGCGGCCCCACCCGGGTGGTCGACACGGTGATCGTCCGGATGGAGCGGGAGGGCCGGTTGGTGGTCTCCCGGGACAGCACCGTCACCGTCACCGACCCGGCGCCGCGGGACGCCGTGGAGGCCGCGCTGATCGAGGCGGCCGGCCCGGCCCGCCGCCAGCAGCTGACCGCGCTGCGCCGGCAGACCTGTGCCTCCCCCGCCGTGCAGCAGATCGGCGACCGGCTGGCCGCCCGCGGGCTGATGCTCCGCCCCGACCTGCACCGCGCGGTGGTCCGGGCCCGCCGGTTCTGGGGACTGGCCCTGCTGGCCACGGTGGTCCTGGCCGTGGTGTCGGGGTTCGCCTGGGTGGACCGGGTGTCCACCGAGCGGGACTTCAGCTTCCCGCCGTTCCCCGCCTTCGCCGTCCTGCTGATCGTCGGCCTGGTCGGCCTGCTGGCGACCCGGCCCGGCCGGGCCCGGATCACCCCGGCCGGCCGGCGGCAGCTGTCCCTGATGCAGCAGGGCTCGCCGTGGCGCCCCCACGACGTGGCCGGCGACCGGACGGACCAGCTGCTCTACGGCGCGGTGGCGCTCGGCGGCGCGGCCGTCCTGACCGACGAGGCCCTGCGGGAGGCGATGACGGCCCGGCTGGCGGCCGCCACGAACGGGAGCACGGGCTTCAGCGGGTCGGACTCCAGCAGCAGCGTGATCTGGTGCGGGTCCTCCGGCGACAGCGGGTCGTCCGGCGACAGCGGCTCCTCCGGCTGCGGGTCCTCCTCCAGCTGCGGCTCCTCCAGCTGTGGCGCCAGCAGCAGCAGCTGCGGCAGCTCCTCCTCCAGCTGCGGCTCCTCCAGCAGCAGCTGCGGCAGCTCGTCCTCCAGCTGCGGTTCGTCCAGCAGCTGCGGGGGCGGCAGCAGCTGCGGCTCCTGACCTGCGAAGTCCGGTCACAGTTCGGTATCGCGGTCCGGGGTTCCGCTGCTGCGGTGCCCCGGACCGGTCTACAACAGCCCCATGTGGCTGCTCCTGCTGATCCCCGCCTGCCTTGCCGCCGTGCTGTCCTGCCTGCGGCTGGTCCGGGTCGCGGCCACCTTCAATCCCTTCCCGCACGACGCGGCGGCCCGGCCGGACCAGCTGGCCGGCGTCGGGCTCTACGAGACGGCGTACCTGGCCGGCGGGCCGACCCGGGTGGTCGACCTCGTGCTGGTCCTGATGGCGGGCCGGGGCCGGCTGCACCTGGCGCACACCGGGTGGACGACGGTGGTCGACCCGCAGGGCCGCAGCCGCCTGGAACGGGCCCTGATCGGCTCGGTCGGTCGCGATGGCCAGTGCCGGACGGCCCAGCTGCGGACGGTCCTGGCCGGGCACCCGACGGTACGGGAGATCGGCGAGCGGCTCGCGGCGGCCGGGCTGGCCACCCCCGAGCCGGTACGGGAGAGCACATCACTGGCGCTGCGTCAGGTCCGCACCGCGTTCCTGTCCGGGCTGGCGCTGCTGGTGGCCGCGCTGGTGCTGGGCACCCCGGGCGCGGGGGACGCCGGGGCCGCGCTCGCCTGGTTCTCGCTGCCGCTGATCCTCACCGGCGGCACCCTGCTGATGGCCCGGGTCGACGTCCGGCCGTACACCCGCTGGGCCGCGCCGGCCGGGCAGCGGGTCCTGCACGCGGCCGCCCTGCCCCGGCAGTACGGCGGCCCAGTGGACGACGCCGAGCGGGAGCTGCTCACGGCGGTGGCCATGGTCGGCCCCCAGGCCGTGCCGGACGCACGGCTGCGGGCGGCGCTGCGGCACTGAAGCCGGCGCGCCGCCCGCGGCGGCGGGTGCCCGGAACGGGCCGGCCGTCAGACCAGACCGGCCAGCAGCTCCGCGACCGGCTTGCGGCGGCCGGTGTAGAACGGGACCTCCTCGCGCACGTGCAGCCGGGCCCGCGAGGGGCGCAGGTCGCGCATCAGGTCGACGATCCGGTGCAGCTCGTCCGCCTCGAAGGCGAGCAGCCACTCGTAGTCGCCGAGGGCGAAGGAGGCCACCGTGTTCGCCCGGACGTCCGGGTAGCCGCGGGCCATCATGCCGTGCTCGGCGAGCATCGCCCGGCGCTCCTCGTCCGGCAGCAGGTACCACTCGTAGGAGCGCACGAACGGGTAGACGCAGATGTAGTCGCGCGGGCGCTCGTCGGCGAGGAACGCCGGGATGTGCGACTTGTTGAACTCCGCCGGGCGGTGCAGCGCCATGTTCGACCAGACCGGCTCCAGCACCCGGCCGACGGCGGTCCGCCGGAAGCGGTTGTACGCCTCCTGCAGGTCGTCCGAGTTCTCCGCGTGCCACCAGATCATCACGTCGGCGTCGGCCCGCAGGCCGGACACGTCGTAGGTGCCGCGGACGGTCACGTCCTTGGCGTCGAGCTGCGCGAACAGCTCGTCCACCTCGGCGGCCAGTGCGGCCCGGTCCTCGGGCAGCTCGCCCTTCAGCTTGAACACCGACCACATGGTGTAGCGGATGACCTGGTTGAGGTCACGGGCCTTCTTCTTCACGGGCTGCTCTTCAGTGGTCTCAGTCATGCCCCCATTGTCCCTTCCGTAGCGGATCCGCCCCGAGCCGGGGTCGGCGGTCCGTCGAGGCCCGCCAGCCCCGCGACCGCCCTGCGGGCGCTCGCGACACAGGCGGGAATGCCCACCCCGTCGTACGCCGCCCCGCAGACCGCCAGCCCGCCGGCCGCCTCGACCGCGGCCCGGATCCGGGCCACCCGGTCCAGGTGGCCGACCGGGTACTGCGGCAGCCCGCCGGCCCAGCGGGTGACGGCGGTGTCGTACGGGCGCGCCCGCAGGCCGACCGCCTCCGCCAGGTCGGCGAGCGAGCGGGCCACCAGCTCCTCGTCCGGCAGGGCGAGTGCCTGCTCCTCGCGGTAGCGGCCGAGCGAGGTGCGCAGCAGGAAGGCGTCGGGGGCGGCGCGGTCCAGCCAGCCCCACTTGTTCGAGGAGAAGGTGGAGGCCTTGATCGACCGGCCGTCCACCGGCGGGACCAGGAAGCCGCTGCCGACGAGCGGCTCGGCCAGCTCCGAGCGGTGGAACGCCATCGTGACCAGGGCCATCCCGGCGTACTCGATCCCGCCCAGCTCGGCGGCGGCGCCCGGCAGTTCGGCCCGCAGCAGGGCGGCGGCGTGCGGGGCCGGGACGGCCAGCACCACGGCGTCCGCGGGCAGTTCCCCGTCCTCGGTGACGACCCGCCAGCCGCCGGGGGTGCGGCGCAGCCCCGTCACCGGGCTGTCGGTGCGCAGGTCGGCGCCGGCCGTGCGGCAGTACGCCTCGACGGCCTGCGGGAGGGTACCGATGCCGCCGCGCAGGCCCTGGAACACCGGGCCGCCGGCCGGCGCCCGGCCCAGCATCCGGTGCACGCCCTCGACCAGGGAGCCGCCCTCCCGGGCCACCGCCAGCAGTTGCGGCACGGCGGCCCGCAGCGAGATCTCCCGGGCCTGTCCGGCGTACACCCCGCCGAGCAGCGGTTCGACCAGCCGGTCGACCACCTCCGGGCCGAGCCGGGCGGCGACGTAGGCGCCGATCGCGACGTCCGGTCCGAGTTCGGCGTCGCGCTCCTGCCGGGCGCGCTCCAGGCCGGCCGGCGAGAGGACCCCGGAGGCGGCCAGCGCGTCCAGGTCGCCGGGCACGCCCATCAACTGCCCGGCCGGCAGCGGACGCAGTGCGTCCCTGGTCCAGACGGCGGCCTTGGCGGTACTCGGCGGTTCCAGCTCGGCCCCCAGCCCGACCAGTCGGGCCAGCTCCACCGCCTCGGGCCGCCGGGCCAGCATCGACTCGGCCCCGAGGTCGACCCGGACCCCGCCGACCTCCCCGGTCATCAGCTTCCCGCCGACCCGCCCGGAGGCCTCCAGCAGCGTGACCCGGCCGGGGCCCGCGCTCAGAAAGGCCGCGGCGGCCAGACCCGCGATGCCACCGCCGACCACCACGACATGCGCTTGTGCCATGTCCGGCAGTCTCTCAGGCCTTACTCATCGCCCGCGGACCAGCCCGTCGAGGTCGACGGTGACCGGGAACGGCACCGGCCGCTCCAGCTTCCCCCGGAAGATACCGGCGGGCGCGTACGCGGAGGTTGACCGGTCGAGCTCGTAGGCGTGCACCACCGGGCGGTGGGGCTCCTCCTCCTCGATCAGCCAGTAGTGCGGGATCCCGGCCTCGGCGTACTTGCGCAGCTTGACGGTCCGGTCCCGGTGGGCGGACTCCGGGGAGAGCACCTCGACCACCAGCTGGACGTCCTCGGGGGCGAACCAGGTGCGGTCCGACTCGTAGGGGACGGTGACGACGACCAGATCCGGTTCGGGACGGTTACGGCCGTCCAGCCGGATCGTCATCTCGCGCTCCGGCTCGAACCCCTCCGGGGCCTGCGTCACCAGGACGTTGGTGAGAGCGGTGACGACCCGGCCGTGCCAGTTCCGCTGGGGGGACATCATGAAGACGAGTGCTCCGTCGATCAGCTCGGTGTGTCGCGGGGCCTCGGGAAGGTGATCGAGGTCCTCCGCGTACCAGCCCTCCTGCCGAGGAGGAGTCATCCACTCGGGCAACGCGCTCATACCGCCCACTCTAGCCATGCGGCGCCCTCGGATCGGCGGGCTTCGAGCAGGGCGCGCACGGCCCGGCCGTTCTCGGCGTCCGCCCGTTCGCCTCCCCGTTCTACATCCGAACGCGTCCGGGATGTGACCGGTTCGGGACCAACCGGCGGGATCCTGCCGGGATGCGGCTGCGTCGGATCGGTGGAGCAGGCCCGCCGACGGGCACTGCCGGACGGGAACGGGGAGGGCCAGGAATCGTGCGGGAGCGAAGAGTTGTGGGCGCGCTCGGGGTGGCGGCCGTACTGCTGCTGAGCGGCTGCAGTGCGGCGGGCGGCGGGGCGGACTCGGCGGCGAACCGCGGGGCGGCACCGGCCGCGGCGGCCGCGCCGGAGGCGGGGAACCCGGCCGCCGCGGACGGCAAGGCCGCACCGGGGGACGGCAAGGCCGCCTCGGGCGGCGGGGCGGGCCAGCAGTCGGCGGCCCCGGTGGTCGACCCCAAGTACATCGAGTTCAAGGCGCAGTTGAGCCTGGAGGTGAAGGACGTCGGCAAGGCGGCGGAGGCGGCCACCGCCGCGGCGCAGGCCGCCGGCGGCTACATCAGCAACCAGAGCGTGTCCGGCGGGGACGCCCAGCTCACCCTGAAGGTGCCCTCGACCGGGCATCAGCAGGCGCTGGACCAGCTCGCCGCGCTCGGCACCAGAACCCTGCGGCTGACCAGCCAGGCCGAGGACCTGACCCAGCAGGTGGTGGACGTCGACAGCCGGGTGCGGACCCAGCAGGCCAGCGTGGACCGGGTCCGGGCGCTGATGGCGGATGCGAAGACGCTGGCCGAGGTCGTCTCGCTGGAGAGCGAGCTGAGCCGGCGGGAGGCCGACCTGGAGTCGTTGAAGAGCCAGCAGCAGAAGCTGTCCGCGCGCACCTCGTACTCGACCATCACCCTGGAGCTGCACGCCGAGCGGGCCCCGGCGGAGCCGGCCAAGAAGAAGGACGGTTTCCGGGCCTCGGTCGGCCATGCGGCGGCCGGCGGCTGGCACGTGCTGGTGGCGGTCTTCCAGGGCCTGCTGGTCGCGCTGGCCGCGATCGCGCCGTTCCTGGTGGTGGCCGTCCCGGCCGGGCTGCTCTTCCGGATGCTGCGGCGCCGGCGCCCGCGGCGGGCGGCGGGGGTGGCCGTCCCGGCGCAGCCGACCGGGACCGACCCGTGGGCGGCTCCGGCCGCCGAGCCGCAGAGCCCGCCCGCGCCGCCGTCCGGCGAGGCACCGCCGCGGTGACACCGCTCCGACACCACCGCCCGGTGGCCCTCCCCCTGCGGGGCGGGCCACCGGGCGGTGGGTTCCGCGGGCGGTCGGCTCAGCGGGCGCTGGCCTCGTGCACGAAGGCGACCAGCCGGCTCAGCGCGTCCGGGTCCATGCTCGGCATCACGCCGTGGCCCAGGTTGAAGATGTGGTGGCTGTCGCCGACCGCCTTGGCCGCGGCGTCCAGCACCTCGCGGGCCTTGGTCTCGACGACGGCGGTGGGGGCGTAGAGGACGGCGGGGTCGAGGTTGCCCTGCAGGCCCTTGCCGGGGCCGACCCGTTCGGCGGCGACGTCCAGCGGCACCCGCCAGTCGACACCGACGATGTCGGCGCCGGCCTCGCCCATCAGGCCGAGCAGCTCACCGGTGTTGACGCCGAAGTGGATCCGCGGCACGCCGTAGGAGGCGACCGCGTCGAACACCTTGGTGCTGGCGGGCAGCACCGAGCGGCGGTAGTCCTCGGGGGCGAGCGCGCCGGCCCAGGAGTCGAAGAGCTGGATCGCGGAGGCACCCGCCTCGATCTGGATCTTCAGGAAGGCCGCGGTGATGCCGGCCAGCCGGTCGACCAGCTCGGCCCACACCTCGGGCGCGCCGTACATCATGGCCTTGGTGTTCTCGTAGCTCTTCGAGGGGCCGCCCTCGACCAGGTAGCTGGCCAGCGTGAACGGCGCTCCGGCGAAGCCGATCAGCGGGGTGCCGCCGAGCTCGTCCACCAGCAGGCCGACGGCCTCGGTGATGTACGGCATGTCGTCCGGCTCCAGCGGGCGCAGCCGCTTGAGGTCCTCGGCGGTACGGATCGGGTCGGCGATCACCGGGCCGACCCCGCCCTTGATCTCGACGTCGATGCCGACGGCCTTCAGCGGCACCACGATGTCGCTGAAGAAGATCGCGGCATCCACCTTGTGCCGGCGGACCGGCTGCAGGGTGATCTCCTTGACCAGGTCGGGCCGCATGCAGGACTCCAGCATCGGAATCCCCTCGCGCACCTTCAGGTACTCCGGCAGGGAGCGGCCGGCCTGCCGCATGAACCAGACCGGGGTGTGCGGCACCGGCTCGCCACGGGCAGCGCGCAGGAAGGCGGAGTCGTGCGCGGCGCCGCGGCGCGCGAGGGGCTGCTGACCGGTCTGGGCTGCGGGGGTGGCCGCGGAAGTCTCGCTCACGCTCCAAATCTTCGCACGCGCCCCGAGCGCGCCCGGCCCCGGCAAGTGGTGAATTCCTCCAGAATGGGCGCCTTCGCGGGGCTTCCGGCACGCCGGACCGGCGAAAGGTACTCGGAATGCGGCGCCCGGCCACCTAGTCTTCAGAGCATGGCAGCGGTCGGCGGGCACCCCGCACACGGTGGAGGAACGGGCAAGGAGTCGGCGCCGATCGAGTTCCAGGACGCGGTCGAGGCGCTGGCCGGGGCGCGGTTGCGCCCCGAACTGGTGCTCTCCCCCACACCCGCGCCGCGCCGGCTGGCCCCGTTCGCGTACGCGGTCGCCGCGACCGTCGAGGTGGACGGCGAGGAGCTGGCCGACGGCCGGCTGGTGCTGCTGCACGACCCCGCAGGGCAGGACTCCTGGCACGGCGACTTCCGGGTGGTCACCATGACCCGCGCCGAGCTGGAGCCCGAGATGGCCGGCGACCCGATGCTCTCCGAGGTCGGCTGGGCCTGGCTGATGGACGCCCTGCAGGCCCACGGCGCCGGGTACACCGCGCCG
This sequence comes from Kitasatospora sp. NBC_00374, assembly GCF_041434935.1. NCBI lineage: Bacteria > Bacillati > Actinomycetota > Actinomycetes > Kitasatosporales > Streptomycetaceae > Kitasatospora > Kitasatospora sp. NBC_00374. The sequence continues at coordinate 5,829,124 of NZ_CP107964.1, read as the reverse complement.
GGCGGCACGGTGACCCACTGCGCCTCGCAGTACTTCGGCGCGCTCGCCGACCGGCCGTCCTCCACCGAGATCGAACTGCGCGCGTCCTGGACGCCGTCCGACGGCCGGTTCGAACGCCACCTGGCCGCCTGGGGCGATCTCCTGTGCGTCTGCGCCGGCCTGCCGCCGGTGGTGCCCACGCCACTGCCGCCGGCCGACGCCCCGTCACTCGGCGGAGTGGTACCGATGCCCGCGCGCCGCCGTCCGCGCCCCCACTGAGGGTCATCCCGGCGTCCAGCGCGCCATGCCACCCGCAGGACTGACGGATTGTGACTTCTGTCGCGCACTGTGTCAATTACCTGCCCGGACGTGATCATTCCGATCCGGATTTGATCGAATCTGTACGATTTCTGGGCATGTCGCATCAGTCACCTGCGCGATTTGTCCGTATTGTTACTCACTAGATCGTGATCTTTCGCTAAAGCCGGGCACGGATGCTGCCGAAGGTGTCAGTGACCCTTTCCACCCGCGGAACACTCCGACCGCCCCCATCGGGGTTCCGTCCGCCACTCCACCCAGGAGGCCTGGTGTCGGTCCTTCTCGAGCACCCCGCAAACGTGGTCGCGTACCGTCCGACGAAGCCCACCGCCATGGTGGTCATCGCCGACCCACGCGTCCGAAACACCGTCACCCGCCACCTGTGGGCCCTGGGTGTGCGCGACGTCATCGAGGTCTCCTCGATTGCCGAGGCCCGCCCCCGGGTCACCACCCCCCGCGACATCTGCATCGCCGATGTCCATCTGCCGGACGGCTCCGGCCTCACGATCCTGGCCGAGACCCGGGCCGCGGGCTGGCCCAACGGCCTGGCGCTCTCCGCCGCCGACGACATCGGCGCGGTCCGCAGCGCGCTGGCCGGCGGCGTCAAGGGCTACGTCGTCACCGGCACGCGGACCAACGTCGCGATGCCGGGCCGCCCCGGTATGCCGCTCGGCGCCGCCGGAATGGCCGGCCGGATGCGGCGCCCCGGCATGCCGGGCGTGCCCGGTGCGGCCGGCGTCCCGGGTGCACCCGGCGCACCGGGCGCTCCCGGCACCCAGAGCTCCGCGTACCGCGAGCTGTCGGGCCGTGAGGTCGAGGTGCTCCGGCTGGTCGCCGAGGGCCAGTCCAACAAGGCGATCGGTGTCGCCATGGGCCTGTCCGCACTGACGGTGAAGAGCCACCTGGCCCGGATCGCGCGCAAGCTGGGCACCGGGGACCGGGCCGGCATGGTCGCGGTCGCACTGCGGACGGGCATCATCCACTGAGCCGATCCACACAACCCCGACACAGCGGTGGCGGCCCGGAGGAACGTTTCCTCCGGGCCGCCTCCTTTTCTCCCCGCTCCCCCCTCTTCGAGGCCGCCCGGGCGGCCCCCGGCAGCCTCCCGGCGCTTCCCGAACGGCTTCCCGAACGGCCGGCCGGGCCTGCGGCATATGTCGGAACCCGGTCTGACCAGTCCGACAACACTCCCGGGAGCGGGTGCCGTCGTACCCTTGGGGGGTGACCGACGCCGTAGCAGCCATCCCAGAAGAGACAGCCCCGGTCCCGCTCCTCGAACCGAGGGAGGGGCTGCCACCCGTCGTGGCCGACCAGGAGGCGCTGGCCGACACGATCGCGGCCTTCGCCGCGGGCACCGGGCCGGTCGCCGTCGACGCCGAACGGGCTTCCGGCTACCGCTACGGCCAGCGCGCCTACCTGATCCAGCTGCGGCGCGCCGGCGCGGGCACCGCGCTGATCGACCCGATCGCCTGCCCCGACCTGGGCGCGCTCGGCGAGGCACTGGCCGACACCGAGTGGGTGGTCCACGCGGCCACCCAGGACCTGCCGTGCCTGTCCGAGGTCGGCATGCGGCCGCGCCTGCTGTTCGACACCGAGCTGGCCGGCCGACTGGCCGGGTTCCCGCGGGTCGGCCTCGGCCCGATGACCGAGAACGTGCTCGGCCTCTCGCTGGCCAAGGAGCACTCGGCCGTCGACTGGTCCACCCGCCCGCTGCCCGAACCGTGGCTGCGGTACGCCGCCCTGGACGTCGAGGTGCTGGTCGAGCTGCGGGACGCGCTCGAACGGGAGCTGGACGCCCAGGGCAAGCTCGGCTGGGCGCTGGAGGAGTTCGCGGCCCTCGTCGACGCGCCGAAGCCCGCGCCCCGGGTCGACCCCTGGCGGCGCACCTCCCAGCTGCACAAGGTCCGCCGCCGGCGCCAGCTGGCCGCCGTCCGCGAGCTCTGGCAGACCCGCGACCGGATCGCCCGGGAGCGCGACGTCTCCCCCGGCCGGGTCCTGCCGGACCTGGCCATCGTCAACGCCGCGCTCGCGATGCCGCTCAACGCGCCGGCGCTGCTGGCCGTCTCCGGCTTCGGGCCGCGGGTGAACCGGCGCCAGCTCGACCAGTGGCTGGCCGCCCTCCAGCGGGCCCGCGAGATCCCCGAGAACCAGCTGCCGCCGGCCTCCGCGCCGCACGACGGCCCGCCGCCGCCGCGCGCCTGGGCCGACAAGGACCCGGTGGCCGCGGCACGGCTGAGCGCCGCCCGCGCGAGCGTCTCCGCGCTGGCCGAGGAGCACAACCTGCCCGCCGAGAACCTGATCACCCCGGACCTGGTCCGCCGGGTGTCCTGGGAGCCGCCGGCCGAGCAGTCCGCGGAGAACGTCTCGGCCGCCCTGCGCCGCCTGGGCGCCCGGCAGTGGCAGGTCGACCTGGTCGGCCCGGCCCTCGCCGCCGCCTTCACCGAGCCGGCCCCGGTGGCCGAGTAGGCACGGAGGTCCGAAGGGGCGCCGGGTTCATCCCGGCGCCCCTTCGCGTCCCCGCACACCCGTGCGGGGCGGTACCCGGTCCGGCCGCAGAGGCACGTGGTGGGGGACACACAGGCATATCGGGCCGTCGCCTATGGGCAACGTAGTTACCGGCGGGTAGCATGGCCGTGAAGCAGCGCTGCTCCACCCGTGAGCCGAGGTCTGCGTTTAACGTCATGTCCCCCTGGGAGGAGAGCCCCCGTGCCTCGTACCGCGAGGGACGTCGTCTTCGTTGACGGCGTCCGCACCCCGTTCGGCAAGGCCGGCCCGAAGGGCATCTACCACGAGACCCGTGCCGACGACCTGGTCGTCAAGTGCATCCGTGAGCTGGTGCGCCGCAACCCGAACCTGCCCGTCGAGCGCATCGACGAGGTCGCCGTCGCGGCCACCACGCAGATCGGCGACCAGGGTCTGACCATCGGCCGCACCGCAGCGCTGCTGGCCGGTCTGCCGAAGTCCGTCCCGGGCTACTCGATCGACCGGATGTGCGCCGGCGCGCTGACCGCCGTCACCGCGACCGCGGGCGGCATCGCCTTCGGCGCGTACGACATCGTGGTCGCCGGCGGTGTCGAGCACATGGGCCGCCACCCGATGGGCGAGGGCGTGGACCCGAACCCGCGCTTCGTGTCGGAGAAGCTGGTCGACGAGTCCGCCCTGTTCATGGGCATGACCGCCGAGAACCTGCACGACCGCTTCCCGCACCTCACCAAGGAGCGCTGCGACGCCTACGCCGTGCGCTCCCAGGAGAAGGCCGCCAAGGCGTACGCCAACGGCGACATCCAGCCCGACCTGGTGCCGATCGCGATCCGCAACACCAACCCCGACGTCGGCGAGACCGGCTGGGGCCTGGCGACCACGGACGAGCCGCTGCGCCCGGGCACCACGATGGACAGCCTGAGCGGCCTCAAGACCCCGTTCCGCCCGCACGGCAACATCACCGCGGGCAACTCGGCCGGCCTGAACGACGGCGCCACCGCGTCGCTGCTCGCCGCCGAGGACGTCGCCGAGGAGCTCGGCCTCCCGGTCAAGATGCGCATGGTCTCGTACGCCTTCGCCGGCGTCGAGCCCGAGGTGATGGGCATCGGCCCCGTCCCGGCGACCGAGAAGGCGCTGGCCAAGGCCGGCCTGACGATCGACGACATCCAGGCCTTCGAGGTCAACGAGGCCTTCGCCGTGCAGGTCCTGGCGTTCCTGGACCACTACGGCATCGCGGACGACGACGAGCGGGTCAACCCGTACGGCGGCGCGATCGCCTTCGGCCACCCGCTGGCCTCCTCCGGCGTGCGCCTGATGAACCAGCTGGCCCGCCGCTTCGAGCAGCGTCCCGACGTCCAGTACGGCCTGACCACCATGTGCATCGGCTTCGGCATGGGCGGGACCATCATCTGGGAGAACCCGCACTTCGAGGGTGGTAAGTGACCATGAGCACCACTGAGCTGCTGAAGCGCGCCGCCGAGCTGTTCCCCGGCGAGGTCGTCACCACCGCGCACGTGCGCCACCTGGACCTGCCGCTGCAGGCCGGCAAGCTGGCGCTGATCACCCTGGACAACGGCTTCGACCACACCAAGCCGACCACCTTCGGGCCGGGCTCGCTGGCCAAGCTGTCCGAGGCGCTGGACCAGGTCGAGGCCGAGGCCGCCGCCGGCACCATCGCCGCCGTCGCGATCACCGGCAAGCCGTTCATCTTCGCGGTCGGCGCCGACCTCAAGGGTGTCGAGGTGCTCAAGGAGCACAGCGACGCGCTGGCCATCGGCAAGGGCGGCCACGACGTCTTCAAGCGGATCGCCGCGCTGCCCGTCCCCAGCTTCGCCTTCTACAACGGCGCGGCGATGGGCGGCGGCGTCGAGGTCGGCCTGCACGCCACCTACCGCACCGTCAGCTCGGGCGTCCCGGCGTTCTCGCTGCCGGAGGTCTTCCTGGGCCTCGTCCCCGGCTGGGGCGGCTGCACCATCCTGCCGAACCTGATCGGCCCGGCGAAGGCCGTCAAGGTCATCGTCGAGAACTCGATGAGCCAGAACAAGCAGCTCAAGGGCAAGGAGGTGTTCGAGCTCGGCATCGCGGACGCGATCTTCGAGCCGGCCGACTTCCTGGAGCAGTCGCTGACCTGGGCCGCCAAGGTCCTCACCGGCGCCACCGTGGTGGAGCGCGAGGAGATCGACCGCGGCAAGACCTGGGACGACGCCGTCGCCTGGGGCCGCCTGGTCGCCGACTCCAAGGTGCACGGCGCGGCCCCGGCCGCCTACAAGGCGCTCGACATCATCGCCCAGGTCAAGGACCAGGACCTGCAGGCGGGCTTCGACGCCGAGGACGCGGCCCTCGCCGACCTCATCATGAGCGGCGAGCTGCGCAGCGGCATCTACGCCTTCAACCTGGTGCAGCGCCGGGCCAAGCGCCCGTTCGGTGCCCCGGACAAGTCGCTGGCCCGCCCGGTCTCCAAGGTCGGCGTGGTCGGCGCGGGCCTGATGGCCTCCCAGCTGGCGCTGCTCTTCGCGCGCCGCATGGAGGTGCCGGTGGTGCTCACCGACATCGACCAGGAGCGCATCGACAAGGGCGTGGGCTACGTCCACGGCGAGATCGACAAGCTGCTGGAGAAGGGCCGGATCGGCCAGGACAAGGCCAACAAGCTCAAGGGCCTGGTCTCCGGTCACCTCGACAAGGCCGTCGCCTTCGGCGACGCGGACTTCGTCATCGAGGCCGTGTTCGAGGAGATGGGCGTCAAGCAGAACGTCCTCGCCGAGCTGGAGGCCGTGGTCTCGCCGACCACCATCCTGGCCACCAACACCTCGTCCCTCTCGGTCTCCGAGATGGCCTCGAAGCTGGAGCACCCCGAGCGGGTCGTCGGCTTCCACTTCTTCAACCCGGTCGCGATCCTGCCGCTGCTGGAGATCGTCCGCGCGGAGAAGACCGACGACGGCTCGCTGGCCACCGCGTTCGGGGTCGCCAGGAAGCTGAAGAAGACGGCCGTCCTGACCAAGGACGCCCCGGCGTTCGTGGTGAACCGGATCCTGCTGCGCTTCATGGACGCGATCCAGGGCGCCATCGACGAGGGCACCCCGATCGAGACGGTGGAGAAGGCCGTGCTGCCGCTCGGCCTGCCGATGTCCCCGATCGTGCTCCTGGAGCTGGTCGGCCCGGCCATCGCCCTGCACGTGTCGGAGACCCTGGCCGCGGCCTTCCCGGAGCGGTACACCGTCTCCGAGAACCTCGGCAAGCTGGTCAAGGCCGGCAAGCGCGGCTTCTACGTCTGGCAGGACGGCCAGCAGGTGCTGGACCCCGAGGTCCTGGCGCTGCTGTCGTTCGGCGACACCGTGCTGACCGAGGAGCAGGTCCTCGCCCGGGCCCTGGAGGCCGTCGCGCAGGAGATCGGCCTGATGCTGGACGAGGGTGTCGTCGGCGAGGCGCAGGACATCGACCTGTGCATGATCACCGGCGCCGGCTGGCCCTTCCACCTGGGCGGGATCACCCCGTACCTGGACCGTGAGGGCGTCTCGGAGCGGGTCAACGGCAAGCGGTTCCTGGCCCCCGGCGTGGCCTCGATCCCGGTCTGAACCACGGCCTGAGAGACGGCGGAGTGGCCCCTGCGGGGGCTGCTCCGCCGTTCTGCGTTGCGGCTGCCGCCGGGGCGAGCCGGGTACGGAGAGCGGGCCGGGCTCCGGCGTCCGGGTGCGGCGCCGTACCTTCCGCACTCACGCGGTTCCGCCCCCGGCCTCCGGCCGGGAGAAGCCCCTGGCGGCCCTGTCGGCGCCCCGGGTCGGTGGGGCGTCGGGGGTCAGCGCTTGAGGCGGTAGATGACGGTGTCGCCGGTCATCCCGACGACCTCGTAGTGGGTCTCCAGGAGACTCTCGATCCTGGGCACCAGCTCGGGGTTGTACGGGGCGGTGCCGGAGTCGTCGACGACGACCTCGGGCAGGCCCTTGGCCTGCAGCTCGGCGTCGAAGGTCTGCCAGGCCTCGGAGACGCTGTACTGCTCGCCGACCTGCTGGCCGTCCTTGCCGCCGCTGAAGTTGGTCAGGAACCCGGCCGTCAGGTAGCGGCTGGCGGGCCTGCGGTCGGCCAGCCAGTACAGCTCGGGGTGCATGCCCCAGACCAGCACGGTGTCCTTGGGCGTGGTCTGCGCCGCGACGGCGGTGGCTACCTCGGTGGTCTGGTAGAGCCGCTGGCCGGGCCAGAAGACCGCCAGGCCCCAGAAGAAGGTGGCGGCGACCGCGGAGTACACCACCACCGGCCGCCAGCGGACCGCCGAGGTGGAGACCGCGCCGACGCCGAGCAGCACCAGGGGCGGCATCAGCTGGAGGTAGTAGTGGCCGAAGAAGTGGAAGCCGACGCTGACCGCGACCACCGAGGAGAGCAGCCAGATCCACAGGTCGCTGGTGGAGCCGTGCTCCTCGGCCGCGCCCGGCAGCAGCCGCTGCCGGCGCCGCAGCCAGAGCCGGTAGCCGACCGGGGCCAGGAAGCCGAGGCCGGCGGCCACCAGGATGCCGGAGTTGCCGAGCGCCCGGCCGAGCATCTGCAGCCAGTTGGAGCCCAGGGTGGCGTAGTCGCCGCTGCCGGTGACCACCCAGAACAGAAAACCCCTGGGCTTGGTCAGGATGGCCGCGACCAGCGCTATCGGCAGCGCGAAGCCGAACCAGATCTTGAACAGGGCCGGCCGCCAGGCCACCCCGCGGTGCCGGGCGTCCTGGAACAGCATCCACAGCACGGGCAGCATCACGGCGCCGCCGGTCTGCTTGGTCAGTGAGCACAGGGCCACCGCGATGCCTGCGGCCAGCCAGCGCCGCCGTTCGGCGTACCGGAAGGCCGCGACCATGGCGGGCAGCATGAAGACCTCGAAGGTCGCCGCCTGGGTGTCCTCCGGGGAGAGCCCGATGGACAGCATCAGGTAGAGCACCCCGGCTCCGGCGCCGGCCCGGTTGCCCCAGCGGCCGCGGGCCAGCGAGGCCAGCAGCACCGCCGTCACCAGGTGGGCGACGATGGCGAGGCTGCGCAGCGGCCAGAGCGAGGCGGAGCCGAAGACGGCGAAGCAGGCCTCGTAGAGCCAGGGCAGCAGCGGGGGCTTGCGGTCGACCACGGTGTCGTAGAGGACGCCGCCGTCGGCCAGCATGCGGGCCTGGGTGGCCAGGTAGCCCTCGTCGGGGCTCCACACCGGTCGCAGGAAGGACGGGATGTGGGTGACCACCGCGAGCAGCGCGAGCACCGGGACCACGCGGGTCCAGTACCCGGTCCGGACGCGCTCGGGCACGCGTGCGGTCAGGGCGGTGAGGCGGCTGGTGTTGATGGGCACAGGTGACAACCTACCGGGCGGTTTTTGCGCGGACGCTGCCGGTCCCGGCATCGGTACGACAATAGTCCGATCGTGGGCGACGGAGCACGGGATTAGCACGGGGCCGCACAGCCCACCGGCCCCGGGAGCGGACGGTGCCGCTCCCGGGGCCGGTGACCGTGGTGACCCGGGCCCGGGCCGGGGTCAGGCCTGGACGGTCTGCGCGCCGAGCCGGGAGACCAGGGCGGTGACCTGCCGGGCGATGTCCGGGGCGGTCAGACCGATCTCGGCCATGATCTGGTCGCGGGTCGCGTGGTCGAGGAACTCCTGCGGGATCCCGAAGTCGCGCAGCGGCAGGTCCACGTCGGCGTCGCGCAGGGCCTGGGCGACCGCCGAGCCGACACCGCCGGCGCGGCCGTTGTCCTCGACCGTGACGACCACCCGGTGCTCGGCCGCCAGGCCGGGCAGGGCCGGGTCGACCGGCTTGACCCAGCGCGGGTCGACCACGGTGGAGGTGATGCCCTGGGCGGCCAGCAGCTCGGCGGTCTCCAGGCAGAGCGGGGCCATCGCGCCGACCGAGACGATCAGCACGTCGGCCCGGCGGTCGCCGTCGCGCTCGCCGTTCTCCAGCAGCACGTCCATTCCGCCGATCCGGCCCAGCGACGGCACGGCGGGGCCGACCGTGCCCTTGGAGTAGCGGACCACGGTGGGCGCGTCGGCCACCTCGACGGCCTCGCGCAGCTGGGCGCGCAGCTGGTCGGCGTCGCGCGGGGCGGCCAGCCGCAGGCCGGGGACGACCTGCAGGATCGACATGTCCCACATGCCGTTGTGCGAGGCGCCGTCGGTGCCGGTGACGCCCGCGCGGTCGAGCACGAAGGTGACGCCCAGCCGGTGCAGGGCGACGTCCATCAGGACCTGGTCGAAGGCCCGGTTGAGGAAGGTCGCGTAGACCGCGACGACCGGGTGCAGGCCGTTGGTCGCGAGGCCGGCCGCGGAGACCGCGGCGTGCTGCTCGGCGATGCCGACGTCGAAGATCCGCTGGGGGTAGGCCTTGGCGAACGGGGCGAGGCCCACCGGGTGCAGCATCGCCGCGGTGATGGCGACGATGTCCTTGCGCTCGCGGCCGAGGGCGACCATCTCCTCGCCGAAGACCGAGGTCCAGTCCTTGCCGGCGGACTTGATCGGCAGGCCGGTCTCCGGGTGGATGACGCCGACCGCGTGGAAGCGGTCCTCGTCGTTGTTCTCGGCGGCGTGGTAGCCGCGGCCCTTCTCGGTCAGGCAGTGCACGATCACCGGGCCGCCGAAGCCGCGCGCCTTGGTGAGCGCGGACTCCAGGGCGGTGAGGTCGTGGCCGTCGATCGGGCCGATGTACTTGAGGCCGAGGTCCTCGAACATGCCCTGCGGGGCGATGAAGTCCTTGAGGCCCTTCTTGGCGCCGTGCAGCGTCTCGAACAGCTGCTGGCCGACCACCGGGGTGCGCTGCAGCGCGTCCTTGCCCCAGGACAGGAACCGCTCGTAGCCCTGGGTGGTGCGCAGGGTGGCGAGGTGGTTGGCGAGGCCGCCGATGGTCGGGGAGTACGAGCGCTCGTTGTCGTTGACGACGATGACCAGCGGGCGGTCCTTGGCGTCGGCGATGTTGTTGAGCGCCTCCCAGGCCATGCCGCCGGTGAGCGCGCCGTCGCCGATCACGGCGACCACGGGCCGGTCCTTGTGGCCCTGGAGCTGGTTGGCCTTGGCCAGGCCGTCGGCGTAGCCGAGCACGGTGGAGGCGTGCGAGTTCTCGATCACGTCGTGCTCGGACTCGGCGCGGGACGGGTAGCCGGACAGGCCGCCCTTGGTGCGCAGACCGGAGAAGTCCTGGCGGCCGGTGAGCAGCTTGTGCACGTAGCTCTGGTGGCCGGTGTCGAAGAGGATGCGGTCGCGCGGCGAGTCGAAGACCCGGTGCAGCGCGATGGTCAGCTCGACCACGCCGAGGTTCGGCCCGAGGTGGCCACCGGTCTTGGAGACCTCCTCGACCAGGAAGCCGCGGATCTCCTCGGCCAGTGCGGCCAGCTGCGCCGGGGTGAGCCGGTCGAGATCGCGCGGTCCCCTAATGCGGGTCAGCAGGGCCACCCGTTCCTCCTCGTTCACAGTTCCCGGGCCCAGGGCGGGCCCGATGGGCGCTGTCGCCCGTGGGTGCGGAGTGCTTCGGCGCCGGCCGGCGCACCCTTGACCGGTCGAGTCTAATGTCCACCTGCCGGACGCCACGCGGCACGGCGCTTGTCGTACTAGTCGTACCAGTGCGGTCGCCCTGGGCCGACGGCGCCCCACCAGGACGGATGGACACCCACCCAACACGACGAGGCCCGGCACCCGAATGGTTCGGGTGCCGAGCCTCACACCGTGCTGCGGGGGTCAGCCCCGGCCGGAGGACTTCTGGGTCCGCCGGGAGACCGAGTCCAGCACCACCGCGCCGAGCAGGACCGCGCCGGTGATCATGTACTGGATGGCCTGGTTGACGTGGACCAGGTCCAGGCCGGTGATGATCGACTGGATCACCAGGATGCCGAGCAGCGCCGACCAGGTCTTGCCCCGGCCGCCGAAGAGGCTGGTGCCGCCGATGACCGCGGCCGCGATCGAGTTCATCAGCACGCTGCCGCCACCGAGGAGCTTGTCCGCCGAGCCCTGCTGGGACGCGATGAACAGGCCGCCGAGGGCCGCCATGCCCGCCGAGATCATGAAGACCGAGATCCGGACCCAGGCGACGTTGATACCGGCCCGGCGGGCCGCCTCGACGCCACCGCCGACCGCGAAGATCTGGCGGCCGTAGGAGGTGCGGCGCAGCACGAAGTCGGTGATCACCACGATGCCGAAGAAGACCACCAGGGGCAGCGGCAGGCCGCGGTCCTGGTTCAGCATGTACGCCGCGACCAGGCCGATCACCGCGATCACACCGGTGCGCAGGGCGATCTCGCTCATCGGCCGGGCCGACAGGCCGGCGGCGGAGCGGCGGCGGCTGTCGATCAGCTGGCCGGCGCCGAACAGGGCGATGCCGAGGATCGCGAAGGCCCAGGTGAAGAAGACGTCGCCGTCGCCCAGGAAGTAGGTGTCCAGCTTGGCGATCACGCCGTCGTTCAGCAGGTTGACGGTGCCCTTGTCGCCGAGCACGGAGTTCTGCAGGCCCATCCAGGCCAGCATGCCGGCCAGGGTGACCACGAAGGCCGGGACGCCGATCTTGGCGAAGAAGAAGCCGTGCAGGGCGCCCATGCCGATGCCGACCGCCATCGCGATCAGCACGGCAAGCCACTCGTTGATGCCCGAGCGCACCGAGAGCACGGAGGCGATGGCCGCCGAGACTCCGGCGACCGAGCCGAGCGACAGGTCGATCTCACCGAGCAGCAGCACGAAGACGATGCCGACCGCGATCAGGCCGGGGCCCGCGATCCACTTGGTGATGTTGGTCAGGTTGTCCGCGTTCAGGAAGTCGCCCGACACGGTCTGGAAGATGGCCGCGATCAGGATCAGGCCGAGCACGACCGGGACGGAGCCCAGGTCGCCGCTCTTCATCTTCCGCTTGAACTCCTCGACGTAGCCCGCGAAGCCCGCCTCGCGGACCAGCAGCCGGGGGTCGATCGCGGCCGGCGGCGTGTCGGTGGTGGTCTGGTTGGTGCTCACTTCGCGTCCTCCGCGAGACGTGCCTGACGCCGGGTCACGGCGTTCTCGGTGGCGCCGGTGATGGCGGAGATGATCTCCTCGTGCGAGGTGGTGGCCACCTCGAAGACGCCGTTGTTGCGGCCCAGGCGGAGCACCGCGACGGTGTCCGCGACGGCCTTGACGTCGGCCATGTTGTGGCTGATCAGGATCACGCCGAGGCCGCGGTCGCGCAGCCGCTCGACCAGGTCGAGCACCTGGGCGGTCTGCTCGACGCCGAGTGCGGCGGTCGGCTCGTCCAGGATGACGATCTTCGGGTCGCCGACCAGGGCGCGGGCGATCGCGACCACCTGGCGCTGGCCGCCGGAGAGCGCGGCGATCGGGATCCGGACGCTGGGGATGCGGATCGACAGCGTGTCGAGCAGCTCCTTGGCCCGCTTCTCCATGCCGACCTCGTCGAGCGTGCCGAACTTCTTCAGCTCACGGCCGAGGAAGAGGTTGCCGACCACGTCGAGGTTGTCGCAGAGCGCGAGGTCCTGGTAGACGGTGGCGACGCCGAGCGCCTGGGCGTCGTGCGGCCGGTTGATGCCGACCTGGGCGCCCTCCCACTCGATGGCACCCTCGTCGATCGGGTGGACGCCGGCGATGGTCTTCACCAGCGTCGACTTGCCCGCGCCGTTGTCGCCCACCAGGGCGACCACCTCACCGGCGTGCACCTCCAGGTGGACGTCGGTCAGCGCCTGGACGGCGCCGAAGCGCTTGGAGACCCCGCGCAACGCCAGTACGGGTGCGCCTGTCACGTGAACCATCTCCTTCATTCCGTGCACCCGCCGCGATCGGCATGGCACGGCCGCCGCGCGCCGACCCGGGCGCGAAGGGGTAGTGCGAAAAGGTTTGGGGGGCACGGCGGCCCGCCTTCACCGGAGGAGGGCGGGGGAGCCGACACGCCGTGCCGGAGCGGGCGACGCTCTCCCGGGGTGGGGGAGGCGTCGCCCGCCTGGGAACTACTTCAGGCCGGCCGTGGCGCAGGCGGCGGCGTAGTCGCCGGTGCAGATGTCGGCGGCCTTGTAGAGGCCGTCGGCGATCACGGTGTCCTGGATGTTGGCCTTGGTGACGACCTTCGGCTCCAGCAGCTTGGCCGGGATGGCCTTGTCGGTGTCGCTGTCGATGCTGGCGGAGGCGACGGACTTGATGTCCTTGCCCTGCAGCAGGTCGACGGCGAGCTCGGCGGCCGAGTCGGCCAGCGGCCGGTAGGCCTTGTAGATGGTGTAGGCCTGGTCGCCGGAGACGAGGCGCTGGATGGCGTCGAGGCCCGCGTCCTGCCCGCCGACCGGGACGGTGATGCCCGCGCCCTTGAGCTGGGTGATGATCGCGGCGGCCATGCCGTCGTTGGCGGAGTAGACGGCCTGGAAGCCGTCCTTGCCGAGCTGGGTGATGGCGGCGCCGACCTTCTGGCCCGCGACGGTGGGCTTCCACTCACCGGACTGCTCGTAGACGACCTTCTTGACCTTGCCGTCCAGGACCTTGTGCGCACCGGACTTGAACTTGCCGGCGTTCGGGTCGGCGTCGTCACCGTTGATCATGACGATGTTGGCGTCGGCGGCCTTGGCGCCCAGGGCGTCGACCAGGGCCTGGCCCTGCAGCTCGCCGACCTTCTCGTTGTCGAACGAGACGTACGCGGCGACCGGGCCGGTGGCCAGGCGGTCGTACGCGATGACCTTGACGCCCTTGTCGGCCGCCTCCTTGACCCAGGACTGGGTCGACTTGGCGTCGAAGGCGTCCAGGATGATGACCTTGACGCCCTGGGCGATCAGGGTGTCGAACTGCTGCTTCTGCTTGGCGGCCGAACCCTCGGCGTTGCTGTACTTGACGTTGCAGTCGGCGCAGAGCGCCTTGACCTTGGCCTCGATGAACGGCTTGTCGAAGGACTCGTACCGGGTCGACGAGGCGTTCTCGGGGAGCAGCAGACCGATCGACTTGGTGTCGCCGGACGCGGCGCTGTCCTTCTTGTCACTGCCGGCCTTGCCACAGGCGGCCATGGAGAGGGCCATCGAAACCGCGGCGGTACCGATGACAGCGCGACGCATCATTGCGTTCATGTGGGGGGTGCCTCCCTGACAGAGCCGCAACGTTGCGGCGAGGTGGAAGGGAGTCAACCCGGCCCGTCTGCTTGTCGTCAATAAGTAAAACCGGAAGACCGAGGATTCGAACCCTTTCGTTATCTTCCTGAAGGCGAAGCCGAGACCAACCTGGCAGTGCGGCCCCGGCACCCGCCCTGTCGCCCGGTCAGCCCTGGCTCCCCGAAGCCGCCCCGGTCTGCCGGATTGCGCCCGATTCGCCCATCTCGCTCATCACCAGTGCGAGCGCGCCGAGCACCTCCGCACGGCCACCGAGCGTGCCCGGAACGACCGAGAGCTGACGGGCCGCGCTGGGGATCGCATACCGGGCCACCGAGTCCCGGATCGGGGAAAGCACCAGCTCACCGGCCTCGGCGAGGTCGCCACCGAGGATGATCCGACGCGGGTTGAGCAGGTTGCACAGGGTGGCGACGCCCATCCCGATCTGCCGGCCCGCGTCCGCGATCACCCGGCGGCAGCCGAGGTCGCCCTGCTGGGCCAGCTGGACCACCTTGGTCAGGGTCAGCTCCCCGGGGTGGTTGGCGTTCAAGAGGTTGAGCAGGTAGCGGGAGCCGACGAAGGTCTCCAGGCAGCCCCGGTTGCCGCAGCGGCAGACCGGCCCGGCCTCGTCCAGCGTGATGTGCCCGATCTCGCCCGCCGTGCCGCCGGGGCCGCGGTAGATCTGACCGTTTATCACCAGCCCGGAGCCGACACCGCTGGCCACCTTGATGTACGCCAGGTCGCTCAGCCCGCGCCCGGCCCCCCAGACCAGCTCGCCCAGCGCGCCCAGGTTGGCGTCGTTGTCGACGTGCACCTCCATGCCCAGGCGCTGGGCGAGCTCCTTGCCCGGGGCGATGCCCGTCCAGCCGGGCAGGATCGCGGTGGAGCCGAGCGCGCCGGTCTCCAGGTCGATCGGCCCCGGCACGCCCAGGCCGACGCCGATCACCTTGTCCGGACGGAAGCCCGCCTGCGCCAGCAGCCGCTCCACCAGGGCCTCGGCCCGGTCGAAACCCTGCTGCGCGGAGACGTCGACGTCGATCGGCTCGCTCTCCTCGGCCAGCACCCGGTGGGCCAGGTTGCCCACCGCGACTCTCAGGTGGGTGTGGCCGAAGTCGACGCCGACCACGATCCCGGCGTCCCCGCTGAGCGAGACGCTGCGGGCCCGGCGGCCGCCCGAGGAGGTGTCGGCGACCACGACGGTGCCGCTCTCCTTGAGCTCCCGGACGATGTTGGACACCGTGGCGGCCGACAGGCCCGTGCCACGGGCGATCTCGGCCTGGGTGAGCGAGCCGGCCATCCGCACCGCACGCAGCACCCGTTCGAGGTTGGCCCGGTGCAACGAGGACTGCGATCCCGGTGTGTCCATCGACATGATTCACCCTCCCAGGGCACGGGGACTCGACCGTCCCCGCCCCTGCCGCGCCTTTGCGGCGGAGCTCCTGTGGCCTCGGCGATCGTCACCTCACGGTGTTGATCCCTCAACCAACTGTTCAGCTTCAACTTCTGAACTCTAAGCTCAGCGCCCCACTCGCCGCCGAGTGAAGCGCCAACCGGGACCGTTCCGAAACCTCGGTCCGGCCGCCCACAGGGCGGGAATACCAAGGTCCACACCGGCCCCGGCATGGGAGGATGCCTGTGCATCCGAGCCTGACAAAGGAGTCCTGCGAGTGCCTGGCACCAACTTGACCCGTGAGGAGGCCCGCACCCGGGCCCAGCTCCTGCACGTGGACGCGTACGAGATCGAGCTCGACCTGGGCACCGCCCGGGCGGGAGGCACGTTCAGGTCCACCACCGTGGTCCGGTTCTCCGCCACGACTCCGGGCGCCGACAGCTTCATCGACCTGGTTGCGCCGAGCGTGTCCGAGATCGTGCTGAACGGTGAGGCCCTCGACCCGGCCGGCTTCGCCGACAGCCGGATCGCGCTGCCCGGCCTGCAGGCCCAGAACGAACTGCGGGTGGTCGCCGACTGCGCCTACACCAACACCGGCGAAGGCCTGCACCGCTTCGTCGACCCGGTCGACAACGAGACCTACCTCTACACCCAGTTCGAGGTGCCGGACGCCCGCCGCGTCTTCGCCAGCTTCGAGCAGCCCGACCTGAAGGCCACCTTCCGGTTCACCGTCACCGCCCCGCGCGGCTGGGTCGTGGTCTCCAACTCCCCCACCCCCGAGCCGGCCGGCGAGGGCGACACCCAGGTCTGGTCCTTCGAGCCGACCCCGCGGATCTCCAGCTACATCACCGCGCTGGTGGCCGGCCCGTACGTGGGCGTCTTCGACGAGTACGCCGACGGCGAGCAGCGGGTGCCGCTGGGCGTGTACTGCCGTCCGTCGCTGCGCGAGTTCCTGGACGCCGAGGCGATCTTCGACGTCACCAAGCAGGGCTTCGACTACTTCCAGGAGAAGTTCGACTTCGCCTACCCGTTCGCCAAGTACGACCAGCTCTTCGTTCCGGAGTTCAACGCCGGCGCGATGGAGAACGCGGGTGCCGTCACCCTGCGCGACCAGTACGTCTTCCGCTCCAAGGTGACCGACGCCGCCTACGAGAGCCGGGCCGCCACCATCCTGCACGAGCTGGCCCACATGTGGTTCGGCGACCTGGTCACCATGGAGTGGTGGAACGACCTCTGGCTGAACGAGTCGTTCGCGACCTTCGCCGAGGCGGTCTGCCAGGCCGAGGCCCCCGGCTCCAAGTGGCCGAACTCGTGGACCACCTTCGCCAACCAGATGAAGACCTGGGCGTACCGGCAGGACCAGCTGCCGTCCACCCACCCGATCATGGCGGAGATCAACGACCTGGAGGACGTCCAGGTCAACTTCGACGGCATCACCTACGCCAAGGGCGCCTCGGTGCTCAAGCAGCTGGTGGCCTACGTCGGCCAGGACGCCTTCTTCGAGGGGGTCCGCGCCTACTTCAAGCAGCACGCCTGGGGCAACACCCGGCTCAGCGACCTGCTCGGCGCCCTTGAGAAGGCCAGCGGCCGGGACCTCAAGACCTGGTCCAAGGCCTGGCTGGAGACGGCCGGCATCAACATCCTGCGCCCGGCCGTCGAGGTCGACGGGGACGGCACCATCACCTCCTTCGCCGTGCTCCAGGAGGCCCCGGCCCTGCCCGCCGGCGCCAAGGGCGAGGCCGTGCTGCGCCCGCACCGGATCGCCATCGGCGTCTACGAGCTCCAGGACGGCGCGCTGGTGCGCACCGACCGGATCGAGCTGGACGTCGACGGCGAGCGCACCGAGGTGCCCCAGCTGGTCGGCCGCCGCAAGCCCGCCGTCCTGCTGCTCAACGACGACGACCTCTCGTACGCCAAGGTCCGCCTCGACGAGGCCTCGCTGGCCGTCGTCACCGAGCACCTCGGCGCCTTCGCGGAGCCCCTGCCGCGCGCGCTGTGCTGGGCCTCCGCGTGGGACATGACCCGCGACGGCGAGCTCGCCGCCCGCGACTACCTGGAGCTGGCCGTCTCCGGCCTCGCCCGGGAGTCCGACATCGGCGTGGTCCAGTCGGTGCAGCGCCAGGCCAAGCTGGCCCTGGACGCGTACACCGACCCGGCCTGGCGCGAGCAGGGCCTGCAGCGCTGGGCCGCCGCCGCGGAGCAGCAGCTGCGCGCGGCCGCCCCCGGCAGCGACCACCAGCTCGCCTGGGCCCGCACGCTCTCCGCCGCCGCCCGCACCGACGAGCAGCTCGCCCTGCTGGCCGGCCTGCTGGACGGCTCCACGGTGCTGGACGGTCTGGCCGTCGACACCGAGCTGCGCTGGACCCTGCTCGGCCGCCTGGTCGCCACCGGTCGCGCCGACGACAGGGCCGTCGAGGCGGAGCTCGCCCGCGACAACACCGCGGCCGGCCTGGAGCACGCGGCCAGCTGCCGTGCCTCCCGCCCGACCGTCGAGGCCAAGGCCGAGGCCTGGGCGTCGGTGGTGGAGTCGGACGAGCTCACCAACTACGTCCAGGAGGCCGTCATCAGCGGCTTCCAGCAGTCCGACCAGCGGGAGCTGCTCGCCCCCTACGCCGCCAGGTACTTCGCCGCGGTCAAGGGGATCTACGAGACCCGCAGCCACGAGATCTCGCAGCAGATCATCGTCGGCCTGTACCCGGCCTTCCTGGTCGAGCAGGCCACCCTGGACGCCACCGACGCCTGGCTGGCCTCGGCCGAGCCGGTCCCGGCCCTGCGCCGGCAGGTCGTGGAGGCCCGGGCGGGCATCGAGCGCGCGCTGAAGGCCCAGGCGGCCGACCGCGCGGCCGGGGCCCGGGCGCTGGGTCACTGACACACCGCTGACGGAATCGGGGCCGGACACACGTTCGGCTCCTTTTTCGTGCCCGGACGTCCCGCAACCGAGTGATGGTGCTCAGTCAGAGATCGGCGTCGGACGAAGGATTGAGTGATTGTCAGACTGCAGGCCGTCCCGCCCGCAGCGCCTCTCGTCCGAGCACTCGTCCCGAACGGAGCCCGAATGCGCCCGTCCACGCGCCACGCGTCCGCAGCAGCCCTCCTCCTTCTGGCCCCACTCGCCGCGGCCCCGGCCGCCTCCGCCGTCGGCGCCCCCGCCCCGCACCGGGCCACCCCGGCGCCGCTGCACAGGTCGGCGCAGGCGATTCCCGGCCAGTACATCGTCACGCTGACGAAGGGCCTCGACGCCGGCGCCACCGCCCAGCAGGCCGTCCCGGGGCTCAAGCCGCTCTTCACCTACACGTCCGTCCTGAACGGCTTCGCGGCACAGCTCACCCCGGCCCAGCTGGAGGCGGTGCGCAAGCTGCCGGGCGTCGAGGCGGTGGAGGAGGACGGCGTGGCCTCGGGCACCCCGGTCACCGCGAGCGCACCGCCCGTCTTCGGCCGGCGGGCGGCGGCCGCGAGCTGGGGCCTGGACCGGATCGACCAGGCCTACCTGCCCCTGAACCAGCAGTTCGACGTGGGCGGCACCGGCAAGGGCGCCACCGTCTACGTGCTCGACACCGGCATCGACTTCAAGCACGCCGAGTTCGGCGGCCGCGCGGTGCCCGGCTTCGACGCGATGGGCGACGGCCGGGGCGGAAGCGACTGCAACGGCCACGGCACCCACGTCACCGGCACCGTCGGCGGCTCGACGTACGGCGTGGCGCGCGAGGCGGCGCTGGTCAGCGTCCGGGTACTCGGCTGCGACAGCAGGGGCAGCTGGTCCGGGATCATCGCCGGCCTCGACTGGGTCGCCAAGAACGCGAAGCCCGGCTCCGTGCTCAACGGCTCGCTCGGCGGACCGAAGACCCAGGCCGTGAACAACGCCGCCACCGCGGTCTCGGACATGGGCGTCCTGCCGGTCCTCGCGGCCGGCAACGACGCGGTGGACGCCTGCGGCATCTCGCCCGCCGGCGCCGAGCGGGTGGTCACCGTCGGTGCCACCGACCCCTACGACCAGGAGACCGACTTCAGCAACTTCGGCCCGTGCCTGTGGATGTACGCCCCCGGCAGGGCCATCGTCTCCGCCAGGCTCGGCGGCGGCTCCGTCGCCCTGGACGGAACCTCGATGGCCAGCCCGCACGTGGCCGGGGTGGCCGCCCTCTACAAGGCCAGGAACCCCGCGGCCAGCAGTGAGGACGTCGCCCTCTGGCTGTCCGAGCAGTCCACCAAGGACGTCCTCAAGGTCAGCAAGGGCTCGCCCAACGCGCTGCTCCACACCGGCGGCCTCTGACCCCGCACCGGCACCCACGACGACGACCCCCGCCGCCTCCGAGGAGACGACGGGGGTCCCGGGTGTCTGCTGCTACTTCTTGCCCTTGCCGAGCGAGGGGAGCATGACCAGGCCGGCGATCACCACGAACATCGCGATCGGCAGCGCCACGAACAGGCCCAGCGTCTGGGCGACGCTCAGGCTCTGCCCCGGGTCGTCACCGTCGTCCCGGACCAGCGCCATGGCGGGCGACGACATCAGCATCATCAGCGTGGCCGCTGCGGAGACCGCACCAGCGCGCAAAGCGTTCCTCTTGTCCACGTTTTCCAAGGTACCGGCCGCCTACCGGGCCCCGCGCGCCGGGGTGCGCCTTCCGGTACGGGCGGCGGCCAGGGCCGCGAGGCGGGCGGCGGCCGGGGCGGCGGCCAGGTGTTCCAGGGTGACGGGGGTGCCGGTGGCGTCGGCGACCGGGAGGCGCCAGTTCGGGTACTGGTCCCAGGTGCCGGGCAGGTTCTGCGGGCGCGGGTCGCCGACCGTGTCGGGCAGCCAGACGCCGACCAGCTCGGCCGGGGTGGCCAGCAGGAAGGCGTGGAGCGCCTCGGGGGTGAGGTCGTCCCCGGCCCCGATCAGGCCGGCCCGGACCAGCTCGGCGTGCCACTCCGTCAGCTCGGCCGCCGCCTCGGCCTGCTCCTCGCCGAGCGGGCGGGCCAGCAGCCCGAGGCGGTGCCGCAGCTCGACGTGCTCGCCGGTCAGCCGGGCCGCGGTGCTGGGCAGGTCGTGGGTGGTGAGGGTGGCCAGGCAGCCGGAGCGCCAGCGCTCGGGCGGCAGGATGGCGCCCTTGTCCTGCCAGTCCCGCTCGAACCAGAGCACCGAGGTGCCGAGGACGCCCCGGGCGGTCAGCTCCTCGCGCACCCCGGGCTCGACCGTGCCCAGGTCCTCGCCGATCACCCGGGTGCCGGCCCGGTGCGCCTCCAGCGCGAGCACCCCGAGCATCGCCTCCGCGTCGTAACGGACGTACGCGCCGCGGGTCGGCGGGTGCCCGGCCGGCACCCACCAGAGCCGGAACAGGCCCATCACGTGGTCGATCCGGATCGCCCCCGCGTGCCGGGCCGCGGCGCGCAGCAGCTCCGCGTACGGGGCGTAGCCGGCCTCGGCCAGCGCGTCGGGGCGCCAGGGCGGCAGGCCCCAGTCCTGACCGTGCGCGTTGAAGGCGTCCGGCGGGGCGCCGACCGAGATGCCCTCGGCGAGGACGTCCTGCAGGACCCAGGCGTCCGCGCCGTCCGGGTGCACGCCGACCGCCAGGTCGTGGATCAGGCCGACCGCCATCCCGGCCTGCTCGGCCGCGTGCTGGGCCTGGCCGAGCTGCTCGTCCACCAGCCAGGCCAGCCAGCGGTGGAACTCGACGGCCGGTGCCAACTCCTCCCTGGCCAGGGCGACATGGGGGCTGTCCGGGTGCCGCAGGCCCTTCGGCCAGCGGTGCCGGTCGCCGCCGTGCCGCTCGGCCAGCGCGCACCAGGTGGCGTACTGCTCCAGCCAGGCGCCCTCACGGGCGACGAACGCCCGGTAGGCCGCGTCCCGGCCGACGCCCCGGGGCACCCGGTGCAGGATCTCCAGGGCTTGCCGCTTCAGGTCCCAGACGGCGTCGCGGTCGATCAGGCCGTCGTGCCGCAGCACCTCGTCGCGCAGGTGGGCGGCGCGGCGCGGCAGGTCGCCGAGGTCGGCGTAGGCGTACTCGGGGAGCGCTTCGATCCGCAGGTGCACCGGATCGGCGAAGCGCCGGGAGGAGGGGCGGTACGGGGACGGGTCGGAGGGCGCGCCGGGCAGGCCCGCGTGCAGGGGGTTGAGCTGGACGAAGGCGGCGCCCAGCTCGTTGCCCGCCCACTGCGCCAGCTCGCCCAGGTCGCCCAGGTCGCCCATGCCCCAGGAGCGTTCGGAGAGCACCGAGTACAGCTGCGCGAGGAATCCCCAGCCGCGGCCGCCGGGCTCCGGCACCCGCTGGGGCGCCACGATCAGCGGCGCACTGCCCTCGCGGCCGGCCACCCGGGCGGTGAGGCGGTGCCGGCCGAGCGGAAGGTCGGCGGGCAGCCAGTGCGAGTGACCGGTCGGCAGGGTCCAGGTGCCGCCGTCCTCCAGTTCGATGCTCAGCCGGGCGTCCGCGGGCACGTCCAGCGCGGTGCGCCGTCCGGCCCGGGCCACGACGCACGGCGGCAGCAACCGGGCCGCCTGGGCCGCCCGGTGACGCTCCAGCGACTCCTGGACCGCCTGCGGCGTACCGGCGTCCACGCCGAGCGCCGCGAGCACCGCCACCAGCGTGTCCGGCGCCACCGGCACCGGGCCGCTGCCCGGGTCGTACGTGCTGTCCACCCCGTACGCGTGCGCCAGCGCGACCAGTTCCGGCGGCGGCGCCGGACTGTCCTCGGCGGGCGCCTGCCCGCTCTTGCCGGTTTCGTCACGGTCCAGGTATGCGGCCACTCTGCGGCTCCCAGAGGTCGTTGAGGACACCCGATGCGAACAGCCACAGTCCTACCCGTACGGGGGCCGCGCGACCCCGACCGACACGAGCGCGCGGGGTCGCGCGGGCGGCCGGGCCGGTCCGGTCCGGCATCCTCGACGGACAATCCGGACATTGGACGCATTGAAGTCAACGACGTTGACACCGGACCAGGCACCTGGTGGGCTGTGGTCGCTAGGCGGGTCAAGGGTGGTGCGGCAGTTCGACGATCCGCGGCGGCGGGACGGTGAGCTGCGCTTTCGGTGCGAGGAGGCTCCTGTGCAGGCGCGCGTTTCGGAAGCGGCGGGACGGCGGCTCAGGCAGCAGATCAGGCACAGCGCGGCCCTGCGCGACGTGCTCTACCACCCGGCCGCACTGGCCGCCCGGCGGACGGCCGCCCGGACGGCCCGCCAGCTGGCCCCCAGGGCCGCCGACCGGTTCATCGCCGACATCAAGGGCACCGCTCCGCTGCTCGCCTCGGTCCGGGCGGAGCGCAGGTCCGGGCGCCGCAGCGGCACGCTCCAGCTCGCCGCGACCCTCTCGGCCGCCGCCGTGGTCAGCGGGCTGCTGATCGGATCCCCGGGTGCGTACGCGGCCCCGGTCGGCGACCACCGGGTGGCGAGCTCCTCGCTGGTCACCCCGCTCGGCTCGCTCGCCGACCCGCAGGTGTACCCGCGCCCGCAGCAGCTCCAGGCCGCCGGGCGCCCCGTCAGCGTGCCGGGCACGGTCAGCCTGGTCACCGGCGACGGCGCGGACGGCGCGGCGCTGGAGGCCGTCCGGCAGGTGCTGGGCAATGCCGGAGCCACCGAGGTCACGCCGACGCCGGAACCGCCGGCCCCGACCGCCGGTTCGCTGGTGGTGTACGTGGGCGGCGCGGGCGGGCAGGCCGACCGGATCCTGCGCGAGCTGGCCGACGCGGGCGGCAGCACCCCGCCGGAGACGGCCGGACTCCCGGCCGGCGGCTACGTGCTGGCGATCGGACAGCTGCCCGCCCCCGGCGGCGGCAGCTACGGCGCCGTGGTGCTGGCCGGCGCGGACGGCCCCGGCACCTTCTACGCGGCGCAGAGCCTGCGCCAGCTGCTCGCCCCGCTCTCCCCCGGCCAGGGCCAGGGCGACGGCCCCAAGGGCTTCCCGGGCCTGGCGATCCGCGACTGGCCGAGCGGCGCCGCCGTACGCGGCACCGCCGAGAGCTTCTACGGCACCCCGTGGACCGCCGAGGAGCGGCTGGAGCAGATCGACTTCCTCGGCCGCACCAAGCAGAACTTCTTCCTCTACGCGCCCGGCGGCGACCCGTACCGGCTCTCCCGCTGGCGCGAGGCCTACCCCGCCCGCCAGTCGGACGAGCTGCGCGAGCTGGCGGCCCGGGCCCGGGACAACCATGTGACCCTCGGCTACGCCATCGACCCCGGGCAGTCGTTCTGCTACAGCTCGGGCAAGGACGTCGACGCGCTGCTGGCGAAGCTCGACTCGCTGCGCCAACTGGGCTTCCGGGCCTTCCAGTTGCAGTTCCTGGACGCCAGCTACGACGAGTGGCACTGCTCGGCCGACCGGAAGGCCTACGGCACCGGCCCGGCCGCCGCCGCCAAGGCGCAGGCCGCGCTGACCGGCAAGGTCCGCGAGCACCTGGCCAAACGCCCGGATCCGGTCCTGCTGTCGGTGATGCCGACCGAGTACCAGAAGCAGGGCGCCACGCCGTACCGGACGGCCCTGGCGGCGGCCCTGCCGAAGGACGTCCAGGTGGCCTGGAGCGGCGGATCGGCGATCCCGGCCAAGGTGACGGGCGGCCAGTTCGACGAGACGGCCGCACTGTACGGCCGCCCGCTGGTGACCATGGACAACTACCCGGTGAACGACTCCACCCCCGAGCGGCTGTACCTCGGCGGCTACGCCGGGCGCGACCCCGAGGTGGCGAAGCGTTCGGCGGTGCTGCTGACCGCGGCGATGAGCCAGCCGGTGGCCTCCCGGATCCCGCTGGCGACCGCCGCCGACTTCGGCTGGAAGCCGGAGGGCTACCAGCCGCTGGACTCCTGGAACGCCGCCCTGCACTCGCTGGCGGCCAACCCCGCGGAGCTGGCCGCGCTGACCGCGCTGGCCGGCAACAGCTCCTCCTCGCCGCTCGCCCGTCAGGAGTCGGGCTACCTGGTGCCGCTGCTGGAGCGGTTCTGGGCGGCGCTGGAGCCGACCGGCGGCAACGCCCCGGACCTGGCGCGGCTGGCCGAGGCCGCCGCCCCCGTCCGGGACGCCTTCGCCACCATGGCCACCGCCCCGCAGGCGCTGTCCGCCGACCCGATCGGCCCCGAGGCCGGCCCCTGGCTGACCAAACTGGCCGCCTACGGCCAGGCCGGCCAGGCCGCCGTCGACATGCTGCTGGCCCAGCGCGGCGGCGACGGCAACGCCGCCTGGGACGCCCGGATCCGGCTGCGCAGCCTGCGCGAGCAGCTGGACGGCAGCCCGGTGACGGTCGGCGCGGGCGTGCTGGACGGCTTCCTGGAGCGCGCCGTGCAGTCCGCCGACACCTGGTCCGGCATAACGGCCGGCGGGATCACCGCCACCAGCACCTTCGGAAGCGCCCACGACCACGTACCGGCGCTGATGGCGGACGGCTCCGCGGACACCTTCTACTGGAGCGCCGGCCCGCCCACCACGGGCGACACCGTCGGCCTGGACCTGGGCACCGCCCGCCCGCTCGGCCGGGTCACCGTGCTGATGGGCTCCTGGGGCGACAGCCCGGACGCGGCCGGCGCCGCCGGGGACTACCTGCACGACGCGGTGCTGGAGTACTCCACCGGGACGGGCGGCTGGCGCCAGCTGGCCAAGGTGCACAACCAGACGAGCATCTCGGTGGACGCCCCGGCCGGCACGGTGGCCAAGGCCGTCCGGCTGCGCGCCACCGCGGGCCAGAAGACGGCGGTCGCGATCCGCGAGTTCAGCGTGGCGGCCCCCGGCGACAGCCCGGCCAGCGTGAGCGCCCCGCCGGCCGCGCCCGGCTCCTCGGCGTCCGCGGTGCTGGACGGCGACCCGGACACCGCCTGGCGGGCCGCCGGCGCGCCGGGCAGCAACACCACCCCGCTGACCGTCGAACTGGGCGCGCCGCGCCCGCTGGACCGGGTGACCGTGCTCACCGACCCGACGGTCCGGGCCTCGGCCACCGCCGAGGTGCGCCGGCCCGACGGCAGCTGGGCGGCGATCGGCCCGGTCAAGCCCGGCTACAACGAACTCCCCGCGGGCGGCGCCCCGGCCGAGGCGATCCGGCTGGTCTGGGCACCGGGCGGGGAGGCCCCGGTGGTCAACCAGATCATCCCCTGGTACGCCGACATCCCGGCGGCCCGGCTCAACCTCTCCCCCGGCGTGCTCGACGTGGTGGCCGGCCAGAGCACCCCCGCGCAGACCAAGGCGGTGCTGGAGGCGGGCCGCCCGGAGGGTGCCGCCGGTCTGCTCAAGGCCGAGGTGCCCGCCGAGGCCAAGGGCCTGACGGTCACCCCCGCGGGCGCCGTCACCGTGCCGCGCGGCGCGAAGGTGGCGGCCCCGGTGCAGGTCACCGCGGCGGCCGGGACGCCGTCGGGCGTGTACCAGGTGCCGATCACCTTCACCGTCGGCACGCTGACGGTACGGCAGGTGCTCCAGGTGCACGTGGTACCGCCGACCGGCGGCCCGGACCTGGCCAGGAACGGCACGGCCTCCTCCTCCGGCGACGCCTCCGCCTCCCAGCCGGCCTCGGCCGTCGCCGACGGCGACCCCAAGACCCGCTGGTCCGCGAAGGCCACGGACGACGCCTGGGTGCAGATCCGGCTGCCGGAGAAGACCCGGCTGGGCTCGGCGGTGCTGCACTGGCAGGAGGCCCACGCCTCGTCGTACCGCCTGCAGACCTCCGCGGACGGGGTCCTCTGGACCACCGTCGCCACGGTCGACGACAGCACCGGCGGCACCGAGACGCTGCGCTTCGACGCCCCGGACACCCAGTACCTGCGCGTGCAGGGGGTCACCAGGGCGACCACGTACGGGTACTCGCTGTGGGGCGTGGAGGTCTACGCCGTGACCCCGTGACGGCCGTCCGGCAGCCCGGTCAGGTCGGTCAGCCCGGTCAGGCCGGTCAGCTCGGTCAGGCCGCTCAGTGAGGCGAGCGCGCCCGGGGTGCGGCCGGTGCGGTCCAGCAGCAGGGCGGGCAGGCCGGCCGCGCGGGCGCCGGCCAGGTCCTCGACCGGGTGGTCGCCGACGTGCAGGACCTGCCCCGGCGGGACGCCCAGGCGCTCGGCGGTGAGCAGGTAGATGCCGGGGTCGGGCTTGTGGATCCCGCACTCGGCGGCCCGGGTGACCACGGTGAACAGGCTCTCCAGGCCGAGCCAGCCCAGTTCGGTGTTGCCGTTGCTGGTGAGCGCCAGCGGCATCCGCGAGGCCAGCCCGCGCAGCACGTCCAGGGTCTCCGGGTAGAGCTCGGTGCGCTCGGCCCGGACGGCGTTGAAGGCCCGGTGGAGCTCCTCGGCCAGCCCGGGTGCGCCGCCGCGGCGACGCACCGACTCCGCGAAGGCGGCCCGCCGGATCACCCCGTAGCCGGCGCCGGGCAGGCCCAGCGCGACCTCGTCCCGGACCTCGTGCAGCCACCGCACCGTCACCGGCGGACCGCCGAGCGCCTCGGTGAGCAGGCGGGCGGTGTGCTCGACGGCCGCGTCGAAGCCGGAGGCGAAGTCCCAGAGGGTGTCGTCACCGTCGAAGGAGATCGCCGCGACGGGCGCCCGGGGGCCGGGCGGCGGTGCGATGGGCAGGCGCATGGGGGGTGGGGTCCGTCCGTTCGGGCGCGGGGCTGGGCGGGGGCTCGGGGCGGGGGCTCGGGGCCGGGCCGAACGCCGCCGGGCTCCGGTGGCAGACGGCGGGCCGCCCGCGCTCCCGCTGGGGGTGCGCAGGCGGCCCATGAGGCATACCGAGGGATGTGTCGGGCAGGCCCTTGTCTGTCAGGCGGAGAGCGGCTCGGGCTGCTCACCGCGGCGGATGGGGCGCGACCGGCCGTGCGGGGCCGGCAGAACGCCGCCGCCGTCGGTATGGTCGTGGTGCTCGAAGCCGCTCAGCTGCTGGTGCAGCTGGTCGAGGCCGCCGTACGGCT
Source organism: Kitasatospora sp. NBC_00374 (assembly GCF_041434935.1). Lineage (NCBI taxonomy): Bacteria > Bacillati > Actinomycetota > Actinomycetes > Kitasatosporales > Streptomycetaceae > Kitasatospora > Kitasatospora sp. NBC_00374. Next base: position 5,802,093 of record NZ_CP107964.1, on the reverse strand, counting down.
CCAGGTAGGGGCGCCAGCGCGGGTCCTTGATCCCGGTGCCGATCACCCGCCAGGCCAGGCCGCTCGGTGCGGCCGGGGGGTGCTTCATACGCCAGCCGAGCTCGGTCAGGTGGCGGTCGGCCTTGGTGTGGTTGCAGCGGCGGCAGGCCGCGACCACGTTGTCCCACCGGTGCTGGCCGCCCCGGCTGCGCGGGATGACGTGGTCGACGCTGGTGGCGGCGGCCCCGCAGTAGACGCAGCGCCCGTGGTCCCGGGCGAACAGTGCGCGGCGGGTGAGCGGGACGGGCCCGCGGTAGGGGACCCGGACGAAGCGGGTCAGACGGACGACGGACGGCGCCGGGACGGCGCTGGTGGCGCTGTGCAGAGTGATTCCGGAGTCCTCCAGGCAGACCGCCTTGTGACTGAGGACCAGGATGAGTGCGCGGCGCATCGATACGACGCCGAGTGGCTCGTACGACGCGTTGAGGACCAGGACATGCGGCACGGAGGCCTCCTTGGACGCCTGCGGCGCGTGGCTCGCGCCGGGACGAGCGGGTGATCACGCACTTGAGCGCGATCTCCACCAGTGTCGCCTTACGTGTTCGTGCGGCGCCACCATTTCCTTCCTAACAGATCGTTCAGTAACGGACAGTGCACATCCGGGGGCACCCGGATGTGCATTCCGTCATACCCGGTATGCCCACCAGGCGCGCCCGCTGCACTCCGCGCCCCTGGTGGGGGCCCCTGTCGACGGCGTCCGGACGGCTGACGGCGCGTCCGACCGGGTGGTGGGCGGCCGATAGGCTGGGCGCGACGGTCCGTCCCGACCGGGCGGCCCCGTCGTAGCCCTGCCCGGAAGGAAGCCCCGCACGTGGTTCGATCCGCCCCCGTCAGCCCGATCGCCGACACCACCCCGTCGCCCGCGACGCCCTCACTCACCTTCACCCTGCCGACCAGCGCGGACGAGGTGAGCAGTTCCACCAAGCAGGCCGCGAGCTGGCTGGACGCGAACTGGCAGGGCTGGGTGGAGGGCGCGCTGCGGATCCTGTTCATCGTGGTGCTCGCCCTGGTACTGCGGGCGATGGTACGCAAACTGATCGACAAGCTGATCGCGCGGATGGGCCGCCCGTCGGAGGCCGAGGCCGAGCTGAGCCGGCTCGGCGGGCTGCTGGCCAACAGCGGCATGGTCAACACCGAGCGCCGCCAGCAGCGCTCGGAGGCGATCGGCTCGGTGCTGCGCAGCGTGGCCTCGTTCACCATCCTGGGGACGGCCGCGCTGATGGTGCTGTCCGCCCTCGGGGTGAATCTGGCGCCGCTGCTGGCCAGCGCCGGTGTCGCGGGTGTGGCGATCGGTTTCGGCGCGCGGAACCTGGTGACGGACTTCCTGTCCGGGGTTTTCATGATCATGGAGGACCAGTACGGCGTCGGCGACGAGATCGACACCGGGGTGGCCACCGGCACGGTGCTGGAGGTCGGGCTGCGGGTGACCAAGCTGCGCGGCACCGGCGGCGAGATCTGGTACATCCGCAACGGCGAGGTCAAGCGGATCGCCAACATGAGCCAGGGCTGGGCGACCGCCGCGGTGGACGTGCAGGTCGGCTACAAGGAGGACCTGGAGCGGGTCGAGGCGCTGATCACCGAGGCCGCCGAGCAGTTGGCCAAGGAGACCCCGTTCGACGAGCTGATCTGGGGCCGGGTGAAGGTGCTGGGCGTCGAGTCGGTGGCCGCGGACTCGGTGGTGCTGCGGGTCGAGGCGCGCTGCTCGCCGGGCAACGCCGCACTGGTCTCCCGGACGCTGCGGCTGCGGCTGAAGGCGGCGTTCGACCTGGCGGGCGTGAAGCTCAAGGAGGAGGTGGCACCGGCCGGTGCCGCCGCCGCGACGCCCGCCGTGGTCGAGCTCCTGCCGCCCTCGGTGCTGGGCGATCCGGGTTCGGCCCGGTCGCTGGCGGCCAAGCCGATTCCGCCGCAGACCGCGGACGGGGCCGGGCCGGCCGCCGGCTGACCCCTCCCCGCCGCCCCTTCCGGAGCCCCGTCCCCCTGCCGGGGGGCGGGGCTCCCGGCGTTCGAGGTAACGCTTGCGCATCCGGGCCCGGCGGGCCCATTGACACTCCCCCGGGCCGGGATCTACGGTCCTCTTCAGGAATTGGAAACTTTCCTAACAGTTCATCGAACCACGACCCCGGGCCGCACCGTGCCCCGTCGGCGGAGGAGGATCGGGCCTGTGACCGACAACACCCGTTCCCGTGCGCCCCTGGCCGGCACCCCCAGCCTGCTGCGCGCCATCAACGACCGCGCCGCCCTCGAACTGCTGCTGGCCAACGGCCCGCTCTCGCGAACCCAGATCGGGACGCTGACCGGCCTGTCCAAGCCCACCGCCTCCCAGCTGCTGGCCCGACTGGAGGCCGCCGGCCTGGTCGTACCGGTCGGCACCACCGCCGGCGGGCCCGGGCCGAACGCGCAGCTCTACCAGGTCAACCCGGCCGCCGGGTACGTGGCCGGTCTGGACGTCACCACCACCCACGTCCGGGTGGCCGTCGCCGACATCACCGGCGGCACCCTCGCCGAGCACCAGGTGGCGACCAAGGGGTGGCCCGCCGCGGAGACCGTCCGGCGGGTGGCGGACGCCGTCGCCGAGACCGTCCGTCTGGCGGGCCTGCCCGAGGGCAGCCTGCACCAGGCCGTCCTCGGCATCGGCGGCGCGCTCGACCCGGTCACCGACCGCCTCCGGTACGCCACCCACCTGCCCGGCTGGCACTCGCCCCGGCTGGTCGCCGAGCTGTCCGAGGCGGTCGGCGCCCCGGTCACCATCGAGAACGACGTCAACCTGGCGGCCATCGCCGAGCAGGCCGTCGGCGCCGCCCGGGGCAGCGAGGACTTCGTCCTGCTCTGGGCCGAGGAGGGCATCGGCGCCGCGATCGTGATCGCCGGCCGGCTGCACCGGGGCTTCACCGGCGGCGCCGGCGAGGTCGGCTACATGCCGGTGCCCGGCGCCCCGGTGGTCCACAACGTCCGCCGGAAGAACTCCGGCGGCTTCCAGGAACTGGCCGGCGCCCCCGCCGTCCTCGCCCTGGCCCGCGAGCACGGACTGAACGCGCCCGGCGCCGAGCAGGCCGTGGCCCTCGCGCTGGAGACCCCCGGCGCGGGCGAGGAGTTCCTGGCCGTCCTGGCCGACCGGATCGCCGTCGGGCTGGCCGCCATCGTCGCCGTGGTCGACCCGGAACTGCTGGTGCTGGCCGGCGGGGTGCCGACGGCCGGCGGCGAGCGCCTGCGGGAGCTCGTCCAGGAGTCGCTGGCCCGGATCGCCATCCCCCGGCCGGAGGTGCGCTCCAGTACCGTCCCCGGCTCCCCCGTCCTGCACGGCGCACTGCAGCGCGCCCTCGCCACCGCCCGGGACGCCGCCTTCACGACCCACTGAAGCCGGCCGTCCGCCCCGACCACCCCGTACCACCGCTCACCCGCACACCACCGAAGGCACCCCCACGCACGGGCCGACGGGCACTGCCGCCTGCCCCCGTACCTCCAGGAGAACCCCCGTGGACATCACCCGCCGAACGCACCGCGCGCTCGCCGCCCTGACCGGTACCGCCTGCCTGGCCCTGCTCGCCACCGCCTGCACCGGCACCAACTCCGCCGGCGGCCAGGACGGCTCGGCCGCCGGCCAGGACGTGACCATCACCTTCTGGCACGGCTGGAGCCAGGACAACGAGGTCAAGGCGATCGCCGACAACGTGGCCGCCTTCGAGAAGCTGCACCCGAACATCCACGTCAAGGTGGTCGGCAACATCGCCGACGACAAGAGCGAGCAGGCGCTGCGGGCCGGCGGCGACGCGGCGCCGGACGTGGTCTCCTCCTTCACCACCGACAACGTCGGCAAGTTCTGCTCCGCGGGCGTCTGGGCCGACCTCAAGCCGCTGCTGCAGAAGGACGGCATCGACCCGGCCAAGACCTTCCCGGCCGCGATGCTCCAGTACAGCCGGTTCCAGGGCAACCAGTGCTCACTGCCGCTGCTCGGCGACGCCTACGGCCTGTACTACAACAAGACCGCCTTCGCCGCGGCCGGGATCACCGCGCCGCCGAAGACCTTCAGCGAGTTCGAGGCCGACGCCGTCAAGCTGACCCTGGCCGAGGGCGACGGCTACAAGCAGCTCGGTTTCATGCCGAACTACCACGGCTACGAGTCCACCCCGACGCACTTCCTCGGCCAGTACGGCCCGGCCTACTTCGGCGCCGACGGCACGTCGGACATCGCCTCCGACCCCAGGGTCGCCGCGATGTACACCTGGCAGAAGGCCCTGGTCGACAGGCTCGGCGGCTTCGACAGGCTGGAGAAGTACCGCACCGGCTTCGGCGACGAGTTCAGCACCAAGAACCCGTTCACCGCCGGCCAGGTGGCGATGGCCATCGACGGTGAGTGGCGCACCGCCTCGCTGGCCGAGGACAAGCCCGACTTCGAGTGGGCCACCGCGCCGTTCCCGGTGCCGGACGACCAGGCCGCCACCTACGGCCGCGGCTACCAGACCGGCACCATCATCGGCATCGCCAAGGGCAGCAGGAAGCAGACCGCCTCCTGGGAGCTGGTCAAGTACCTGACCACCAACACCGACGCCGTGGTCGGCTTCGCCAACGCGATCCACAACGTGCCCAGCACCGTCGAGGCGCTCGACTCGCCCAAGCTGGAGGCCGACGCGAACTTCCGGACCTTCATCGACATCGCCAAGAACCCGAACTCCAGCACCACCCCCGCCAGCATCAACGGCGGCGCCTACCAGGTCTCCATGCAGAACTTCGGCTACGAGTACGAGGCCGGCAGGCAGACCGACCTCAAGGCCGGGCTGGCCGCCACGGCCAAGGAGATCGACGCGGCCGTCCAGCAGGCGAAGTGACGCACCATGGCACTCGCTAGCACCCCCGTCCCGCCGGCGCTGAAGGCCAAGCGCCGCCGGGAGGCCGCCCGCACGGTGGCCTTCCTCTCCCCCTGGCTGATCGGCTTCGGCGTCTTCTTCGCCTACCCGCTGATCTCCACCGTCTACTTCTCCTTCATGCGGTACGACGGCTTCACCGCACCGACCTTCAACGGCCTGAAGAACTGGGACTACGTCCTGAACGAGTACCCGTCGTTCTGGACGGGTCTGGGCAACACCCTGTGGCTGGTCCTGGTGATGGTCACCCTGCGGGTGGCCTTCGGCCTCGGCATCGGACTGCTGATCACCAAGGTGAGGACCGGCGCCGGCTTCTTCCGGACCGCCTTCTACCTGCCCTACCTGGCCCCGCCGGTGGCCGCCACGATGGCCTTCGCCTTCCTGCTCAACCCCGGCACCGGCCCGGTCAACCACCTGCTCGGCGACCTCGGCCTGCCGCAGCCGGGCTGGTTCACCGACCCGAGCTGGTCCAAGCCCGCCCTCACCATGCTCGCACTGTGGGGCATCGGCGACCTGATGGTCATCTTCATGGCCGCCCTGCTCGACGTCCCGAAGGAGCAGTACGAGGCCGCCGAGCTCGACGGCGCCGGCCCCTGGCAGAAGTTCCGGTTCGTCACCGCCCCGAACATCTCACCGATCGTGATGTTCGCCGTCGTCACCGGCGTCATCCAGACCATGCAGTACTACACCCAGGCGATCGTCGCCGGAAAGGTCGCCAGCGGCGTGATCGGCGGCTCCGGCCAGCAGTTCGAGCCCGGCTACCCGCACGGCTCCACCTGGACGCTGCCGCAGATGGTCTACAACCTCGGCTTCCAGCGCTTCGACACCGGCTCGGCCTGCGTGGTCGCCGTGATCCTGTTCGCGATCTCGATGGCCTTCACGTCGCTGCTGCTGCGCCGCAAGTCCGGCTTCATCAACGAGGACTGAGCCATGACCATCACCTCGACCGTGCGCCTGCCCGCCCGGGCCGGCTCCACCGCCGCCGCCCGGGTGGCCCGCCGCCGCGCCGCCCTGCACTGGGTGGCCGTGCACTCCCTGGCCATCGCCGCCGCGCTGTTCTTCCTGCTGCCGTTCGTCTTCGTCCTGCTCACCTCGGTGATGAGCGACCAGCAGGCACTGACCTCCAACCTGTGGCCGACCGAGTGGCACTGGGGCAACTACGGCAAGGTCTGGCGGACCCCCGGCTTCCTCACCTGGTGGCGCAACACCCTGCTGTACGCCGCCGGCGGCACCGCGCTGACCGTCGTCTCCAGCCTCCCGGTCGCCTACGCGCTCGCCAAGTTCCGCTTCCGCGGCCGCAACCTGGCCCTGACGGCCGTCATCTCGATGATGATGCTGCCGCCCCAGGTCACCGTCATCCCGATGTACCTGTTCTGGGCCAAGCAGATGCACCTCACCGGCTCGCTGTGGCCGCTGGTCATCCCGATGGCCTTCGGCGACGCGTTCTCCATCTTCCTGCTGCGGCAGTTCCTGCTGACCATCCCCAAGGAGTACCTGGAGGCCGCCAGGATCGACGGCTGCGGCGACCTGCGGACCCTGGTCCGGGTGGTCCTGCCGATGGCGAAGCCCGCCATCGCCGCGGTCGCCCTGTTCCAGTTCTTCTTCTGCTGGAACGACTACTTCGGCCCGCAGATCTACTCCAGCGAGAACCCGGGCGCCTGGACGCTCAGCTACGGCCTGGAGTCGTTCAAGGGCGCCCACCACACCAACTGGAACCTCACCATGGCGGCCACGCTGCTCGTGACGGCTCCGGTGCTCGTGCTGTTCTTCTTCGCGCAGAAGGCCTTCATCGAAGGCGTGACACTGACAGGGGTCAAGGGCTGATGTCCGCACTGAAGTTGGCAATCGTCGGCGGCGGTTCCACCTACACACCGGAGCTGATCGACGGCTTCGCCCGGCTGCGGGACACCCTCCCGATCGGCGAACTCGTCCTGATCGACCCGGCCGCCGACCGGCTGGAGCTGATCGCCGGCCTGGCCCGCAGGATCTTCGCCAGGCAGGGCCACGGCGCCACCGTCACCACCGCCACCGAGGTCGCCGCCGGGGTCCGGGGCGCCGACGCCGTCCTGCTCCAACTGCGCGTCGGCGGACAGGCCGCCCGCAACGAGGACGAGACCTGGCCGCTGGAGTGCGGGTGCGTCGGCCAGGAGACCACCGGCGCCGGCGGCCTCGCCAAGGCGCTGCGCACCGTCCCGGTGGTGCTGGACATCGCCGAACAGGTCCGCCTCGCCAGCCCGGACGCCTGGATCGTCGACTTCACCAACCCGGTCGGCATCGTCACCCGCGCCCTGCAGAGCGCCGGGCACAAGGCCGTCGGCCTGTGCAACGTCGCCATCGGCTTCCAGCGGAAGTTCGCCGCCCACCTGGGCGTCGACCCCGAGCTGGTCCGCCTCGACCACGTCGGCCTCAACCACCTCACCTGGGAGCGCGGCGTCACCCTGCTCGACACCCCCGGCGCCGCCGGCGGCCACGAGGTGCTGCCCGAACTGCTGGACGGCTTCGGCGAGCAGATCGCCGCCGACCTGCACCTGCCGTCGGCGGTGGTCCGCCGGCTCGGCGTGGTGCCCTCCTACTACCTGCGCTACTTCTACCAGCACGACCTGGTGGTCGAGGAGCTCAGGGTCAAGGGCTCGCGGGCGGCCGAGGTCTCGGCGATCGAGCGGCAACTGCTGGAGATGTACGCCGACCCGGCCCTGGACACCAAGCCCGAACTGCTCGGCAAGCGCGGTGGCGCGTTCTACTCCGAGGCCGCCGTCCAGCTGATCTCCGCCCTGCTCGGCACCGGCGGCGGCAGCAGCGTCCAGGTGGTCAACACCCGCAACGACGGCATCCTGCCCTTCCTGCCCGACGACGCCGTGATCGAGGTCCCGGCGACGGTGGACGCCGACGGCGTCCGCCCGCTGCCGCAGCGACCGGTCGAGCCGCTCTACGCGGGCCTGATCGCGAGCGTCACCGCGTACGAGCAGCTCGCGCTGGAGGCCGCGCTCAAGGGCGGCCGGGACCGGGTCTTCGACGCGCTGCTGGCCCACCCCCTGGTCGGCCAGCTGGACCTCGCCGACCGGCTCACCGACCGGCTGCTCGCCCACAACCGCGCCCACCTGAGCTGGGCGTGACGGCAGATGACCACCGTGCACCACCGTGGGGGAGACCGATGAACCACCGTCAGGAGGAGCAACTCCCCGGCGTCCTCGCCATCGACGCCGGGAACAGCAAGACCGACGTCGCCCTGGTGTCGGCCGACGGCGCCGTCCTCGGCACGGCCCGCGGCGGCGGCTTCCAGCCGCAGCTGGACGGCGCCGAGCAGGCCGTCGCCGCCCTCGCCCCGCTGGTCGAGGAGGCCGCCCGGCAGGCCGGCCTGAGACCTGGCCGGGTGCTCACCAGCCACGTCAGCGCCTGCCTGGCCAACGCCGACCTGCCGGTCGAGGAGCAGCAGCTGAGCGCCGCGCTGGCGGCCCGGCCGTGGGGGGCGACCAGCCACGTCGCCAACGACACCTTCGGCCTGCTGCGGGCGGGCACCGACGGCCCGCGCGGCGTCGCGGTGGTCTGCGGCGCCGGGATCAACTGCGTCGGCCTGCTGCCCGACGGCCGGACCGCCCGTTTCCCCGCCCTCGGCCACCTCACCGGCGACTGGGGCGGCGGCGGCGGGCTGGCCGCCGACGCGATGTGGCACGCCACCCGCGCCGAGGACGGCCGGGGCGGCCCCACCGCGCTCGCCGCGGCCATCGCCGGGCACTTCGGGCAGCCCAGCGCCACCGCCGTCGCCGAGGCCGTCCACCTCGGCCGGCTGGACCGCGTACGGCTGCACGAGATCTCCCGGGTGCTGTTCGCCACCGCCCGGGCCGGCGACCCGACCTCGCTCCAGCTGATCGACCGCCAGGCCGACGAGATCGCCCGGCTCGCCGTCGTCGCCCTCACCCGGCTCGACCTGCTCGGCGAACCCACCCCCGTGGTGCTCGGCGGCGGCGTGCTGGCCGCCCGGCACCCGCTGCTGATCGACAACCTGACGGCCCGGCTGGCCGAGGCCGCCCCGCTGGCCGAGCCCCGGATCGTGGTGGCCCCGCCGGTCCTCGGCGCCGCCCTGCTCGGCCTCGACCGGCTCGGCGCGGGGCCCGCCGTCCAGCGGCGCCTGCGGTCCGCCTACCCGACGACCGCACCGGTCGCCGCCTGAACCCCCGCCGCCTGGCCGCCGGGGCCCGCACACCCCGGCGGCCCGGCGGCGGGCGCCTCCCCGCTCGGGGCGCGCGCGTCGGGTGACGATCAGTCGGCGGGTCCGCCGACCCGGCCGCGGAACGAGCGGCGGTACTCGCGCGGGGCGACGCCGACCCGGCGGGTGAAGACCGGACGCAGTGAGACTGCGGAGCCGAAGCCGCAGCGGACGGCGATCTCGTCGACCGGCAGGTCGGTCTCCTCCAGCAGCCGCTGGGCGGTCAGGACGCGCTGCTCCAGCAGCCAGCGCAGCGGCGGGGTGCCGGTGGACTCGGCGAACCGGCGGGCGAAGGTGCGCTCGGCCATCGTCGCGAGCCGGGCCATCCGGGCGACCGTCCAGGGGGTGTCGAGTGCGGCGAGCACCGCCGTGCGGACGGCCGCGAGCGGGTCCGCGGAGTCGGTCACCGGGACGGGGGACGGGATGAACTGCGCCTGGCCGCCGGCCCGGAAGGGGGCGGTGACCATCGCGCGGGCGATCGCGGCGGCGGCCTGCTGGCCGTGCGCGGAGCGCACCAGGTGCAGGCACAGGTCGATGCCGGCCGCGACCCCGGCCGAGGTCCAGACCAGTCCGTCGCCGGTGAAGAGCACCTCGGGGTCGACGGTCACCGCCGGGTGGCGGCGGGCGAGTTCCTCGGCGAGCCACCAGTGCGTGGTGGCCCGGCGGCCGTCCAGCACGCCGGCCTCGGCGAGGACGAAGGCCCCGGCGCAGAGCGAGGCGATCGGGATGCCCCGGGCGTGGGCGGTGCGCAGCACGTCGAGCAGGCGGGGGTCGGCGGGGGCGAACGGGTCCGCGACGCCGGGGACGACCACCAGGTCGCAGTCGAGCAGGGCGTCGAACTCGTCGTCCGGGCGCCGTTCCAGCCCGCCGCCGAGCTGGACGGGCCGGCGGTCCGGGCCGCAGACCCGCAGGTCGAAGACGGGCAGGCCGTCCCGGGAGAGGCGGTTGGACCAGACCTCGCCGATCACGGCGTAGTCGAAGGCCCGTACTCCGTCGAAGATCGGGCAGCCCACGATGCGCATGGCAGGATTATATCGATGGTGGGCATTCCCGCCTATCACGGCGGGAGTGGCGGCGCCCGCAGGATGGAGCCATGACGAACACCAGTGCATTCAACGCCCCGCTCGAACTCGCCGCCGACGCCGTCCTGGTGGTGATCGACGTCCAGCAGGGCTTCGAGGACTACGCGTTCTGGGGCGAGCGGGACAACCCCGAGGCCGAGCAGCGGATCGGCGCCGTGCTGGACGCCTGGCAGGCCACCGGCCGGCCGGTCGTGATGGTGCAGCACCAGGGGGCCGGCAGTCCGCTCGCCCCCGGCACCCCGGGGTACGAACTGAAGCCCGTGGTGGCCGGCGCCAAGCCGGACCTGACCATCACCAAGACCGTCAACAGCGCCTTCTACGGCACTCCCGACCTGCACGCCTGGCTGCAGGAGCGCGGCGCCACCCAGCTCGTCACCATCGGGATCATGACCAACGTCTGCAACGAGACCACCGCGCGGATGGGCGGCAACCTGGGCTACGACGTGATCTTCCCGATCGACGCGATGCACACCTTCGCGATGGCCGGTCCGGACGGTGTGACGATCCCCGCGGCCGACCTCGCCCGGGCCACCGCCGCATCGCTGCACACGATGCGCTTCGCCAAGGTGGTCGGCACCGAGGAACTGCTCGCGGCGGCCCTGGCCTAGGCCGCGGGGCGGAGAAACCCCCGGTTGCGTCCGGATGAATATTTGATGTTCCGACAAGATGCCCGCTTTTGGCCATTGAGTCCGCCGAGTGATCGCCGGTAGCGTCCGCAGCGCAGCGGCGTCGACCTGCTCGGTGCCCGAACAGTCCGGGATTTCAAGCCGGTTGGCGACTCACCGGACGCCCCACTAGAACGTGAGCTGAGTGTGCACCCAGTCGGCGAGGATCTTCGCGCAGTCGTCCACCGACTCCCGCCAGGTGCGAGCGGCGCCCGCACCGGCCTCGTCGCTGACGTGCTTGACCAGGCGGATCGGCAGCTCGGCCCGCTGCGCCACGGTGGCGAGCGCGTAGCCCTCCATGTCGACCAGGTCCGCGCTCTGCGCCAGCCGGTCCCTGGCCTCGGGGTCGGAGACGAACAGGTCACCCGTGGCCAGCACCGGGCCCGGCTCCGCGCCGAGCTCGATCGGGCCGCCGTAGGTGCGGCCGGTGAGCGTGTGCAGCACCCGGGTGTCCAGGTCGTGCTGGAGCACCCGGGAGACCTGGTGGGTGCCGGCCCAGCCGGGCCGCAGCGCGCCGGCCGTACCGAGGTTCACGATCTCGGACGGCCGGTCGCCGCGTGCCAGCACGGTCGCCAGCGCCGCCGTCGCGTTGATCTTGCCCATGCCGGTCAGCAGCACGGGGAGGCCGTCGCCGAGGTGCGCCGCCTCCTCGTGCGCGGCGACGACGAGCAGCGGGCGGTCGGGGGTCACGGTGCCGATCAGACGCATGCTTCCCATGCTACGGGGGCGCCCGGAGCGGGCGTGACGGCAGGGGAACCGGCGCGCGCGACGGTCCGCGCGCGCCGACAGGACACGGAATGTCCGGGTACGGGCCGGGGCGGGGGCGATCGGAAGCTCAAGTCCGGCGCAAGTCAGGTGTACCCGTCGGTGCTCACAGCAATACTGCAGACATCGGGCCCGGCCGCGGATTCGGGGCGGCCACAGGGGAGGGCGGGGCGGTGGCGACACCAGTGATCACGGGGGAACGGGCGTCCGCACGGACGGCGGCGCCCGGTACGGCACCAAGACCGGTCAGCACGGCCGCCCTGCGGCGCGCCGTGGACACCCCGCCCGGCCGGCTGCGGCTGGCCGGCGCGGTGCTGGCCGCCCTGGTGCTGCTGTTCGGCGCGGTGACGGCCTGGCAGGCCGGCTCGCGGGCCACGGCGTCCGGGCATGTGGCCGGCCGCAGCGGGCCGCTGAGCCAGGACGCGGCCGAGATCTACCGGTCGCTGGCGGACGCGGACACCACCGCGGCCTCCGGCTTCCTGCTCGCGGGCGCCGAGCCCGCGGCCGTCCGCAAGCGCTACCAGGACGACCTGGCGACGGCCTCCCGGCTGCTCGCCGAGGCATCGGCCCGGGCCGGCGCCGACGCCGACGCACAGCGCTGGATCAGCGAGCTCAACCAGCAGGTTCCGCAGTACGCGGGCCTGGTGGAGACGGCCCGGGCGAACGACCGGCAGGGCCTGCCGCTCGGCGGCGCCTATCTGCGGTACGCCTCGACGCTGATGCAGGACACCATGCTGGCGAACGCGCAGCACCTGGTCGACGCCGAGTCGCGGCAGCTGGACGGCGACTACGCCGACGCCGAGTCCCTGCCCTGGGCGGCGCTCGCCCTCGGCCTGCTCGCGCTCGGCGCGCTGGCCCGCTACCAGCTGGTGCTGTTCCGGCGGACCAACCGGGTGTTCAACCCCGGCCTGGTCACCGCGAGCGCGACGCTGCTGGTCGCGGTCCTGTGGCTGCTGATCGGTTCGCTGTCCGCGGGCTCCTGGCTGGCGGACAGCCGCACGTACGGGACGGAGCCGCTCATGGCGCTCAACCAGGCCCGCACGCAGGCCCTGCAGGCGCACACCGCGGAGAACCTCAACCTGGTCGCCCGCGGCTCCAGCGACACGTACACCAAACGCTGGGCCGCGGTCACCGACGCCCTCGCCGGGCCGGCCGGCCAGGACGGCGCCGCCCGGGACGGCGGATCGCTGGCGCAGGCCCTGCGGCTCGCGCCGCGCGACGCGAGCGACCGGGTGGCCGAGGCCCGCAAGCAGTTCACCGGCTGGGACGCCCGCCACCGGCAGGCCGCCGAGAAGGAGGGCGCGGGCGACTTCGACGCCGCGCTGCAGGGCACCGTGGGGGCGGGCCGCGACGACACCGCGGAGGCCTCGTTCGCCGCGCTGGACCAGCAGTTGGGCCGGGCCGCGACGGTCGAACGGGCCCGGTTCAAGGCCGAGGCGGACGGGGTCGACGGGACCTTGGAGGCCCTGGCGGTCGGCGCGGCCGTGCTCGCCGTGCTGTCCGCCGTGGCCGTGGTCCGGGGCATCGGCCGCCGACTGGCCGACTACCGCTAGAGGGGGTGGGGACGATGATGCGTACGGTACGGGCCAGGGCCCTGGTGGCCGCGGTCGCGCTGGCCGCCGGGGTGTTCGGTGCGGGGACCTCGCAGGGCGCGCCGGGCGGTGGCGTCCGGGCGGAGCCCGCCGCCGCCCCGGCGCTGGCGCCCGAGGCGGACACCTGCGACACCACGAAGAGCGTGCCGGCGGCCAAGGACGCCAACGGCGCGAAGATCAGGAAGATCCGGGAGCGCGGCACCCTGGTGGTCGGCGTCGACCAGAACAGCTACCACTGGGGCTACCGCAACCCCCAGACCGGCACCATCGAGGGCTTCGACATCGACCTGGCGCGCGCCGTCGCCAAGTCGATCCTGGGCGACCCGGGCAAGGTCTCCTTCAAGGCCGTCCCGACCGCCCGCCGGATCGAGGCGGTCAAGGCCGGCGAGGTGGACGTGGTCATCCGGACCACCACCATCACCTGCGCGCGGCTCCAGGAGGTCGCCTTCTCCAAGCCGTACTTCGCGGCCGGACAGCGCCTGGTGGTCCCCAAGTCCGCCAAGGCGACCGGTCTGGAGCAGGGGATCAAGGGCAGGCGGGTCTGCGCCGCGGCCTCCTCGTCCTCGGACACCGAACTGAAGACGAACCGGCACGGCGCCACCGACGTCGTCGTGGTGGAGAACCAACTGGACTGCCTGGTGCTGATGCAGCTCGGCAAGGTCGACGCGACGCTGACCGACGGCGTGCTGGCCGCGGCCCAGGCCGCCCAGGACCCGACGGTCGAGGTGGTCGGCGAGACCCTGCTGGCCGGCTGGATGGGCGTGGTGGCCAACCAGGCCGACACCGACCTGGTCGCCTGGGTCAACCAGGCACTGCTCGACTACCGGGCCGACGGCGGCTGGCGGCGCAGCTACGACCACTGGCTGGCCGACTCCATGGGCGCCTCGCCCGAACCGTACGAGTACAAGCAGTAGCGGTGCCGGGCGGGCGGCGGGGCAGTACCGGCACCGCCGTCGACCGGCGGGCCGCGATCCGGGAGACTGACCGCCGGGAGACGCACCGCCGACACCCGTCGGAAGCACGGTCAGCCAGTCGCCCCGTCAACTGCGCTGTCCGTCGTGGCAGAGAGGAAGGACCCCGCGTGGCAGGATCGGCCGGTCCGGTGATGAGCCGGGAGGAGGTGGACCGTGCGCTGGCCCGGCTGGGCGCCGAGCGCGACGCGGTCGAGGCCGCGCTGCTCGCACTCCAGGACCACCCGGGCCGCCGGCTGCTGGAGGGCGCCGACCTGAGCGGCCGCACCGCGGAGCGCTGGTCCGTCGCGGGCCAGGGCCTCGGCCTGCTGTGGGCACTGTTCGACCGGTACTCGGAGGCGCTCGCCTCGGCCCGGGCCGTCCGGGCCCGCCGCAACCGGCCGGGCAGCGCCGAGCTGGCCCAGCTCAGCGAGCTGCTCACCGGGCCCGCGGTGACCGTCTCCGGCGGTCAGCTGCCGGAGGCCGTCGGCCGTCTGGGCAGCCCGGCCCGGCTGGCCGAACAGGTCAGCCTGGCCGAGCTGATGAGCCGGATGGACGGCTGGTACGAGACCGTGCTGGAGGTGGTCAACGCCGCCGACGCGGTGTGGTCCGCGCTGCCGGCCCGGATCGACCTGCTGCTGGCCGAGCTGCACCGGGTGCAGATGCTGGCCGGCTCGGTGGGAGTGCGGCCCGGCGGCCACCCGCTCGCCGACGACCTGTCCGAGCTGGCCCGGGACCTCACCGCGCTGCGGGGCGAGGTGCGGGCCGACCCGCTGGCCCTGTGGCGCCCCGGCCGGGTGCCCGCCCAGCACGGCACCGTGCCGGCCCAGGGCGGCTTCTCGGCGCCGACCGGCGCGGTGGACACCGAGCGCTTCGACCGGGCCGGGCGGGCCCTGGACGACATCCGGGTGGAGCTGGAGGGCCTGCTGCGGCTGCGCGACGAGTCGCACGAGCGCCTGCAGCAGGTGGCGGACCTGCTGCAGCGCGCCGACGCCACGCTGGCCGAGGCCCGGCGGGCCCGCGGCGAGGTGCTGGCGAAGATCGCCGCGACCGAGGTGCCGGCGGTGCCCGGCCCGGCCTCGGCGCTGCGCGAGCGGATCGGACAGGCGGTGGAGTGCCAGCAGGCCGGCCAGTGGTACCGGCTCGGACCGCTGCTGGACGCGCTGGAGGACGCCGCCGTCAAGGAGTTGAACCGGGCCCGGCACTCGCTGACCGAGGTCGCCCAGCCGCTCGCCGTACGGGCGGAGCTGCGCGGCCGGCTGGAGGCGTACAAGGCGATGGCCGCCCGGCTCGGCCTCGCCGAGGACCCGGTGGTGGTGGAGCGCTTCGAGAAGGCCCGCTGGCTGCTCTGGAGCGCCCCCTGTGACCTGCGGGCGGGGGCCGAGGCGGTGGCGCGGTTCCAGCAGGCGCTGCGGCCGCCGGACCGGGCGGGTTCGAGCGGGCCGCGGGACGGGCAACCCGGTGGACAGGGATGAGAACGGCTAGGGGGAGACGGTTCTGATGGCTGCTGAGGTGTGCGTGCGACCGGAGTGCTCCGGCGCGGGCGAGATCGACCCCGACGGGTACTGCACGGAGTGCGGGCTCGCCCCGCAGCCGGTCGCGGTCGCCGCGTCCGGGTCCGGCGGCGGACCGGCCGCGGCCGGTCCGCGGGCGGGCGACGCGTGCGGCCGGGACGGCTGCGCCGGGGCGATCGACGCCGACGGCTACTGCGACGAGTGCGGCCTGGCCGCCGAGGCGGCGCCCGCCAGGGTGCCCGCGGCCCGGTCGGGTTCGGCCCCCTCGGGCACCGGCTCGGGCCCGGGTTCGGCCCGCTCGGGCTCGGTGCGGACGATGTCCGGCCGCTCGCGCTCGCACCGCTCCTCGGCGCGCACCGGGCGTGGCTCGGCGGTGTCGGTGCGCAGCGGTACCGGTTCCCGGGGCACCGCCCGGCGCGGCAACCTGGGCGCCGGTCTGGTGACCGTCCCGCCGGTGCCGGCCCCGGACCCGGCCTCGGCGGTGCTGGCCGACCCGGAGGTGCCGGAGCGCAAGCGGTTCTGCAGCAAGTGCGAGAGCGCGGTCGGCCGGGAGAAGGACGGCCGCCCGGGCCGCCCGGACGGCTTCTGCACCAAGTGCGGCACGCCGTACTCGTTCACCCCCAAGCTGGAGCGCGGTGACCTGGTCGGCGGCCAGTACGAGGTGCTGGGCTGCCTGGCGCACGGCGGTCTCGGCTGGATCTACCTGGCGATCGACCGCCGGGTGAACGACAAGTGGGTGGTCCTGAAGGGCCTGCTGGACACCGGCGACGAGGACGCGCTGGCGGTGGCCGTCGCCGAGCGCCGCTTCCTCGCCGAGGTGGACCACCCCAACATCGTCCGCATCATCAACTTCGTCGAGCACCCGGACTCCCGGACGGGCTCGACCGACGGCTACATCGTCATGGAGTACGTCGGCGGCAAGTCGCTCAAGGACATCGCCTCCGAGCGCCGTACCGCGGACGGCCGGCGCGAGCCGCTGCCGGTGGAGCAGGCGATCGCGTACGCGCTGGAGGCGCTGCCCGCGCTCGGGTACCTGCACAGCCGGGGCCTGGTGTACTGCGACTTCAAGATCGACAACGTGATCCAGAGCGAGGACTCGCTCAAGATCATCGACATGGGCGCCGTCCGCCGCTTCGACGACGACGGCCCGATCTACGGGACGGTCGGCTACCAGGCCCCCGAGATCGGCACCGACGGCCCGACCCCCTCCTCCGACCTCTACACGGTCGCCCGCACCCTGGCCGTCCTCACCTTCGACTTCCAGGGCTACTCCACCACCCACCGGCACGAACTGCCCGGCCCCGAGGACGTGCCGGTCCTCGCCGAGTACGAGTCCTACTACCGCTTCCTGGTCCGCGCCACCGACCCGGACCCGGCCCGCCGGTTCGGCTCCGCCACCGAGATGGCCGACCAGCTGACCGGCGTGCTGCGCGAGGTCCTCAGCCTGAAGGACGGCCGGCCCCGCCCGGCCGCCTCCACCCTGTTCGGCCCCGAACTGCGCCTGCTCGACAGCGAACTGACCGAGCAGCCGCTCGACCCGGCGCAGGCCGCGCTCGCCCTGCCGATCCCCCGGGTCGACCCGGCCGACCCCAACGCCGGCTTCCTCGCCGCGCTGACCGCCGGCAGCCCCGCCGAGGTGCTCACCACCCTGCGGGCCGCCCCGGCCCCGTCCGTCGAACTGCGGCTGCGGGCGCTGCGCGCCGAACTCGAACTCGCCGACCCCGCCGCCGCCGGACACACCCTGGACGAGCTGGCCGAGGACCACCCCGACGACTGGCGGGTGGTCTGGTACCGCGGCCTGACCTCGCTCGCCGCCGGGAGCACCGAGGCGGCCGCCGAGTCCTTCGACGCGCTCTACGACGCCTTCCCAGGGGAGCCCGCACCCAAGCTGGCCCTGGCCGTCTGCGCGGAGCTGCTGGGCAACGCCGAGGACGCCACCGAGTTCTACCGCCTGGTCGGCACCACCGACCGCAGCTACGTCAGCGCCGCCTTCGGCCTGGCCCGGGTCCGGCTCGCGGCCGGCGACCGGGCCGGCGCCGTCCTGGCCCTGGAAGCGGTGCCCGAGGCCTCCGCCCACTTCACCGCCGCCCGGGTCGGCACCGTCCGCGCCCGGCTGCGCGGGCGGTCGGCCGCGGAGGAGCTCGGACCGGAGCTGCACCGCTGCTCGGAGCAGCTGGACGCGCTCACCCTGGACGCCCGGCACCGCGAGGAACTCGCGGTCGAGGTGCTGGACACCGCCCTCGGCTGGGTCATGGCCGGCAAGGCCGGCGGCGCCCGGCCCGGCGGCGAGCCGAAGGTGCTCGGACATGCCCCCGCCGAACGGGAACTGCGGTTCGCTCTGGAACACTCCTACCGGGTGTTGGCGCGGTTGTCCGATCGGGCCGAAACAAGGATCGAGATGGTGGAGCGGGCGAACCGGGCCCGCCCCCGGACGTGGGTGTGACGCAATGCCGCAGCAGACCAGGTGCCCCAGCTGTGCCGAACCGATGGACCCTCAGGACGCTTTCTGCGGGGCCTGCGGCGCGAACCTGAACGGGCCCCCGACCGTTGTCGACGGCCCCGCCGCCGCCCCCCGAGGCTGTGTGCGCTGCGGCGCCGCCGAGCTCGCCTCGGACGGGTACTGCGAGTCCTGCGGCACCGCCCAGCCCCGCCCGCGCGACCACCAGGAGCGCGCCCTGGCCGGCGTCGCCGGGGTCTCCGACCGCGGCCTGCGCCACCACCGCAACGAGGACGCCTTCGCCGTGGCCGGCACCGCGCTGCCCGACGGCGCACCCGCCGTGATCGCCGTGGTCTGCGACGGGGTGTCCTCCTCCGCCCGACCGGACGAGGCCTCCGCCACCGCGGTGGACGCCGCCTCGGCCGCCCTGCTGACCGCGCTGGAGCACGGCCAGGACCCGAACCTGGCGATGCACGGCGCGATCGCCGCGGCCGCCCGCGCGGTGACCGACCTGGCCTACGACGGCACGCCGCCCGAGCGGCCCGGCGGCCACCTGAACGCGCCCGCCTGCACCTACGTCAGCGCGATCTCGGCGGCCGGCCTGGTCACCATCGGCTGGGTCGGCGACACCCGGGCGTACTGGATCCCGGACGACCGGGACGCCGCCGAGCCGTACCGGCTCACCGAGGACGACTCCTGGGCCGCCCGGATGGTCAGCGCCGGCCTGATGGGCGAGGCCGAGGCGTACGCCGACCCCCGCGCGCACGCCATCACCGGCTGGCTCGGTGCCGACGCCGAGGACCTCGACCCGCACACCGTCAGCTTCACCCCGCACGTCCCCGGGGTGGTGCTGATCTGCACCGACGGCCTGTGGAACTACGCCGAGGCCGCGACCGACCTGGCCACCTTCGTCCGCCGGGACGCCCGGACGGAGCCGCTGGCGACCGCCCAGTCCCTGGTGAACTTCGCGGTGGCCGCGGGCGGGCACGACAACATCACCGTCGCGGTGCTGCCGATCACCCCGCGGGCCCAACGGCCCGAGGAGGAGGCCGAGTACGAGGCGACCATGCTCGACCTGCCCGTCCAGCAGCCGCGGCACGACGACACCCTGCCCGACCTGCCGCGCATCCCGGCCACCGGCACCCCGGCGGTCCCGCCGATGCCCGCCTACGCACCCAGCACCGACTGACGCCCACCCACCTGACCGCTCGACAGGAGCTCTCAGCCATGGCAAGTCTGTCCCGGCCCACCGCCCCCCGATTCGACGTCGAGATCTTCCAGAACGAGTACCTCGCCGAAGGTGCCCAGGAGGTCAACGCCATCGTCACCGTCACCGCCACCGGCGGCGGCACCTCCGGCGGACGTCCGCTGCTCCCGGGCGACGGCCCCGCCGCCGGCGTGGTGATCATGGTCGACTGCTCCGGCTCGATGCAGTACCCGGCGGCCAAGGCCAAGAACGCCCGGGAGGCCACCGCGGCCGCCATCGACACCCTGCGGGACGGGGTGGCCTTCGCCGTGGTCGCCGGCACCCACGAGGCCACCGAGGTCTACCCCGGCGACGGCACCCTCGCGGTGGCCGGCTCCAGCACCCGCGCACAGGCCAAGCAGGCCCTGCGCAAGCTCACCCCGGCCGGCGGCACCGCCATCGGCACCTGGCTGACCAAGGCCCACGCACTCTTCGGCTCCCGGCCCGACCTCGCCATCCGGCACGCCATCCTGCTCACCGACGGCCGCAACGAGCACGAGAAGCCGGCCGAGCTGCAGCGCGCGCTGGACCTGGCCACCGGGTACTTCACCGCGGACTGCCGCGGCGTCGGCACCGACTGGGAGGTCTCCGAGCTGCGGAAGATCTCCTCCGCCCTGCTCGGCACGGTCGACATCGTCGCCGAGCCGGACGGCCTGGCCGAGGACTTCCGCGCCATGATGGCCGCCGCCATGGGCAAGCAGGTCGCCGACGTGGCACTGCGGGTGTGGACCCCGGCCAACGCCCGGGTCACCTACGTCAAGCAGGTCGCGCCCTCGGTGGAGGACCTCACCGCCCGCCGCACCGAGGCCGGTCCCCGGGCCGGCGACTACCCGACCGGCTCGTGGGGCGACGAGAGCCGCGACTACCACGTCTGCGTCGAGGTGCCCGCGGCCGCCGTCGGCAACGAGATGCTCGCCGCCCGGATCAGCCTCATCCTGCCGCAGCCCGGCGACGCCACGCCCGAGGTGCTGTCCCAGGGCCTGGTCAAGGCCGTCTGGACCGACGACCTCGCCTCCTCCACCCGGATCAACTCCCAGGTCGCGCACTACACCGGCCAGGCCGAGCTGGCCGACTCGATCCAGGAGGGCCTCGCCGCCCACCGCGCCGGGGACGTGGACCGGGCCACCGCCAAGCTCGGCGCGGCCGTCCGGCTCGCCCACCGGACCGGAAACGAGGGAACCCTCAAGCTGCTCCAGAAGGTCGTCGACGTCGTCGACGCGAAGGAAGGTACCGTTCGGTTCCGCAAGGATGTGAGCGAGGCCGATTCGATGACACTCGAGACCCGGTCGACCAAGACCGTCCGGGTCAAGAAATAATCGACCGACCGAGAACCTGACCGGCCGCCGCCCGGGGCCGGACCAGCTGGACATGTGGGGGAACTGATGCCGATCTGCCCTAGGGGCCATGAGTCGCAGGCCGAGGACTGGTGCGACTTCTGCGGCTTCCCGATGACTCCGCCGCCCGGCCTGGCCGTCCCCGGGGCCCCGGCCTCGGCCGGCCCCTTCGGCAGCCCGCCCGGCCCGCCGCCGGCCCCGTCCGGCCCGTACGGCACCCCGCCCCCGCCGCCCGGGCCGCCGTTCGGCTCCCCCACCGTGGTCTCGCCCTCCCCGGCCGGCCCCGACTTCACCGCCGACCTGGTGACCTGCCCGATCTGCCGGACCCCGCAGACCGGGCGGTACTGCGAGGAGTGCGGCTACGACTACCAGCTGCCCGGAGCCGGCCGCCCGCAGGCACCGGCGCACCCGCAGTCGGCGGCCACCGCTCCCCCGCCACCGCCGCCGGCACGCCTGCAGCCGCCGACGCCGCCCGCGCCGCCGCACCACGAGCAGCACGGACACCGGCAGCCCGCACCCGAGCCCGGCAACCGCCCGGGCTACGGCTACCCGCCGCCGGCCGCACCCGAGCCCGGCAGCCGCCCCGGCTACGGCTACCCGCCGCCGGCCGCACCCGAGCCCGGCAGCCGCCCCGGCTACGGCTACCCGCCGCCCGCGGGCCAGTCCCCGTACGAGCCGCAGCCGCCCTACGAGCCGCAGTCCCCGTACGAGCAGGGATCCGGCTACGAGCAGGCGTCCGGCTACGAGCCCGCCGGGTACCGGCAGCCGTACGAGCAGGCCCCGCCGGCCCCGCCGGCCCCGGCCTTCCCCGAGCCGGACGGCTACGAGCGCAGCGGCCCGGTCTACGCCCAGCCCGGCCAGGGCGGGCCGGGCGACGAGCTCGGCACCTCGTTCCGGCTCGCACCGCCCGGCGGCGCGCAGCAGCCGGCCCCGCCCGGGCCGCCCGCCCCGCCCGCGCGGATCAACTGGATCGCGGTGGTCAGCGCCGACCGCGACTACTTCACCGACATGATGACCCGCAGCGGACCGGAGGCGGCGGGCCTGTTCTTCCCGTCGTACTGCCCCGAGCGGCGGATCCCGCTGACCGGGCGCGGCCAGCTGCGGATCGGCCGGCGCAGCCAGAACCGCGGCACCGTGCCCGAGATCGACCTGTCGGTGGCCCCGGAGGACCCGGGCGCCTCGCACCAGCACGCGCTGCTGGCCGAGCAGGCCGACGGCAGCTGGGTGCTGGTCGACCAGGACTCCACCAACGGCACCACCGTCAACGGCAGCCCCGACCCGGTGCCCCCGCACACCGCGATCCCGCTGAACGACGGCGACCGGATCCACCTCGGCGCGTGGACCACCATCACGCTGCACCGCGGCGCCTGACGCACGGTCGGCCGACCGGCCCGGTGCCGGTCGGCCGGTTTTCCTCACGCTTTGCTCAAGGGGCTATCACAGCCTCCACCTGGGGTCCTAGGGTCTGGAGGCATGACTGAAGCAATAACCGCCGACGGGATCCGGAAGCGGTACGGGGATGTCCAGGCCGTCGACGGAGTCTCGTTCTCCGTCGCGACTGGCGAGTTCTACGGCATTCTCGGCCCGAACGGGGCCGGCAAGACCACCACACTGGAGATCCTGGAAGGGATCCGCGAGCCCGACGAGGGCCGTGTCGAACTGCTCGGGCTGAGCCCGTGGCCGCGCAACAAGGAGCTGCTGCCGCGCATCGGCGTGCAGTTCCAGGCCTCGGCCTTCTTCGTGAAGCTGACGGCCCGTGAGACCATCCGCACCTTCGCCTCGTTCTACGGCATCGGCCCCAGGCGGGCCGACGCGATGCTGGAGCGGGTCGGCCTCACCGAGTCGGCCGGGGTGCAGACCGACAAGATGTCCGGCGGCCAGGCACAGCGGCTGTCGATCGCCTGCGCCCTGGTCCACGACCCGGAGCTGGTCTTCCTGGACGAGCCCACCACCGGCCTCGACCCGCAGGCCCGCCGCAACCTCTGGGACCTGCTGCGGGACATCAACGCCGAGGGCCGCACCGTCGTGCTCACCACGCACTACCTGGACGAGGCCGAGGTGCTCTGCGACCGGGTCTCCGTGATGGACCACGGCAAGGTGCTCAAGACCGGTGCGCCGGCCGTCCTGGTCCGCGAGATCGACGACAGCGTCCGGGTGAGCGTGGAGTCCGGGCTGCTGACCACCGTCCGGGCCCGCGAGCTGTTCACCGCCGCCGGGGCCGAGTTCACCGGGCTGGACGACGACGGCGTCACGCTGTCGCTGTCCACCCGGCTGCCCGCGCCGGTGCTCTCGGTGCTGGCCGAACAGAACGCGCTGCGCGGCCTGGAAGTGCGCGGCGCCACCCTGGAGGACGTCTTCCTCCAGCTGACCGGACGGGAGTACCGGGCATGAGCGCGACCACCACCCCCGAACGGCAGCAGGCCCCCGCGTCCGAGTCCACCGGGCCCGAGCGGGTGAGCGCGTTCGGCGGACTGACCCGGGTGATGCTGCTCGGCTTCGTCCGCGACCGCGGTGCGCTGTTCTTCGTACTGCTGATGCCGCTGATGTTCCTGCTGCTGTTCGGCACGCTGTTCAAGAGCGCCGGGGCGCCGCACGTGAAGGTGGCCGAGGTCGGCCAGGTGCGGGTGCTGGACGCCGTACAGGGCGAGGGCCGGGAGCAGTTGGAGAAGGTCCTCACCATCACCCGCGTCACCGACGAGGGCGACGCGCTGGAGAAGCTGCGCAAGGGCGACCTCGACGGCGTGGTCTCCGAGGGGCCCGACGGGACGGTGAACCTCCGCTACAGCGCGACCGACCAGGTCAAGGCGGGCAGCGTCCAGAGCATCGTCAACTCGGTGGTCCAGGGCGCCAACCAGCAGGCCTCGGGCCGGCCCCCGGCCTTCACCCTGGTGACCGCCCAGGTCGAGGACCTGTCGCTGAAGCCGATCCAGTACCTCACCCCCGGCCTGCTGGGCTGGGCGATCGCCACCGGCGCGGTCTACGGTGCCTCGTTCACGCTGGTCAGCTGGCGCAAGAAGCGGGTGCTGCGGCGGCTGCGGCTGGCACCGGTCTCACCGGGCGTCGTGGTCGGCGCCCGGGTGGCGGTGAGCGGCGTGGTGGCGCTGGCCCAGACCGCGATCTTCCTCGCGGTGGCCACCACCCCGTTCTTCGGGCTCAGGCTGAGCGGCAGCTGGTGGCTGGTCGTCCCGCTGGTGCTCTGCGCCACCATCGCGTTCATGTCGATCGGCCTGGTCACCGGTGCCGCCGCCAAGAGCGAGGAGGCGGCCAACGGCATCAACCAGATGATCATCCTGCCGATGTCCTTCCTCGGCGGCGCCTTCTTCCCGCTGGACGGCGCCCCGGGCTGGCTGCAGACCGTCTCGAAGGTGTTCCCGCTGCACTACCTGGTCACCTCCGCCCAGTCGGTGCTCAGCCGGGGTGGCGGCGTGATGGACGTCCTCCCGGCCATGGGCGGACTGCTCGCCTTCGCCGCGGTGATGTCCGCGATCGCCTGGCGCTTCTTCAACTGGGACGACGCGTAGCGCCGGCCCGACCGCTCCCACGGGGGTCGTACGCCGGAAGTCCCGGTGTACGGCCCCCGTGGCCGTCTGGGACCATGGTCGGGTGAACGAGACCCGGCGCGAGACGCTCAGCGAGGAGACCTTCTACGACGCGGTCGGCGGCGAGGCGACCTTCCGGCTGCTGGTCCACCGCTTCTACCAGGGCGTCGCCCAGGACGAGCTGCTGCGGCCGATGTACCCCGAGGAGGACCTCGGCCCGGCCGAGGAGCGCTTCGCCCTGTTCCTGATGCAGTACTGGGGCGGCCCCCGCACCTACAGCGAGCAGCGCGGCCACCCCCGGCTGCGGATGCGGCACGCCCCGTTCACCGTCGACCGGGCCGCGCACGACGCCTGGCTGAAGCACATGCGGGCGGCCCTGGACTCGCTGGGGCTCCCCGCGGACGCCGAGCGACAGCTGTGGGACTACCTCACCTACGCCGCCGCCTCGATGATCAACACGGCCGGCTGACACCCGGCGGGCCCCGGGCAGACCCCGGCCCCTCAGAGCAGCGGGCTCAGGCCCAGCCCGGCGCCCGGCGCGGCGGCGCGGCGCACCACGACCGAACCGGCCGGAGCACTCAACCGCAGCCAGCTGCCGGCCCGGTGGACGGCGAGCGGTGCGGCCGGCTTGAGGAAGCCGATCACGTACGCCGCGTGCGCGGCCCGCAGCGGCAGTTCGGGCAGGGCACCGAGCGGGCGGGACCAGATCTCGTCGGCCAGCTCGTCCAGCACCGCGCGGGTCCGGTGGTGCTCCGGCACCTGCTCGCTGCGCTCCTTGAACTCCCGCACCGCCGCCATCAGTTCGGGGTAGACCTCGGACGCCGGCGGCTCACCCACCGGCTGCCATCCGGTGCGCGGCGGCAGCAGACCGGCCCAGGCCGGCCCGGTCACCGGCGCCGGGACGGCGAACGTCCCCTCCGCCTGGTCCACCGACTCCAGCAGCTGCCCCGCCGAGACGGTCGCGTCCACCCGGGCGTCCAGCTCCACCAGCCGTGCGGTGCGGATCGCCAGCACCCCGGAACCGCCCAGCGGCAGCCGCCCGAACACCGCCAGCACGCCCTGCCCGGTCGGGCCGGTGACCGCCTGGAGCCGGACGGCGGCCGCCCGGTCGAAGCGCAGCAGCCGGAGCAGGAAGGCGCCCAGGTCGGCGCCCTCCCCTGCGTCGACGAGACGGAGGCGGGTGATGGTGGTCAAGGGTGATCAGCTCACTCGGTGCACTCGGGGGCGGTACGGGCCGGTCCGGCCCCGGGTCGGTCAGACGGCCGCGACGGCCCGTTCGCCGCGGGCGCCGCGCGCGCCGCGGCCACCGCCCCGCCCGGTAGCGGCGGCGCCGGTCTCCGCCGGGCCCGTGGCGTCGTCGGCGTCGTCGGTGTAGCGGCTGAGGAACTCCCGCTCCACCGCGCTGATCCGGCGCGGCCGGCCCTCCGCCAGGTTGTAGGGGACGACGACGGTCGACGCCCGGACGTAGACCGTCTCGGTGCCGTCCTCGGCGACGTCCTTGATCTCGTAGGAGACCGTCAGCGAGGCACCGCCGATCTGGGTCACCCAGGTCTCCACCGTCACCGGCGCGGCCCGGTGGACCAGCGGACGCTTGTAGTCGATCTCGTGCCGGGCCACCACGGAACCGCCCGCGAACTCACCCGCACCGGCCTCGGCGGCCCGGTGGAACATGAAGTCGATCCGGGCCTCCTCCAGGTAGCGCAGGAAGACCACGTTGTTGACGTGGCCGAAGGCGTCCATGTCGGACCACCTGAGGGGGCAGGCGTAGATGTGGCGTGCCACGGTTGGTCTCCTCACCGATCGAAGGGCCCGAAGGCCCCGTGTGCCGTCCGCGCGGCCACGGGGCACACGGGCGGCGGCCCGGCAGACCGCCACAGGGGCAGTCTGCCGGGCCATTGCTTCGGCAGCGTTGCCACCGTCCGTCCGGATACGGACGGCTCGACGTACGGGTGGCTCGGCATGCCGGCGGCTCTCAGCCTCGGGTCAGCTTCTTGTAGGTGGCCCGGTGCGGACGGGCGGCGTCGGCGCCCAGCCGCTCGATCTTGTTCTTCTCGTACGAATCGAAGTTGCCCTCGAACCAGAACCACTTGCTCTCGCCCTCGTAGGCGAGGATGTGGGTGGCCACCCGGTCCAGGAACCAGCGGTCGTGGGAGATGACCACGGCGCAGCCCGGGAACTCCAGCAGGGCGTTCTCCAGCGAGGAGAGCGTCTCGACGTCGAGGTCGTTGGTGGGCTCGTCGAGGAGCAGCAGGTTGCCGCCCTGCTTGAGGGTGAGCGCGAGGTTCAGCCGGTTGCGCTCACCACCGGAGAGCACCCCGGCCGGCTTCTGCTGGTCCGGGCCCTTGAAGCCGAACGCCGAGACGTAGGCGCGGGACGGCATCTCGACCTGGCCGACGTTGATCCAGTCGAGCTCGTCGGAGACGACGGCCCACAGGGTCTTCTTCGGGTCGATGTTGGCGCGGCCCTGGTCGACGTAGCTGACCTTGACCGTCTCGCCGACCTTGACCGAGCCGCCGTCCGGCTGCTCCTCGCCGAGGAGCATCTTGAACAGCGTGGTCTTGCCGGCGCCGTTCGGGCCGATGATGCCCACGATGCCGTTGCGCGGCAGGGTGAAGCTCAGGTCGTCGATCAGGACCTTCTCGCCGAAGGCCTTGGAGAGGTTGTTGACCTCGACGACGATGGCGCCCAGGCGCGGGCCCGGCGGGATCTGGATCTCCTCGAAGTCCAGCTTCCGCATCTTGTCGGCCTCGGCCGCCATCTCCTCGTACCGGGCGAGACGGGCCTTGGACTTGGCCTGCCGGCCCTTGGCGTTGGAGCGCACCCACTCCAGCTCCTCCTTGAGCCGCTTGGCGCGCTTGGCGTCCTTCTGGCCCTCGACCTTGAGGCGCGACTGCTTGGCCTCCAGGTACGTGGAGTAGTTGCCCTCGTACGGGTAGGCGCGCCCGCGGTCGAGCTCGAGGATCCACTCGGCGACGTTGTCCAGGAAGTACCGGTCGTGGGTGACCGCGACGACGGTGCCCGCGTACTTCTCCAGGTGCTGCTCCAGCCAGTTCACCGACTCGGCGTCGAGGTGGTTGGTGGGCTCGTCGAGCAGCAGCAGGTCCGGGGCCTCCAGCAGGAGCTTGCAGAGCGCCACGCGGCGGCGCTCACCACCGGAGAGCTTGGTGACGGGCCAGTCGCCGGGCGGGCAGCCCAGGGCGTCCATGGCCTGCTCCAGCTGGGCGTCCAGGTCCCAGGCGTTGGCGTGGTCCAGGTCCTCCTGGAGCTTGCCCATCTCGTCGAGCAGCGCGTCCGAGTAGTCGGTCGCCATCAGCTCGGCGATCTCGTTGAACCGGTCGAGCTTGCCCTTGATCTCCTTGACCCCGTCCTGCACGTTCTCCAGGACCGTCTTGGTCTCGTCGAGCGGGGGCTCCTGCAGGAGCATGCCGACGGTGTACCCGGGCGAGATGTAGGCCTCGCCGTTGGAGGGCTGGTCCAGGCCGGCCATCATCCGCAGCACGGTGGACTTGCCGGCGCCGTTGGGGCCGACGACGCCGATCTTCGCTCCGGGGAGGAAGTTGAGGGTCACGTCGTCAAGGATGACCTTGTCGCCGTGTGCCTTGCGCACCTTGCGCATGGTGTAGATGAATTCCGCCACGTGAGATCGCTCCGGCGTCGTCGTGAGTAATCGGCTTGCAGCCTTCCATTGTGCCGCACCGGGCGGGAGGGCCCTAACGGCCGTGGTCCGGAGCCCGGCAAAGCGACGGTCCCGCCCGCCGCGGATCGCGGCGGACGGGACCGTTTCATTCAGCCGACGGGCCCGGAGGCCGGGCCCGGCTTGCGGCGGGTGTGCCTCAGACCGCGTCGCGGCCGTGGCGGCCACGGCGGCGCAGGGCGAAGACCGCACCGGCACCGGCGAGGACCAGCGCACCGGCGACACCGGCGATGATGCCGGTACCGCTGCCGCCACCGGTGGTGGCCAGGCTCGGGCCACCGGTGGTGCCGTTGCCGACCGGGGTGGACGGCGAGGCGGACGGGGTCGCGCCACCGGTGCCACCGGTGGTGCTGGAGACCTTGCAGTCCAGGATGCCGGTGAACTCCTTGGTGAAGTTCGGGCCGGTGACCTTGATGCTGTAGGACGCGTCCTCGGCGACCGGGACCAGCACGGTCTCGGTCTTGCCGGCGCCGACCTTGACGGTCTTGCCGGGCGCGACGGTCACGTCGGCGTCCTCGTCACCACCGTTGGTGACGGTGACCTGGACGCCGTTCTTGGCGCAGTCGATCTTCGCGGAGGCCGACAGCTGCGGGCCCTTGGCCTGGGTCCAGGTGGCCTGCGCGGTCTTGGTGACGGTGACCTCCTCGGAGCCGGCCAGGATCATGCTCTGGCTGTGCTTCTCGGGGGTGTAGCCGACGCTCAGGAACACGCGACCGGTCTGCACGACGGTGGTCGCCGTGGCGCTGACCTTGGCCGAACCGGCCGCGGTGCCCGCCGGGACGTCCAGGAACAGCTGGGTGTCCTTGGCGATCGGGCCGTTCAGGGTGGTGACGGCCTTGCCGTCCTTGTCCAGCAGCTTGACCTTGCCGCCCGAGGCGTCGTCGGTCAGGGAGAGCTTGACCGACTCGGCGCTGCTGTTGAGCTTGAACGGGCCGAGCTTGCTGCCCGACTTTCCGTTCACCGAGGACGGGTCGAGGTCCAGCGAGGGCTTCGGCTCGGGCATGCCCGTGTTCGCCGCACCCGAGAGGTACTCGGTGAGCTTCTTGGCCTCCGCGTCGAGCGGGGTGGCCGTGGTCTTGTTGTCGGAGAAGCGCCAGATCGCCGCCTGGGTACCGGCGGCCGCGTCCTCCTTCTCGAAGTCACCGGTGATGCCGGCGGCCTTCTTGACGGTCTCCAGGTCGAGCTTGGGGTACGAGTGCTCCAGGATCCAGCGGATCTTGCCGGCCGCCTCGGCCTTGCCGGGCGCACCCAGCGAGCTCGAGGACCAGTCCGACTCCTGGTACTTGATGTTGCCCTTGATGTCGACGCCGTGGTCGACGTCGATGCAGTAGGTCTGGATCTTCTTGCCGTCCGAGGTCAGCAGGGTGAACAGCCCACCGTCGATCTTGTGGTTGGCATCGACCTGGACCGGTCCACTCAGCATCGTCGGCTGAATCGTCGCGGTGATCCCCGAACCTGACTCACCGTCGGCGGCCGGTGCGGGGGCCGCACCCGCCGCGAAGGTACCGCCGACCACGGCCAGGCTCGACGCGAGCATGACAGTGGCTATACGGGAGAGAGCCCGCCCCTGCTTGTGGAACATGTATTGATCCCTTCGGGCTTGGCCGCGCTCGTGGCCGGCCACCCCTGCAATGCGGCGCCCCCTGTGACGCCACAGCACCTGTGTGGACCAGACGCATCTTATTGACCTGCCGGTAGGTTCAAACCCGTGTAGCAAACCAGGACAGTTCCGTAGCTGTATCGTTACCAAACCGCCGGTCATCGGCAACTGTTGACGCTTCGACAGAATGATCGTCGAATCCGCGATCCGCCGGACTTTGCACTCTTCAACCACCGAAGTGCCGGGAAATCGATCAGCTTTGAACCTTAGTCGACATGTTCCCCCCGGCTCGACACAACTCCACCACCGGCTTCACCCGCCGCCCCCATCCCCTGCCAACTCGCCGGACGAGACGCCCACATCGGACACATCGGACACGTCCGCCACACGCCTCGCCTCCACCGCGGCGACGATCCACCCCGGCACCGCCTGCTCGACCGTCGCCACCGCGGGGGGCAGCTCCGGCCGGGCGCCCGGCGGGATCCCGGCCGCTCCGCCGGGCACCAGCTCCGGCCTGGCCTGCCCCGCACGCCGGAACGCCGACGTCCCCCGGGACAGGTCGTGGCCCACCACCCGGGCGTCGATCTCGACCGCCGAACGCCGCTGTTCCTCCTGCTCCCACTCCCTGACCCGCAGTCGGCCGCTGACCACCACGGGGTCCCCCTTGGCGACCGAGGCGACCAGGTTGGTGGCGAGCCAGCGCCATGCCACCACCGTGACCCAGCTGGTGTCGCCGTCCACCCAGTCGCCGCTGCCCCGGTCGTAGCGGCGCTCCGTGGTCGCCATCCGGAAGTTGGCGACCGGCACCCCGGCCGACGTCTGCGCGTAGCTGACCGCCGAGGCGACGTTGCCGACCATGGTCACCAGGGTTTCGTTCATGGCACACCTTCCCGATCTCCGGCCGGACACCGCCGACCCTCCGTCAACCGCCGTACGCCGGCGGCCGTCCGCATCCCGCAGCCCCACCCGCGGACTGCCATTCGGCCGCCCGCCGGACACGCCCGCAGGGCGGCCATTCACCGCCCGGCGATCCGCGATCGGACCCGCCGGCCGAATCCGCGGCGAAATCCCCCGCGGTATTCCGCGGAGCAATCCGCCCGAGAAAAGAGTGCAATCCCGCACCGGCGCCCGCCAAGGTCACCCGAATTCCTGTGGACAAGTCGCGCCTGTGGACAACGCGAATAGCTCGACCGGGTGAATCCACCCTGAATTCGGCAGCTCCGGGAACCTTGACCTCACCGCGGACATGACAACGAATCACGCAAACCACACATCCCGCCAAGCCCCGAACGGGTGGCCGGGCAACCGTCCGGGGCATGTCATCCGACCGAAGTAACCCAAATCCGGCCCCCACCCGCAAGGACGGCCGGGTATTCTCCGCACCGAATCCATAACGGGTGAGGAGGCAGCCCCGTAACGAGTGCACAACGTCCGGGTCCAAGGCCCGCCAGGGCGCTGCACGTCCGGCCACCACCTGCGATTATCGGACGGCTCCACCAAGGCCGACACACCCGACCCGATGCCTGAACGCCCGGCGGAGGATCCCGACACCCGTATCCTGTCCCGGAACATCCAGCCCCCGGCCAGGGGCCGGGTGTGCCCGCGCGTCGGGCACCCGAGGGACCCGCCGCCGACCGACACAATGCGTCCGCAGTCCCTCACTCAGCGCAGTCGAGGGCCGGTTTTCCGGCCCGACACCCCGCCCGGCCCCCATAGCTCAGCGGATAGAGCACCCGCCTTCTAAGCGGTAGGTCGCAGGTTCGAATCCTGCTGGGGGCGCCCACATCCACCCGAATCACCCGAGGTGGAATCCATCGGCGTCGGCCCGTCCCGTGCCGGGACCCGGCGCGACGCCCCCTTCGGGCTCCGCCACAACGCCCGGAGCGGCGCCCGCCGCGAGACCGGCGAGATAACGGTCCACAAGCTGAATCTGGCGTTCCGGCGGGAACTCCCGCGGCGCGAAGAGCGCCTGCACCACCAGCCCCAGCACAAAACTCTGCGCCGCCGCCGCCACATCCTCGGCCGATCCGTCCGATCCGCCCGCTCCGCGCATTTCATCCGGTCCGCGCATTTCATCCGCACCGCGGCCTTCGCCCGGACCGCGAGGTTCGCCCGCTCCGTCCCGGCCGTGCGAACCGTCGGATCCGTCCGGCAGCTCACCCAGCCTCCGTGCGTCCACGACGTGCTCCGCCATCCGGAGCCGGGCCCGCCGGTACCGTTCGGCGTGCTCCTCGGCCAGTTCCGGATCGGCCAGCGCCACATCCCAGGAGGCCACCCAGATCCGGTTTCCGGCCGCGCTCTGCGGGGTCAGCGGAAGGATGTCCAGCAGGACGGCGCGCAGCATCTCCAGACCGGCGCCGGCCCGCTCGGAGGCGGGCTTGGCACGCGCGGCCGAGCGCCGGTCCAGGACGTCGAGCGCGTGCCGCAGCAGCGCCCGCTTGTTCGGGAAGTAGTGGGTGAGCAGCCCGGTGGAGGCGCCCATCTCCGCGGCGACGGCCCGCAGCGTCAGCCCGCCGAAGCCGCGCTCGGCCAGCACCCGCCAGACCGCCTCGGAGACGTCGGCTCGGCGGGCTTCGTGGTCTCCTCGGGCGGGCGTCATGGCCGCCATGGTACCTACCAAACGTTTGTTATGTACTCTGTCAGGGCCCGACCCCCGCCGTCCGTCCCGCTGCCCGACCCCGCCGCCACCCCCGCACCCGCACCCGCACCCGCATCCGCACCCACTCGCCGCCGACCGGAGGCCGCCGTGTACGCCATCCCGCTCACCGAGGACGCCGAGCTCCGCCCCCTGGAGCCCTGGCAGGCCGCCGAGTTCCTCTCCCACATGGACCGCGCCCGGGACGGCATCGACCCCTGGATCCCGTGGGCCACCCGCTCCACCGACCTGGACTCGGCGCGCGCCACCCTCCAGTCCTACGCGGACCGGCAGGCCGCCGACAGCGGCCGGATCTTCGGGATCTGGCTGGACGGCACGCTGGTCGGCGGCGCCATGTTCGTCCGCTTCGACGCCAAGGCCGGCACCTGCGAGATCGGGGTCTGGAGCGAGCCCGCCGGAGGCGGCCGCGGCCTGGTCGGCGCGGCGGTCCGGCACCTGATCGACTACGCCCTGGTCGAGCGGGGGCTGCACCGGGTCGAGTGGTGGAACAGCACCGTCAACGCCCGCAGCCGCGCGGTCGCCCAGCGGATGGGGATGCGGCTGGACGGCGTGATGCGCGAGTTCACGCTGCACAACGGCGTCCGGCTGGACTACGAGGTCTGGTCCCTGCTCGCGCGCGAGTGGCACCCCGCCGACCGCACGGCGGCCGGTGACGTCGCGGGTGACCCCGGCGGTGGCGCCGCCGATGACCCCGCCGGTGGTGACGCGGCCGGCGACGACCACGGGCCCGGCTGACGCGGAGTCGGAAACCCGGGTGACAGCCGGCCGCCCACGACCGATGATCGTCCCGACCGGACGATCCGAGGAGCACCGCGCATGATCCGCCGAAGCACCGTCCCGGGCCTCTTCCCGCCGCCCGGGTACGCCCACACCGCCGTGGTCGAGGCCGGCACCCGGCTGGCGTTCCTCGCCGGCGCGGTGCCGCTGGACGCGGACGGCCGGCTGGTCGGCCCCGGCGACCACGTCGCCCAGGCCCACCAGGTGCTCGCCAACCTGGAGTCGGCGCTGCGGTCGATCGGCAGCGGACTGCCGCAGGTGGTCGCCAGCACGGTCTACGTGGTCTCGCCGACCCCGGGCCCGCTCTCCGCGGTCTGGGAGGTGGTGAACGCCTCCGGCCTGGCCGCCGGGCCGCACACCTCGACCCTGCTGGGCGTGGCCACTCTGGGCTACACCGGCCAGTTGGTGGAGATCACAGTGACCGCCGTGGTCCCGGACGAACCCGCTGTGGAAGGGTGAGGCGCACAGACGAGCACCCGCGGAGGCACTGATGGTCGAGCCGGTCGACACCGGAGTGGACGGCCTGCGCGCCCAGGTCGACGGCGCGGTCGCCACGGTGCTGCTGGACCGCCCCGAGCGCCGCAACGCCGTCACCCTGGCGATGTGGCGCGGCCTGCCCCGGGTACTGGAACGGCTGGCGGCGCACCCGGACGTCCGGGCGCTGCTGCTCACCGGCGCGGGCGGCACCTTCTCCGCGGGGGCGGACATCACCGAGCTGACCGGGGTCTACGCGGACCCCGCGCGGGCCGACGCCTACCACGCGGACAACGTGGCCGCCGAGGAGGCGCTGGCCGCCTTCCCGCACCCCACCCTGGCCGTGGTGCACGGCGCCTGTGTGGGCGGCGGCTGCCAGCTCGCGGTCGCCTGCGACCTGCGGTTCGCCGCCGAGGACGCCAGGTTCGGCATCACGCCGGCCAAGCTGGGCGTGGTCTACCCGGCCGTGCCGACCGTCCGGTTGGCCCGACTGGTCGGGCCGGCCCGAGCCAAGTACCTGCTCTTCTCCGGGGAGTTGGTGTCGGCCGGGCGGGCCGAGCGGTACGGGCTGGTCGAGGAGGTCCTGCCGGCGGGTGAACTGGACGCCAGGGCCGTGGAGTTCGCCCGGCTGCTGGCCCGGCGCTCACCGCAGACGATCGGCGCGGTGAAGTCCGCGCTGGCCGTCCCGCCGGAGCAGGCCGGCCCGGCCGTGGCGCCGTGGGAGCGCAAGTCCCGGCTGGCGCCGGACGTTCGGGAGGGGCTGGCCGCGTTCCTGGAGCGGCGGGAGGCACAATTCTGATCGAGCGTTTCCACCCCGCAGAACGGCAGCTGATGAACACCACGGCCCAGACCCCTCCCGACACGACGGCCGGGGACGGTGTGAGCGCCGACGGCGTGACCGACACGATCCCCGCGGACGGCGAGGGCCGCCCGACCGCCCCGGCCGCCCCGGCCGCCCCGGCCGCCCCGGCGGCGCCCGGCGAGGCCGGAGCCTCCCGCGAGTACCGGCTGGCCCGGCTGGTCACCGACGGGGTGGAGCCGAAGAACGTCATCATCGTGCTGGTGCTGCTGCTCGGTGTGGTCCGCTACGGCCTGGCCGGACTCGGCTGGGGTGCCTTCGCCGCGCTGTTCGCCGCCGTGATCCCGACCTGGTTCATCCGGCGCGGGATGCGCCGGGGCGAGATCGAGGACCGGCACGTCGGCCAGCGCAAGCGGCGGCTGGTGGTGCTGCCGCTGGTCCTGCTGTCGGTGCTGACCAGTCTGGTGACCATGGTCCTGCTGGATGCGCCGACCGACATGACGGCCATCGTGCTGGCGATGTTCGCCTCGCTGCTGCCGCTGCTGCTGGTGACCGTCTGGTGGAAGATCTCCGTGCACACCGCGGTGACCGGCGGCGCGACCGTCTGCCTCGCCCTGGCGCTGAGCCCCTGGTGGCTGCTGGCCGCCCCGGTGGTGGGCGTCGTCGCGTGGTCCCGGGTGGTGCTCCGGGACCACACCCTCGCGCAGACCGTGGCCGGCACCGCCCTCGGTGCGGTGACCGCGGGCCTGACCTTCTGGGCGGCCCGCTGACCGCCGTGCCGGCCGAACGCCCCCGCGGGGAGCGCCGGACGGCACCGCTCAGCGGATCGGCAGCCCCGAGATCGCCCGGGCGATGACCAGCCGCTGGATCTCGCTGGTGCCCTCGAAGATGGTGTAGATCGCGCTGTCCCGGTGCATCCGCTCGACCGGGTACTCCCGGGTGTAGCCGTTGCCGCCGAGGATCTGCATCGCCTGCGCCGTCACCCACTTCGCCGTCTCGCCGGCGTACAGCTTGGACATCGAGCCCTCGGCGGCGGTGAACGGCTGGTTGTTCGCCGCCATCCAGGAGGCGCGCCAGACCAGCAGCCGGGAGGCGTCGATCCGGGTCTTCATGTCGGCGAGCTGGAAGGCCACGCCCTGGTTGTCGATGATCGGGCGGCCGAACTGCACCCGGGTCTTCGCGTAGTCCAGCGCCACCTCGTACGCGGCCCGGGCGATCCCGATCGCCTGGGCGCCGACGGCCGGCCGGGAGGCCTCGAAGGTCGCCATCGCCGCGTTCTTGCCGGAGCCGCCGGAGCCGCCGGAGCCCTGCCCGCCGCCGGCCGTGCCCGCCGCCCGCTCCCGGGCCCGGGCGAGCCGCTCGTCCAGCCTCTCCTTGCCGCCGAGCAGGCAGTGGCCGGGCACCCGCACGCCGTCCAGGACCACCTCGGCGGTGTGCGAGGCGCGGATGCCGTGCTTCTTGAACTTCTGCCCCTGGGCGAGGCCCGGGGTGCGGGGCGGCACGATGAACGAGGCCTGTCCGCGCGCCCCGAGCGCCGGGTCGACGGTGGCCACGACCACGTGCACGTCGGCGATGCCGCCGTTGGTGGCCCAGGTCTTGGTGCCGCTCAGGACCCACTCGTCGGTGGCCTCCTGGTAGACCGCGCGGGTGCGCAGTGCGGAGACGTCCGAGCCCGCGTCGGGCTCGGAGGAGCAGAAGGCGGCGAGCTTGAGGTCGTCGGGGGTGCCGAACATCTGCGGCGCCCAGGTGCCGATCTGCTCGTCGGTGCCGTTGGCGAGCACGGCCACGGCGGCCAGCGTGGTGCCGACGATGGCGAGGCCGAGGCCCGCGTCGCCCCAGAACAGCTCCTCCATCGCGATCGGGATGCCCACCCCGGACGGGTCGAAGTACTGCTGGGCGTAGAAGTCCAGGGAGTAGATGCCGAGTCGGGCGGCCTCCTGGATGACCGGCCAGGGGGTCTCCTCGCGCTCGTCCCACTCCGCGGCGGCCGGCCGCATCACGTCGGCGGCGAAGCCGTGCAGCCAGTCGCGGACGGCCAGCTGGTCCGGGCCCGGGTCCAGGGAGAAGGTGCTCATGGTGCCTCCGGTCAACGGGTTCGGGCATCGGCGGAAGCCCACGCCACAGGGCCATGTTACCTCGGGTAACATGGCGGGAGTCTGCTACTGATTGGCGAGGCCTGTCAACGCTCGTCCCGCCCCCGACCGCAGGAGCGATCACCGTGTCGACGCCCCCCGCCCAGCCCGCCGGCGAGCTCCGCCGCGAGCAGTTGCTCAACGCCGCCGACCGGGTCGTCCAGCGCGAGGGCCCCGGGGCGAGCATGAACGCGATCGCCGCCGAGGCCGGCATCACCAAGCCGATCCTGTACCGGCACTTCGGTGACCGGAACGGCCTGATCACCGCCCTGACGGAGCGCCACACCAGCGGCCTGCTGGCCGCCGTGCGCGCGGCCCTCAACGAGCCGCTGGAGCGGCGCGACCGGGTGGAGCACGTGCTCGACACCTACCTGGCCGCGATCGAGTCGCGCCCGCAGGTCTACCGGCTGCTGACCCACCCCGAGAGCGGCGACCCGACCGGCGCGGGCAACGCCCTGGCCCCCGCCCTGCGGCAGATCGCCGAGGAGATCACCAAGGCCGTCCAGGCGCAGGTCGACCTCGGCGCCGACGGGCCACTGCTCTCCGAGACCTGGGGGCGGGCCGTCACCGGGATGGTGCTGGCGGCCGGCGACTGGTGGCTGGAGCAGCGCCCCTGCCCGCGGGCCCGGATGGTGCAGGCGCTGGCCGACCTGCTCTGGGGCCGGCTCGCGGCCGCCGCCGACCTGCCGCAGGCCGTCGCCGCCCCGCCACCGCAGGCCGACTGAGCGACCGTCACCACCAGCGGAGATCAACTGAACATGAGTCATGCTCACCTCTTGTGCCGGGCGCTCCCGTGGGGCAGGATCGGCCCTCACCGCCACCCCTCCGCCCCCGCCCGAGGTGCCCCGTGCGCGTTCGCCGTACCGCCGCCGCCCTGGTCCTGGCCCTCGCGGCCGCGCTGAGCACCACCACGACCGCCGTCGCCGCCGACCGCCCGGACCCGTACGGCGTGGACGGCCCCGGCCGCGCGCCGGCCGCCTTCCCCACCGGGACGGTGACCACCGCCGACGGCCGCACGCTGTTCACCGACGAGAGCGGCCGGGTGCTGCAACTGCGCGGCTTCAACGTCGACAAGTACGCCGAGACGACCGAGGCCGACATCCGCTCGATCGCCGCGCACGGCTTCACGGTGATCCGGGTGGCGATCTCCTGGACCAGGCTGCAACCGGCCCCCGACCGGTACGACCGGGCCGAACTGGCCCGACTGCACCGGGTGCTCGGCTGGGCCGACCGGTACGGGCTGCTCGCCGTCGTCGACTTCCACCAGGACGTCTACGGACCCAAGTTCGGCGGCGGCGACCGGGGCATCCCCGTCTGGGCCACCCGCGACGAGGGCCTGCCGTTCGTCGAGGACCCGGACGACTGGTTCGCCGGCTACTACCAGCCGGCCGTCCAGGCCTCCTTCCGGCACCTGTACGACGACGCCGACCTGCGCCGGCGGCAGAGCGAGTTCTACACCCGGATCGCCACCGAACTGCGCGGCCACCGATCACTGTTTGGCTACGACCTGTTCAACGAGCCGTCCGGACCGATCGACGGCGACCCGAGCGACCCGGCCGTCCTGGTGGCCGCCTCGGCCGAGCTGGAGCGCGACCGGCTGCCGAAGATGTACCAGCGGCTGATCGCCGCCGTCCGCCGCGCGGACAGCCGCTCCTGGCTGTTCGTCGAGCCGACCGTGCTGGTCGGCCAGGGCGTGCCGACCCAGCTGCCGGCCTTCACCGACCCGCGCCGCGGCCCGGACCGGCTCGGCTACGCCCCGCACTTCTACGACACCGCCGTCGAGGGCGGCCGGGACTGGGACCCGGCCGGGGGCTTCATCGAGAACTACACCGCCGCGATCGGCGGCTACCCGACCGCGCACGGGATGCCGGTGCTCGTCGGCGAGTGGGGCCCGCCGAACTCCCGCACCCCGGGCAACGCGGAGCTGGTGCGCCGGCAGGTCGCCGCGATGTCGGGCTTCGCCTCCGGCTGGACGATGTGGTACTGGTGCCGGGGCTCCGGCGGCTACTGCGCGCTGGGCCCGGACGGGCGCCCCGCGCCCGGGGAGGAGCCGGTCTTCGGCCCGTACCCGGCCGCGCTGGCCGGGCTGCCGGTGGCCGAGCGCACCGCCGGTGCGCTCTGGACGCTGACCTTCACGCCCGCCCGCCGGCCCGGCCGGACGGAGCTGGTGCTGCCGGGCACCGCCTTCCCGGCCGGCGCCCGGGTGAGCGTGGCCGGCGCCCCGGCCGCGGTGGTGGAGGTGCGGCAGCCGAGCGGCGACCGGGCCGGCCTGGCCCGGATCCTGCTGCCGGCCGCCGGCGCCGGGGCGACCGTCACCGTGACGGTCGCCCCGCGCTGAGCACCACCGCGGACCGCACGGCCGCGGTCAGGCCAGCCCGCGGCGGGCCAGCAGCGGCCCGGTCTCCGGATCCCGGCCGACCACGGCCCGGAAGCTGTCCAGCGCCTCACGGCTGCCGCCCCGGGAGAGCAACTCGGCCCGGAACACCTCCCCGCTCTCGCGCACGGTACGGCCGTTGGTGCGGAACCACTCGACGGTGTCGGCGTCCAGCACCTCCGACCAGATGTACGCGTAGTACCCGGCGCTGTAGTCGTCCGAGAAGACGTGGCTGAAGTAGGTGGTGCGGTAGCGCGGCGGGATCGCCGGCACGGCCAGGCCCGCCTTGGCCAGCGCGGCCGCCTCGAACTCCTCGGCGTCCTCGATCCGCTGACCGGCGGGCACGGTGTGCCAGGCCCAGTCCAGCAGCGCCGCCGCCAGGTACTCGACCGTCCGGAAACCCTGGCCGAAGTTGGCCGCGGCCTCCATCCGCTCCAGCAGCTCGGCGGGCAGCGGCTCCCCGGTCACGTGGTGCCGGGCGTAGTTGGCCAGCACCTCGGGCCAGGTCATCCACATCTCGTTGACCTGGGAGGGGAATTCGACGAAGTCGCGCGGCACCGCGGTGCCGGTGAAGAGCGGATAGCGGACCGCCGAGAACAGCCCGTGCAGCGCGTGCCCGAACTCGTGGAACAGGGTGCGCACCTCGTCCCAGGTGAGCAGCGCGTGCTCGCCCGGGGCCGGCTTGGCGAGGTTGAGGTTGTTCACCACCACCGGGCGCCTGCCCAGCAGCGTGGACTGCTCGACCAGCTCGTTCATCCAGGCGCCGCCGCGCTTGGTGTCACGGGCGAAGAAGTCGGCGACGAACAGGCCGAGCGCGGCGCCGTCCGCCTCGAAGACCTCGAACACCCGGGCGTCCCGGTGGTAGCCCACCAGGTCGGGGCGCTCGGTGAAGGTCAGCCCGTAGGCGAGGTTGGCGGCGAAGAAGACGCCGTCGTGCAGCACCCGCTCCAGCTCCAGGTACGGGCGCAGCGCCGCGGCGTCCAGCCGGTACGAGATCTGCCGGACCCGCTCGGAGTAGAACGCCCAGTCGTGGGCGGCCAGCTCGGTGATCCCGTCGGCGGCGGCCAGCTTGGCGAGCTCGGCCGCCTCGCGCTCGGCGTTGGCGACGGCGGGCGCCACCAGCCGGGCCAGCAGGGCGTCGACGGCCTCGACGGTGCCGGCGGTCTCGTCGGCGACCACGTAGGCGGCGTGGTTCGGGTGGCCGAGGACGGCGGCCCGCTCGGCCCGCAGCCCGGCCATCCGGATCGCCAGCGGGCCGTTGGTCTCGGCCGCCCGGCCCAGCGAGGCGGTCAGCAGCCGCTCCCGCAGGCCGCGGTCGGTGAGCTGGGCCAGCTCGGGCTGGTTGGAGAAGTTCTTCAGGCTGAGCACGTACGAGCCGTCCCGGCCGAGGGCGCGGCCGTTCTCCGCGGCGGCGGCGACGGCGTCCGCGGAGAGCCCGTCCAACTGCTCGGCACCGTCCAGCACCAGCGCCCGCTCCTGGGTGGCGGTGCGCACGTTGCGGCGGAAGGCCGCGGCGTCGGAGGCGAGTCGGGCGTTGATCTCGCGCAGGCGCTGCTGCTCGCCGGGCGCCAGCCGCGCACCGGCGCGGACGAACCGGTCGTGGTGGCGCTCCAGCAGCCGCAGCGACTCCGGGTCCAGGTCGAGGCTCTCACGGGCCCCGTACAGGGCGTCGAAGCGCGCGAACAGGACCCGGTCGAGCAGGATGGTGTCGTCGTGCGCCGCGAGCCGGGGGCTGATCTCCGCGTCGAGCTCCTGCAGGGCCGCGGTGCCGTCGGAGGACGACTGGTTGAAGAAGACCAGCGAGACCCGGCGCAGCAGCGCCCCGGAGCGCTCCAGCGCCACCACGGTGTTCTCGAACGTGGCCGGCTCCCCGGCGGCCGCGATGGCGGCGGTCTCGGCGAGCTGGTCGGCCATTCCCTGCTCGAAGGCCGGCAGGTAGTGCTCCTCCCGGATCTCGGCGAAGGGCGGCAGTTCGTAGTCCAGCGTGCTGGGCTCGAAGAAGGGGTTGAGACTCATTCGACCGACCATACGCGGTGGTATCAGCGCTGCCTACCGTCACTTTTGAAGGGCGGTCAGTCGGCCGTCGGCCACTCCCGGCCGAGCGGGAGGAAGCGGCCCGGGTGGTCCGAGACCCCGCGGATCTCGCCGATCGGACCCCCTCGGACGCAGAGGACGACGGCCGCGGCACCCCCGCCGACCACCGGGCCCGCCTCGGCCTCGCCCCCGGCCCCGTCCTCGACGCGCTGCTCACCGGCCCGGCCACCGCCTGCCGCCGACTGTCCGACCCACCGGCTACCGTCGAACCCGCACCGCGGACCACCCCCGCGGGCCCGCCCACGAGAGGAGGCACCGCCGATGGCAGCGCCGACCGCACCGCGCTACGCCCTCGCCCCCGACCCGCACGGGCCCGGCGGCCGCCTCCAGCCCCTCGACGACGCCGGCACCCCGCTCGGCCCCCCGGCCCACCACCCCGACCTCGCCCCCGCGGTGGCCGACCTGGAAACGGCCGGACAGCCGCGCTGGGTCTGGGCCGCCGCCGACAGCGGCTACACCCCGCTGCTCCCGCTGCGCCTCGCCCGCTGCCACGACCTGCGCCTGGTCGAGGCACTGCTGCTGGGCCACGAGGGCAGCTGGGGCGGGCCGCGCTCGCTCGGCGCGGCCTGGGCCCGGCTGCGGCGCCTCCCCGTCCCCGCCGACCTGCCCGAGGCCGCCGTCGACGACCAGGACAGCCTGTTCACCCCCGACCGCCTCCAACTCCCCCCGGGCACCGACCAGCTGACCGCCGTGGTCGCGGTCCACGCCGATCAGCAGCGGCGGATCCAGGCGATCGCCGACCCGGCCGCCCGGTCCCGCTTCCGGCTGCTGGTCGCCGCCGAGTCCGCCGGCGCGCTGCTGGCCGCCGAGATGGCGTACGACGGCCTGCCCTGGCGCGCCGACGTCCACGACCACCTGCTCACCGACCTGCTCGGCCCCCGCCCGGCCATCCCCGGCACCCGGCCGAAGATTCTGGCCGAGCTCGCGGTCGAGCTCCAGCAGGCCCTCGGCGCCCGCCCGTTCAACCCGGACTCGCACAGCCAGGTGCTGCGTGCCTTCGCCGACCAGGGCATCCAGCTCACCTCGACCCGCAGCTGGGAGCTGCGCTCGGTCGACCACCCGGCGGCCGCGCTGATGATCCGCTACAAGGAGCTGTCCCGGCTGCACGCCGCCCACGGCTGGGCCTGGCAGGACACCTGGGCCAGGGGCGGCCGGTTCCGGCCCGAGTACGTGGTCGGCGGCGTCGTCTCCGGGCGCTGGGCCAGCCGCGGCGGCGGCGCCCTGCAGATTCCCCGGGTGCTGCGCGGCGCGGTGGTCGCCGACCCGGGCTGGGCCCTGGTCGTCGCCGACGCGGCCCAGCTCGAACCGCGCGTTCTCGCCGCCCTCTCCCAGGACGCCGGCCTGGCCCGGACCGCCGCCGAGGGCGACCTCTACTCCGCGCTCGCCGCCACCGCCTTCCAGGGCGACCGCGAGAAGGCCAAACTCGGCCTGCTCGGCGCGATGTACGGCCAGACCAGCGGCGACATCGGCCCCCTGCTGGCCACCCTCCGACGCCGCTACCCGACCGCCATGGGCTACGTCGAGGCCGCCGCCCGCACCGGCGAGGACGGTGGCGTGGTGCACTCGCGGCTCGGCCGGGCCTGCCCGCCGCCCTCCGCCGACTGGCTCGACCTCACCGAGGCCCCGGAGACGGCCGCCGACACCGGCGGCCGGTCCGCCCGCGCCCGCGGCCGCTTCACCCGCAACTTCGTCATCCAGGCCAGCGGAGCCGACTGGGCGCTTGCCCTGCTCGCCTCGCTGCGCCGTCGGCTGACCGCCCTGAGCAGCGGCGAGGACCGCCCGCACCTGGTGTTCTTCCAGCACGACGAGGTCATGGTGCACAGCCCGCTCGACCTCGCCGACCAGGTGGCGGCCGCCGTCGCCGAGGCCGGCGAGGAGGCCCGCCGGCTGGTCTTCGGCGACACCCCGGTCCGTTTCCCGCTCAGCACCGCCGTGGTGGAGCGCTACGCCGACGCCAAGTAGCCGCCCCGCTCAGAACTTCCGGAACTCCCGGGCCGCCTCCGCCGCCGCGACCACCTCGGCCAGCCCCGCGCCGGTCGAGGCCGTCACCACCGCCGCCACCGCGCCCTCCACGAACGGCGCGTCCACCAGCACCAGGTCCTCGCGGGCCTGGTCCGCCAGCACGGCGCGGGCGGTCAGCACCGAGCTCCCCAGGTCGGGCAGCAGCACCACCCCGGCCCCGCCGTCCGCCGCCCGCAGCGCGCGCACGATCAGCTCGTCGCTGGTGCCGAGCGCGCCGTCGGCCGTCCCCGCCGCCGGTACCACGGCCACGGCCCCGGAGCCGAGCTCGGCGAGGAGCTCGGTGAGACCCGCCGCCAGCGCGGCGCTGTGCGAGACCAGGACGACACCGACTCGACTGTCCATGACCCGATCCTAACTGTCCCCGCCGGTAGGGCCGTTCGGGTCCACCCCGGGGCCGCCGCGGGGACCCGGCGAGCCGGACGGCGTACCGTCGACCAGAGGGATCCGTCGAGGGGAGCCGGCACCGTGAAGAAGCTCATCAACGACCCGGAGACCGTCCTGCCGGACGCCCTGGCCGGCTTCGCGGCCGCCCACCCCGAACTGGCCGTCGACCTCGACG
Source organism: Kitasatospora sp. NBC_00374 (assembly GCF_041434935.1). Classification (NCBI taxonomy): domain Bacteria; kingdom Bacillati; phylum Actinomycetota; class Actinomycetes; order Kitasatosporales; family Streptomycetaceae; genus Kitasatospora; species Kitasatospora sp. NBC_00374. The sequence continues at coordinate 5,758,686 of NZ_CP107964.1, read as the reverse complement.
CCCGGATCATCACCCGGGGCACCCGCCCGGCCGCGCCCAAGGTGGCCCTCGTGTCCGGCGGCGGCTCCGGCCACGAGCCGCTGCACGCCGGCTTCGTCGGCCCGGGCATGCTCGACGCCGCCTGCCCCGGCGAGATCTTCACCTCCCCCGTCCCCGACCAGGTGCTCGCCGCCGTCCGCACCGTCCACCGGGGCGTGGGCGTGCTGCTGGTGGTGAAGAACTACACCGGCGACGTGATGAACTTCCGCCTCGCCGCCGAGCTCGCCGCCGAGGACGGGATCGAGGTCCGCACCGTCCTGGTCGACGACGACGTCGCCGTCGAGGACTCCACCTGGACGGCCGGACGCCGCGGCACCGGTGCCACCGTCCTGGTCGAGAAGGCCGCCGGAGCCCTGGCCGAACGCGGCGCCCCGCTCGCCGAGGTCGCCGCCCTGGCCGAGCGGGTCAACGCGGCCTCCCGCTCCTTCGCGATCGCCCTCACCGCGGCCACCGTCCCGGCCGTCGGGCACCCCGGCTTCGACCTGCCCGAGGACCGGATCGAGGTCGGCGTCGGCATCCACGGCGAACCGGGCCGCCGCCGCGAGCCCCTTCGACCCGCCCGCGACCTGGTCGCCGAGGTGGTGGACACCGTCCTCGCCGATCACGACCTTGCCACCGGCGACCGAGTCCTCGCCCTGGTCAACGGGCTGGGCGCGACCCCCCTGATCGAGCTCTACCTGGTCTTCGGCGAGGTGCACGCCCGGCTGGCGGACCACGGCATCGAGATCGCCCGCAACCTGGTCGGCAACTACGTCACCAGCCTCGACATGGCGGGCTTCTCGCTGACCCTCACCAAGGCCGACGACCAGCTGCTGGAGCTCTGGGACGCCCCGGTGGCAACCCCGGTCCTGCGCTGGTCCTGACCCCGGGAGCCCGCCGGATGGACACCCTCGACACCGCCGTCGCCGCCGCCTGGCTGCGCGCCGCCGCGAGCGCCGTCGAACGGCACGAGAGCGAGCTGACGGCCCTGGACGCCGCCATCGGCGACGGCGACCACGGCAGCAACCTGCGCCGCGGCTTCACGGCCGTCGGACTGCCTGGCGCCGGCCCGCCGCCGACCGGGCCCGGCGACCTGTTCCGTGTGGCCGGCCGCACGCTGATCTCCACGGTCGGCGGCGCCTCCGGACCGCTCTACGGCACGGCCTTCCGGGCGATCGGCGCGGCGCTCCCCGCCCCCACGGCGACCGTCGCCGACCTGGCCGGGGCTCTGGAAGCCGCGCTGGCCGCGGTGCAGGGACTCGGCGGGGCGATGCCGGGCGACAAGACCATGGTGGACGCCCTCGCGCCGGCCGCGGCCGCCTGCCGCGAGGCCGCGGACCAGGGCCTGGGCCTTCCGGCCGCGGCCGAGTCCGCCGCCCGCGCCGCCGAGCAGGGCATGCGCGACACCGTCCCGCTGCAGGCCCGCAAGGGCCGCGCCTCCTACCTCGGCCCGCGCAGCGTCGGGCACCAGGACCCGGGGGCGACCTCGACCGCGCTCATCCTGCGCGCCCTGGCCGAGGTGGTCGCCACGCCGTGAGCCGCCGACCGCGCCGTGAGCCACCCGCCCGGCCCCGGGCCGCGGTCAGCCGGGCCGGCCGACCAGATGGGCCCGGGACGCGTCCGGCTCGGTGCGGCTGATCAGCAGCAGCAGCGCGTCGTCGCCCAGTTCGCCGCCGGTGTGCACCAGCAGGTCCGCGTAGACCCGCCCGACCGCCGACTCCAGCTCGGCCGGTGACCGCGCGGCCCCCCGCACCAGCGGGCCGATCCGCTCGGCCAGCGGATAGAAGTCCCCGGTCCGGTGGTGCCTGGCCTCGACCACCCCGTCGGTGCAGAGCACCAGCACGTCGTCCGCACCGAACGGCACCCGCATGGCGGTCGGCTCCCCGACCGCCAGACTGCCGAGCCCGAGCGGCACCCACGGGTCGTCGGCCTCCAGAACCGTCACCGTGCCCTCCCGGCTGACCTGGATCGGCGGCACGTGCCCGAAGTGCAGCAGCTCGACCAGGTCCGGCTCACCGAACTCGGCGAACAGCGCGGTGGTGAACTCACCGTCCGGCGCATGCCGCTCCACGCTCGCCTCGATCCGGGCCGCGACCGCCGCGAGCGCCCGCTCGTCGTACGCCGCCTCGCGGAACGCGCCCAGCACCACGGCAGCCGTCTGCACCGCGCCCAGGCCCTTGCCCCGCACGTCGCCGACCAGCACCCGGACGCCGCACGGCGTCTCCAGGGCGGAGTAGAGGTCCCCGCCGATCCGGGCCGCGTCGGCCGCCGAGACGTAGCGCACCGCCAGCCGCAGCGGGCCCACGGTCGGGCCGGGCTGGCGCAGCAGTGCCCGCTGGGCCGCCTCGGCGACCGAGCTGACGGCGGCGAACGCGGCCGCCCGGCGCATCCGCAGCCCCGCCACCCACGCACTGAACAGGGTGAGCGCGACATAGCTGACCAGCGCGCCGAACAGGAAGCGCCCGTCGGACAGGTCCGTGACCTGGTCGTAGTAGCTGAGCCAGACCAGCGGGACGAGCCCGGCGGCGCAGACCAGCAGCAGCTCCAGCGGCCGCAGGGTGAGCCCGGCGATGGACGGCACGACCACCATCAGCGGGACCAGGTAGCGGTCCTTGCCGGAGAGGAAGTCCGCGAGCGAGATCACCAGCATGGCGAGGACGGCGGGGGCGGCGCGGCGCCGGAACGAGAGGTCCTGCAGGTCGGTGGCGAGCAGCGCGCTGCGGCGGCGGGCCGGCGGCACCCCGCCGGCCCTGGGCAGCGCCGACCGGCTTCTGCTCTTCCAGGACACCTTTCGAACATATCGGACAGCACGGCCCCTCGCGTCGCGCGCCACCGGGCGCCCCGCCGCCCGGGCCCGGCATGCGTCCTGCCGCCCGGGCAGGACGGAAGAACACCCCAAAGGCCACCAGAACGGGCGAATCGCCGCGATCCGCCGCCGGTCCGGCGACGATCGGCAGCCATGCTGCGATCCAGGCCACATCCACCAGCCCGCCCGGAAATACCCCTGGGGGGTATGGTGTTGTGTGAGCAGTCAGACCCGCGGGCAGCCGCCTGCGCCGCCCTACTCCCGGAGGTCCACGTGTCCAGCACCACCACCTACACCGTCACCGGCATGAGCTGCGGCCACTGCGAGAAGTCGATCAGCGCCGAGGTCTCCGCGCTGCCCGGCGTCACCGAGGTCGCGGCCGACGCCAAGGCCGGCACGGTGACCGTGTCCACCTCCGCTCCGCTCACCGACGACCAGATCCGGGCCGCCGTCGACGAGGCCGGATTCGCGCTGGTCGGCCGGGCGGCCTGAGCCCCGGCGCGGGGGCGGCCCGACGACAACCCGGCCGCCTCCGCCTACGCTCTCCGATAGGAGCTGACTCAGCCATGAGCACCACCCAAGGCATAGAACCCACCGCGGCCGTCACCGAGCGGGTGGAACTGTCGATCGGCGGGATGACCTGCGCCTCCTGCGCGGCCCGGATCGAGAAGAAGCTCAACCGGATGGACGGCGTCGAGGCCACGGTGAACTACGCCACCGAGCGGGCCCGGGTCGCGTTCGGCTCCGGCGTGAGCGTGGCCGACCTGATCGCGACGGTCGAGCGGACCGGCTACACCGCCGAGCTCCCCGCGCCCCCGGAGCCCCCCGCGCAGCCCGCCGGGCCCGAACAGCCGGCCACGGAGCCCGACCCTCAGCGCGAGCGGCTGCTGATCAGCGCGGTCCTCACCGTCCCGGTGGTACTGCTCTCGATGGTCCCCGCCCTGCAGTTCGACAACTGGCAGTGGCTGGCCTTCGCCCTGACCGGCCCGGTCGTCGTCCACGGCGGCCTGCCCTTCCACCGCGCCGCCTGGACCAACCTCAAGCACGGCGCGGCCACCATGGACACGCTGGTCTCCCTGGGCACGCTCGCCGCCTTCGGCTGGTCGGTCTGGGCCCTGTTCCTCGGCCATGCCGGGATGCCCGGCATGCGCCACGGCTTCACCCTGGCGGTCGGCGGGACGGACGCCTCCAGCACCCTCTATCTGGAGACCGCCGCCGCCGTCACCGTCCTGATCCTGCTCGGCCGCTGGCTCGAGGCCCGCTCCAAGCGCCGGGCCGGCGCCGCCCTGCACGCCCTGCTGGACCTGGGCGCCAAGGACGTCTCGGTCCTCCAGGACGGCCGCGAGGTCCGGCTGCCGGTCTCGCGGCTCACGGTCGGCGCCCGCTTCGTGGTCCGGCCCGGCGAGAAGATCGCCACCGACGGCACCGTGGTCGAGGGCACCTCGGCCGTGGACGCCTCGATGCTCACCGGCGAGTCCGTCCCGGTCGAGGTCGCGCCCGGCGACCCGGTCACCGGCGCGACCGTCAACGCCGGCGGACGGCTGGTCGTCGAGGCCACCCGGGTCGGCGCCGACACCCGGCTGGCCCGGATGGCGAAGCTGGTCGAGGAGGCGCAGAACGGCAAGGCCGCCGCCCAGCGGCTGGCCGACCGGATCTCCGCGGTGTTCGTCCCGGTGGTCATCCTGATCGCCCTGGGCACCCTGGTCGGATGGCTGCTGGCGGGCAGCGGCCCCACCGGGGCCTTCACCGCCGCCGTGGCCGTTCTGATCATCGCCTGCCCCTGCGCCCTCGGTCTGGCCACCCCCACCGCCCTGATGGTCGGCACCGGCAGGGGCGCCCAGCTGGGCATCCTGATCAAGGGTCCCGAGGTACTGGAGACCACCCGCCGGGTGGACACCATCGTGCTCGACAAGACCGGCACCGTGACCACCGGCCGGATGGCGCTGGTGGCGGTGCACACCGCCGAGGGCACCACCGAGCAGGAGGCCCTCCGGCTGGCGGGCGCGCTGGAGCACGCCTCGGAGCACCCGATAGCGGCCGCCGTGGCCGGCGCGGCCGCCGACCGGCTGGGCGCGCTGCCCGCCGTCACCGACTTCGAGAACATCCCCGGCCGCGGCGTACGGGGCGTGGTGGACGGGCACACCGTGCTGGCCGGCCACGAGGCCCTGCTCGCCGACCGGGCCCAGCACCTGCCGCCCGCACTGGCGGAGGCCAAGCGGCGGGCCGAGGCGGCCGGCCGGACGGCGGTGGCGGTCGGCTGGGACGGCGCCGCGCGGGCGGTCCTGGAGGTGTCCGACACGGTGAAGCCGACCAGCGCCCGGGCGGTCGCCGAGCTGCGCGCACTCGGCCTTCGCCCGGTGCTGCTGACCGGCGACAACCGCGCGGTGGCCGAGTCGGTGGCGGCCGAGGTGGGCATCGCCCCCGAGGACGTGCTGGCCGAGGTGCTGCCGGAGCAGAAGGTGGCCGCGGTCAAGCGGCTGCAGGCCGAGGGCCGCTCGGTGGCGATGGTCGGCGACGGGGTCAACGACGCCGCCGCGCTGGCCCAGGCCGACCTGGGACTGGCCATGGGCACCGGGACGGACGCGGCGATCGAGGCCGGCGACCTGACCCTCGTCCGGGGCGACCTGCGCTCCGCGGCGGACGCGATCCGGCTCTCCCGCCGGACCCTGGCCACCATCAAGGGCAACCTGTTCTGGGCCTTCGCCTACAACGTCGCCGCGATCCCGCTGGCCGCCGCCGGGCTTCTCAACCCGGTGGTGGCCGGCGCCACGATGGCCTTCTCCTCGGTCTTCGTGGTCACCAACAGCCTGCGGCTGCGCAGCTTCGACGCCGGCTGAGCCCGGGGTACGACGAGCGGCCGGGCCGCTCGGGCGGATCACCGCCCGAGCAGCTCGCCGCCGTTGCAGTGCAGGATCTCGCCGGTGATGAACCCGGCGTCCGGGGAAGCCAGGAAGTAGACGGCTGCGGCGACCTCGCCAGACTCGCCGATCCGGCCGACCAGGGTCCGGGCGGCCCGCCGGGAGACCTCGGCCTCGTCCAGCCGGGGTCCGAAGAACTCGGTTCCCGAGACGGTGCCCGGGGCCACGATGTTGGCGGTGATCCCCGAGGGCCCGAGCTGGGCGGCCAGGAAGTGGTTCCAGGCGTGCAGCGAGGCCTTGGCGGCCCCGAAGGAGCCCGCGCCGCGCAGCGCTGCGATGGAGCTGACGGTGACCACCCGGCCTGAGCCCGGGGTGAGCCGGTCCCGGATCGCCTCGGTGAGCATCACCACGGTCAGCACGTTGCGTTCGAAGTCGCCGCGCCAGCGGGCCAGCACCGCATGCGGCCCGGCGCCGATCACGGTCTCCCGGCTGCCGGCGTTGTTCACCAGGACGTCGATCCGGTCGGGCAGCCCCGCCAGGGCGGCCTCGACGGCGTCCGGGTCGGCGAGGTCGCAGACCAGCGGGGTCACGTTGTCGCCCAGCTCGACCGCGGCCCGTTCCAGCACCGCCCGCCGCCGCCCGACGATCACCACCCGCTCACCGGCCTGGGCGAACCTGCGCGCCACCTCGTACCCGATACCGGTGCCGCCACCGGTCACAACGACGTTCCTGGCCATCTGCGCACTCCCTCCCTGCCCGGTCCACCACTCCCGCCGCACATGCGGAGCGGTCCGTCCGGAATGAGACGATTCCTATCACGCTGGGTTGCGATGACTGCGGGGAGGGTGACGCAGCGCGCCGGGCGTTCGGTGTGGTATGGGCTCCGGGACCGGAGGTTCGGGGGTGGCACGAGGCGCACACGGAGCGTGGAGAGAGCCAACTCACACCCCCTACCCGTAACTTTGCGCCCCCAGTTACGTCTTACCTTGTACAGCGCGGCAGCTTTCGGCGCGGCGACGGTGGAACGGCAATGTCACCGCCCTCGGCCTCTGCCGCCGACGGGGCTCCGGCGGGCCCCGGGACGGCCGTCGACTGGTCGACGGCCTTGGCGCACGACGCCGGGGTGCAGCCTGGCCCGGGACGCTTTGAGCGGCCGTTTCCGGGTCACGGACGCTCCCGGGCGTCGTGCGCGCAGTTTCCGCGCCACGGACGGCCAGAATCCGTCCGGGTACGGCGAGAGGGCCCGGCTGCCAGTGCAGCCGGGCCCTCTCTCGCGCGGTGCCGGGGTCAGCGGGCCTCGACGGGCACGTAGTCGCGGATCGCGGTGCCGGTGTAGATCTGCCGCGGACGGCCGATCCGGCTGCCCGGGTCGTTGATCATCTCGTGCCAGTGGGCGATCCAGCCCGGCAGCCGGCCGAGCGCGAACAGCACGGTGAACATGCTGGTCGGGAAGCCCATGGCGCGGTAGATCAGGCCGGTGTAGAAGTCCACGTTCGGGTAGAGCTTGCGCGAGACGAAGAAGTCGTCGCTGAGCGCGTGCTCCTCCAGCTTGAGCGCGATGTCCAGCAGCTCGTCGGACTTGCCGAGCTGACCGAGGACCTCGTGCGCCAGCTCCTTGACCAGCGCGGCGCGCGGGTCGAAGGCCTTGTACACGCGGTGACCGAAGCCCATGAGCTTCACGCCGTCCTCGCGGTTCTTGACCTTGCGGATGAAGGCGTCGACGTCGCCGCCGTCCTTCTTGATCTGGTCCAGCATCTCCAGCACGGCCTGGTTGGCGCCGCCGTGCAGCGGGCCCCACAGGGCGGAGATACCGGCCGAGACCGAGGCGAACAGGTTCGCGTGGCTGGAACCGACCAGACGCACCGTGGAGGTCGAGCAGTTCTGCTCGTGGTCCGCGTGCAGGATCAGCAGCTTGTCCAGCGCGTTGACGATCACCGGGTTGAGCTCGTAGTCCTCGGCCGGGACCGCGAAGGTCATCCGGAGGAAGTTCTCCACGTAGCTCAGGTCGTTGCGCGGGTAGACGAAAGGCTGGCCCATCGCCTTCTTGTACGCGTACGCCGCGATGGTCGGCAGCTTCGCCAGCAGCCGGACCGTCGACAGGTGGCGCTGGGCCGCGTCGAACGGGTTGTGGCTCTCCGGGTAGAACGTCGACAGCGCGCCGACCACCGAGGACAGCATCGCCATCGGGTGCGCGTCCCGGGGGAAGCCCTGGTAGAAGCGCTTGACGTCCTCGTGCAGCAGGGTGTGCTGGGTGACCTCGTTGGAGAAGGTCGCAAGCTGGTCGGCGGTCGGCAGCTCGCCGTTGATCAGCAGGTACGCGGTCTCGGCGAAGTTGCCGCGCTCGGCGAGCTGCTCGATCGGGTAGCCGCGGTAGCGCAGGATGCCGTTGTCACCGTCGACGAAGGTGATCGCCGACTTGTACGCCGCGGTGTTGCCGAAGCCGTTGTCCAGGGTGACCAGACCGGTCTGCGGGAGCAGCTTCGAGATGTCGAAGCCGGCGTTGCCCGCAGTGCTCTCGACGACGGGGTACTCGAACTCGTCGTCCTGGTACCGCAGTACTACCGATTTGTCGCTCACGTCTTCCTCACCGACGAAATGAATCCTCTTCCGAGTGCCCTGACCGTCTCTACGATCCCCCATCCGGAGGATGGCCGCGCACTCGGGGTGGGCCGGAAAGGGGCCCGTCCTACAAAAGCTCTCGCCGCAGCCGGTATGAACCGGACAAGATCGGCACCTGACCAGGTTCCGCCCTAAATCTCTTCACGTCAAGACAACCTCCGACCGTAGCGGACCCTTGGCCGATCATCCAGTTGCCAGCCGGTGATCCAGGGCCGAATGCCGCCGACCTGCGCTGACGGCCCTGACGGCCTGCCCGATCGCCTTCCGCGACCCGACGAGCACAACGAGTCGCTTCGCCCGCGTCACGGCGGTGTAGAGCAGATTCCGCTGCAGCATCGTCCAGGCCGAGGTAGTGACGGGAATCACCACCGCCGGGTACTCGCTGCCCTGCGAACGGTGGATGGTCACCGCGTACGCGTGCGCCAGCTCGTCCAGCTCGTCGAAGTCGTACGGCACCTCCTCGTCCTCGTCGGTCAGGACCGTCAGTCGCTGATCGTCCACGCTCAGCGAGGTCACCACCCCCACCGTGCCGTTGAAGACGCCGTTCTGCCCCTTCTCGTAGTTGTTCCGAATCTGGGTCACCTTGTCCCCCACCCGGAACGTCCGCCCGCCGAACCTCCGCTCCGGCAGCCCCTCCCGCGCCGGCGTGACGGCCGCCTGCAACAGCGTGTTCAGATTCCCCGCACCGGCCGGACCGCGGTGCATCGGCGCCAGCACCTGGACGTCCCGGCGCGGGTCCAGACCGAACTTCTGCGGGATCCGCCGCGCCACCACGTCCACCGTCAGGCCGGCCGCCCGCTCGGTGTCGTCCTCCACGAACAGGAAGAAGTCCGACAGCCCCTCCGTCACCGGGGGCAGCCCCTCGTTGATCCGGTGCGCGTTGGTCACCACCCCCGACTGCTGGGCCTGCCGGAAGATCCTGGTCAGCCGTACCGACGGCACCGGGCTGCCGGGCGCCAGCATGTCCCGCAGCACCTCCCCGGCCCCCACCGAGGGCAACTGGTCCACATCCCCCACGAACAGCAGATGCGCCCCCGGCGCCACCGCCTTCACCAGCTTGTTGGCCAGGATCAGATCCAGCATCGACGCCTCGTCCACCACCACCAGGTCCGCGTCCAGCGGCCGGTCCCGGTCGTACGCCGCGTCGCCGCCCGGCCGCAGCTCCAGCAACCGGTGCACGGTCGACGCCTCCGCCCCCGTCAGCTCCGCCAGCCGCTTCGCCGCCCGCCCGGTCGGCGCCGCCAGCACCACCTTCGCCCGCTTGGCCAGCGCCAGCGTCACGATCGACTTCACCGTGAACGACTTGCCGCAGCCCGGACCGCCGGTCAGCACCGCGACCTTCTCGGTCAGCGCGAGACGCACCGACTCCTGCTGTTCCGGTGCCAGATCCACCCCCGTCCGCTTCGCCAGCCAGCCCAGCGCCGCCTCCCAGTCCACGTCCGCGAAGCCCGGCATCCGGTCGGCGTCCGCGCGCAGCAGCCGCAGCAACTGGTTCGACAGCGAGATCTCCGCCCGGTGGAACGGGACCAGGTACACCGCAGTGATCGACTGACCCTCCGCCCCCGGCACGCTCTCCCGCACCACCCCCTCCTCCGTCACCAGCTCCGCCAGGCAGTCGATCACCAGACCCACATCCACCTGCAGCAGCTTCACCCCGTCGGCGATCAGCCGCTCCTCCGGGAGGTAGCAGTGCCCCTGGTCACTGCTCTGCGACAGCGCGTACTGCAGGCCGGCCTTCACCCGCTCCGGACTGTCGTGCGGGATACCCACCGACTGCGCGATCCGGTCCGCCGTCAGGAACCCGATGCCCCAGACATCGGCCGCCAGCCGGTACGGCTCGTTCTTCACCACCCCGATCGAGCTGTCGCCGTACTTCTTGTAGATCCGCACCGCCAACGAGGTCGACACCCCGACACCCTGCAGGAAGACCATCACCTCCTTGATGGCCTTCTGCTCCTCCCAGGCAGCCGCGATCATCTTGGTCCGCTTCGGCCCCAGCCCCGGCACCTCGATCAACCGGCCCGGCTGCTGCTCGATCACATCGAGCGTGTCCACCCCGAACTGCGCCACGATCCGCTCGGCGAACCTCGGCCCGATCCCCTTGATCAGCCCCGACCCCAGATACCGCTGGATGCCCTGCACCGTCGCCGGCAGCACGGTCGTGTAGTTCTCCACCGTGAACTGCTTGCCGTACTGCGGATGCGACCCCCACCGGCCGAACAGCCGCAGCGACTCCCCCGGCTGCGCCCCCAGCAGCGCGCCCACCACCGTCAGCAGGTCGTTCGCCCCGCGCCCCGTGTCGACCCGGGCCACCGTGTAGCCGGTCTCCTCGTTCGCGTAGGTGATCCGCTCCAGCACCCCCTCCACCTGGGCGAGCTGACGCTGCGGTTGAGCCTGGGGCTGAGGCTCAGCCTGGACCTGGGCCTGAACCCGGGGGCGCACACCGGGCTGACTTCCCCTCGGCTCAGCCGCCTGTCGCTGCTGCGTGGCCACTGGGCCCCCTCTCGCTACTGGTGACCGTCCGCTACGCACCGTACCGCTCGGCGCCGACATCCGCGGACGGGGTTCCCCGGCCCCGGTTGTGGCCCGCCGGCGGGACACCGACGATGCAGAGAGGCCGACCCGGCCCGGCCGCGTCAGGGCAGCAGCCCACGTGACCACGGGGGGACGGGAGTACGGGAGTACGGGAGCACCACGCATGGCCACGACCGGAGCCCGCCACACCACCGACCAACCATCCGTGCGCACGCCGCCGGTGCTCGCGCCACCCATTCTGTGCAGCTCCGAGCCGGCCGCGTCAGGCGCCTTCTACGCAGCCCTGCTCGGGTGGCGCCACGAACCCGCCGCCACGGGCCCCGGTGGCCTGTTCCGGCTCGCGGAGGAGGTGGTCGCACGGTGGATACCGGCCGACGACCGGGACGCCGCTGCGACCTGGCTGCCGGCCTTCGCCGTCCGGGACACCTCCGCCGCCGTCCGACGCGTACGGGCCGCCGGCGGAACTCCGCTGCCGGGGCCCCCCGGGGGCTCACCCGGCCGGAGTACCGCCTTCACGGACCCCACCGGCGCCCGATTCGCCCTCGGCGCTCAGCCCACCCTCGCGGACGGGCCCGGCTCCCTCGGCTGGACGGAGCTGTTCAGCACCGACACCGCTGCCGCCAAAGCGTTCTACCGCAGCGCCCTCGGATGGCGGGGGCAGGACATCCCGTTCGAGGGCGGCACCTACACCGTGCTCACCCGGGCCGCCGGCAGCCCAACCGGCGCGGACGGACTCGACGGGCACGCCGGGATCCGCCAACTCCACCCGGCCGAGGCCGCCACGGGCCTCCGCTCCCACTGGCTGCCGTACCTGGAGGTCAAGGAGGTCGACCAGGCCGTCGCCGACGCGCTCGGACTCGGCGCGACACTCCGCACGCCTGCCCGCCACACGCCCGGGCTCGGTCGCTGCGCCCGCCTCGCCGACCCGCAGGGGGCGGAGTTCGCCGTCCTCACCGGCTGATCCGGCCCGGCCGGTCCGGTCCGGGAACGCGAAAAGCCCCTCCCGGGTGACCCGGGAGGGGCTTCTCTGAAAGATTGTTCGGCGGCGTCCTACTCTCCCACAGGGTCCCCCCTGCAGTACCATCGGCGCTTTGAGGCTTAGCTTCCGGGTTCGGAATGTAACCGGGCGTTTCCCTCACGCTATGACCACCGAAACACTATGAAACTGTCAACCGCACCACACCCGTGACCAAACGGTGCGGGGTCGTTGTTTCAGAACAACACAGTGGACGCGAGCAACTGAGGACAAGCCCTCGGCCTATTAGTACCGGTCAACTCCACCCCTCACAGGGCTTCCATATCCGGCCTATCAACCCAGTCGTCTACTGGGAGCCTTACCCTCTCAAGGAGGTGGGAGTGCTCATCTCGAAGCAGGCTTCCCGCTTAGATGCTTTCAGCGGTTATCCCTCCCGAACGTAGCCAACCAGCCATGCCCTTGGCAGGACAACTGGCACACCAGAGGTTCGTCCGTCCCGGTCCTCTCGTACTAGGGACAGCCCTTCTCAACACTCCTACGCGCACAGCGGATAGGGACCGAACTGTCTCACGACGTTCTAAACCCAGCTCGCGTACCGCTTTAATGGGCGAACAGCCCAACCCTTGGGACCTACTCCAGCCCCAGGATGCGACGAGCCGACATCGAGGTGCCAAACCATCCCGTCGATATGGACTCTTGGGGAAGATCAGCCTGTTATCCCCGGGGTACCTTTTATCCGTTGAGCGACGGCGCTTCCACAAGCCACCGCCGGATCACTAGTCCCGACTTTCGTCCCTGCTCGACCCGTCAGTCTCACAGTCAAGCTCCCTTGTGCACTTACACTCAACACCTGATTGCCAACCAGGCTGAGGGAACCTTTGGGCGCCTCCGTTACTCTTTAGGAGGCAACCGCCCCAGTTAAACTACCCACCAGACACTGTCCCTGATCCGGATCACGGACCCAGGTTAGACATCCAGCACGACCAGAGTGGTATTTCAACGACGACTCCACCCAAACTGGCGTTTGGGTTTCAAAGTCTCCCACCTATCCTACACAAGCCGAACCGAACACCAATATCAAGCTATAGTAAAGGTCCCGGGGTCTTTCCGTCCTGCTGCGCGAAACGAGCATCTTTACTCGTAATGCAATTTCACCGGGCCTATGGTTGAGACAGTCGAGAAGTCGTTACGCCATTCGTGCAGGTCGGAACTTACCCGACAAGGAATTTCGCTACCTTAGGATGGTTATAGTTACCACCGCCGTTTACTGGCGCTTAAGTTCTCAGCTTCGCCACACCGAAATGTGACTAACCGGTCCCCTTAACGTTCCAGCACCGGGCAGGCGTCAGTCCGTATACATCGCCTTACGGCTTCGCACGGACCTGTGTTTTTAGTAAACAGTCGCTTCTCGCTGGTCTCTGCGGCCACCCCCAGCTCGGAGTGCAAGACTCGTCACCAGGAATGGCCCCCTTCTCCCGAAGTTACGGGGGCATTTTGCCGAGTTCCTTAACCATAGTTCACCCGAACGCCTCGGTATTCTCTACCTGACCACCTGAGTCGGTTTGGGGTACGGGCCGCCATGAAACTCGCTAGAGGCTTTTCTCGACAGCATAGGATCATCCACTTCACCACAATCGGCTCGGCATCAGGTCTCAGCCTCAATGAGTGACGGATTTGCCTATCACTCGGCCTACACCCTTACCCCGGGACAACCACCGCCCGGGCTGGACTACCTTCCTGCGTCACCCCATCGCTCACCTACTACCCTGTTGGGTCACCGGCTCCACCACGTCCCTTTGTCCGAAGACTCCGGGCCGGCTTCACGGGCTTAGCATCAAGAGGTTCGACGTTGGCGCTTCAAAGCGGGTACGGGAATATCAACCCGTTGTCCATCGACTACGCCTGTCGGCCTCGCCTTAGGTCCCGACTTACCCTGGGCAGATCAGCTTGACCCAGGAACCCTTGGTCAATCGGCGCAAGAGTTTCTCACTCTTGTATCGCTACTCATGCCTGCATTCTCACTCGTGTACCGTCCACAACTGGATTCCTCCGCTGCTTCACCCGGCACACGACGCTCCCCTACCCATCCACACAGCCGTTGGGCCTATATATGTGAATGACACGACTTCGGTGGTGTACTTGAGCCCCGCTACATTGTCGGCGCGGAATCACTTGACCAGTGAGCTATTACGCACTCTTTCAAGGGTGGCTGCTTCTAAGCCAACCTCCTGGTTGTCTCTGCGACTCCACATCCTTTCCCACTTAGCACACGCTTAGGGACCTTAGTCGGTGTTCTGGGCTGTTTCCCTCTCGACCATGGAGCTTATCCCCCACAGTCTCACTGCCGTGCTCTCACTTACCGGCATTCGGAGTTTGGCTAAGGTCAGTAACCCGGTGAGGCCCATCGCCTATCCAGTGCTCTACCTCCGGCAAGAAACACACGACGCTGCACCTAAATGCATTTCGGGGAGAACCAGCTATCACGGAGTTTGATTGGCCTTTCACCCCTAACCACAGGTCATCCCCCAGGTTTTCAACCCTGGTGGGTTCGGTCCTCCACACGGTCTTACCCGCGCTTCAACCTGCCCATGGCTAGATCACTCCGCTTCGGGTCTTGGGCATGCAACTCAACCGCCCTATTCGGACTCGCTTTCGCTACGGCTACCCCACACGGGTTAACCTCGCTACACACCGCAAACTCGCAGGCTCATTCTTCAAAAGGCACGCAGTCACGAGACACACAGCAAGCTGCACATCCGACGCTCCCACGGCTTGTAGGCACACGGTTTCAGGTACTATTTCACTCCGCTCCCGCGGTACTTTTCACCATTCCCTCACGGTACTATCCGCTATCGGTCACTAGGGAATATTTAGGCTTAGCGGGTGGTCCCGCCAGATTCACACGGAATTTCTCGGGCTCCGTGCTACTTGGGAGAAGCTCAAGTGAGCCGTACAAGTTTCGTCTACGGGGGTCTTACCCTCTACGCCGGACCTTTCGCATGTCCTTCGACTACCCATACGGTTTCTGACTCACCCAGCCGCCGGCAGACGACTGAAGAACTTTCCCACGACCCCGAAGTGGCAACCCCTGCCGGGTCTCACACCACTCCGGTTTAGCCTCATCCGGTTTCGCTCGCCACTACTCCCGGAATCACGGTTGTTTTCTCTTCCTGCGGGTACTGAGATGTTTCACTTCCCCGCGTTCCCTCCACATACCCTATGTGTTCAGGTATGGGTGACAGCCCATGACGACTGCCGGGTTTCCCCATTCGGAAACCCCCGGATCAAAGCCTGGTTGACGGCTCCCCGGGGACTATCGTGGCCTCCCACGTCCTTCATCGGTTCCTAGTGCCAAGGCATCCACCGTGCGCCCTTAAAAACTTGGCCACAGATGCTCGCGTCCACTGTGCAGTTCTCAAACAACGACCAGACACCCACCATCAACCCACCAACAGGCGGACATCAAGTAGGACCGGCTCACTGAAGCAACGACCAACCGGCCGTTCCCTCAGGACCCAACAACGTGCCCGACACACCCGCCATCCACTCGCGTTCCACGCCCCGAAGGACAGTACTGACGGCTTCAACCGTGTGTGCCGAATAGTCAACGTTCCACCCATGAGCGAGCACTCCGGAACATTCGTCCGAAGCTGCTATGTGCTCCTTAGAAAGGAGGTGATCCAGCCGCACCTTCCGGTACGGCTACCTTGTTACGACTTCGTCCCAATCGCTGGTCCCACCTTCGACGGCTCCTCCCCTTACGGGTTAGGCCACCGGCTTCGGGTGTTACCGACTTTCGTGACGTGACGGGCGGTGTGTACAAGGCCCGGGAACGTATTCACCGCAGCATGCTGATCTGCGATTACTAGCAACTCCAACTTCATGGGGTCGAGTTGCAGACCCCAATCCGAACTGAGGCCGGCTTTTTGGGATTCGCTCCGCCTCGCGGCATCGCAGCCCTTTGTACCGACCATTGTAGCACGTGTGCAGCCCAAGACATAAGGGGCATGATGATTTGACGTCGTCCCCACCTTCCTCCGAGTTGACCCCGGCAGTCTCCTGTGAGTCCCCATCACCCCGAAAGGCATGCTGGCAACACAGAACAAGGGTTGCGCTCGTTGCGGGACTTAACCCAACATCTCACGACACGAGCTGACGACAACCATGCACCACCTGTATACCGACCACAAGGGGGGCTACATCTCTGCAGCTTTCCGGTATATGTCAAGCCTTGGTAAGGTTCTTCGCGTTGCGTCGAATTAAGCCACATGCTCCGCTGCTTGTGCGGGCCCCCGTCAATTCCTTTGAGTTTTAGCCTTGCGGCCGTACTCCCCAGGCGGGGAACTTAATGCGTTAGCTGCGGCACCGACGACGTGGAATGTCGCCAACACCTAGTTCCCAACGTTTACGGCGTGGACTACCAGGGTATCTAATCCTGTTCGCTCCCCACGCTTTCGCTCCTCAGCGTCAGTAATGGCCCAGAGATCCGCCTTCGCCACCGGTGTTCCTCCTGATATCTGCGCATTTCACCGCTACACCAGGAATTCCGATCTCCCCTACCACACTCTAGCCTGCCCGTATCGAATGCAGACCCGGGGTTAAGCCCCGGGCTTTCACATCCGACGCGACAGGCCGCCTACGAGCTCTTTACGCCCAATAATTCCGGACAACGCTCGCACCCTACGTATTACCGCGGCTGCTGGCACGTAGTTAGCCGGTGCTTCTTCTGCAGGTACCGTCACTTGCGCTTCTTCCCTGCTGAAAGAGGTTTACAACCCGAAGGCCGTCATCCCTCACGCGGCGTCGCTGCATCAGGCTTTCGCCCATTGTGCAATATTCCCCACTGCTGCCTCCCGTAGGAGTCTGGGCCGTGTCTCAGTCCCAGTGTGGCCGGTCGCCCTCTCAGGCCGGCTACCCGTCGTCGCCTTGGTAGGCCATTACCCCACCAACAAGCTGATAGGCCGCGGGATCATCCTGCACCGCCGGAGCTTTACACCCACCCCCATGCGAGGACAGGTCATATCCGGTATTAGACCTCGTTTCCAAGGCTTGTCCCAGAGTGCAGGGCAGATTTCCCACGTGTTACTCACCCGTTCGCCACTGATCCACCCCGAAGGGCTTCACCGTTCGACTTGCATGTGTTAAGCACGCCGCCAGCGTTCGTCCTGAGCCAGGATCAAACTCTCCGTGAATGTCTACCGGTCATCCGGTAACCACTCGCGTTGAGCGGCACGGCAACCACCGGAATAGGGCGGCCCCGCGCACTGCGTCCTCGCTAGTGTTTTGTTACTAAAGGAATCTCCAACCGCTCCAGAAAGGACCGGCCGGGGATGTCAACATATCTGGCGTTGACTTTTGGCACGCTGTTGAGTTCTCAAGGAACGGACACTTCCTTCGGACCGCCTTCCAGCGGGCCCTCCGGGCGCTTCGTTCGTGTTTCCCAGCTTACCAGATGTTTTCCGCTCCGTTTTCCGGAGTTTCATTCACCCGACTCGCCGGTCTTTCGTTTCTCAGCTTATCAGAGGCTTTCCGCTCCGATTTCCGGAGTGTCATTCATCTGATTTGCTTCGGCCGCCCCTCGCGGTGCGACTCCGGAACTGTACGGGGCTCGGGCCCTCCCGAGCAAATCGCCCCCGCCGGTCGGGCCGGCGGGGGCGACAGGGCTGTTGCTCAGCGGACCTCGGTGATCTCCGGGCCGCGGGCGAAGGGGTCGAGGGGGGCGCTCCCGTAGCGGCTTCCGCCCTCCTCCCCACCGGTGCCCGGGCCGCCGTCGGCGACCATCTGGGCGTCCTCGGGGAGCTTGAGCACGATCGGGTCGCGCGGCGCCATCGGGGTCTCACCGCGGACGACGACCGTCTGCTGGAAGACCTGCTCCAGAATGCCGGCCATCTCCGGCTGCACCGCGGCCTGGCCGGAGATCACACCGCGCAGGAACCACCGCGGTCCGTCGCAGCCCACGAAGCGAACCAGCTGGACACCCTGGGTGCCGTCCGGCAGCTGTACGGGGACCTGGGCGCGGAGGTGCCAGCCCAGGGCGCCCTCCTCCTCCTCGATGAGGCCGCCCTGGGCGGTGATGCCGTTGGCGATCTCCTCGCGAACCTCGCCCCAGATGCCCTCGGACTTGGGCGCGGCGAAGGCCTGCAGCTGGATCGCACTGTTACCGAGCACGAGCGTGGCGGCGACGATCGCGTCTCCGGCCACCTCCACCCGGAGTTCCATTCCTTCGACCCCGGGGACCAGCAGGCCACCCAGGTCGACGCGGCCCTCTTCGGGGTTCTCCAGTTCGGAGACGTCCCAGGGACCGTCCGGACGGGGCGCCGGCGGCAGACCGACCCGGTCGGCCGGGTCCTGCTCGGCGTCGTTCTCGCTCTCGGCGAAGTCCTCGACGTCATCGGCCGTCTCGTCGGCGCTGTTGGCGTCCTCGGCGAGCTGCTCGACAGCGTCCTCGCTCTTGTGGCGACGACGGAACACGGTCACTGTCCTTCCCGGCCCGGACGGATCCAGGTCCGAAGCGAATACCTGCTCGGCTACTGCGAGACCGCGGGCATGCTAGACCGCGGCGTGGCCACCGGTCGACCCGAACCCACCCGCGGCACGTACCGACCCCGGCAGCTCGGCCACCTCGTGGAACCGCGCTTTCTCGACCTGCTGGATCACCAGCTGGGCGATGCGGTCCCCTCGGCGGAAGCTGACCCCCTCGCGCGGGTCCAGATTGACGACGATCACCTTGATCTCACCACGGTACCCGGCATCGACCGTCCCTGGGGCGTTCACCAGTGCAACGCCGCAACGAGCTGCCAGTCCCGACCGCGGGTGGACGAACGCCGCGTAACCGTCCGGTAGCGCAATGGCGACACCGGTGGGCAGCACCGCGCGCTCGCCCGGGCCGAGCTCCGCGTCGACCGTGGTGCGAAGGTCGGCACCGGCGTCACCGGGGTGCTCGTAGGAGGGCAGCGGCAGGTCCGGGTCGATCCGGTTGATCAGGATGTCCACCGGCGGACGCTGGGTGGTGCTCACGGGTTCACCTCGAAGGCTCGGGCGCGCTTGAACAGGTCGGGGTCGTCCAGGGCCTTCTTGATGTCCTCCGGACGACCGTGCGTGGTGAAGTGTTCCAGCTTCACCTGGATGAAGAGCGCCTGGGCTCGCACGGCGACCGGCCCGTCGGGGCCTCCGATACGTCCCTCGGCCGCGCTGTAGACCTTCCGACCGTGCACGCCGGTCACCCAGGCGTGGATGTGCAGCACCGAGTCGACGGGGACGGGACGGACGAAGTCCGTCTCCAGCCGGCCCGTCACGGCGGGAGCGTTCAGCAGCCAGTTCAGCGTTCCGACGGTCTCGTCCAGGGCGGTCATCAGCAGCCCGCCGTGCGCGAGCCCCGGGCCGCCCTGGTGTCCGGCGCCGACCGTGAACTCCGCCGTGACGTCGAGGCCCTCACCTGCCACCGGGACGAGCCGCAGGCCCGCCGGGTGCTGCGGCCCGCAGCCGAAGCAGTGGTCGTAGTGCGAGCCGAGCAGGGCGCCGGGCGCGGGCGCCCCGGGGGCGCGCTCCGGGAGGACGGCGTCCGCGGGCGGGGTGGTCGGGGTGAGGAACGCGGGGCCCGCCTTGGGCTTCTCCGCGTCCCGCGGCATGGGCGGCGAGGCGATTGGTCCGGTCACAGCGCGACCCTACCTGCCAGTAGCAAGCGTTGGGGAGGGAGTGTTACACCAGTTGTGTCACAGTCGCGGGGCCTGCGCGGAGGACGGTCGGCCCGGGGGTGGCGTCCCGGGCCGGGCGGCCGGGCGCACACAATGGAGACATGTACGACGAACGCCTCACCGTCCCGCGCTCCTGGTGGCTGCTCCCGGTCGCGGCCGGACTCTCGCTCGCACTGATCCTGCTCCGGTTCAGCGCCGTGGGCGCCCTGGCCGGACTGGTGGTCGGCATCGTCGCGACGGCGGCCGCGGTCAGCAGCTACGGCTCCGCCCGGATCCGCGTGGTGCAGGGCTCGCTGGTGGCCGGACAGGCGCGGATCCCGGTGACCGCCCTCGGTGCGGCGCAGCCGCTGGACCGTGCCGAGGCCCTCGCCTGGAGGTCGGTCAAGGCCGACCCGCGCGCCTTCATGCTGCTGCGCAGCTACGTGCCGACGGCCCTGCGGGTCGAGGTCTGCGACCCGGCCGACCCGACGCCGTACCTCTATCTGTCGACCCGTTCGCCGCAGCGGCTGGCGGAGGCGCTCGACGCGGCCCGGGACCGCACGGACCAGGGCACCCCGGACCGCGGCGACGCGGACCGCAGCGAGGCGGACCGCTAGCCGCCGGCCGGCCGCGGACGGGCCCGGACATGGAGGAGGGACGGCTCCGCATCGCTGCGGGACCGTCCCGTTCTCCGGTGGTGCGCCGGTCTCGGCAGGACGTGCCTACCGGGTGCCACCGCTCCTGGCGGCGGCTGGTGCTGCCTCCGGCCCTGCGGTCCAGGGCCGGTCGGGGCGGCGTACCGGGCGGACCGTGGGGGGTCTGCCCGGGCCATGGCCGCGTCGCGCTC
The DNA here is from genome assembly GCF_041434935.1 of Kitasatospora sp. NBC_00374. NCBI lineage: Bacteria > Bacillati > Actinomycetota > Actinomycetes > Kitasatosporales > Streptomycetaceae > Kitasatospora > Kitasatospora sp. NBC_00374. The sequence continues at coordinate 5,738,354 of NZ_CP107964.1, read as the reverse complement.
AGGCGCCGCAGTCCCGGCAGATCGGCTGGCCGTTCTTCTCGCTGTACAGCTGGCTGCGGTGGTGCACAAGGAAGCAGCTCATGCAGGTGAACTCGTCGGCCTGGCGCGGAAGCACCCGGACGGAGAGCTCCTCGTTCGAGAGGTCGGCGCCCGGAAGCTCCAGACCCTCGGCCGCGTCGAACTCGTCGATGTCGACCGTGCTGGTCGCCTTCTCGTTCCGCCGCGCCTTGAGCTCCTCGATGCTGTCCTCGTTGAGGTCGTCATCGGTCTTGCGCGGGGTGTCGTAGTCCGTTGCCATTTTCGCTCTCCCCCTCTGGGTGTGTGCGGTATCTCCAGCGCACGTAACGCTTGGGGGGTCGGTCTTGTGCCCGACCCGAGGCCGAGATTGTGCCTTACTTCAAGCCCTGTTACTCAATCGACACCCAAGACCGGGCCCGTTGGGGTGATCGAACAGGTTCCGGACGGCGTCACCGTGTGGCATCGGATCCGCCGCCCCACCCCACCCCGACTGTCACCCTTGGTAGCTGTCGGAGCGGGAGATGATCTCCAACTGGCCTGCAACCGACGGTTATTGACGACAGGTCGACAAATCCCCGCGCGGTCGGGACGGTAACACTGAGCCACCGCTTCACTCGAACGAGTAATCACCCTGCGAGATCACCCGGCCGCACCGAAAGCCCCGGTGTGAGTTGCGACACACCGGGGATTTTCTCGCCGAAACCCAGACATTCGGAGCGGCTTCGGATCCCCGCCCGGACCCGTTTCGCAGGGCTCGGGCGGGGCGGTCGGTCAGCGCTTCGCGGCGTTGGCGGCGCGACGGGCGAGCAGCGCGGCCTGACGCTCGTCGAACTTGGTGGCCTGGGCGTTCAGCCCGTCCAGGAACAGCCCCAGCTCCTGCTGGGCCTGCAGTCCCTCGGCGCCCAGGCCGCCGATCTCCATGACCTTCAGGTGGCGCAGTACGGGCTGCAGGACGTCGTCGTGGTGGATGCGCAGGTTGTAGACGCCGCCGATGGCGATCTGGGCGGCGGAGCGCTCGAAGCCGGGCATGCCGTGTCCGGGCATCCGGAAGTTGATCACCACGTCGGCGATGGCCCGCATGGCCTGGTCCGGCGCCATCTCCAGGGCGGCCCGCAGCAGGTTCCGGTAGAAGACCATGTGCAGGTTCTCGTCGTTGGCGATCTTCGCGAGCAGCTGGTCGCAGAGCGGGTCGCCGGAGTGGTGCCCGGTGTTGCGGTGGGCGATCCGGGTGGCCAGTTCCTGGAACGCCACGTAGGCGACCGAGTGCAGCATGCTGTGCGAGTTGTCGGACGTGAAGCCCTCGCCCATGTGCGCCATCCGCGCCCGCTCCAGCTCCACCGGGTCGACCGCCCGGGTGGCGAGCAGGTAGTCGCGAATGGCTATGCCGTGGCGGCCCTCCTCGGCCGTCCAGCGGTGCACCCAGGTCCCCCAGGCGCCCTCGCGGCCGAACATGGTGGCGATCTCGTGGTGGTAGCTGGGGAGGTTGTCCTCGGTCAGCAGGTTGACCACCAGCGAGACCCGTGCCAGCGGGGTGACGTTGGACTGATCGAGCGACCAGGCCTCGCCGCCGAGCACGCCGTCGAAGTCCCGCCCCTGGCTCCACGGCACGAACTCGTGCGGCATCCACTCCTTGGCGACGTTGAGGTGCCGGTTGAGCTCGGTCTCGACGACCTCTTCGAGAGCGAGGATCAGCCGTGCGTCGGTCCAGGCGGACGTGGTGGTGCGCTGCACGGGGGCGATGGTCACGACGGTTCTCCCGGGGGCGGACGAGGGTGGCGGCCGGTCGTTCCGGCCGGCGCGGACGCCGGCGGAGCCGGTCAGGATCGACTCACTTACGGCTGCGTAGGTTACGACACCGTAAGTTGTCCCGGCGCGAAAAGACAAGCCGCCCCTGCCAGGCCTTATGTCAATCCGACACGGCGGGCAGGGGCGGCTTGGACGGTCCGCGCACGGACCGGGGACTGCGGTGCTGGTGGGCCGCCGATCGGGCGGCCGGGCGGGTCGGCGAGGGGCTTGCGGGCCCCGTGGTCAGCCTGGAATGCGGACCCGGATGGTGAGACCGCCTCCGGGTCGGGAGGAGGCCTCGATGGCGCCTCCGTGGGCCCGGACGACGGATCGGACGATGGACAGGCCGAGGCCCACACCCTTGTCGCTCCTGGTCCGGTCGGCCCCCTTGACCCGCCGGAAGGGCTCGAAGATGTGTTCCAGCTCGTACCCCGGCACCACCGGGCCGGTGTTGGCGACCACCAGCTCGCCCCCGCCGTCCGGCGCGGCGACGGTGGAGATCTCCACCCAGCCGTCGGCGAGGTTGTAGCGGACGGCGTTCTGCAGCAGGTTGAGCGCGATCCGCTCCAGCAGGACGCCGTTGCCGGAGACGGTGACCGGTTCCAGGTCCGAGCGCAGCACGACCTCGCGGCTGACGGCCTCGGGCCGGATCTGCTCCAGGGCGCGCTGGGCGACCTCGGAGAGCTCGACGGGGCGGCGGTCGGTGAGCTCGTTGTCGCTGCGGGCGAGCAGCAGCAGGCCCTCGACCAGTTGCTCACTGCGTTCGTTGGTGGCCAGCAGGGTCTTGCCGAGCTGTTGGAGATCGGGTGAGGACGCCGGGTCGGAGAGCTGGACCTCCAGCAGCGTGCGGTTGATCGCGAGCGGCGTTCTCAGTTCGTGCGAGGCGTTGGCGACGAAGCGGCGCTGGGAGTCGAAGGCGCGGTCGAGGCGCTGGAGCATGTCGTCGAAGGTGTCGGCGAGCTCCTTGAGCTCGTCGTCGGGACCGTCGAGCTGGATCCGCCGGTGCAGGTCGGAGCCGGCCACCTCGCGGGCGGTGCGGGTGATCCGGCCGAGCGGGCGCAGCACCCGGCCGGCCATCGCGTAGCCGGCGGCGAAGGCGATCACGGCGAGGCAGACCAGCGCGGTCAGGGCCTTGCGGAGCAGGGTGTTGAGCGCCCGGTCGGCCTCGTTGGCCTGGAAGACGTGGAGCTGGCGGTTGAAGTCGTTCGCGGAGACGAGACTGCCGTCGGGGAGCCGGATGGCGACGCCGGGTTCCAGCTTGAAGTCGGGCAGCGAGGCGTCCTGGAAGGACTGCCGGACGAAGTAGTACATCAGCAGCAGCAGCACCACGCCGGCCATCAGGAACATGCCGCCGTAGAGCAGGGTGAGCCGGATCCGGATGGTCGGCCGCAGGGCCAGCCAGGCGAACAGGCCGTCGCCCGGACGGTAGGCCGGGGTCTCCCGCCGGTGCTCGGACGGGTCGGCGGCCTCCGGGGGGCGGACCGGGCGCGGCGGAATCGGGCCCGGGCCGCCGGTGGGCGTGCCGGGGGCCCCGCCGGCGGGAGGCGGGGTGTTCATGGTGGTCCTCTCGGGTGCTGCGGGTGAGGGGGTGGGCGGGGCCGGGTGGCTCAGATCCGGTAGCCGGAACCGGGCACCGTGACGATGACCGGCGGGTCGCCGAGCTTGCGGCGCAGCGTCATGACGGTGACCCGGACGACGTTGGTGAACGGGTCGGTGTGCTCGTCCCAGGCCTTCTCCAGCAGTTGCTCGGCCGAGACGACGGCGCCGCCGGCCCGCATCAGGACCTCCAGGACGGCGAACTCCTTGGGGGCGAGCTGGACGGTGCGGCCCTCGCGGAGCACCTCCCGGCGGCCGGGGTCGACGCTGATGCCGGCCCGCTCCAGGACCGGCGGCAGCGGGACCGTGGCGCGTCGGCCCAGGGCCCGTACCCGGGCGACGAGTTCGCTGAAGGCGAACGGCTTGGGAAGGTAGTCGTCGGCGCCGATCTCCAGGCCCTCCACCCGGTCGCTGATGTCGCCGGAGGCGGTCAGCATGATCACGCGGGTGGCCAGGCCCTGCTCGACCACGCGCCGGCAGACGTCGTCGCCGTGTACCAGGGGGAGGTCGCGGTCCAGGACGACCACGTCGTAGTCGTTGACGGCGATGCGCTGGAGCGCCGCCTCTCCGTCGTAGACGACGTCGACCGCCATCGCCTCGCGGCGCAGGCCGGTCGCGACGGCTTCGGCGAGGAGTTGCTCGTCCTCCACGACGAGTACCCGCACGGTGGTGGTCCCTTCTGCTGGTGCGGCCCCACCGTGCCTGCCCGTGCGGGCCGTTGTGCGCCGGGCGCGGGGTCGACGGGCCGCGGGGCCGCGCGCGGCCTCGGGATTGGCGGACGACTCCGACGGTGCTGCCCATCCTGCCTGGTTCCCGGCTAAAGCCGCGGTAAGACCCGGTAGGACCGGGTGGGAGCGGCCGGCAGGGGGCCAGGTCGGGGTCCGTCGAGCCCCGTCGGCAGCGGGATCCGGCGCCGACGGCTCCGATTGGACTGTGACGCGGGCAACTTTCTCGGCCGGGGAGGTTTCCCGGGCGAGGGGGTGGGGAGGACAAGCTCACACCCGCGATGCCGCCATTGCGCGGGTCGCACCCACCCGCCGCGTGTTCATCCGCACCGGCCAGGGGATCAGTGTCACGGTAGCCGCCACAGTCCGGCACCCGCGCCCGACCGGGGATACCCACCGGACCAGGCGCTTCCGTCGATCTTGATCCCGTCGGCCGGGGAACATGTGGACCGTGCCCGTCCGACACAGCAAGGGGGCCCGTATGGACGCCTTCACCGACGGAATCCTGCAGCGCATAAGGAATGCGGAGCAGGATCTCCACCGCGCACTCGAGTCCGGGGACGAGTTCCTGGCCGAGGTCGAGCAGTCCGAGCTGGAGGACCTGCGCAGACTGGCCGCCGAGCACGGAGTCGATGCGGTGCACGAGATGCACCGCACTGCCGCCTGACTCAGCCCGGTAGCCGCACCAGCAGCGTTACCACCACAGCACCGCACTCCGCCCCGCGCACCAGGGGACAGCCCACGAAACGCGAGCCCTGGCACAGCCACTGTGCCAGGGCCCTTCCTTATGCCGCATGCCTTATGCCGCATGCCTTATGCCGCATGCCTTATGCCGCGCGGTCGGGCAGGCGCTCAGTCGCGCCAGGCGCCGATCTCGTCCAACCGTCCCTGCAACTGCTCGAACAGGCCGGGCGGGGCCGCCACCGTGAGGTCGCCGCCGGGCTCCTGCCCGGGCCGGCCACCGGCCAGCGCGCCCGCCTCCCGGGCGATCAATACGCCGGCCGCCCGGTCCCACGGCGCGAGGCCGCGCTCGAAGTACCCGTCGACCCGGCCCGCGGCCAGGTCGCACAGGTCGACCGCCGCCGCGCCGCCGCGCCGGATGTCGCGGAACTCCGGCATCAGGTGGAGCAGCACCTCGGCCTGCCGGACCCGGACCGACTGCACGTAGTTGAAGCCCGTGCTGACCAGGGCCTGCCCCCAGGGCGGCGCCGGGCGGCAGGAGACCGACCGGCCGTCCAGGAACGCCCCGCCGCCGAGCACCGCGTGGAACAGCTCGCCCCGGGCCGGCACGTAGACCACGCCGACCACCGCCCGGCCGTCCAGCTCCGCGGCCACACTGACCGCCCAGTTGGGCAGGCCGTACAGGTAGTTCACGGTGCCGTCGAGCGGGTCGACGACCCAGCGCACACCGCTGGTGCCGGGCCGGTCCGCGCCCTCCTCGCCGAGGTAGCCGTCGGTGGGCCGGCGCTCGCCGATCAGCTCCAGGATCAGCTTCTCGGAGGCGAGGTCCATCTCGGTGACCACGTCGACCGGGCTGCTCTTGGTCGCGGCGACACCGAGGTCGGCCGGGCGGCCGTCCCGCAGCAGGGCGCCGGCCCGGATCGCGGCCTCCTTGGCCAGCTCCAGCAGTTCGGCGAGCAGGGCGGGGCTGGGTGACACGCTGATTCCTCCTGAGGACCTGGTCGGACGGAACGGGCCGCGGGCCTGGGCCGACGGTCAGAGCTGGGCGGCCGCGGGCCGGGGTGCGCGCGGGTTGGGGCAGCAGGCGACGGCGCACACGTCGTGGCTCGCGCCGAGCGCACCGAGGGCGCAGCGCTCCACCCGCGCTCCACGTTCCACGGCCGCGCGCTCCAGCACCAGCTCCCGGACGGCCGCGGTGAACCTGGGATCGGCCCCGACCGTGGCCGCTCGGGCCACCGGCAGGCCGAGCTCGGCGGCCCTGGCCGTGGCCTCGGTGTCGAGGTCGTACTTGACCTCCATGTGGTCGGAGACGAACCCGATCGGCACCATCACGACGGCCGCCGCGCCGGCCTCGTGCAGGGCCTCCAGGTGGTCGCAGATGTCCGGCTCCAGCCACGGGACGTGCGGTGCGCCGCTACGGCTCTGGAAGACCAGCTCCCACGGGCGCGGCGCCACCCCGGTCGCCCCGGCCACCGCGTCGGCCACCAGCCGGGCGACCTCCAGGTGCTGGGCCACATAGGCGCCGCCGGGCCTGCCGCGGGCCGGGTCGTCGGGGGCGCCGGAGCTCTCGGCCATCGCGTCCGGGATGGAGTGCGTGGTGAAGGCGAGGTGGGCGCGGTCGCGGACCTCGGCCGGCAGCGCGGCCAGCGCGGCCAGCGCGGCGTCGGCCATCGGGCCGACGAAGCCGGGGTGGTTGTAGAAGTGCCGCAGCTTGTCGACCCGCAGCTCGGGCAGGCCCTCGGCGGCCAGCTGCGCCAGCGCGTCGGCCAGGTTCTCCCGGTACTGGCGGCAGCCCGAGTAGCCCGCGTAGGCGCTGGTGGCCAGCGTGAGCACCCGGCGGTGGCCGTCGGCGGCCAGCTCGCGCAGGGTGTCGACCAGGTACGGGGCCCAGTTCCGGTTGCCCCAGTAGACCGGGAGATCGAGTCCGTGCTCGGCGAAGTCCTTGCGGAGCGCGGCGAGCAGTTCGCGGTTCTGCTCGTTGATCGGGCTGACGCCGCCGAACAGGAAGTAGTGCTTGCCGACCTCGGCCAGGCGCTCCTTGGGGATGCCTCGGCCGCGGGTGACGTTCTCCAGGAACGGCACCACGTCCTCGGGGGCCTCGGGGCCGCCGAAGGAGAGGAGCAGCAGCGCGTCGTACGGCGCGTGGTCGGTGACGGTGGGCGAGTCGGACATGGCACCGATCCTCCCACCCGTCGGTGCGCGGACGGCGGCAGGCCGCTCGCGGGGCCGTCCGGGAAATATCCGTTGCCGAAGTTCGTAAGCTGTCTTTTAGAGCCGTGTTCCTTACCCCCACCCCTCAGCGGAGCCCCCGTGCTGTCCAGTTACCGCCAGATCTTCGCCGCCCCGGGCAGCCTGGCCTTCTCCTCCAGCGGCTTCGTCGCCCGACTGCCGATCTCCATGACGGGCATCGGCATCGTCACGATGCTCGCCCAGCTGCGCGGCTCGTACGGCCTGGCCGGCGCGGTCTCGGCCGTGCTGGCGCTGGCGGCGGCGGTGCTCGGCCCGCAGGTCTCGCGGCTGGTGGACCGCTACGGGCAGCGCCGGGTGGCCCTGCCCGCGACCGGGCTCACCCTGGTCGCGGCGGTGGCGCTGCTGCTCTGCGCCCGGTTCGACGCACCGGCCTGGACGCTCTTCGTGTGCGCGGCCGGGATGGGGGTGATGCCCAGCACCGGCTCGATGGTCCGGGCCCGCTGGGCGAACCTGTACAGCGCGGAACCGCCCAAGCTGCACACCGCGTACTCGCTCGAGGCCGTGGTGGACGAGATCTGCTTCATCGTCGGCCCGATCCTGTCGATCGGGCTCGCGACCTCGGTGTTCCCGGAGGCCGGCGTCCTGCTGGCCGGAGTCTTCCTGGGCGTCGGTGTGCTGCTGTTCACCGCGCAGCGCCGCACCGAGCCGCCGGTGCACCCGCACGCCCACCACAGCGCGGGCTCGGCGATCACCTCGGCCGGCCTGCAGGTGCTGGTGCTGACCTTCGTGGCCACCGGTGCGATCTTCGGTTCGGTCGAGGTGGTGACCGTGGCCTTCGCCGAGGCCCAGGGGCACACCTCCGCGTCCAGCCTGGTGCTCGCGGTCTACGCGCTGGGCTCCTGCCTGGCCGGGGTGGTCTTCGGGACGCTCCGGCTGAAGGGGTCGATGCCGGCCCGCTTCCTGGCCGGGGTCGCGGTGATGGCGGCCAGCATGGTGCCGCTGCTGGTGGTGGCCGAGAGCGTGCGCGGAACGGCCGGACTGGTCGGCATCGGCGCCGCGCTGTTCCTCGCCGGGCTGTCCATCTCCCCCACCCTGATCACCGCGATGGCCCTGGTAGAACGGCTGGTCCCGGCCGCGCAGCTGACCGAGGGGATGACCTGGACCACCACCGGCCTCGCCACCGGCGTGGCACTCGGTTCCTCCGCCGCGGGCTGGGTGGTGGACGCGGCCGGCGCCGCGGCCGGCTACTGGGTGCCGGTGGCCGCCGGCGGCTTCGGCGTCCTGGTGGCCCTGGCCGGCATGGCCCGGCTGCGCGGGGGCCTGGACACCGTCGAGCCGGAGCCGGCCGAGACCTCCCTGCACGGCTGAACCGGGCCCATTTACCCGTGGGGAGCGAGTGACTACGCTCACACTACCCACTGGTAGTCCGTGAGCAGGAGGCCTCCGCATGCCCCAGAGCACCGCCACCGCCGGCTGGCGCAACTGGGCCGGCAACCAGAGCGCCCGGCCCAGCCGGGTGGTCTCCCCGGCCAGTGCGCAGGAGCTCGGCGAGGTGGTCCGCCGGGCCGCCGCGGAAGGCCGCACGGTCAAGGCGGTCGGCTCGGGCCACTCCTTCACCGCGGTCGCCGCCGCCGGGGACGGGGTGCTGGTCCGACCGGACGGGCTCACCGCCGTCCGTGACATCGACCACGAGGCGGGCACCGTCACGGTCGAGTCCGGTCTCCCGCTGCACCGGCTCAACCGGCTGCTGGCCACGGCCGGCCTCGCACTCGCCAACATGGGCGACATCGAGGTCCAGACCGTGGCCGGCGCCACCAGCACCGGCACCCACGGCACCGGCCGCGACTCCGGCTCGCTGGCCGCACAGATCAGGGCCGTGGAGATCGTGCTCGCCGACGGCTCCGTCCAGCACTGCTCGCCGACCAAGAACGCGGAGCTCTTCCAGGGCGCCCGGCTCGGCCTCGGCGCGCTCGGCGTGATCAGCGCCCTCACCCTCGGTGTCGAGCCCGCCTTCCTGCTCACCGCCCACGAGCAGCCGATGCTCTTCGACGAGGTGCTGGAGCGCTTCGACGACCTGACCGCCGTCAACGAGCACTTCGAGTTCTACTGGTTCCCGCACACCGACCGGTGCAGCACCAAGCGCAACAACCGCAGCCAGGGCCCGGCCGCCCCGCTGCCCGGGTTCAAGGCCTGGCTGGACGACGACTTCCTCTCCAACACCGTCTGGGAGGGCGCCTGCCGGGTCGGCCGCCGCTTCCCCGCCGCCATCCCGACGATCGCTCAGCTCGCCAGCCGCGCCTGGTCGGAACGCACCTTCACCGACACCGCGCACAAGGTGTTCACCAGCCCCCGCAAGGTGCGCTTCACCGAGATGGAGTACGCCGTCCCGCGCGAGGCGGCCGACACCGTGCTGCGCGAGCTCAAGGCCCTGGTGGAGCGCTCGAACTGGCGGATCAGCTTCCCCGTGGAGGTGCGCACCGCGCCCGCCGACGACCTCTGGCTCTCCACCGCCAACGGGCGCGACAGCGTCTACATCGCCGTCCACCTCTACCGCGGCAGCCCCGAGCAGGGCTACTTCACCGAGGTGGAGAAGCTGATGACCGCTCACCGGGGCCGCCCGCACTGGGGCAAGCTGCACACCCGGGACGCCGAGTACCTCGCGTCGGTCTACCCGCACTTCGGCGACTTCACGGCGCTGCGCGACAAGGTCGACCCGGGCCGGCTGTTCACCAACGACTACCTGCGCCGGGTGCTCGGCGCCTGATCCGTCAGGGGGACGGCGAACCGCTCGGGGCCGCGGCCGACGCCGACGGCTCGCCGGAGGGGCCCGGCGGACTCGCCGCCGCGCCGTTCGACGGAGTACCGCTCGGCGAAGCGCCCGACGGGCTCCCCGACGGCGTCCCGCCCGGCGACCCGGACGGCCCGACCGACGGACTGCCCAAGGGGCCGGCGCCCCCGCCCGGCGGGACGCTCCCAGGCCCGGACGGCACGGCCGCCGGGCCGGAGCCGCCGGTGGAGCCCTCGGCGGGCGGCTGCCGCACCGGTTCGCCACGGCCGGGGTTGAGCGAGGTCCCGGTCCGCGAGTCCCCGCCGGTCAGGCTGCTCACCGGCTCGCCCGCCACCACCTCGACCGCCAGGATCGGCACCATCGCCAGGCCGAAGACCAGCGCGGACACCGCCGCGTACGTGCGCCAGGTCCACCGACGGCGGGCCCGGACCAGCCGCGGCTCGTTCCACTCCCCGGTCGCCACCGGTACGGCGTCCGGGGCCGGCACCTGGCGCAGCCCGTTGACGGTGGCGCCCGGCCCGCGGTCCACCGCGCCGCGCAGCTGCTCGCCGGTCCGCCGGAAGAGGTGCTGGAAGAACGCGCTGCCGACGGTGGCCCCGACACTCACCACGGCGGCGCCGATGATCGTGCCGTACACCCCGAGCTCGGAGGCGAGGACCGCGCCGGCCACGGTGGCCAGGGCGCTGGCGGCGACCTGGGCCACACTCAGGTCCAGCCGCCCGCGGCCCTGCCCGCTCTTCCCGCCCGCGGCCGCGGCCCCTGCCTGCGGCGCGAACCGCTCCCTCTGCTGCGGCATCGACATCCCTCGGTCAGCGCGTCGCGATTTCGAACAAGTCAGCCCATCTTGCACAGACAAGGACACATAGGGCGAAAATCCGACTCCCTGAAGTCGATATATGTGAAGATGATCACCACCGAGTGATCGAGGGTCTGCCATTGGAGTGCGGGCTCTTGAGATTCCGGTGATTCGCGGGAGACTTGAGCGGCGAGCCGCCCCTGTCGATGCCACGAATGGAGTACTGTTCGTGGAGCCTGAGCCTTCGGTCGATCAATCGGCTGACCGTCGGAAGACGATCGGAACGCCCGGGCGCAACGTCGACCGGCGACGTGGCAAACAGGCAACCGTGCCACAGCGGCGCGCCCGGGCGAAAGCCCGACACGCCGGGTAACTCTGCAAGGTTGTGGCCACTCGCCAGCGGGCAGGCCACACTCAGTACGGGAGCAGCGACGCAGGTGACGTCGGCAGGCACCACCCGGGAGGTAACCGTGCCCGAACTGCGCGTCGTGGCCGTCAGCAACGACGGCACACGGCTGGTGCTCAAGGCTGCCGACAGCACGGAGTACACCCTCCCGATCGACGAGCGGCTGCGCGCCGCCGTCCGGGGTGACCGGCCTCGGCTCGGCCAGATCGAGATCGAGGTCGAGAGCCACCTCCGCCCCCGTGACATCCAGGCGCGGATACGAGCCGGTGCCTCCGCCGAGGAGGTCGCCCAGGCCGCCGGCATCTCCGTCGACCGGGTCCGCCGGTTCGAGGGTCCGGTGCTGGCCGAGCGCGCCTTCATGGCCGAGCGGGCCCGCAAGACCGCGATCCGCCGGCACGGCGAGTCGACCGGTCCGCAGCTCGGCGAGGCCGTGGCCGAGCGGCTCGCGCTGCGCGGCGCCGAGAAGGACACCGAGCGGTGGGACTCCTGGCGTCGGGACGACGGCACGTGGGAGGTCATCCTCGCGTACCGCTCCGACGGCGAGGGCCGCAGCGCCAGCTGGACGTACGACCCGCCGCGCCGGCTGGTGCAGCCGAACGACGACGAGGCCCGCGCGCTGATCGGCGAGAACGTCGATCGCGAGGAGGACTCGGTCTTCCCGTTCATCCCGCGGATCGCCCGGCTCCCCCAGGACCGGCCGTCCCGGCCGATGATCGAGCGGCCATCGGCCGACCGGATCATGTCGTCCCGGGAGGTCCGCGAGGTCCGGGAGGCGCGCGAGCCCAGGGAGGCGACCGCCGAAGCACGGGACTCGCTGACCAGCCTGCTGGACGTGGTGCCCGCCTTCCGCGGCGATCTCGCGATCGGTCCGGCTCCCGAGCCCGCCGTGGCCGAGGAGCCCGAGGTCGCGGAGGAGCCGGCCGCGCCCGCGGCCAGCATCGGCGCCGGTTCGGCGTACGCGGACATCCTGATGCCCCGTTCGGTCGCCCCGCACCGGGACAGGCTGGTCGGTACGACGGACCGTCAGGCCGAGGCGGACGGCGTCCGTCCGGGCCGGCGGGCCACCGTGCCCAGCTGGGACGAGATCGTCTTCGGCAGCCGGCGCAAGAAGCAGGACTGAGACGAAGCAGCACCGAGGCCGCGAACGGGCGGCCGCTCCCTCCCCGGAGGGCGCGGCCGCCCGTTTCGTCGTACCCCGGAGCGTCAGCCCGGCAGGGCTCCGGTCGCCGCCGGGTTGCGGGGGTCGCCCGACCACTCGCTCCAGGAACCGGGGTAGAGCGCCGCACCGTCCCGGCCGGCGATCGCCAGAGCCAGCAGTTCGTGTGCGGCCGTGACCCCGGAGCCGCAGTAGACGCCCACCCTGCGGCCCTCGACGCCCAGCGCGCCGAAACGGGCCGCCAGTTCGGCAGCCGGGCGGAAGCGGCCGTCGGCCGACAGGTTCTCGGTGGTCGGCGCGGAGACCGCACCGGGGATGTGCCCGGCACGCGGGTCGATCGGCTCGACCTCACCGCGGTAGCGCTCCCCCGCCCGGGCGTCCAGCAGCAGCCCGGCGCGGGCCAGCTCGGCCGCGCCGGCCGCGTCCAGGGTCGGCAGCTGACCGGGCACCGGCGCGAAGTCGCCGCCCCCGTCCACCGGAAGGTCGGTGCTCTCGGGCAGACCGGCCGCCCGCCAGGCGGCCAGTCCGCCGTCCAGCACCCGGACGTCCTGGTGGCCGGCCCAGCGCAGCAGCCACCAGGCCCGGGCCGCGGAGGTGGCCGGGCCCGCGTCGTAGACGACCACCGCACGCCCGGCCCGCACCCCGGCCCGCCGCAGCGCCACGCCGAACACCTCGGGGTCGGGCAGCGGATGCCGGCCGGCCGCACCGGGCGGGGCGGCCAACTCGGCGTCCAGGTCGAGGTAGTGCGCGCCGGGCAGGTGGCCGGCCGCGTACTCCTCGGCGCCGGGCGGGCCGCCCAGCTGCCAGCGGACGTCCAGCAGGACCGGCGGGGTGGCTGAGCCGAGTGCGGCGTGCAGCTCGGCGGTCTGGATCAGCGGGTCGGGAGTAGCCGTCATGCCGCCATTGTCGCCCGACGGCTCAGCTCTTTGTACGGTCTTTGCCCGGCCTCGCGGTCGGTCGCGGGGCTCGGGACGGGCCGGGGTGCGACGATGCGGCCTGGACACGTCGGCCACCCGGTGAGGAGACCCGATGACGGCGGTGCAGGTGCGGCTCGCTCAGGGCACACCCTGCTGGGTGAGCCTGACGACCGGCGACCCGGACGGCGCCAAGGCGTTCTACGGCTCCCTGCTGGGCTGGGAGTTCGAGCCCGGGCCGACCCGGCTCGGCGACTTCGTCCGGGCGGCCCTGAACGGCACGGAGGTCGCCGCTCTGGGGGTCGTCCCGCCCGGCACGGCCCACCCGGCCGGATGGACCACCTACTTCACGGTGGACAGCGCCGACCGGGCAGCCCAGCGGATCCGGGAGTGCGGCGGCACGGTGGCGGTCGGCCCGCTCACGACGGACCGGACCGGGCGGACGGCGATCGCCGCGGACCTGTCGGGTGCGGTCTTCGGCATCCGGGAGGCGGCCGGACACCTCGGCCGGGAGGTGGCCGGCGAACCCGGACGGCAGGCGGCGGGCCGGCCCGGCGCACCCACCTGGAACGAGCTGGTCACCGGCGACGAGGAGAGCGCGACGGCGTTCTACCGGGCGGTGCTGGGACGGTCCGTGGCGACCGGGATCCGGTACCGCGCCGCCCGGCCCGGCGGGCCGTCGCGCTGGCGGGTGCACTTCGCGGTGGCGGACACGGACCTGACGGTCCACCGGGCGCTCGCCCTGGGCGGAGTCCTGCGGGCGGGACCGTACGACACCCCCGACGGACGGGTGGCCTGGCTGGCCGACCCGCAGGGCGGGCGGTTCGCGGTGGCCGGTCCGGCCCGGACGGGGTCAGGCCCTGTCTGACGGTCCCCAGCGGCTCTGCTCCTCGAAGGGCAGCACGTCCGGGGAGAGCACCGCGGCCCGGGAGGTCGCGGCGGTGAGGCGCCGGCGGTGGTGGCGGCGGCAGAGCACCTCGTAGCCGATCTCGTCCTCGTTCACGGCGACGTCGCCGACCACCACCTGCGCCCCCTCGACCACCATCACGCCGCCGACGGTCCGGGCGTTGTGGGTGGCGCGGGCTCCGCACCAGCACAGGGCCTCGACCTGGAGCACCTCGACCCGGTCGGCGAGCTCGATCAGCCGCTGGGAGCCGGGGAAGAGCCTGGTCCGGAAGTCGGTGGTGATGCCGAAGGTGTAGACGTCGATGCCGAGTTCGTCGACCACCCGGGCCAGCTGGTCGATCTGCTCGGTGGAGAAGAACTGGGCCTCGTCGCAGATCAGGTAGTCCACCTTGCCGCCGGCGGAGAGCAGGTGGACGACGTGCGACTGGAAGTCGAAGTCGTCGGTCACCTCGACCGCCTCGGTCCGCAGTCCGAGGCGGCTGGAGATGGTCGCCGCACCGGCCCGGTCGTGGCGGGTGAAGATGATGCCCTTGCGCCCGCGCGCCGCGTGGTTGTGGTCCATCTGCAGCGCGAGCGTCGACTTGCCGCAGTCCATCGTGCCCGAGAAGAACACCAGTTCAGCCATGGGTGGAGCGTGGGCCTTTCAGTGAGGTTGCCGGGTCAGGCGCGGACTTCGAGCAATGGCACCAGTTGCTCGACCGGGGTCATCGAGCCGTGCAGGCCGATCATCGAGGACTCGCCCGGCTCCTTGCGGGAGGCGATCACCGCGATGTCGTCCCGGGCGGCGGCCACCACGTCACCGATCCGGTGGTACACCCGGTCGTCCACCACCGGGCCGAACCAGCCCTCGGCTATCGCCCGGTCGCGGCTGGCGACCCACATCCGGTCGCCGAGGACCTCGCTCCAGACCGTGAACACGTCGTTGGCCGCCCCGGGCACCGCGTACACGTGCCGGGCCCGGCCCTCGCCGCCGAGCAGGGCCACCCCGGCGCTCAGCTCCCAGTCCTCGTCGAAGTCGACCCGGTCCTCGGGGGCGATGTCGATCATGCCGTGGTCGGCGGTGATGTACAGCGCGGAACGCGGCGGCAGCTGCTCGGCCAGCCGGCGCGCCAGCCGGTCGACCGTGTTCAGCATCATCCGCCACTCGTCCGAGTCCACCCCGAAGCGGTGCCCCGCACCGTCCAGCTCGCTCACGTAGGTGTAGACCAGCGCCCGGTCGTGGTCGGCCAGCCAGCGGGCCGCCTCGTCCATCCGCTCCTCGCCGGTGGTCCGGCCGAGGAAGGAGCCGCCGGACAGCGCCACCCGGGTCAGCGGGGTCTGCGCGAACAGCGGCGAGGAGACCTGACTGGTCGCCACCCCGGCCCGGTGGACCTGCTCGAAGACGGTCGGGTACGGCTGCCAGCTGCCCGGGTCCACCGGGGGCTGCCAGCGCAGCTGGTTCATCAGGTACCCGGTGCCCGGCACGGCCACCGTGTAGCCGGCCAGCCCGTGCAGCCCCGGCGGCGTGCCCGTGCCGACCGAGGCCAGCGAGGTCGCCGTGGTGGACGGGAAGCCCGCGGTGATCGGATTGGCGCCGGCCATCAGGGAGGTCAGGAACGGGGCGTACTCCGGGTGGCGCCGGATCAGCTCCCAGCCCATCCCGTCGACCAGGAACACACAGACCCGGTCGGCGGGCTCCAGCACCAGTCCGCTGTGGAAACCGGGCAGCCCGAGCCCGACCGCCACGGCCGGCAGCAGGTCGGCCAGCGACCCGCTCCCGTAGGCGGGCACGGGTGCGTCGGCGGGGTCGAGGATCTCGAACGCGTCGTAGTCGAGGTGCGGCATTCGGTGACGGACCTCAGCCCCGGGTGCTGACGGTCGCCTCGGACAGCGCGCGCGCGAACACCAGCGCCTGGGCGACCGTCTCCGGGCCGTCCCCCGCCTCGCTGACCCGCAGCGACAGGTCGTCCGCGGTCGCGGAACCGGTGTAGCCGTGGTCCGCCTCGCAGTTCGGGTCCGAGCACCCGGCCGGCTCCAGGTCGAGGCGCTGCACCGCACCCCAGCCGATGGTCAGCACGACCTCGCGCGGCAGCGTGCCGGGCGTGTACGTCTCGGGGTTCGCGACCATGCGGCTGACCACCACGGAGTTGATCCGGTCCAGCCGGACCGTCTCGGTGGAGGTGGTCGCGTACGGCACCGGGTTGCCCGCGTCGCCGTTCTGCTCGTCGGTGTGGCTGACCACGAACCGGGACGAGGTCAGCACCAGCACGGTGACGTGCCGGCGCACCTCGTTGGCGTCGAAGGTCGTCTCCTGGTGCACCAGGTAGGAGGTGATCGGCTCAGGGCCCACCGCGGACTCGACCGCCTCGGACACCAGCGCCGGGTAGTAGCCGCTGCGCTCGATCGCGGACCGCAGGTCCTGCGTGGTGGTGGTACCGGTCTTGGCCATAACTCCATCCTGGCATGTCCCGCCGACGAAGCGGGCGGCACTGCGCCGAGCTTCCGGGCCTTCCACGCCCCGTCGAAGGGGCGCAACCACGAAAGGTTACAGGGTGCTCATGGCACGTGGCCCCAGATCGCTGCGGACCGGCAGGGGCGCGATCCGCACCTGCGCGCCCAGCACGGCCAGCCCGCGCGGGGCCACCACCACCGGTTCGAGGTCGACCGAGGCCACCTCCGGCAGGTCGTCGACCAGCCGGGACACCCTCAGCAGCAGTTCCTCCAACGCCCCCGTGTCCACCGGCGCCGCGCCGCGCCAGCCGAACAGCAGCGGCGCGGCCCGGACCTCCCGGATCAGCTCCGCCGCGTCCCGGTCGGTGGCCGGCACCAACCGGTGGGCCAGATCACCCAGCAGTTCCGACGGCGCGCCGGCCAGCCCGAAGGAGAGGATCGCGCCGACCGCCGGGTCGACCGTGGCCCCGATCACCGTGTCCACCCCGCGCGGAGCGAGCCGCTGCACCACCAGCCGGGCCCGCTCCGCCCCGCCGAGCAGCGCGTCCAGCTCCCGGTGCGCCCGGCGCAGCTCCGCCTCACCGGTCAGGTCCAGCCGGACGCTGCCCAGGTCGGCACGGTGGCGCAGGTGGTCGGCGGTGGCCTTCAGCGCGACCGGGTAGCCGAGCTCGGCCGCGGCGCGCACCGCGCTCCGCTCGTCCGGTGCCGGGACGGTCGGGCTGACCTCGATGCCGTAGGACCCGAGCAGGCGCACCGTGTCGGCCTCGGGGAGGGTGACCCGGGCGCCGCCCGGCTGGGTGCGGGCGGCCACCGCCGCCCGGGTCTCCAGCGCGGCCTCCACCAGCGCCCGGGCGCCGGCCTCGTCGATCCCGTCCAGTTCGGGCACCCGGGCGGTCTGCTCCGCCTCGGCGGTACGGCGGCGCCAGTCGGCGTACCGGACGGCGTCCGCGAGGGCGTGCACCGCCCGCTCGGGCGCCGGGTAGGCGGGGATCCGGCCGGGCCGCAGCCGCTCGGTGAGACCGGTCAGCGCGAGGTGGGTGAGCAGCAGCGGCTTGCCCACCTCGCGGCCGAGCGCGGCGGCGTCCAGCAGCGCCCCGGCGATCTCCGGGTCGTCGGTGCTGAGCTCCTGGTCGGGCCCGGCGCCCTGCACCCCGATCGGCGGGATGGCGACCGCGATCACCGCGTCCACGCCCGGGTCGCGCAGCGCGGTGTGCAGGGCGATCCGGAAGTTCTCGCCGGTGGCGGCGGTGGTGAGGTCGACCGGGGTGCGCGGGCGCAGCCCGGCGCTCAGGCAGGCGTCGTGGGTGAGCAGGCCGAGCGAGTCGGAGTTGCCGACCACCGCCACCCGGTCGCCGGCCGGCAGCGGCTGCCCGGCGAGCAGCTCGCCGGTGTCGAACAGCTCGGTGATGGTGTCCACCCGGACCACCCCGGCCTGCTGGAACAGGGCGTCCACGGTGGCGTCGCGTAGCCGGCCGGCGGCCGGCTGCACGGCGTGGCCGGGCGGCAGGCTGCCGGTGTGCCGGGCGCCCTTGAGCACCACCACCGGCTTGGCGGCGGCCAGCCGGCGGGCGATCCGGGTGAACTTGCGCGGGTTGCCGAAGGACTCCAGGTACAGCAGCAGGACCTCGGTCGCCTCGTCCTCCTCCCAGTACTGCAGCCAGTCGTTGCCGGAGACGTCGGCCCGGTTGCCGACCGAGGCGAAGGAGGAGACCCCGAGCCCGCGGCGGTGCGCGGCCTCCAGGAGCGCCACCCCGATCGCGCCCGACTGGCAGAACAGGCCGAACGGCCCTCGCGCGGGCAGCACCGGCGCCAGCGAGGCGTTCAGCGGGCACTCGGGGTCGGTGTTGATCAGGCCGAACGCGTTCGGGCCGACCACCCGCATCCCCGCGGCCCGGGCCTGCCGGACCAGGGCGCGCTGCCGGTCCCGGCCCTCCGGCCCGGTCTCGGCGTACCCGGCGGTGACCACCACCAGCCCCTGCACACCGTGGGCGCCGCACTCGGCGACGGCGGCGGGCACACCGGGCTCCGGGACGACGATCACCGCGAGGTCGATCGGCCCGCCGATCTCGAGGACCGAGCGGTGGGTGGCCACGCCGTCCAGTTCCGTCCCGGCCGGTGCGTTCCGGTTCACCGCGTACACCGGGCCCCGGAAGCCCGCCAGGTCGCGCAGCACCGCCCGGCCCACCGCGTGCGGGTTGCGGGAGACCCCGACCACCGCGACCGAGCGCGGGGTGAGCAGCCGCTGCACCGAGCGGGCCTCGGCGCGGTGCTCGCGGGCCCGCATCACGGCGAGCGAGGCCGCGGTGGGCTCCAGGTCGAACTCCAGGTGCACCACGCCGTCGGCGATGCTGCGGCGCTGGGTGTAGCCGGCGTCGGTGAAGACCTTCACCATCTTGCGGTTCTCGGGGAGCACCTCCGCGGTGAAGCGGCGGATGCCGCGCTCCTGGGCGACCGCCGCGATGTGCTCCAGCAGCGCGGAGGCGACGCCCCGGCCCTGGTGGGCGTCCTGCACCAGGAAGGCCACCTCGGCGTCGGTGCCGGTGGTGGAGGGGCGGCCGTCGGCGTCGATCCGGTCGTAGCGCACGGTGGCGATGAAGCGGTCACGGACCACCACGGCGAGGCCGACCCGGTTGATGTAGTCGTGGTGGGTGAAGCGCCGGACGTCCTTGTCGGACAGCCGGGGGTACGGCGCGAAGAAGCGGAAGTACTTGGACTGGTCGGAGACCTGCTCGTAGAACTCCACCAGGCGCCGCGCGTCGGCCTCGGTGATCGGCCGGATCCGGGCCGTCCGGCCGTCGCGCAGCAGCACGTCGGCCTCCCAGTGCCGGGGGTAGCTGTGCTCGTCGCCCCGGTGCGGGGGGCGGGCCGCGGAGTCGTCCACGATCGTCAGGTTATCCGGCCCCGGGCCGGATGGCGCCGGGCATGCGCGCGCGGCAGGGTGGGGCCGGGCCGCTGGTCACGAATCGGCCGCCGACCGGTTCCGAACCGTGCACCGGGCGGCGCGCGGAGGCGACCGCCATGCAACACTGGTCTAGACAACATGGCTTTACCAGCACCACCTGAAAGGCACGTCACATGGCCGAGCGCCGCGTCACCATCGGTTGGCCCGAGGGCCTGCACGCCCGTCCCGCCTCCGTCTTCGTCCGCGCCGTGACCTCCACCGGCCTGCCGATCACCATCGCGAAGGAAGGCGGCAACCCCGTCAACGCCGCCTCCATGCTCGGCCTGCTCGGCCTCGGCGCCGAGGGCGGCGACACCGTCGTCCTCGCCTCCGACGCCGACGGCGCCGACCAGGCCCTGGACCGCGTCGCCAAGCTCGTCCAGGAAGGCCTCGACGAACTCCCCGCCGCCTGACCCGGCACCACGAAGGGGTGCCCCGCCGACCGCGGGGCACCCCTTCTCGGCAGCATCGGCACCGACCGTCAGAACACCGACCACCCCGTCGCCGTGGTCAGCGCGTCGAGCGCCGCGACCCCCAGCACCGAGTTCCCCGCCACGTCCAGCCCCGGACTCCACACGCACACCGAACCACGCCCCGGCAGCACCGCGAGCACCCCACCGCCCACCCCGCTCTTGCCCGGCAGCCCCACCCGGAACGCGAACTCACCCGCCGCGTCGTACGTCCCGCAGGTCAGCAGCACCGCGTTGACCCGCTTCGCCTCACTGCGCGTCAGCAACCGCGAGCCGTCCATCCTTATCCCGTGCCGCGCCAGGAACAGCCCCGACAACGCCAGGTCGCGACAGCTCGCCGCGATCGCACAGTGCGCGTAGTAGTGCACCAGCACGCTGTCCACCGGATTGCGCAGATTCCCGTAGCTCGCGATGAAGTGCGCCAGCGCCGCGTTCCGATGCCCGTTGCGCGCCTCCGAGGACGCCACCGCGTCGTCGGTGTCCACCAGCGCGTTGCCCGACTCGGCCCGCAGGAAGTCCCGCACCGCCCCCGCCGCGTCCCCCGTCAGCTCCAGCAGCCGGTCCGTCACCACCAGCGCACCCGCGTTGATGAACGGATTGCGCGGAACACCGTGCTCCGTCTCCAACTGCACCAGCGAGTTGAACGGATTCCCGGACGGCTCCCGCCCCACCCCCCGCCAGAGCCCCTCGTCCCCCTCCGCCATGGCCAACGCCAGCGTGAACAGCTTCGAGACACTCTGGATCGAGAACGGCTGCTCCCAGTCCCCCGCCCCGTACACCTCGCCGTCCACCGTCGCGATCGCCATCCCGAACGCCCCCGGATCGGCCTCGGCCAACGCCGGAATGTAGTCCGCGACCCGGCCCCGCGCCTCCCCGCGCAGCGCCTGGCCCATCACGTCGTGCAGCAGTCCCTGGTAGTCCACGGGGGCCATTGTGTCCTGCGGGACGGAATGGACAAGCAGTCGGACATTTCGACTTTAGTGAATGCGCACCATCGGATGATCCTTGCCGGTCCGACGCCGGAGCGCCACGCCGGCCGCCGAGGATGAGCGCCATGAGCAGCTTCGACCTCGCAAACCCCGAGCACGCCTACATGTTCGGCTTCATCCAGGCGGACGGGCACCTCAGCGAGGATTCTCGCAACCGAGGGCGGCTACGAGTCGAGCTGTCGGCACGCGACCTCGCCCTCCTGCTGGAGTTCCAGCGGATCTGCCCCTGGCCCAGCAGCGTCACCAGCCGGACCAGGGCCACGAACTTCGCCGATGCCCACGCCTCCGTCTCCTGGTCGGTCCACGCGCGTGAGTTCAGGACGGCGTTGAAGGAGCTCGGGCTGCCGGCGGGCCGGAAGTCGACCACCGTCGCACCGCCAGTAGCGCCGTTCGCCCCACGCGACTACCTCCGCGGGCTGATCGACGCCGACGGCTCGGTGGGACTGACGGGAACGGGCAAGCCGTTCGTTGCCCTGACCACCGCCAGCGACGCCCTGATGCGTTTCTTCCGCGACTACGCGCAGGACCTCACCGGCGCCCGGCGCACCCTGAACCGCAACGCCCGCGACGCCGTCTACAACGTGCTCTACAGCAACGAGGAGGCCGTCACGCTGGCCCGTGACCTCTACTACCCCGGGTGCCTGGCCCTTCCGCGCAAGCAGGCGGCCGCACTCGGTGTCACCGCCTGGCTCCGGCCACCGGGGAGCCGCAAGGTCCTCCGGAAGGTGTGGACGGCCGAGGAGGACAGCGCGCTCCTGGCCGCCGCCCGCCCGGAGGAGGCCGCCGCCCTGCTGGACCGCTCGGTCAGCAGCTGCTCCATGCGCCGATGGCGCCTGCTGGGACCGGAGAAGGCCAGGGTGCGGTTCCCCCGCACCCCGGCCACCTGAGATCAGCCCTTCACGCAGACGACCTGCTTGAGCTGCGCGACGACCTCGACGAGGTCCTTCTGCTGGGCGATGACCCGCTCGATCGGCTTGTACGCGCCCGGAATCTCGTCGACCACACCGGAGTCCTTGCGGCACTCCACGCCCTTGGTCTGCTCGGCCAGGTCGTGCGCGGTGAAGCGCTTCTTCGCCGCCGTCCGGCTCATCTTGCGGCCGGCGCCGTGCGAGGCCGAGTTGAACGAGTCCTCGTTGCCGAGACCACGGACGATGTACGACCCCGTACCCATCGAGCCGGGGATGATCCCGTAGTCGCCCGAACCGGCCCGGATCGCGCCCTTACGGGTCACCAGCAGGTCGACACCGTCGTACCGCTCCTCCGCCACGTAGTTGTGGTGGCAGCTGATCATCTCGTCGAAGGCCACCTTCGCCTTCGGGAACTCACGCCGCACGACGTCCTGGAACAGCGCCATCATCATGGCCCGGTTGTTCTTGGCGTACTCCTGGGCCCAGAACAGGTCCTGCCGGTAGGCAGCCATCTGCGGGGTGTCCGCGATGAAGACGGCGAGGTCCCGGTCGATCAGGCCCTGGTTGTGCGGAAGCGAACGGGCCACGGTCATGTGGTGCTCGGCCAGCTCCTTGCCGATGTTGCGCGAACCGGAGTGCAGCATCAGCCAGACCGAATCGGACGTATCTACACATACCTCAACGAAATGATTGCCTGATCCGAGTGTCCCCATCTGCTGCATGGCACGCTCACGCCGCCACTTCACATCTGACGCCACACCGTCGAAGCGGCCCCAGAAGTCGTCCCAGCCCGCCGTCGCGAAGCCGTGCAGCTTTCCCGGGTCGACCGGCTCGGAGTGCAGCCCGCGGCCGACCGGGATGGCCTGCTCGATCTTGGAACGCAGCCGGGACAGGTCGTCCGGCAGATCCTTGGCGGTGAGCGAGGTCTTGACGGCGGTCATCCCGCAGCCGATGTCGACCCCGACCGCGGCCGGGCAGACCGCGCCCTTCATGGCGATCACGGAGCCGACCGTCGCCCCCTTGCCCAGGTGGACGTCGGGCATCACGGCGAGGCCGTGCAGCCAGGGCAGCGTGCTGATGTTGCGCAACTGGTCCATCGCCTGGCTCTCGACGGTGGCCGGGTCGGTCCACATCCGGATCGGAACGCGGACGCCGGGAACCTCGGTGTACGACATGGCGGTACGACCTCCCAGGGTCGGTTGGTTCAAGCGTAGAAGAGTTGCCGCGCGAGATGTCCCGGCGTGGCTCGGGGAAGTCCTGTGGCTGCCGCGCTCAGGCCGACGGTCGTCGGCCGGTCGATCGCCGGAGGGACGGTCGTGGGGAGCGTCGACAGATGTGCTCGACCCGCATGGTGACCGCCTCCTTCCGTGATCCGTCGCAGCGGTTGCGGGAGTTATCTACCCACACTCCGGGCAGCGGGCGCAACGCAATTGGGGCCGCTGCTCATCGCTAGTCCTGGCCGGCGCCGGTGGCCCGCCAGAGGTCGTGGAGGCCCTGGGCCAGCGTGATTCCCGGCTGCCACCCCGGGGCTCGGCCGGCCCGGGAGATGTCGGCCTGCTGCCAGGCCACGCCGGCCGAGCGCGCCGAGCCGGGCCCGTTCTCGGCGACCGTGCCGCCGTAGCGGCTCGCCGCGACGAGGCCCTCGGCTATCGCGCGCACCGGCCGGGCGCGCCCACTGCCGATGTTGATGATCCGCGGGAGGCGGGCCGGTGTGCGGGCGGCGGTGACGACCGACCGCGCGATGTCGCGCACGTCGACGAAGTCCCGGTGGCCTGCCAGGGATCCCATCCGGACGACGGTTCCGTCGGCCGCCCCGGACCGCACCGCTCTGTGGAGTTCCGTGGCGAGACGCCCCGGCAGCCTCGACGAGGTGCGAGCCTATGAATCCCTCGGCGCCGGTGACGGCAACGGTCTGCGTGTCTTCCCCTGTCTCGGCCGGTCGGTGGCAGGCCGCTCGGCCCTCGGCCGGTCTGCGGATGTGCGAGGGGCCCGGCGGAGCTGCTGCTCCACCGGGCCCGCGGGGTCCGTGGTCAGTTGGCGATCACGGTGACGTCGCCGATGCCGAGTTCCTTGACCGGTTCGGCGATCACGGAGGCGTCGCCGACCAGGACGGTGACCAGGCGGTCCGGGGGGAAGGCGGCGACGACGGCCTCGGTGGCCGCGTCGGTGCCGAGTTCGGCGAGCTCGCGGTAGACCTCGGCCTGGAAGTCGTCGGGCAGGTACTGCTCGACCTGGTCGGCGAGGGTGGCGGCGACGGAGCCGGCCGTCTCGAACTTGAGTGGGGCGACGCCGACCAGGAACTGGACGGCGTCCTCGCGCTCGGCGTCGGTGAGGCCCTCGGCGGCGAGGGTCCGCAGGATGGTCCAGGTGTCGGCGAGGGCGGGGGCGGTGGAGGCGGTGTCCACCGAGCCGCTGATGGCGAGCAGGGCGCGGCCGGAGCCGTCGGCCGCGGAGCGCAGCGGCTGGGCGAAGGAGCGGACGCCGTAGGTGTAGCCCTTCTCCTCGCGCAGGACGCGGTCGAGGCGGGAGGTGAGGGTGCCGCCGAGGCAGTAGGTGCCGAGGATCTGGGCCGCCCAGGCGGGGTCGTGGCGGTCGGGGCCGATCCGGCCGATCAGGAGCTGGGTCTGGACGGAGCCGGGGCGGTCGACGATGACGACGCGGCCGGTGTCGTCGGCGGTGACGGGGGCGTGCACGCTGGGGGCGTCCGTGCTGCCGGTCCAGCGGCCGAGGGTGGTTTCGAGCAGCGGGATCAGGTCGATGCCGGTGAGGTCGCCGACGACCACGGCGCTGGCGGTGGCCGGTCGGACGTGGGCGTCGTAGAAGGCCTGGACGGCGGGGCGGTCGATGGTCTTGACGGTGTCGGCGGTGCCGCTGCGGGGGCGGGAGAGGCGGTCGGCGTCGTCGAAGAGGGTGGCGTAGAGGGCCTTGGCGGAGCGCCGCGCCGGGTTGGCCTGCTCGTGGACGATCTCGTCGAGCCGGTTGGCGACCAGGCGCTCGATCTCGTCGGTGGGCAGGGCGGGGGCGCGCAGGGCGTCGCCGAGCAGGGTGAGTCCGCGTTCGAGGCGGGAGGCGGGCACTTCGAGGGAGACGCGGATGGCGGGGTGGTCGGCGTGGGCGTCGAGGGTGGCGCCGGCGCGTTCCAGCTCGCCGGCGTACTCCTCGGCGGTGAGGGTGTCGGTGCCCTCGCTGAGGGCGCGGGCGAGGATGTTGGCGACGCCGTCCAGGCCTTCGGGTTCGGCGGCGAGCGGGGCGTCGATGACGATGTCGACGGCGACCAGCTGCTGGCCGGGGCGGTGGCAGTGGAGCACGGTGAGGCCGTTGGCCAGGGTGGCGCGCTCGGGTGCAGGGAAGGCCCACGGGGTGGGGGTGCCGGGCCGGGGCTGGGGGTGGAAGGTCATCGCGGGGGTGGGGTCGGTGCTCATGCCGCCGTCTCCTCGGTGGTCGTGTCGGCGGTGGTGTCGTCGTCGGTGGTGGGTTCGTAGACGAGGACGGCCCGGTTCTCGGGGTGGAGTCGGGCGGCGGCGACGGCCCTGACCTCCTCGGCGGTGACGTCGAGGACCTTGGTGAGGGCGTTGTTGAGCAGCTCGGGGTCGCCGAACAGGACGGCGAAGCGGCAGAGTTCGTCGGCGCGGCCGGCGACGGTGGTGAGCCGGTCGAGCCACTCGCGTTCGATCTGGGCCTGGGCGCGTTCGAGTTCCTCGGCGGTGGGGCCTTCGGTGGCGAAGCGGGCGAGTTCCTCGTCCGCGGCGGCCTGGATCTGCTCGATGGTGGCGTCGCCGGAGGTCTTCACGTCGAGCCAGCCGAGCGAGGGTGCGCCGGCGAGGCGGAGCAGGCCGAAGCTGGCGGCGACGGCGGTGCGGTCGTGCCGGACCAGGCGGTTGTAGAGGCGGCTGGATTCGCCGGAGCCGAGGATGGTGAGGGCCAGGTCGGCGGCGTCGGCCTCGCGGGTGCCGTCGTGCGGGAGGCGGTAGGAGGCCATCAGCGCGCGGGAGGGGACGTCCTCGTGGATGACCTCGCGGACCTCGCGGCCGAGGGTGTCGGGGAGGGTGCCGTCGCGCGGGGGCTGCTTGCCGTCGTGGGCGGGGATGCTGCCGAAGTACTTCTCGACCCAGGCGATGGTCTGCTCGGGGTCGAGGTCGCCGACGATGGAGAGCACGGCGTTGTTGGGCGCGTAGTACGTGCGGAAGAACGTGCGGGCGTCCTCCAGGGTGGCCGCGTCCAGGTCGGCCATGGAGCCGATCGGGGTGTGGTGGTACGGGTGGCCGTCCGGGAAGGAGAGTGCGGTGAGCTTCTCGAAGGCGGTGCCGTAGGGCACGTTGTCGTAGCGCTGGCGGCGTTCGTTCTTGACGACGTCGCGCTGGTTCTCCATCGAGGTCTCGTCGAGGGCGACGAGCAGCGAGCCCATGCGGTCGGCCTCGAGCCAGAGGGCGAGCTCCAACTGGTGGGCGGGCATGGTCTCGAAGTAGTTGGTGCGCTCGAAGCTGGTGGTGCCGTTGAGCGAGCCGCCGGCGCCCTGGACCAGCTCGAAGTGGCCGTTGTTGCTGACGTTGGCGGAGCCCTGGAACATCAGGTGCTCGAAGAGGTGGGCCAGGCCGGTGCGGCCCTTGACCTCGTGTCGGGAGCCGACGTCGTACCAGAGGCAGACGGCGGTGACCGGGGTGAGGTGGTCCTCGGACAGCACCACCCGCAGGCCGTTGGCCAGGCGGTGCTCGGTGATGGCGAGGCCTCGGGTGGAGGCGGGAGCCGGGTTGGCCATGCGGGTTTCCGGTCCTTTCGGGGAAGCGGTCGGTCTTCCGTGGAGGCGGGAGGCGTTCCGTCTTCGGCTTGGTCAGGGGGCGGATGGCGTTCCCCCATTGTGGTGTAACGCGCAACGGTGCGTGATGTGTCCGCGCGCGGGGCGCGTTCGCCACGGGCGGAAGCGGGGGCGGCGGGTGGCCTGCGGCAGTGGCTGTCGGCGGGAGGGTCCACAATGGGGGGCGCCGTGCCTCCGTACGGTTCGACTCAGTTATCACAGACTCGGTCCGACAAGATCTGACGCAGCCGACTGACGCAAGGGAGCCCCGCCGCGATGGCCCGCCGCAGTTCGCCCACCCCGCCGCCCGGAGACTTCGAGGAGCGGATCCTCGATGTCGACGTCGTGGACGAGATGCAGGGCTCGTTCCTTGAGTACGCCTACTCGGTCATCTACTCCCGCGCCCTGCCGGACGCGCGGGACGGCCTGAAGCCGGTGCACCGGCGGATCCTCTACCAGGCCAACGAGATGGGCCTGCGCCCGGAGCGCGGGCATGTGAAGTGTGCGCGGCTGGTCGGCGAGGTGATGGGCCGGCTGCACCCGCATGGTGACGCGTCGATCTACGACTCCGTGGTGCGGATGGCGCAGCCGTTCTCGATGCGGCTGCCGCTGATCGACGGGCACGGGAACTTCGGTTCGCTGGGCAACGACGATCCGCCGGCCGCGATGCGGTACACCGAGTCGCGGCTGACGGCCGCGTCGATGGCGATGGTGGAGTCGATCCACGAGGACACCGTCGACTTCGCCCCGAACTACGACGGCAGTGAGCAGGAGCCGTCGGTGCTCCCGTCGGCGTTCCCGAACCTGCTGGTGAACGGCACGTCCGGGATCGCGGTCGGGATGGCGACCAACATGCCGCCGCACAACCTGGCGGAGGTGGTGGCGGCCGCGCGGCACCTGATCAAGCACCCGGGTGCGGACCTGGAGACGCTGATGCGTTTCATCCCGGGTCCGGACCTGCCGACGGGCGGCCGGATCGTCGGGCTGTCGGGGATCCGGGACGCGTACGAGTCGGGCCGCGGCACGTTCAGGATCCGGGCGACGGTGTCGGTGGAGGCGGTGACGGCCCGCCGCAAGGGCATCGTGGTCACCGAACTGCCGTACAGCGTCGGTCCGGAGAAGGTGATCGCGAAGATCAAGGACCTGGTCGGTTCGAAGAAGCTGCAGGGCATCGCGGACGTCAAGGACCTGACCGACCGTGAGCACGGCCTGCGGCTGGTGATCGAGGTCAAGAACGGCTTCGTGCCGGAGGCGCTGCTGGAGCAGCTGTACAAGCTGACGCCGATGGAGGAGACCTTCGGCATCAACAACGTGGCGCTGGTGGACGGCCAGCCGCTGACGCTGGGCCTGAAGGAGCTGCTGGAGGTCTACGTCGACCACCGCTTCGAGGTGGTGCGCCGGCGCAGCGAGTTCCGGCGGCGCAAGCGGCAGGACCGGCTGCACCTGGTCGAGGGTCTGCTGGTCGCGCTGGTCGACATCGACGAGGTCATCGCGATCATTCGTTCCAGCGACGACGCGTCGCAGGCGAAGGACCGCCTGATGGCCCGGTTCGGGCTGTCCGAGACGCAGACGGCGTACATCCTGGACACCCCGCTGCGCCGGCTCACCCGGTTCGACCGGGTGGAGCTGGAGAGCGAGCAGGCGAAGCTCAACAAGGAGATCCAGGAGCTCACCGAGATCCTGGAGTCGGACACCAAGCTGCGCAATGTGGTGTCGGGCGAGCTGGCCGCGGTGTCGAAGCAGTTCGGTACCGAGCGGCGGACGGTGCTGCTGGAGGCGGGGACGGTGCCGAGTGCGGCGCTGTCGGTGCCACTGGAGGTGGCGGACGACCCGTGCCGGGTGCTGCTGTCCTCGACGGGTCTGCTGGCGCGGACGGCGGACGGCGAGCCGCTGGAGTCGGGCGGTTCGCGGGCCAAGCACGACGCGGTGGCCTCGGCGGTGCCGGCCACCGCGCGGGCGGACGTGGGTGTGGTGACGACGGCGGGCCGGGTGCTGCGGCTTCCGGTGATCGACCTGCCGGCGCTGCCGCCGGGCACGTCGGCGCTGGCGGGCGGGGCCGCGGTGAGCGAGTTCCTGCGGCTGGAGGCCGGGGAGCGGGCGCTGGCGCTGACCACGCTGGACGAGTCGTCGCCGGGTCTGGCGCTGGGGACGGCGCAGGGTGTGGTCAAGCGCGTGGTGCCGGAGTGGCCGGCCAACAAGGACGAGTTCGAGGTGATCGCCCTCAAGGAGGGTGACACGGTGGTCGGTGCGGTGGAGCTGCGGACGGGCGAGGAGGACCTGGTGTTCATCGCCTCGGACGCCCAGCTGCTGCGCTATCCGGCGGGTCAGGTCCGGCCGCAGGGACGGCCGGCCGGCGGTATGGCGGGTATCAAGCTGTCGGACGGCGCCCGGGTGCTGTCGTTCACGGCGGTGGACCCGGCGGCGGACGCGGTGGTGGTCTCGGTCGCGACCGGGTCGGACACGCTGACCGGCGGCGAGCAGACCAGCTGGAAGGTCACGCCGTTCGAGCAGTACCCGCGCAAGGGGCGGGCGACCGGTGGTGTGCGGTGCCAGCGCTTCCTGCGTGGCGAGGACGCCCTGGTGTTCGCCTGGGCGGGCGCGGAGCCGGCCCACGCGGCGGGGGCGAACGGCTCGCCGGTCCAGCTGCCGGAGCGGGACCCGCGCCGGGACGGCTCGGGGTCGCCGGTGACGGCGAAGATCGCGGCCATCGGCGGGCGCCTGTAGCGCCGGGCCGGTGGACATGAGGACGGGGGCGCCTGCGGGCGCCCCCGTCCTCATTGGTCGCAGCCCGCGCGGTCCGCACGGCCTGCCGGACTCCCTGCGCGTACGGACCCGACGCGTGCCCTGCGCCCCCGGAAGGCCTGCGGCAGCGCCGATCCGGGCCGGTGGACGACGAGTAGGGTTGGCCGGGTGAGCACCTGTACAACGCTGTCCCGCGAACTGACCGAGCCGCTGGCCGCGACCGCGGCGACCGCCACCACCTGGGTGCTGGTGGAGCAGGCCGGCCCCTGGGGGGCGAAGGCGCTCACCGAGAGTCACCTGGACCCCGAGCTGGGCCGGACCCTGGACCGGGCCGCGGCCGGCACCGGGGTCCGGATCGCCCTGATCCGCAGGCCCGGGCGCCACGCGGACCTGCGGCCCGAGGCACTGCGCCAGGTGATCGTCGCGCACACCCGGCCGGGTGCCTCCTGGGTGCGCAGGATGAGCGTGGCCGATCCGGCGGAACTGCGGGCGCTCGACTTCACCGCGCTCGGCGCGGGCGTGCACGGCGGCCTCGGCAGCGAGCACGTCGGCGACCCGATCGCCCTCGTGTGCACCAACGGGCGGCGGGACCAGTGCTGCGCGGTGCTCGGACGGCCGCTGGCGGCTGAGCTGGCGAGCGCCGGCCACGCCGAGGTCTGGGAGGTCACGCACCTCGGCGGGCACCGGTTCTCGCCGACCATGCTGGTGCTGCCGTTCGGCTACGCGTACGGGCGGTTGAGCGGCGCAGCCGCCAAGGAGGTGCTGACCGCGACGGCGAACGGGCACACGGTGCCGGAGTGGTCGCGGGGGCGTTCCTGCTGGGAGCGGCCCGGGCAGGCGGCCGAGCAGGCGGTGCGCGGGCTGACCGGTGAGACCGGGGCCGAGGAGCTGACGTTGGTTCAGCGGGCCGGTGGCGAGGGGCGGTGGGCCGTCGTGGTGACGCACCGGGACGGGCGGCGCTGGCGTGTTTCGGTCGTCGCCGGGGTCAGCGAGCCGCCGCGGCCGGAGAGCTGCGGGAAGGCGCCGGGGGTGCCGGTGCGGATGGACGTCGTTTCGGTCGAGGCGTTCTGAGGGGGCGTCCGGGCCGGGCCGGCGCCACTGGCGGGCGGATGACAGATTTCACCATCTGTCATCCGCCCGCTGTCGTTCGCCGCCCGTCATCCGCCATCGGTCGCCGGCCATGGGCCGCCGAACCCACGCCTGACGCCCGACCGAACGTTCCGGCGCCGATTCAAACGTGAGACAACCCACAGTGACTGTTCCGTCACAGATATGACATGCTCGCCACAGCAAGCCAACCGGCTCTGATTCAAAGGAGAACAGCGCCATGATTTCGCGTATCGCAAGCCTGGTGGCGGCAACGGCCGGAATCCTCGCCCTCACCGTCGGCCCGTCCACCGCTGCAGCCCCGGTGAAGGCCTCCTGTCCCAGCCTGGCGAACACCCCGTGCGCCTGGCATCAGCCCACCGGCGCCGGCGTCGTCGGCTCGGCCCGGATCAGCGCCGCCAGCAGCAGCCAACTCACCCTCCTGCGAGTGGAGGTGAAGATCCAGCGCGCCTGGGGCAGCCCGTGGGAGACGGTCGCCTCGGCCACCCGCGTCCAGACGGGCTCGATCCAGCTCAGCACGCCGGTCGTCACCACCGAGTTCCTCACCCTGGTCTGCGCCACCGGGGGCCCGGCCGGCCGGGCCGAACTCCAGTCGACCACCTGCACCAGCCCGCACTGACGCCCAGTCACCACGGCACGACGGGGCCGCGCCGGGACGTTCGCCGGCCGGCTCCGCCCCCTGCCCACCGGAGAGGTGCAAGTGTAATGTCACACGGCATGAAACCCTCCCGCCATCTCCCCCTGGCCGCCGCGCTGCTCAGCGCGGCGGCGGTGCTGGCAGCCCCGCCGGCCCACGCCGACGCGGGCACCTCGGCCGGCTGCCGCACCACCGTCGCCGCACCCGACCGCGAGCAGAGCAGACTCCGCGACCCGCGGACCGCCGCCCTCACCGACCGGGCCGGGCTGACCACCTTCACCGCCCGCTTCCCGGCCGCCCTGTGCAGCGTCCGGAACCCGGTCGAGGCGGGGCAGTTGATGGACTCCTGGGGCGAGGCGCTGTGGCAGTCGGCGGTCGGCCGCGCCCAGGGCCGGCGTCCCGGCGGCGACCTGGCCCCCGGGGACGACCGTCCGCTGTACTGGACCAGAGTCGCGATGACCGCCCAACTCGCCTCCTGGCAGCCGGGTTTCCCGGTCGACACCTCGACCCTGCGAGCCCGTTTCGAGGACGCCTCCCGCGGCCTCACCAACAACGGTTTCAGCACAACCCCCGGCGTGCGACGGGTGTTCATCAGTGGCTTCGACCCGTTCGGCCTCGACGGGGACATCCGGACGGCCAACCCCTCGGGTTCGGCCGCCCTCCGGCTCAACGGCCGCAAGGTGCCCCTGGCGAACGGCGGCACCGCCGAGATCCGGGCCGTCGTCCTCCCGGTCCGGTACGAGGACTTCGACCGCGGGATCGTCGAGCGCGCCTTCGGCCCCAGAATGGCCGCCGGACCGCGGTCGGCCGATCTGATCACCACGATCAGCCAGGGGTACCCGGGACTGTTCACCCTGGAGGCCTGGGCCGGGCGGGCCCGCTCGGCGGATCCGTACCCGGACAACCAGGGCGCGCTCTCCGGCGGCAGCTACGACCACCCGGTCGACGCGCCGGGTCTGGGCCCGGGCGCGGAGTTCATCGCCACCACCCTGCCGACGGACGCCATGACGGCAGCGACCCAGACGCCGTACCCCGTCCTGCTCAACACCCAGGTCAGCGAGATACCGGCCGGGCAGAGCGAGCCGGTGGACCTGCCCGACGGACCGACGCCCGGCTCACGTGCGGTGGCCGGCGGAGGCGGCGGCTACCTCTCCAACGAGGTCGCCTACCGCAGCAACCGCCTCCGCCTGGAGCTCGCCCCCGCCCTCCCCGGCGGGCACCTGCACACCCCGGTGCTGACCGGCCTGCCCTCCGACCGGGACCGGCTCACCGGCCCCGACTTCGAGCGCAACGAGAACGAGATCACGGCGGAGATCCTCACCATCCTGACGTCCTGACCGCGGCCCGACCGCGCCGGCGGGGGCCGGACTCACACCGCGCCGGCCCCCGTCAGCGACCGGACCTCCAGCTCGGCGTACCGGTCCGGATCCGGCATCTCCCGCGAGGTCACCGTCCCGATCCAGCCCGCCAGGAAGCCCAGCGGGACGGAGACCAACCCCGGGTTCTCCAACGGGAACCAGTGGAAGTCCACCCCGGGCACCAGGGAGGTCGGCGAGCCGGAGACGACCGGTGAGAACAGCACCAGCAGCACCGCGGGCACCAGCCCCCCGTACACCGACCAGACCGCACCGCGGGCGGTGAACCGCCGCCAGAACAGGTTGAAGAGCAGGGTCGGCAGATTGGCCGAAGCCGCCACGGCGAACGCCAGCCCGACCAGGAACGCCACGTTCAGCCGCTGGGCGAACAGGCTGAGCACGATGGCCAGAGCGCCGATCACCACGGCGGAGACCCTGGCCATCACCACCTCCTGCTGTTCCGTCACCTCCCGCTCGTCCGGACGGCGCCAGGCGCGGGCGTAGAGGTCGTGGGCGAAGGCGGCCGAGGACGCCAGGGTCAGCCCGGCGACCACGGCGAGGATGGTGGCGAAGGCGATCGCCGAGATCAGCGCGAACAGCACCACGCCCGCGGTCGACCCCGCGCCTCCGCCCAGATCCAGCGCGAGCAGCGGAACGGCGGTGTTCCCCGCCGGGTTGGCCGCCCGGATGTTCGGCGCACCGACCAGCGCCCCCGCTCCGAGGCCGAGCACGACGGCCATCAGGTAGAAGCCGCCGACCAGGGCGATGGCCCAGATCGTGGAGCGCCGGGCGGCCCGCGCGGTGGGGACGGTGTAGAAGCGGCTGAGGATGTGCGGGAGCCCTGCCGTGCCGAGCACCAGCGCGAGGCCGAGACTGACGAAGTCCAGCCGGCGGGTCGGGCTGCCGCCGTACCTGAGCCCGGGTTCGAGATAGCGGTACCCCGCCCCGCTGCGGTGGGCGGCGGAGCGCATCAGCTCGGCCACGTCCCCGTGGAAGCGGGCCAGCACCAGCACCGTCAGCAGCACCGAACCGGCCAGGAGCAGCAGCGCCTTGACGATCTGGATCCAGGTGGTGGCGCGCATTCCGCCGACCGTCACGTAGACGATCATCAGGGCGCCGACCGCCACGATCGTCCAGGCCTTGGCGGCAGCGCTGTCCGTGCCGAGCAGCAGGGCCACCAGGCTGCCGGCCCCGACCATCTGGGCGATCAGGTACAGCAGGGTGACCACCACACTGGCCGTACCGGTGGCGGCCCGCACCGGGCGCCGGTTCATCCGGACCGCGAGCACGTCGGCGAGGGTGTAGCGCCCGGCGTTGCGGACCAGTTCGGCGACCAGCATCAGGACCAGCAGCCAGGCGACCAGGAAGCCGATGCTGTACAGCACGCCGTCGTAGCCGTAGAGCGCGATCAGGCCGGTGACACCGAGGAAGGAGGCGGCGGAGAGGTAGTCCCCCGACAGCGCGAGGCCGTTCTGCAGCGGGCCGAAGCCGCGGCCGCCGACGTAGAAGTCCTCGGCGGCCTGGCCCCGGCGGCCCACCCAGAGAGTGATCGCCAGAGTGATCAGCACGACCACCGCGAAGAGCGCGACCGCCAGGCCGTGGTGCGGGCCGACGGGGGCCGGGGAGGAGGACAGGGCGCCGGTCATCGCAGCTGGTCCTGGGTGTCCCAGCGCAGTTCCAGGGCCGCCCGGTCGCGCTCGGTGCGGGCGTTGCGGGCGTACAGCCAGGTGAGCACGAAGGTCGAGGCGAACTGCAGCAGCCCCAGCAGCCAGGCGACGTTCACCGGGCCGGCCAGCCGGATGCGCATCAGCTCGGGCGCCGCGGCCTGGGCCAGGACGTAGAGCAGGTACCAGCCGAGGAAGAGCCCGGTGGCCGGGAAGGCGAAACCGCGGTAGCTGCGGCGGATCTCCCGGAAGGCCGGGCTCTGCTGCACGGCGCGGTAGACCTGGCCGGCCTCGACACCGGCGTGCGGACCAGCGGCAGGGGCGGGCGGCCCTACGGGGACGGCGGCGGGCGCCTCCCCGACGGCGGTCCCCTGCCGGGCCACGGCCGGCGCGGCCGTCCGGGCTCCGGCCCGGCCGGCCGGCGTGGTCGCCGTACGCCCGGCGGGCTCGGCGGCCCACCAGTCGAACCTCTCCTGCTGTGCCACTGGAGCTCCATGGCCGGGCCGCTCCGCATGGGGGCGGGCGTCGGGTTCGCCGCCGGAGCGGGTGCTTCCGGTAAGCGCTGACCGGTCCAGGATCCGGTGCGATCCGCCTGGCCGGGCCCGGTTGCAGATACGTTCACCCAATCAGGTGGCGTACGTGGCCAGCACCACCTCGGTGGCCGGGTGCCAGGTCCGGATCCGGCGGGTCGCCTCGACGCCGTCGCAGCGCGGCATCCCAAGGTCCATCAGGACCACGTCGGGCGCCGGCTCGGCGACCGGGGCCAGGGCCTCCTCCCCGTCCGCGGCCGCGCCGACCACCTCGACAAACGCCCAAGGGCTCGCCACCCGGGGGTGGAGAGCCCTTGGGGGAACCGGCCGGTCAGGCGTCGATGCGCGAACGGTCGAGGGTGGCGGCCGAGTTGACGATGAAGTCCCGGCGGGGCGCCACGTCGTTGCCCATCAGCAGGTCGAAGGCCTTCTCGGCCGAGTCCAGGTCGACCAGGTTGATCCGGCGCAGGATGCGGTGGCGCGGGTCCATGGTGGTCTCGGCCAGCTGGTCGGCGTCCATCTCGCCGAGGCCCTTGTAGCGCTGGATCGGGTCCTTCCAGCGCAGCCCCTTGCTCTGGAAGCCCAGCAGGGTGCGGCGCAGCTCGGCGTCGGAGTACGTGTAGTGGTACTTCTCCTGGCCGCGCTTGGGGTTGGTGAGCTCGATCCGGTGCAGCGGGGGGACGGCGGCGAAGACGCGGCCCTTCTCGACCATCGGGCGCATGTAGCGCTGAAAGAGCGTCAGCAGCAGGCAGCGGATGTGCGAGCCGTCGACGTCGGCGTCGGCCATGAAGATGACCTTGCCGTAGCGGGCCTGGTCGATGTCGAAGGAGCGTCCGGAGCCCGCTCCTATCACCTGGATGATCGAGGCGCACTCGGCGTTCTTGAGCATGTCGGCCACCGAGGCCTTCTGCACGTTGAGGATCTTGCCGCGGATCGGCAGCAGGGCCTGGAACTCGGAGTTGCGGGCGAGCTTGGCGGTGCCGAGCGCGGAGTCGCCCTCGACGATGAACAGTTCGCTGCGGTCGACGTCGTCGCTGCGGCAGTCGGCCAGCTTGGCGGGCAGCGAGGAGGTCTCCAGGGCGGTCTTACGACGCTGGGCCTCCTTGTGCTGGCGGGCGGCGACGCGGGTCCGGGCGGCGGCGACGATCTTCTCCATGACCGCGCGGGCCTGGACCTTCTCGTCCTTCTTGGTGGAGGCGAGGAAGGCCTTGAGCTCCTTGGCGAGTACCGCGGAGACGATCCGGTTGGCGGCCGAGGTGCCGAGCACCTCCTTGGTCTGGCCCTCGAACTGCGGCTCGGCGAGCCGGACGGTGACCACGGCGGTGAGGCCTTCGAGGGCGTCGTCCTTGGTGATGTCGTCCTCGGCGACCCGCAGCAGCTTGGCGGAGCGCAGTACCTCGTTGACGGTCTTGGCGAGCGAGCGCTCGAAGCCGGTGACGTGGGTGCCGCCCTTGGGGGTGGCGATGATGTTGACGAAGGAGCGCAGGGTGGTGTCGTAGCCGGCGCCCCAGCGCAGGGCGATGTCGACGCCGAGGGTCCGGGTGACCTCGGTCGGTGTCATGTGGCCGAGCTCGTCCAGGACGGGGACGGTCTCCTTGAAGGTGCCCTCGCCCTGGAGCCGGAGCACGTCGCAGACCGGCTTGTCGGGGGCGAGGAACTCGCAGAACTCGCCGATGCCGCCGTCGAAGCGGAAGGTCGCCTCGTCGACCTTCTCGCTCTCCGTCAGCCGTTCGTCACGGACGACGATGGTGAGGCCGGGGACCAGGAAGGCGGTCTGCCGGGCGCGGCTGTGCAGGCTCTCCAGCGAGAGCTTGGCGTCCTTGAGGAAGATCTGCCGGTCGGCCCAGTAGCGGATCCGGGTGCCGGTCCGGCCGCGGGGGGCCTTGCCCTTCTTGGTGAGGCCGTTGGCGGCCTCGAAGGGGGCGTCCGGGCTGAGCTCGGTGAAGATGCCGGGCGTGCCGCGGCGGAAGCTGATGGCGTGGGTGTGGCCGCCGCGGTCCACCTCGACGTCCAGTCGGGCGGAGAGCGCGTTGACGACCGAGGCGCCGACGCCGTGGAGGCCGCCGGAGGCGGCGTAGGAGCCGCCGCCGAACTTGCCGCCGGCGTGCAGCTTGGTCATCACGACCTCGACGCCGGACAGCCGGGTCTTCGGCTCGACGTCGACCGGGATGCCGCGGCCGTTGTCACGCACCTCGACCGACCCGTCACCGTGCAGCAGCACCTCGATCCGGTCGCAGTAGCCGCCGAGCGCCTCGTCGACCGAGTTGTCGATGATCTCCCAGAGGCAGTGCATCAGACCACGGCTGTCCGTCGAGCCGATGTACATACCCGGCCGCTTGCGGACGGCCTCCAGGCCCTCGAGGACGAGCAGGTGCCGTGCGGTGTAGTTGGAGCTGTCCTCCCCGGCGACCAGAGCGGACGGCACGGACGTTTCAGCACTCACTCGCTGCACTCCTCAATGACGTTCTGACTCGGCTGACCGGATGGTGCGGCCGCCCCGGGGGGACGCCCCGCTCTCTCAGCAACTGAGACACCGGCCTCCCGGCTCCGTTCGGCTTGTACGCGCTGCGCGAACAAGACCTTCACCGGGGCCGGGTGCTCCAGGGTGCCATCTCCACCTGACACCACGGTTCCTGGCGGGCCGTAGAACCGGGAGCAGGCGGCGGAGCTGCTGGGATGCAGGCTATCGGGGCCCGGGACGGGGCTTATGCTCCAACCCAGCAGAGGATTATGCTACGCGGACCCCGGACATCGCTTCGCTAGGACGTTCGAGGCCGATCGGCGGGTCGTCGGATTCGGTACGCATGAACCACCGGAGCCCGGGGCACGTCCTCATCAACAACAAGACTGCAGAATCCTCGAACCGAGAAAAGCCACGAGCGGGAACGAAATCGACCTGGTTGGATGTTGACCCTGGTACGACAGCTCGTCGAGCTAGAGAAGAGGCGACGTGACTACTGTTCTGACCCCTGCGAGCCCGCTCACCGCGGCTGAGCGCTGCGACCGGTGCGGCGCCCAGGCCTACCTGCGCGTTGTCCTCGCGAGCGGCGGAGAGCTGCTCTTCTGCGCCCACCACGGGCGGAAGTTCGAGCCTGAGCTCAAGAAGATTGCCGTGGAAATACAGGACGAGAGCGGTCGACTGACCGCGACGCCCGCCACGGCCGGCGAAGACGAGCGTTGATCTTCGCGCTCGCCCCGACGAGCTGAATCGGTCTTCAGGGCCGATGGGCCGGTCGACAGGCTTCCCAGCCTGTCGACCGGCTCTGGCGTTTCTCCGGCACCTCGAGTGACGGCGGGATCACTCACTGACGCCACATCGAGTGGCCTTCACCACAACGCCGGTGGCCGCACCGGGTGCCGGCCCGGCCGGAGCCCCGGCGGTCGGTCGACTCCAGGTCACCATGCCAGCACGGAACGTACATCGTCGGCCACGGCCGCGATCCGGGTGTAGACGCCCGGGTGGGCGGCCTCCGCACAGCCCGTGCCCCAGGAGACCAGGCCGACCAGCCGCCCGGCCACCACCAGCGGGCCGCCGCTGTCGCCCTGACAGGCGTCCTTTCCGCCGTGCTCGGCCGCCGCGCACACCATCGTCCGCGCGTCGAAGACGCTCTCGGCACCGGGCGGGTACGCGTGGGAACAGTCCGTGTCCGGGATGATCGGCACCTCGACCTCGCGCAGCGTCGGCGAGTACCTGCCCCGGCCCGTGGTGTCTCCCCAGCCGAAGACCTGCGCCGTGGTGCCGGGCGCGTACGGCTCGGTCTCGCCCTGGCCCACCATGTCGATCACCTCCCGGCCGGTCTGCGGCTCGGCGAGGGTGAGCACGGCCACATCGCGCTCGTTGGTGGCGAAGTTGTAACCCTCGTCGACCCAGACGTCGCGGACCGCGACCTCCTGACCCTGGCGACCGTTGAGGTCGTCCCGGCCGAGGATGACGCGCAGGCCCGGCCGGTCGGTGCGGCGGCCCGTGCTCTCGTTGTAGAAGCAGTGCGCCGCCGTCACCACCTTCGTCCCGGAGATCAGCGCCCCGCCGCAGAACTGGCCGGAGCGCGCGCTGCCGAACTGCTCCCGGCTGGACAGCGCCACCATCCACGGGTGGTCCTTGGTGCCGACGCTCCAGCCGCCGACGATCCGGCGCTGCGCGGCGGCCGGCGCGGCCGATGCCAGCGTGAGCATCGGGGCGGGCAGGGCCGAGAGTGCGAGAAGGGCGACCGCTCGGCGGGAACGGCCGACGGCGGCCGACGAGCGTCGGGGCAGGTGGGCGTCCGAGCTGGGCAACACCGGGTCTCCCAAGATGGTTCGACAGCAGCCAACCGGCACAGCGTAGTCGAGCGGACACCCTGCGTACCGGAGGCGCCCTGCGGGCCACCCGGACGAGTGATCGCCAGGCCACGGCGGCTGACGGCGCGGGCAGTGCGGCCGGCCGCCGACAGGGGCCCCGAACGCCGAGGAGCCCGGCACACTCCCCTCGACGGGGACGTGTGCCGGGCTCCTCGGTAGGGCCCGAGCCTCTTAGTCCAGGTAGTCGCGCAGCACCTGGGAGCGGGACGGGTGGCGCAGCTTGGACATCGTCTTCGACTCGATCTGGCGGATGCGCTCACGGGTGACCCCGTAGACCTTGCCGATCTCGTCGAGCGTCTTCGGCTGACCGTCCGTCAGGCCGAAGCGCATCGAGACCACGCCGGCCTCACGCTCGCTGAGCGTGTCGAGCACGGAGTGCAGCTGCTCCTGGAGCAGGGTGAAGGAGACCGCGTCGGCCGGGACGACCGCCTCGGAGTCCTCGATCAGGTCACCGAACTCGCTGTCGCCGTCCTCGCCGAGCGGGGTGTGCAGCGAGATCGGCTCGCGGCCGTACTTCTGGACCTCGATGACCTTCTCGGGGGTCATGTCGAGTTCCTTGGCCAGCTCCTCCGGGGTGGGCTCGCGGCCCAGGTCCTGGAGCATCTGGCGCTGGACGCGGGCCAGCTTGTTGATGACCTCGACCATGTGCACCGGGATGCGGATGGTGCGGGCCTGGTCCGCCATGGCGCGGGTGATCGCCTGCCGGATCCACCAGGTCGCGTAGGTGGAGAACTTGTAGCCCTTGGTGTAGTCGAACTTCTCGACCGCACGGATCAGGCCCAGGTTGCCCTCCTGGATCAGGTCCAGGAAGAGCATGCCGCGGCCGGTGTAGCGCTTGGCCAGCGAGACCACCAGGCGGAGGTTGGCCTCCAGCAGGTGGTTCTTGGCCCGGCGGCCGTCCTCGGCGATGATCTCCAGCTCGCGCTTGAGCTTCGGCGCGAGCTTGTCGGCGGCGCTGAGCTTGTCCTCGGCGAACAGGCCGGCCTCGATGCGCTTGGCGAGCTCGACCTCCTGCTCGGCGTTGAGCAGTGGAACCTTGCCGATCTGCTTGAGGTAGTCCTTGACCGGGTCCGCGGTGGCGCCGGCGACGGCGACCTGCTGGGCCGGTGCGTCGTCCTCGTCGTCGTCGGAGAGGACGAAGCCCTCCGACTCCTCCTCGGGCTCGGCCTCGGCCTTGTCGGCCGGCAGGGCGGCATCCTCGACCAGCAGCTCCTCGTCGCCGGAGCCCTCGTCACCGCCCTTGCCCGCGGCCTTGGCCGTGGTGGTCTTCTTGGCGGCGGTCTTCTTGGCGGGTGCGGCCGCCTTCTTCGCCACGGTCTTCTTGGCCGGGGCGGGGGCCGCCTTCTTCGCGGTGGCGCCGATCTCCGTGACGGTCTCGACCACGGTGACCTCGGCGGCCGCCGCAGCGGCGACCGCAGCGGCGGACGGGGTCGCCGACGGCGCGATCCGCACCGGGGGCTTGGTGGGGGCGGACGGCGTGCGGGTGGTGACAGCCTTGGTCGCGGTGCGCTTGGTGGTGCTCTTGGCCGCGACACTCTTGCGCTTGGCGCCTGCGGGCTCGGCGGCGCTGACCATCAGATCCACCCCCTCCTCAATCAGCACCTGGTTGAGGCTGCGCATGACGTTCTTCCACTTGGTGACCGGGATCTGGTCCGCCTCGAACGCATGGCGCACGTCGTCACCGGCGATCTGCCCCTGGGCCTTGCCCCGCTCGATGAGCGCGAGCAGAGCCGCGGACTCGGCAATCTCGGGGGGGAGCGAACGGGATGTGCTGGCCGACACGAACAACCTCTCGGACGATGAGTGGACTAGAACCTCGGCCCGGCTGCCCGGGACGGCGGATTCCCGTACCCGCACGACAACGCGCGGTGACGGTTCCGACGACTCGGGGGTGGGGACGTGGACTGGGTCTTTAGGACGGCAGCAGCGCCGCAGACCAACACAGCATTCTGACATGCCCGTGTTGTTCCGGAGCTGCTTCCGCTCCGTACACATCGCTGCCGCCCCTCAAGTGTTACGCATGCTCTTCGTGTCGCCCGTCACATCGCGGCGCGGCGGATCACCAGGGGCTGTTCGGGGGTATCCGGAGAGCCGTTCGAGGGGGCGCGGGAGGCTCCGGGAAAGGCGATGGCCCTCCGGCTGCCCATCGGGCAGCTGAAGGGCCTGGTGCCGTCTCCCGCGGGGGCCTCGCCCCCGTCAGTGCTCGCGGGGGGCCGGGACGGACGGCTCGACCTCCGCCGGGTGGACGGTGAGCAGCGCCCGGATGGCGGCCTCCGCCGCCGTGCCGTCCCCGGTGCCGAGCGCGTCCACCAGCCGGATGTGCAGGCTCAGCGACGGGTCGCAGGGGCGGTCGCAGGTGGTGGTCGGGCCGCCGGACACCTGGAGGGCGCAGCCGACGATGCCGGAGAGGTGCTCCAGCATGCGGTTGCCGGCCATCTGCAGGATCAGTCCGTGCAGCTCCGCGTCGGCGCGGGCGTAGCTGACCACGTCGCCCTGGGCGCCGGCGTGGCCCATGATCTCGGTCAGCTCGACCAGGCGGTGCTGGACGTCCTCCCGGCCGTGGCCCGCGGCCAGCCGGGCGGCCAGCGGCTCGATCGCCCAGCGCAGCTCGAACAGCTCGCGCCGCTGCTCGTCGCGCTGCGGGCCGAAGGCGCGCCACTCGATGATGTCCGGGTCCAGCAGGTTCCAGTCGCCGACCGGACGGACCCGGGTGCCGACGTTGGGGCGGGCACTGACCAGACCCTTGGCCTCCAGCACCCGCAGCGACTCGCGGACGACGGTGCGGGAGACCTCGAAACGCTGACCGATCTCCTCCGGCACCAGCGGGCGGTCTGCACCGAGATCACCGGAGACGATCATCTGGCCGAGCTGCTGGACCAGCTGGCCGTGCAGGCCACGGCCGCGGCTGCTGGTGGTCTTGCGGCCGACCCTGGAGAGGTCGGACTCGGCGCCCTCCCAGCGCGGGGCGGGCGGGGTGGGCCGGTCGGCGTAGGGGAAACGGTCCAGCTCGCCGGGGCCGATCGCGTCGGCCGGGCGGGCTGCGGTCATGGTGGGGTGCGCAAGGGTACTCACACGTCCTTTGTCGGCGATCGGGGGGTCCGCCTTGAGGATTCTCGTGAAAAGCACACGAAAGGGTGATCGCCCGTGACCGGATAATTGACTTCTTATCAGGCAGAAGTCACCATTTCGGACTTGCGATCTGAACGATCCCTGACGGGTGGTCACCGCATCGGAGCGGCAACCCGGTGATCACAGGGCCCGGCGGCGGATCTGCACCAGCACACCCGCCAGCACCAGCAGGACCGCGGGCACCGCGAGGGCGCCCGCCAGCGCGACCGCGCCCGCCGACGGCGACCCGGAGGGCGCACCCAGGTGAAGGACGCCGAGGCCGGACCCGAGGTCCAACCCGTCCAGCCGCTCCAGCCCGTACCGGAACGGCATCAACTCCCGGGCCCAGACCGGCCAGCCGCCGCCGGCCTGACGCAGCGCCAGGCCAACGGCGGGCGCCATCAGCACGGGCAGCGCCGCCAGCAACAGCACACCGGCCGCGGCGCTCCGCACCACCGAGGTGATCAGCAGCCCGGCCCAGCCGCTGAGCAGGACCAGCGCGGCGAAGGCCGGCAACGAGTGGACCAGTGCGGCCGGCGGCGCGGCCGCGAAGAGTTCGGGGCGCAGCAGCGCCGGGTCCGCCAGCGCTCCGACGGTCACCTCCGGCGGCAGCGCGATCCGGACGACCAGCGCGTCCAGCGTCAGGGTGAGGACCGCCAGCAGCAGTGCGACCGGGGTCAGCACGGCGAGCTTGGCCGCCACCAGCGCGAGCCGCCGCCCGAGTCTCACCCGCGACGCCGCCAACCCCGGGTGCCGCACCTCGTGACCGTACGAGAGCGCGCCCAGCGCCCCGGCGCCCAGAGCCGCGAAAGGCAGCGGCAGCAGCGGGACCAGGGCGGTGACGGCACGGACGGCGTCCCGGGCGGACAACGGCCCGCCGGGCAACCGCACGGTGAGCACCGCCGCGGTGGCCACGTTGCAGACCACGACGGTGGCCACGATCAACCAGGTCGAGCGGAGGCTGCGCAGTCGGCGCACCTCGTAGGCAAGTACGCGCACGGTCACTCACTCAGCTGGTCGGGCCCGGCGGACGGGCGGGCGGCGGGGCGGAGGGTGGGGCTGTCGACGGGGGCGGCGGGGCGGTCGGTGGGGGTGGTGTGGGTGGTGTGGGTGGTGTGGGTGGTGTGGGTGGTGTGATCCGGATGGTCGGCCCGGGGTCGGCGGCCCGGACGGTCGAAGTGCTCCAGGCTCTCGAACGGGTCGAAGTGGTCCAGCCGCTCGAGGGGGTCGGGGTGGTGAATGGTGCGGGAGCGGTCGCCGTGGTCGGCGTTGCCGGCGTGGCCGGGTCGGTCGCGGTGGTCGGCGTGGTGGGGGCGGTCTGCGTGGTCGGCCGCCGTGGGGGCCGCCGACGACAGCGAGACCGGGATCAGGCCGGTGTGGGCGGGCTCGGACAGGGGTTCGCGCGGCCCGGGAGCCGAGGGCTGGGCTCCCGGCGGCGGCTCGGCCTCGCCGGCGGGCCGGGCGTGGCGGCGGGTGCGCTCCTGGTCCTCCGCCTGGGCCTGGAGCTGGACCTGTCCCGAGCGGCCGGAGACGGTCGGCAGGGTCGGACGCGGGACCGGCTGCTCGACCACCCGGTCGGCCAGTTCGTGCAACAGGATGCCGTGCCGGTAAGCGAGTTCGCCGATCTCGGTGCGGCCGATGCCGCTCACCGCGATGCCCGTGGTGCCGTCCGGTCGCACCTCGGCACCCTGACCCAGCAACAGGTCTGCCAGCCGGGCGATCTGCGGTCCGCGGACGGCGGTCTCGCCGCCCAGCCTGGTGCGGCGGAAGTCGGTCACCGGCTGGTCTGCCACCAGCCGCCCCTGGTCCAGAGTGATCACCCGGTCGGCCAGCACCGCGGCCTCCTCCGGGCTGCGGGTGGTCACCAGGACCGTCCCGCCCGCCACGGCGAAGGAGCGCAGGAAGGAGTGGAACCACTCCATGCCGCGCGGGGACAGGCCTTCGGTGGGGGCGTCGAGCACCAGTGTCTTCGGGCTGCCGAGCAATGCGCCGGCCAACGCCAGCCGCCGGTTCATCCCCGGCGAGAAGGAGCGCAGCCGCTGATCGGCGACGGTGACCAGCCGGGTCTGTTCCAGCAGATCCTCCGCCC
Organism: Kitasatospora sp. NBC_00374; assembly: GCF_041434935.1. Taxonomy (NCBI): domain Bacteria; kingdom Bacillati; phylum Actinomycetota; class Actinomycetes; order Kitasatosporales; family Streptomycetaceae; genus Kitasatospora; species Kitasatospora sp. NBC_00374. Next base: position 5,694,293 of record NZ_CP107964.1, on the reverse strand, counting down.
GGCGGGCCGGCACCCCGATCGCGGCGGCGAGCATCAGGAGATGGCTGTGCGCCCGCCGGCCGGGGTGGCCGGCGGGTGGGAACTGCCGGGATCCGCCGGGGCCGCCGCCGGCGAACAGGACCCCGACCTCGCGCTCCGGTCGGCGCAGCGCGCGGTAGGTGCGGCCGCCGAAGAGGGCGACGCCCTGGCCGCGTTCGAGCTCCACCATCAGCCGGAGCGCGGTGGTCTTGCCCGAGTCCGCGGCCCCGAGCAGGGCGGTGACGACACCGGGCCGGGCGTCGAAGGTGAGGTCGAGCAGGGCGGGCGGGCGTCCGCGCCGGTAGACCTTGGTCAAGCCGGTGGTCTGGATCATCGCTGGTGCTCCCATGTCCTCGTCCGACCGGGTCTGCGAGGCACCGGGGGCGTCCCCGTGTGCCTGCGCGAGCACACTAGGACGCGATCGTGCCGAAACCGGGCATTACGGATGTGTGGGAGACGGCGTGGCCCGGCAGCTCACTCGATCAGGGGACCGGCCGGCCGCCCGGAGGGCGGCACCCGCCCGCCGGGTGGCGGTCAGGCTTCCGGGCGCAGCATCGGCGGGTTGAGGACGGTGGCGCCCCCGGCGGTGAAGAGCTGGGCCGGGCGGCCGCCCTGACGGGTCGTGGTGCCTCCCGACGGCAGCAGGAAGCCCGGGGTGCCGGTCACCTTGCGGTGGAAGTTCCGCGGGTCCAGGGTGACGCCCCAGACCGCCTCGTACACCCGGCGGAGCTCGCCCACGGTGAACTCCGGCGGGCAGAAGGCGGTGGCCAGCGAGGAGTACTCGATCTTGGAGCGGGCTCGCTCGACGCCGTCCGCCAGGATCTGGCCGTGGTCGAAGGCCAGCGGGACGCCGTCGGTCGGGGTCTGGCCGAGCAGGTCGCCGACCGGCGCCCACCGTGCGCCGCTGGCGTCACCTCCGGGGCGCGGGGTCGGCAGGTCGGGCGCCAGCACCAGGTGGGCGACGCTGACAACCCGCATCCGCGGGTCGCGCTGGGGGTGGCCGTAGGTCGCCAGCTGTTCCAGGTGTGCGCCAACCGCGGCCTGGCCGGGCGCGGAGGAGGCTCGCAGGCCGGTCTCCTCGGCCAGCTCGCGGGAGGCCGCCTCGGCCAGCCCCTCGTCGGGGCGTACGAAGCCTCCGGGCAGGGCCCAGTAGCCCTGGAAGGGCGCCTCACCTCGTTTCACCAGCAGTGCGCAGAGCGCGTGCTCGCGAACCGTCAGCACCACCAGGTCGACTGTGACTGCGAACGGGGGGAAGGCCGACGGGTCATAACGCGACATGGCGACGATGATAGTCGTCTCTTTGACGATAAGCACAGAGCGCCGCAGCCCGGGCCTCGAATCCCCGCTCCCCGGCGGGTCACCGAGGCGCGCCTCCGTGCACCCGTGTGCCCGCGTGCCCGCGTGCCCGCGTGGCCCCTGCGCCTCCGGGCCTCCGGGCCTCCGGGCTCAGCCGGCGCCGAGCTGGAGCTCCGTCGACGCCTCTTCCACCACGGCCACACCGATCCGGCTCACCCGGACCGAGAAGGGCTCGTTCGCCACCCGGAGGCCGGTGAGCTGGAGCATCCCCAGCGGCGCGGTGCTGGCCGGTCGGACCGCCACCCGCCCGGCCGGGACGTCGGGGCGGACGCCGGCGAGCGAGAGCACGAGGTGCACAGCGGCAGCGGCGGCGACCGCGGCCGGGCGGCAGGCCGCCGGGTGCGGCGCAGGCGGGCAGTCGGCCACCCGTTGCTCACCCGCGTACATCTCGGGGAGCCTGCCCTCGAAGTGGCGGGCGGCGTCCAGCAGGCCCTCCAGCAGGACTCCGGCCTCGCGCTCGAAGCCGGCCTCCGCGAGGCCGGACACCGCGAGCACCGTCTCGTGGACGCGGACCGCGCCACTGCGGTGGCCGAGCGGGTTGAACCGCGGGGACTTGGCGCTCAACGTTCGCAACCCCCAGCCTGTGTCCAGCTCCGGGGAGGCCAGCCGCTGGGCCAGGACGCGGGTCTGCTCGCGGTCGAGCAGACCTTCGTGGAGCTCGCCCTCACCGGCCAGGCCGCGGTCGAGCAGGTGGACGAAGGAGGCGGCGACGGCCGGCACCGTCCGGCCGCCGGCCAGCATGGCCGCGGCCGGACGCCCACCTGACAGGTCGTCGATCCAGAACTGCTCCCGGAATCGCTCCCGCAGACGGGCCGCCCAGGCGCGCCACTCCTCGGCGCCGGGGCGGCCGAAGGCGGCGAGCAGGTCGGCGCCGTGCAGGGCGGCCCGGTGCGCCTGGGCCTGCACCTCGCACCTGGCGGCCGCCGGGCGGGTGGCGCGGTCCTCCGCGGTACGGCCCAGGTCCGTGACGAACCCCTCGGGGCCGTCCTCGCCGTCCCCGAGGGCGCCGCGCAGGGCTCCGAGGGCCCGCTCCGCGGCGGGCAGCAGCTCAGCCACCTCCTGGCGCGGAAGGCCCCAGCGCCAGGCCTCGGCCAGCAGGGTGACGAACAGCAGGGTGGCCTCGGTCGCCGTGCAGGAGGGCGGCAGCTCGGGCCCGGCGTGTCGGAGCGGGCCGGGGATCAGCCCGTCCAAACGGCCGCCCGAGCCGACCTCCGCCGAGCCTGCGGAATTCACGCCGTCGGCGCTGGCCGGTGCGGCCGCGGACGTCGCCCCGACGGACTGCGGTGCGGCCGGGCCACCGGGGCCCGGTGCACCGCCCACGTGCTGGCGCCTGGCGAGGGCCCGCAGGGTGCCCGCGGCCAGCCGGGTGCCCAGCGGCAGGGTCAGCCTTGCGGCCCAGATCGCGTCGGCCGGGGTCATGCCGAAGCGCCACGGCGCGCCGGAGGCGGCGTACAGGTCGGTCGGCCGGTCCGGGTCGGCGATCAGCAGGCCGCCCAGGGTGTCCAGCGAACGTACGACCAGTTGCACGGCGCGGGGGTCGTCGCTGCGCACCTCTGGTTCGGCCCAGGGCAGCGGCACGCCGGCCCCGCGGCCGGTCGGCGGGCGGACGGCCGCCGACGCCGACTCCAGCTCCGCACACAGTTCGACGGACCAGCGCGCCCCGGCCTGGACCTCCAAGTCCCAGCGGAGCACGCCGGCCCCGGCCAGGACGGCATGCGGGGAGGGCTGGGCGGACACCGTCGCGCTGCGGCCGTGGCCCGCCCAGCGCAGGCCTGCGGACTGCACCTGCCCCGGAAGGTCCGCCGAGCGGCGGCCGGCCGCGATGTCGGTGAGCAGACCGAGGTCGGTACCGAGCGCGATCTCCAACGGCAGGCGGGCCGGGCGGGCACCGGTGTTGCGGACGGTGATGCTCTCCGTCCCGTCGGCGTGCCGCAGCCGCTCCACGGTCAGCGCCGGGTCGGGATCGGGATCGCCGGGGAGGCGGACCGCGCCGAGGAAGCGCGCGGCGGCGGCCGAGGTGAGCGTGCCCTGGAGCGGCATCGGCTCCATGCCGCCGACTCGGACCTCCATCCGGGCGAGCGTGCGGACCCCGGCCCGGAAGAACCCGTGCAGGCCGTGGCCGCGGAGCTGGCCGTCGATGCCCGAGGAGGCCATCGCGGGCGCGTTGACGCACAGGACGGCGTCGTGGGTCGAGACCTGCTGGGGCCTGGGCGGCGGGCCCGGCTGGCGGGGAGGAGCGGCGGCCGGGTGGTCGGGCCGGGGCCGCGGCGAGGCGGTCGCCGGATGGCCGGGGGGCTGATGGCCGGACGGCGGGTACGGGGGCGATGGGCTGCCGGCCGGCCCGGAGCCTGCGGGCTGGACGCCCGGCGGCGGAGGTGTCGCCCGAGGCTGCTGGTGCGGCCAGGCGGCCGGTGCCGCAGGTGGCACCGCGCTCGGCCCGACCTGCGGCCCTGCCTGTGCCGGCCTCATGGTGCTCACCGGGCTCTCCTCCCCTTGCTCGACCGGTCTGTTCGTTCTCGTCGTCCCCCGGCCCCGAGCCGTGTCGGCTCGCGATCGGTACTGCCCTGCTGCCCCTGCGGCTGTACCGGTGCAGGCTCCGGCCGTCGAACCGTGGCCGTCCCGGAGAGTACAGCTCCCGGCACGGTCCGTGTGGCCCATGACCGTCGTGGGGCGCTGGGCCACGGCTCCGCCGCCGCCGTGCGGCGGTAGGAGCATCGGTCGCGGTTCGGCTTCGGTGGCATCCCGCAGAGTGAACGCACCGCACCTGCCCCAGGTCACGCCGGTCCGGTGTCCCCCTGCCCGGCGGCCGCGCGCACCTCGGACCCCACCCGATCGCCGATGGCACCGGGCGTCATTGCCCGGAATCACGCGGCTCCGGGCGCCTCGGGCCGTGACCCGGCCGCGGCTACCCGTGTGCGCCGCCAGGATACGGTGCGTGGGCACCGGCGCCCGCATCGGAGACCCCGGCGGAGGCTGCCGAACCAAGCCTGTGACCAGCACGGACCGAGGAGTTGCATGTCCACCACCAGCCGGCTGCCCGGAATCGTCACCACCGATCACGTCTTCCGGGTGCCGCTCGACCACCGGCGGCCCGAAGGCGAGCGGATCGAGGTGTACGCCCGAGAGGTGGCAGCCGCAGGCCGTGAGCACGACGATCTGCCGTGGCTGCTGTTCCTCCAGGGCGGCCCCGGCGGCAAGGCCGGGCGGCCCCTCGGCCGGGACGGCTGGCTGGCCCGGGCGCTGGACGGGTACCGGGTGCTGCTGCTCGACCAGCGCGGCACCGGCCGCTCCACCCCCGCGGGGCGCCAGACACTGGCGCGCCGGGGCGACGCCCGGCAGCAGGCCGACTACCTCGCGCACTTCCGCGCCGACGCGATCGTGCAGGACGCCGAACTGATCCGACGCCTGCTGCTCGGGGACGGGGGGAAGTGGAGCCTGCTCGGGCAGAGCTACGGCGGTTTCTGCACCCTGACCTACCTGTCCCTCGCGCCGCACGGCCTGCGCGAGGCGTTCGTGACGGGAGGCCTGGCCGGACTGCGGACCTCGGCCGACGACGTCTACCGCGCCGCGTACCCAAGGGTGGCGGACAAGAACGCGGCGCACTACCGCCGCTACCCGCAGGACGCCGAGACGGTCCGCCGGATCGCGGCGTACCTCACCCGGCGCCCGGCCGACCTGCCGGACGGCGGCCTGCTGACCGTCCAGGCGTTCCAGGCGCTCGGGCTGCTGCTCGGCGGCGGAGCCGGCTCGCACAGCCTGCACTACCTGCTGGAGGAGGCCTGGGTGGAGGGCGTGGACGGGCCGGAGCTCTCGGACACCTTCCTGGCCGGTGTGCAGGCGCAGGTGTCCTTCGCCACCGGGCCGCTCTACGCGCTGATGCACGAGTCGATCTACGGCCAGCGCTCGGTGGACCCGGCCGGCACGGGCTGGGCCGCGGAGCGCGTCCGCAAGGAGTTCCCCGAGTTCGACGCGGCACAGGCGCTGGCCTCGGACTCCCCGGTCCTGTTCACCGGGGAGATGATCTACCCCTGGATGTTCGAGACCGACCCGGCGCTGCGGCCGCTGCGTGAGACGGCGCAGCTGCTCGCCGAGCGCACGGACTGGCCCGACCTGTACGACCTCGATCGGCTGGCGGCCAACGAGGTGCCGGTGTTCGCCGCGGTCTACCACGACGACATGTACGTCGACACCGCGGACTCGCTGGCCACCGCGCGGGCGGTGGGCAACGTGCGCACCTGGGTGACCAACGAGTGGGAGCACGACGGCCTGCGGGTGAGTGGTGGCGCGGTGCTCGACCGGCTGATCCGGATGGCGCGCGGCGAGCTGTAGCCGCACCACCCGGCGCATGACGGGATACACCGGCGCGACCCGGCCTCGGAGCGGTCGCCGGGGCATCTCAGCCACCCACCGCGTGGTCCCGGTGACGGCGCTGCACCGGAAGGCGCAGTCGGCGCCGGGCGAGGCGCCTGCGTGGGCCCTCCGCTGCCCCGGCGGGTGGCCCGCCCTCCGCGGGCTCCGCGTCGGGGCCCTCGGCGGTCTGCTCCGGGGCGGGCCCGCCGGGGCCGGCCGCACCGCCCGCGTCCGGCGCGTCCTGTTGGGTGCCGGCGCCGTCGTCGAGGCCCGCGGTGTGGCGATCGGTGCCGCGGGGCCGGGCCTGGCGGGGCGGAGCGGGATCGGAGGCCGGCCCGGGCCGGCTCGAGGGCGGGGTGGCCCGGCCGGCCCGCTCCCTGCGGACGCTCTCCAGGAGCAGGTCGGGCAGCAGGCCGCCGTTGATCGACTCGTGGAGCAGGTGGGCCAGGGTGTAGCCCGGGTCGATGTCGAGGGCCCGGGCGAGCACGATCCGGGCGGTGGCGGTGTCCCCGGCCAACCAGGCCGTCCATGCCAGCAGGGTCATCGGTGGCGGGGCGAGGTGCTCGAACGGGGGCACGCACCGCTGGGCGAGATAGCGCCACAGCCGCTGCGCGGCGACCAGTTCGTCCGGTTCGCTGTACTCGGCGGCGCGATCGCGCCCGAGCTTGTCCTGCAGGCCGATCAGCAGGCGGGCCACCCGGTCGGCATCGAGCGCCCTGGCTCCGGCCCGGAACTCGGTGACCGCGCCGGCGAGCATCCGGGCCGTCCGGTCGACCGCTCCGGCCCGGCCGCCGGGCCCGGCCAGCTCGCGGATGAAAGGCGCCCCCGCCTGCTCGATGGCCTCCCGCAGCGTCAGCGCCTCGGGCGGCCCGACCGGGGCGAGGCCTGCCGTGATCGTCTTTCGGCTGCCGCGCGGTGCGAGCCCGGCGAAGGTGGCCGCCGCGGCCAGCGGGCCGGGACCGTCCGCGGATCGGATCGGGGTACCTCCCGGGTCACAGCAGTCGGCCCCGGTGCACAGGAAGGACCACCAGCTGCCGCCGGAGACGCACAGCGACTCCTTGACGCCGACGCCCTCCCGCTCGAAGGCCGCGGCCAGCGCGGCGGAGAGCGGCCCGAGGCCGGCGAGTACGCGACGCGCCGAACCGGCACCCGGAGCAGGGTCCCGGCAGAGGTAGACCAGCACCTGGGCCGGACGCTCGTAACGCTGCTCGGAGAGCTCGACCAGCAGCCGCGCCGTGTCGCCTGCGACCCGCGGCCAGACAGCGGGGTCGTCGGGGATGTCCACGCGGATGACTCCTCCCTGCTGAAGCTCGGGGCCCTGCAGCCCGACGACCACGATGCTGTCGTCGGGGAAGAAGCCGAGCAGGTACGGGAGCATCTCTGCCATGTCGGCCGGTCCGCGCATTCTGACCGGCAGCTGCCCGGGGAGCGGACCGGGCCCGAAGCCGGGCAGCGGACCGGGCACGGGGCCGGGCATCGGTTCAGGCGCAGGGCCGGGCAGGGGACCGAGGTCGGGGTTCGTTTCACCGCGTTCGTCGTTCATGACGGGAAGCCTGCCGCAGCCGCGCCCGGCTGCCGGAAAGCTCTGTTTTCCTGTGGATAAGTCGGGGGGTCCAGCATTTGGTCACTCGTTCGGGGGACCAACACGCGGCTGCGCACGATGTTCTGTCGATCCCTCAGCTGCTCCTGCGGCCGCCTGTTTCGGCCCAGCGCCCCCGACTCCCGGCCGTCGCCGTTCGTCGCCGTTCGTCGATTGTCCGCGGCACGCTGTATTGATTGAGGCATGGACGAGCCGACTCCGCACCACCCCACCGACACTCCAGACCGCGCCGCCGTGCGGATGCGGGCCGAGGCGGTGCTGCGTGAGCTGGCAGGCCCGTCCGCGGTCCTGCGGGAGGACCAGTGGTCGGCCATCGAGGCGTTGGTCGTCGACGGGCGGCGCGCCCTGGTCGTGCAGCGCACCGGCTGGGGCAAGTCGGCGGTGTACTTCATCGCGACCGCGCTGCTCCGCGCCCGCGGTTCCGGCCCGACGGTGATCGTCTCCCCACTGCTGGCACTGATGCGGAACCAGGTGGACTCCGCCGCCCGCGCCGGGATCCACGCCCGCACCATCAACTCCGCCAACCCCGAGGAGTGGGACGGCATCCAGGCGGAGGTGGCGGCCGGCGCCGTCGACGTCCTCCTGGTCAGCCCGGAACGCCTCAACAACCCGGACTTCCGTGACCAGGTGCTCCCGAAGCTCGCCGCCTCCACCGGTCTCCTGGTGGTCGACGAGGCGCACTGCATCTCCGACTGGGGCCACGACTTCCGCCCGGACTACCGCCGGCTGCGGACGATGCTGGCCGATCTGCCGCCGGGTGTGCCCGTCCTGGCCACCACCGCCACGGCCAACGCCCGGGTCACCGCCGACGTGGCCGAGCAGCTCGGCACCGGCGGGACCGACGAGCGAGCCCTGGTGCTCCGCGGCCCCCTGGACCGGGAGAGCCTGAGCCTCGGCGTCCTGGCCCTGCCTGACCCGGCACACCGGCTGGCCTGGCTCGCCGAGCACCTCGCCGAACTCCCCGGCTCCGGCATCATCTACACCCTCACGGTGGCCGCCGCCGAGGAGATCACCGCATTCCTGGGCGAGCGCGGCTACCCGGTGGCCTCCTACTCCGGCCGGACGGAGGACGCCGACCGCCGCAGCGCGGAGGCGGATCTGCTGGCCAACCGGGTCAAGGCGCTGGTCGCCACCTCGGCCCTCGGGATGGGCTTCGACAAGCCGGATCTCGGCTTCGTCGTGCACCTGGGCTCGCCGGGCTCCCCCATCGCGTACTACCAGCAGGTGGGCCGGGCCGGGCGCGGGGTCGACCGGGCCGAGGTCCTGCTGCTGCCGGGCCGGGAGGACGAGGCGATCTGGCGGTACTTCGCCTCACTCGGCTTCCCGCCCGAGGAGCAGGTCCGACGGACGCTCGACGCGCTCGCCGAAGCCGGCCGGCCGCTGTCCACCGCCGCGTTGGAGCCGCGGGTCGACCTCCGTCGGGCCCGTCTGGAGACCATGCTCAAGGTGCTGGACGTGGACGGCGCGGTGCGCCGGGTCCGCGGCGGGTGGACGTCGACCGGGGAGCCCTGGGCCTACGACGCCGCCCGCTACGCCAAGGTCGCCGAGTCCCGGGAGGCCGAGCAGCGCGCGATGCGCGAGTACGCGACCACCGCGGGGTGCCGGATGGAGTTCCTCCGCCGCCAGCTGGACGACCCGGAGGCAGTCCCGTGCGGCCGCTGCGACAACTGCGCCGGCCCGCGCCACGGCGTCGAGGTGTCCGAGGAGGCACTCGCCGCGGCCCGGGCCGCGCTGGGCCGTCCCGGGGTCTCGTTCGAGCCGAGGCGGCAGTGGCCGACGGGCATGGAGGCCATCGGGGTCTCGCTCAAGGGCCGGATCCCGGCCGGCGAGCAGGCCGAGACCGGCCGGGCCCTGGGCCGGCTCTCCGACATCGGCTGGGGCACCCGGTTGCGGGCACTGCTCGCCGACCAGGCTCCGGACGGGCCCGTGCCCGCCGAGGTGCTGGACGCGATGGTCAGCGTGCTGGCGGACTGGGCGCGCGGCCCGGGCGGCTGGGCCGGTCCGCCCGCGGCCGACGGCGCCCGGCCGGCCCGGCCGGTGGGTGTGGTGACCATGGCCTCGGCCACCAGGCCCGCCCTGATCGGCAGCCTGGGCGAGCGGCTGGCGGCGGTCGGGCGGCTGCCGCTGCTCGGCCGGATCGAGTACGCGACCGGGGAGCCGCCGCACGGGCCGCGCAGCAACAGCGCGCAGCGGCTGCACTCGTTGTCGGGGACCCTCGTGGTGCCGCCCGCGCTGCGCGCCGCGCTCGCCGAGGCTCCCGGGCCGGTGCTGCTGGTCGACGACCTGGTGGATTCCGGCTGGACTGTCACGGTGGCGGCCAGGCTGCTGCGTCAGGCCGGGGCCGGAGCCGTCCTGCCGCTCGTTCTGGCCGTCCAGGGCTGAGCATCCGGGCCGGGCAGCCCGGCTTCCGGCGGCCCCGCGTCGGTCGGCCGTCTGCCGCTCCGATTGCCCCGTTCCGGCAGCGCCCGCACCGGGCTTCGGGCGGCTCGGCTCGCGGACCCGGGCGAACCGACCCGCCATCCTTCGAATGGCGCCACCCGCGGCGTGGAATATATCCGGCAGAACACTGACTTTCGGGCGGCGTCTGTCATTTCATCGTTGCCGCTCGACCCGCTCTGACATGAGAATTGGACGGTATCCATAGCCCGGTCCACGGACCAGGCCCTCGGCGTACGCCCGCACCAGCGCGCCTGCGGGCCCGGGAAGGAGGATCGTGATCAACGGTATCGACCGAGGTCAGACCCCCTGCGATGGCGCGCGGACGATCGATCTGGCGACCTGGACCGGGTCTGATGTCCCCTTGCTGAGAGCACCACGCGAGTTTGTCACCGAGCTGCACGGCCGGCACCTCCCCCAGCCGGGCACCAACGTGCTCGCCGTGCTCGACCCCCTGCACCGGGTGGTCGCCTCCGCCTCGTTCACCGGCCGACCGCACGCCACGGACGGTTGGCACCACCGCAACACGATCCTGGCCCAGCTCCGCCGCATCACCTCGCACGATCTGCGGCTCACCGTGCCGACCCGGACCGCCGTCCTGCTGCGCTGCCGCGAGGGCGGACCGGACTGGACGGAGCAGGACGGCGCCTGGATGTGGGCGCTGCGGGACGCGGCGGCCCTGCACGGACTGCGCTGCGGGTCCTACCTCACCCTGACGCCAGCTGGCTGGCTTTCCCTCGGGGACGGGCACCATGGGCACACCCCGCACTCGGGATCCTGGACGGACGGCCCGGTCCACACCGTCAGGGAATTGCCTGAGCGGGTCTCTCCGGGGTCGGCGGCCCGCTGCCGGCCGGTACCGGTCGGGTCACCGGGACACGTGGGACAGGGCGGCCGACTGGCCCAGGTGAGCCGGCTTGCACAGGGCGAGGAGCCGCAGACCCGCGAGCTCCAGGACGAAGGTCGGCACGAGCACCCTCCGCGCGAGCTGCACGCCCGTGAGCTGCGCGCCCACGACCTGGGGCAGCTGGCCTCGACGGCGCCGCTCTCCCCGGGCGACGCCGCGGTCCGGCGCGCCGCCGCCCGCTGAACGCGGGGACGCCGCACTCGGCCGACCCGAGCACTCCGGTCGACGCGACGCCTCGGTCGCCGGGACACCACACGGCGTCCCGGCGACGGAGCCGTCAGGCCGGTACCCGGCCGCCCGGCCGCCCCAGCACCGGCGCGACCGCCGCGGCGTCGCCGCAGACGACCAGCAGCGCCGCTGCATGGCCGAGCGCCTTCCGGGCCGCCTGGTGGACCCGGCCGGGCCGGGTGTCGTTGACGACCAGGACCACGACCTCGCGCCGCATCGGCCGGGTGGCGTGGGCATCCGCGTAGAAGACGTCGCCGCCCTCCGCCAGTTGGGCCCAGTACGCCGCCTCGCCGAACGAGCGCTCGTGGCGCTGCCAGGGATGGGCATCGCCCGCGGTCAGGACCAGGATCTCGCCGGGGCTCCGTCCGGCCTCCAGCAGCGCGTCCACCGCTTCGTCGGCACGCTCCAGCGCCCGCCGCGGGTCTGCGGCGATCAGCTGCACGGCGGGCGCCGCCGACGCCGCGGGAGGCCCGGCAGCGCCGGGCTTGGGGATCAGGGCGCTCCGGGCCGGAGGTCCGGGCCTCGGCGGTGCCGGGCGCGGCGGCGGGCCGGGCCGGGCCGCGGCGGGTACTCGGGAGGCGGAAGCATCCGGCTTGCGGGGGGAGGGAACGCCGGGGCCCGGGACACTCTCGTGAGTCCCCGGCTCCTCGGGAAAGACTGGCATACCCGGATATCTATCAAACGACGGTCGGACACGCACAGGCGCCCCCATGGTTTGGACACCTCGCTCCGACGGTCCACACCCGTCCGATTCTGACGATTCATCGCCAAATCGGGCGTCAGAAGCCCAAGGAGAGCTGCTCGTCCTGTGGCTCGCCCAGCCGGCCGCGTTTGAGGTGCCGCCAGCGGGGCAGCGCGTCGAGGTACGCCCACGAGAGCCGGTGGTGCCCGGTCGGCCCGTACTCCTCCAGGGCCGCCCGGTGCACCGGCGAGGGGTAGCCCGCGTTGTCCCCGAAGGCATAGGCGGGGAGGTCGGCGCCCAATTCGGCCATCAGCCCGTCCCGCTGGACCTTCGCCAGCACGGAGGCGGCCGACACGCAGACGCAGGACTGGTCCCCCTTGATCACCGTCCGGACCTGCCAGGGGCCGCCGAGGTAGTCGTGCTTGCCGTCGAGGATGATCGCGTCCGGTTGGACCGGGAGCGCCTCCAGAGCCCGCACGGCGGCCAGGCGCAGGGCGGCGGTCATGCCGAGTTCGTCGCACTCCAGCGGTGAGGCCTGGCCGATGGCGTAGGCGAGGACCCAGTCCGCCAGCACCGGCGCGAGGGCGGTGCGGCGCTTCTCGGTGAGCAGCTTCGAGTCGGTGAGGCCGTCCGGAGGGCGGCGAAGGCCGGTCACCGCGGCGCCGACCGTCACCGGACCGGCCCAGGCGCCGCGCCCGACCTCGTCCAGGCCGACCACGGTGCGGGCGCCGGCCCGGCGCAGCGAGCGCTCCACCGAGTGGGTCGGGGGGTCGTAGGGCATCGGTTCGGTCCGTTCGGCTGTGGTCTGGCAGCTTCCAGCCTACGGCCTGATCCGGCCCCGCCCGCGCCCACCCGCCCCCCCCCCCGGTCGGACCGTCCGGACCGACAGGGCCGGCCGCACCAGGGCAGCGGCCAGAGCCAGCAGGTCGGCCCCGGCGGTCAGGGCCGGACCATCGGCAACAGGACCTGCTCCGCCAGCTCTCGGCAGAACTCGGTGTCCAACGGGCCGTCCCAGACCTTCGCGCGGTAGAGCAGCATCGCCGGGGCCACATCGGCGACCAGGGAGGTGGCGGCGCCGCGCCGGACGTCACCGCGTTCCTCGCCGCGGCGGAGGATGGCGAGCATGGCTTCGGTGACCGGCTCGATCACCCGGCTCAGCACGAACCCCTTGAACGGGACGACCTGTTCGTGGTCGAGCTCGGCCATCAGCGCCCGGACCGCCGTACCGGCCCGGGAGTTCATCATCTCCCCCAGATACGCCGTGAGCTGGACCAACTCGTCCCGCACGGACCCGAGGTCGGGGATGTCCGTAGGGGGTGGGAGAGTTGAGCCCAGGGCGTCCACGACCAAATCGGCCTTGGAGGCCCAGCGCCGGTACAGCGCGGCCTTGCCGGTGTGCGCCGCACCGGCCACCCCCTCCATCGTCATCCGCGCGAACCCACCGGAGGTGAGCTGATCGAGAGCCGCATCGAAGATCGCCACTTCCAGCGCCCGGCCGCGCCTGCGCGCGGCCGGGGCCGCGACGCCCGGACCGACCCCGGCCGCGACCTGGGGTGGAGCGGACCTGAGGGTGGCCACCACGAGGTCGACCGCGCCCGGACCGGCAGGCACGGCTTCCCTGCCGGTCGGCACCCGGGGAGCCGCGCGGTGCGCGGGCGGAACCTCGGGTGCGACGGGCTCCGGCCGGCGATCAGTCTGATTCATCGTCACCAATCCTAGAGAACGCTTGCGTTCACAATAGTCGACCGGCTATCGTCACGCTAGTGAACGGATCCGTTCACTGAAGCAGCATCAGGCCGCCCGCGTGCGGTCGGCCACGGATCGACTCGGCATCGAGCACTCATCGAACAACCGTAGCCAGCAGGGGGAATGCAATGGCTGTATCGGAAACGCTCAGCAAGTCCGCTCCACCAGAAGTCGGCCAAGGCCGGAGCAAGGGCCTCGCCCTGACGGTCATCGCGGCCACGCAGCTGATGGTCGTCCTCGACGCCACCATCGTGAACATCGCGCTCCCGCACATCAAGACCGCCCTCGGCTTCTCCGACACCAGCCTGTCCTGGGTGATCAACGCCTACACCCTCGCCTTCGGCGGCCTGCTGCTGCTCGGAGGCCGGATCGGTGACATCCTCGGCCGGCGCCGGGTCTTCGTCGTCGGCGTCCTGCTGTTCGGGCTGGCCTCCCTGATCGGCGGAATCGCGCAGGACGCCGGCATGCTGCTGGCCGCACGGGGGCTGCAGGGCATCGGCGGCGCGATCTGCTCGCCCACCGCGTTCGCGCTGATCGCCACCAATTTCCAGGAGGGACCGGAACGCAACCGCGCCTTCGGTGTGTTCTCCGCGGTCGCGGGTTCCGGCGCGGCGATCGGCCTGCTGGCCGGCGGCGCGCTCACCGAGTACCTCAACTGGCGCTGGGTGTTCTTCGTGAATGTGCCGATCGCCGTCCTGATCGCCGTCGCGGCGCCGCGGTTCATCAGCGAGTCGGAGCGTCAGGAGGGCCGCTTCGACGTGCCGGGCGCGCTGGCGTCGACGCTCGGCCTGGTCGGCCTGGTCTACGGTTTCATCCGGGCCGCCTCCGACGGTTGGAGCGACAGCGTCGCGCTGGCCTCCTTCGCGATCGGTGCGCTGCTGATCGTGGCGTTCGTGGTGATCGAGCGACGGACGGCCCAGCCGATCACCCCGCTCCACCTGTTCCGCAACCGGAACCGCACAGGCGGTCTGATCATGATGCTCTGCCTGGCCGCGGCCATGTTCGGCATCTTCTTCTACATCACCATCTTCGCGCAGACAGTGATCGGCTACAGCCCGCTCAAGGCCGGCGTGGCCTTCCTCCCGATCAGCGTGGCCATCATCGTGGCGGCTCAGTTGGCGTCCGCCTTTCAGGCCAGGTACGGCCCGAAGGTCTTCATGGCGGGCGGGGCCGTCCTGGTGGCCCTGGGCCTCATCTGGCTGACGCAGCTCAAGGCCGACAGCAGCTACCTCTCCGGGGTGCTCGGCCCAACGGTCGTCTTCGGCTTCGGCATGGGTCTGATCTTCGTGCCGGTGATGCTGCTCTCGGTGGCCGGAGTCTCGGACCATGAGACCGGAGCCGCCTCCGGCCTGCTCAACTCGACGCAGCAGATCGGCGGCGCACTCGGCCTCTCGATCCTCACCACGGTGTTCAGCACCGCGGCAAAGGACGAGGTCAAGACCCAGCTCCCCGACTTCCAGGCCCACGCCACCCCGGCACAACTCGCCTCATTCAAGGGTGAGTTCCCGCTCGGCAGCCCCTGGTACAGCCAGGTGCTGGCACACGGCATCGGCCAGGCCTTCATCGTGGGCGCCGTGCTGGCAGTGGTGGCCTTGCTGGCAGCGGTCTTCGTGGTCAAGGCCAAGGCCGGCGACCTTCCCGCCGAGGGCCCTGCCGGGATGGCCATCTGACGACAGATCGGCTGCGAGGGCGCGAGCCCGCACCCGACACCGGCGGTGGACGTGCCCCCCGGCACGCCCACCGCCCCCGGCCCCAGGCGCCCCCGGCCCCCGACCTTGCGACAACGGCCTGCGGCCACAAGGGCCCAACAGGCCTCGCGGAGCTACCTCCCGTAAGGGTCCACCCGGACGCCCGCACGCCGGCACGCCGTACCCCGGTCCTTCTCCACCGGACGCTCCCGCAGGATCTCGCGGGCGCGGGCCTCGGAGAGGCTGGTCGCGTACCAGGGCGCTTCCTCCGAGAGGTCCTCCGCGATCTGCTGCAGTGCACAGGTGCGTCGGTCGCCCGAGAGGCGGTCAAGAGCGGGAACGGCGTCCGCCGACAGGTTGCGCAGGTAGTCGATGTCCACCTTGCCGGTCCGCTCGGACATGGCCACGTTCTGCTCGGCGATCCACGCGTCCGGCGAGCTCAGTCCGAGGACGGCGGTACCGATCACGGCACTCAGCACCACGGCCCGGGGCAGCCAACGCTGCGAGCCGAGCACCACCGCGACAATGATCAGCGCGAAGACCACGCCGAGCCAGAGCTCCACCGCGGCGACCGAGACCCTCAGCCGAGTGAGACCGAAGGCATCCACATAGATCTGCATGCGGTAGATCGCGGAGGCCACGACCGCCAGCGTGAGCGCACACAGGACGCTCAGCAGCACCCGGACCATCAGCCGGTCTCCCGCCGTCTCGCGAGGGGCCCAGCGCTTCGCCAGGGCC
The DNA here is from genome assembly GCF_041434935.1 of Kitasatospora sp. NBC_00374. Taxonomy (NCBI): domain Bacteria; kingdom Bacillati; phylum Actinomycetota; class Actinomycetes; order Kitasatosporales; family Streptomycetaceae; genus Kitasatospora; species Kitasatospora sp. NBC_00374. The sequence goes on along the minus strand of NZ_CP107964.1, from coordinate 5,678,544 downwards.
ACCACCACCAGGGTCAGCACGATGACCCACAGAAGCTGCCAGAATCCCTCCCTCGCGAACTGCGACGGGATCACCCCGGGCTTGGTCCTGATCGCGTCGTCGCTGCCGATCACTGCCGCCACCTGGGTCGACACGAACACCGCGAACAGCAGGCTGAGGACGGTCATGGGCAGCGCCCACTCCACCCGGCTGCGCTGCTTGCCGGGTGCCACCGGGAACTTGTCCCAACGCCGGGGAGCTGCCGCGGTGTGCGCCGCTCCCAGGGACACCAGCAGGCCGACCAGGAAGAGCAGCACCCGCAGCGGCAGGTCCTCGGCGTCCAGACTCGGCGTCAGCCCTTCCAGCAGATCGGCCACCGTCGCGTCGGCACTGGCGAAGAGGGCGCCGAAGACCACCAGCAGACCCACCGAGACCGCCACTGCCTTCAGGACCTGCACCGCCTTCCCCCGGCCGGGGAGGTTGGCGCCGCGCAGGCCGCCCGCCGCCCAGGGCAGCGAGGTCGTCACATGCGCCCAGAACCCCACCGGGCCGAGCAGGACGCCCGACCACCGACTGCCGCCGTGCAGCGCGAGGGAGCCGGTGCCCGCCGCGACGATGATCGCCGGCGCGGTCGGCCAGCCGGCCGAGCTGATCGCGGGCACCAGCAAAAGCGCGAGCGCCCCGAGGGTCCACACCACCGTCCACGGCCGTACCCTTCGACCCGCCGACCGGGCCGACAGCGTCGCCGCGGCGGTCGCGACGACGGCGCACAGCAGCAGGTTGACGCCCAGCCCCTCACCGAGCAGGGCAGCCGAGGCCAACCCCGCACCGACACCGGCCAGGGGCACCCAGGGACCGGGCGCGGCCGCTTTCCGGGGCTGGGTCAGCTTGATCCAGGCCGGTGTGGGCGGCTGCGGGTAGGGAGGCCGATAGGGGTTGGCCGGCGCCGGTCGATAAGGATTGCCCCCCGCAGCGCCGGGTGCACCGGACGCTCCGGGCGGGACCGGCTGGCCGGGCACCCTGGGAGGTACGGCCGCACCCGGCGACGGGGACGACGGCCCGGCAGCCCCGGACGACGCAACGGACTTGGCCGACTCGGGCTGCACGACCACCCCGGACGGCTCGGACGGCTCGGTGGACTCGGAAGACCTGGCGGGCTCGGACGACTCAGCAGGCTTGGGCGGTTCGGACGCGGTGGAGATGATTCCCCCTCAGGATGACCGGGCCGCGGCAGCGCCGCCAGAAAGGGCGCTCCGCGTGCAGACGTCGCGACTCTAGGCCCGAACCGATCATTCTGAACAGGTTCAAAACCCCCGTGGGGCGGCTGTGTCGCAGAGTTGTGACACAGCCGCCCCACGGGGGTCTCAGTCAGTCAGGTCGCCGCGCCCTCAGTACGCGCCGTACAGCGAGTAGGCGAGTGAGTCCTTGACGGCCGGTCCGAAGTCCGACGGCCAGGTGCCGAACGGCACGCCGCCGCTGCTGTAGGCGCCCTGCCCGGCCGTCCCCCCGCTGTAGTTCATGTTGTTCACGGAGGAGGTGCTGCCGTTGCTGTTGTAGACCAGCCAGTAGGTGGTGTTGGCGGCCAGCGTGACGCTCACCGGGACGGTGTTCCAGGCGTTCGGCGTGAGCGCGCCGCCGACGGTGGAGATCACCAGGGTGCCCGGCGACCCGGCGTTGTCGGTGTAGACCGCCAGCTGGTACTGGTTGTTGGGGGCCGCGCTCACCGAGCCGACGTGGACGCTGAGCGAGGTCAGCGGCACCGGGGTGGCGCCGGTGGTGACCTTGCTGCCGTTCATGTGGTTGGAGTCGGTGTCGTCGATCAGGGTGCCGACCGCCGTGTTTCCGATGGTCTTCGGCGGGGCGCCGCCCGTGGTGAAGGACAGGGTGAACGGGCTCGCCAGCGGGTTGCCCGCGTTGTCCTTCACCCCCTGCACGGTGGCCGTGTAGCCGGTGGTCAGGGCCAGCGCGGCGTTCGGCGTGAAGACCGCGCCGTTGGTGGCGGAGTCGTAGGTGACCGTGCCGGCCACCGGCGTCGAGCCCGGGGTGGTCTTCAGCGTCACCGTCGAGGTGCTGACCGTCGACGGGTTCAGCGGCTCACTGAAGTTGAACCGGACCGTCGAGGAGGGAGCCACGCCGGTCGCGCCGGCCGCCGGAGTGGTCCCGGTGACGGTCGGCGCCGTGGTGTCCTGGCCGTAGGTCGCGCTGTACGAGCCGACGGCGCCGTCGAAGAAGGCGTACGAAACGCCCTTGACGGTCTCGATCCGGTAGGTGACGGCCTGGCCCTGTCGGCTGATCCCGGTCAGCGTGCCGGCCGCCGAGGTCACCGGCACCATCGCGCGCAGCCCGTTGGTCCCGCCGGTGATGTCGAACGTGAGCTTGTTGCTGCTCCAGGCCATCTTGCTGAAGGCCGAACCGTTGCGTCCGTCGAGCCAGTTCAGCATCTGGCGGCCGGACACCACCGGCGCGCCCTTGGCCTTGGCCGCCGAGATGATCGCGTCGGAGGCGGTGGACGCGGCGTAGTCGGTGTGGATGTTGGCGGTCAGCGCCGCGTAGTAGCCCTTGCTGCCGTAGGCCGCGTCCAGCAGCGTGTTGACCGTCGACGGGTAGGTCTGGCCGGACTCGTCGGTGAGCTGGGTGGTGGCCTGGTACTCGTCGATGACGCTGCCGTCGGTGTCGGCGAACTTCATGATCTGGGCGGTGCCGTTGAAGTAGCCGGCCCGGTCCTTGGTGAAGGAGGCGGGGTAGAAGTAGTAGTCCTCGTCCAGCCGGATCCCGTTGGCGAGCTTGGTCTTGGCCTGGGTCGCCCAGTCGTCCCACTCCACGCAGTGGGTGCGGCTGCTCGACGGCATCGGCAGGGTGGAGTACTTGGCCTTCCAGGCGTTCAGCTGGGTGGCGTAGACGGACTGCAGGTTGGCGGCGGTCCCCCAGGGCTTGCAGTCGGTGGTGACGTGCACGCCGACCTCGAAGCCCTCGTCGGTGTAGGCCTGGGCCTGCGCCGGGGTCATCGGGTCGTCGGTGTAGATGTACGAGGAGCCGCGGACGCACTCCCAGTTGGCCACGTTGCAGCCGGGCGGGCTCTGCGCGATGTAGCCGTCCCAGCGGCCGACGGTGCCGCCGATGCCGTGGTCGTCGCCGCTCATCACCACGACGGCCTTGACGTCCCGAGGGAAGTACCAGAACCGGGGCAGCGGCTTCTTGGCCGCGTCCATGGTGGTGATCAGGTTGGCGAGCAGCCGCTGCTGCTCGTCGGCGATCGGGATCAGGGCCTTGTCGAGGTTGTTCCAGTCCGGCTGGCCGCCGGTGCCGTAGAACATCTCGCTGGCCTCGAAGCCGTCCGTGGAGTCGCGCTGCTGGCCGGCCCAGGCGATGTTGCCCTGGCGGGTCTGGACCACGGACTTGGCCAGGTCGAAGGTGAACGCGGCGGCCCGGCCGGTGCCCACGGTGCGCAGCGTGACGGCGGGGTTGGCGGTCGCGGTGTTGGCGTCGCTGTAGAGCGTCGCCACGGCGGTGGCACCGTTCAGGGTGTAGCGGTCGGCCGCGCCGTGGAAGCCCATGGTGTCGGCGGTGAGGCCGGCGCCGGGGGCCGCCGAGGTGTCGATCTTCAGGTAGGTGTCGGCGAGGGTGTCGGGCGTCGCGGTGAGGCCGAGCAGCGGCGCGAGCTGCTTGTCCGGGCGCATCGCGATCAGCCGGCCGCCGCCGTTGGTCCAGGTGCCGAACATGCTCACCTGGGCCGGGGTCAGTGCGCTCTCGCCGAGCAGCACCACGTCGTAGGAGGCGAGGGTGGCGGCGGACACCGCGGAGAGGTCGCTGACCTTGTAGTAGTTCAGCCCCTCGGCCTTGAGGATCTCGGTGTAGTACCGGGTGTACGGGTTGGCCGGGTTGCTGACCAGCAGGATCGGCCCCTCGGCGCCGGGGCCGGCGCCGGGCGGGGTGACGGTGCCGGCGTCCGGCGTGTACGTCGCGTAGATGGAGAAGCTGACGCTGTCCGTCGAGACGGTGCCGAAGGTGGCGGGCCAGGTGCCGAAGGCGGTGCCGCCGACGCTGTAGCCGCTGGTGCCCCCGGAGGCGTACTTGAGGTTGTTGACCGCCGCGGAGCTGCCGTTGCTGTTGTAGGCGAGCCAGTACGGGGTGTTGGGTGCGAGCGTCGCCGTCAGCGCGAGGGTGTTCCAGCTGTTGGCGGTGAGGGTGCCGGCGGCGCTGCTGGCCAGCAGCGAGCCGGGCTTGCCTGAGCTGTCGGTGTAGAGGCCGACCTGGTACTGGTTGTTGGGCGCCGCGTCGACCGCGCCGGCGTAGACGCTGATGCTGCTGACCGCGCCCCCGTTCGAACCCGTGACATACCGTGAGGTATTCATGTGGTTGGAGTCGCCGGAGTCGATGGCGATGCCGACGGTGGTGGTGCCGAGCGTCGCTGTGCCGGCCGCGTGGGCGGGGGCGGCGACCAGAGCTGCGGCTGCCATCAGGGCCGCCACCAGGCCCGACGCACGTTTCCTGAACCTCACACAAGCCCCCAGATCGGATTACCACACCAGCGGCGGAATCGCCGCTACCGGTGTACCGGCTGGGAGCACGATGTGTCTTCGAAATCCCCACATTCCTGGGACAGGTCAACCCGAAATCCGGTCAGCCCTTGACGGATCCGGCCAAGAGCCCGCGGACGAAGTAGCGCTGCAGGGCGAAGAAGACGCCCAGCGGGACGATCAGCGAGAGGAACGCCCCGGCCGTCAGCAGCTCCCAGCGACCGCCGAAGGAACCCGAGAGCTGCGCCAGCCGGGCGGTCATCGGGGCGACGTCCGGGGAGCCGCCGGCGAAGGTGAGCGCGACCAGCAGGTCGTTCCAGACCCAGAGGAACTGGAAGATCGCGAAGGAGGCGAGGGCCGGTGTGCAGAGCGGCAGCACGATCGAGCGGAAGATCTTGAAGTGCGAGGCGCCGTCGACCACCGCGGCCTCCATCAGGTCCCGCGGCAGCTGGGAGATGAAGTTGTGCAGCAGGAAGGTCGCCAGCGGCAGCGCGAACATGGTGTGCGCCAGCCAGACCGGCGCGTAGGTCCCGCTCAGGTCCACGGCCGGGACGATGGTGACCCCACCCAGGTGGGCCCCGCCGGAGAACAGCTGGAGCAGCGGGATCAGTGCCATCTGCAGCGGCACCACCTGCAGCGCGAAGATCACGAAGAAGACGGTGTCACTGCCCCGGAAGCGGACCCAGGCCAGCGCGTACGCGGCCATCGAGGCCAGCACCAGGGGAAACAGGGTGGCCGGCAGGGTGATCGCCAGCGAGTTCACCAGGTACGGCATCAGGCCGCCGCTGACACCGAAGCCTCCCTCGAACAGCACCGTGTGGTAGTTGGACAGGGTCAGGTCGGGGTGGACGAACACGTCCCACCAGCCGGTCTCCGCCACGTCCCGCTTGGGCCGCAGGGAGGTGGCCAGCAGGCCGAAGGTGGGGATCGTCCAGAGCACGGTCACCACGATCACCAGCAGCGAGGCGAGCGGGCTGCTGAACGAGCGCCGGACGGCCCGGGCGCCGGTCACCCCGGTCTTCTCCCGGGCGGTCCGGGCAAGCGCGGTCTCGCTCATCGGGTCGCACGCTCCTTGCGCAGCTGGACGATGTTGTAGGCCACCAGCGGCAGCACCGCCAGGAAGAGGATCACCGCGAGCGCGCTGCCGCGGCCGTAGTTGAACTGGACGAAGGACTGCGAGTACATCTCGTTGGCGAGCACCTGGGTCCCGAAGTTGCCGCCGGTCATGGTGCGGACGATGTCGAACGCCTTGAGCGTGGTGATCATGACGGTGGTCAGCACCACCACCAGCGTGGTGCGGATCATCGGCACGGTGACGAACCAGAACAGCCGGGCGCCGCCCGCGCCGTCCAGCCGGGCGGCTTCGGTGATCTCGTCCGGGATGGCCTTGATCGCGGCGGAGAGCACCACCATCGCGAAGCCGGTCTGGACCCAGACCATGACCGCCATCAGCAGGAAGTTGTTGAGCGGCTGCGACAGGATCCAGTTCGGCGGATGCTCCCAGCCGAGGCTGACCGCCAGCTGGCTGAGGACGCCGACCTGCCGCTGGGCCGGATCACGGGCCTCGTAGACGAACTTCCAGATGATGCCGGCGCCGACCAGCGAGACCGCCATCGGCATGAAGATCAGCGACTTGTAGACCGCCTGGCCCTTCATCCGGTCCACCAGGAGCGCGAGCAGCAGGCCGAGCCCGGTGGCCGCCAGCGGGGCGACCACCAGCCAGAGCAGGGTGTTCAGCAGGACCTCGTGGACGGAGTCGGTGGTCAGCGCCCAGTCGTAGTTCTTTAGGCCGAGGAACCGGGTCGAGTCGTCGTTGCGAACGCTCAGGAAGATCGTCCGGATCAGTGGCACCACCAGGCCCACGATCAGCAGCAGCACGGCGGGGCCGAGCATCACCGCGATGGCCAGCGGCCGGGAGAACCGGCCGCCCGCCCGGCCCGCGGCGAAGAAGACGACCAGGAGGATGCCGAGGAAGCCGGCGATGGCGCCGGCGCTGTTCCCGAGCTTGACCGTCGCGTCCGTCCACGCCGAATCGGCCAGCTGGGCCGCGGCGAGGGGTGCCGTTGGCATACGAAGGTCCTTCCTCGGACTACGGGCCGGGCGGTCCCGCGGGCGGGACCGGGTGCGGCCCGGACAGCAGGGGCGACAACAGGGGCGGAGGGGAGGGGCAGCGCGGGCGGGTGGGCCCGCGCTGCCCGGTGGCGGTCGGCTACTGCGGCCAGGCCGCGTCGATGTCGGCCGCCACCTTCGGGATGGCCTGTCCCTCGGCGAACCAGGCGGTGAGGGCCTTCCACTCGGCGCCCGCGCCGACCGCGGCCGGCATCAGGTCGGAGCCGTCGAAGCGGAAGGTCGCCGCCGGGTCGGTCAGCGCGTCGGCGGAGAGCCGGTCGATCGGGTCGGTGTAGAGGCTCTTGTCCACGCCCTGGTTGGCCGAGACCCAGCCCTGGGACACCTTGACCCGGCTGCTCGCCCAGTCCGCGCTGGAGAGGTAGTTCTGCACCGCCTGCACCTCGGGCCGGCCGGCGAAGGCGGTCAGGAACTCGCCGCCGCCCTCGACCGGGTTGGTGACCGACGGGTTCACGGCCGGGAGGTGGAAGGCGAAGATGTCGCCGTCCGGGCCGATGGTGGTGCCCTGCGGCCACTGCGCCCGGTAGAACGAGGCCTGCTGGAGCATCCAGCACTTGTTGGTGAGGATCGGCGCGCCGGCGTCCTGGAAGGTGGTGGTGGCGATCGACTTCACGTCACCGATGCCGCCGTTGACCCACGCCGGGTTCTGCATCCAGCCGGCCACCGTCTGCATGGCCCCGGTGATCTTCGGGTCGCCGAACTTGACCTGGTGGTTCACCCACTGGTCGTAGACCTCGCCACCGTGGGTACCGAGGACGACCTCCTCCAGCCAGTCGGTGGCGGGCCAGCCGGTCGCCGTACCGGAGCCGATGCCGCCGCACCACGGCTTGCCGCCGCCCGCCTTGGCGATCCGGTCGCTGAGCGCCATCAGGTCGGCCCAGGTCTTGGGCGCCTCGTAGCCGGCCTGCTTGAAGGACTTCGGCGAGTACCAGACCAGTGACTTCATGTTGGCGCTCATCGGAGCGGCGTAGAAGGTGCCGTTGACCGAGCCGTAGGTCTTCCAGACCGGGTTCCACTTGTCCTCGTTGGCCACGGTCTGGGCCGGCGGCTTCACGACTTTACCGGTCTTGACCATCTGGGCGAGCAGGCCCGGCTGCGGGACGATCGCGAAGTCCGGCGCGTTTCCACCGGCCACCCGGACCGGCAGCTGGGATTCGAAGTCTGGGGAGCCCTCATAGACGATCTTGATGCCCGTACAGGAACTGAACTCGGACCAGGACTTCTCCAGCGAGTCGGACTCCGGGCTGCGAATCGATGCGAACATCGTCACCTTGGTACCGGAGTGGCCCGCATAGGCCTGGTACTTGGCGCAGTCGCCGGTCAGCGGGGAGGCGTCGGCGACGCCGCCGCCCTTCCCGGAGCTGCCCGAGCTGTTGGAGCAGGCTGCGGTAAGTACCAAGGCGAGAACGGCCGGTGCGGCAAGCAGGCGGCGGTGACGCAAGCCGGTCATCGGTGTCCCCCGGTCGCGGTCAGGGTGGTGGTCAATGAGTCCTCCTTGCCAGGGCATGGGCATGCCAGCAGTAAGACAGAACAACACTGCGCTGAACCGGAGATTGTCTACCCAGCGATCGCTGGCTTTTAGACGTTAACCCACAGGTCATTCAGCGCCAAGGTGCGCGTTCGACCTTCACCCGCCAGTGCCTCAGTCGTGACAAGGCTGTGCTGGAGGACCGGCCACATCCGGCCCTCCAGTGCGCTACCGCGGGTCCACCGCGCCCGCGGCGGCCGCCGGCAGCCGCGGCTCAGAGCCGGACCGGCAGTTCCCGCAGGCTGTTGACCACCATCGACGGACTCGGCCGCAGGTCGCCGTCCTCGACCGCCAGCGCCAGGTCGGGGAAGCGCGCGAACAGGGCCGGCAGCGCGACCCCCGCCTCCAGCCGGGCCAGCGGCGACCCCGGGCAGACGTGCGGGCCGTGGCCGAAGGACAGGTGCCGGATCGGGTCCCGGGTGACGTCGAACAGTTCCGCCGTGACCCCGTGCTGGGCCGGGTCCCGCCCGATCGCGTTGTACGAGATCAGCACCGGGTCGCCCTGCGGGATGACCTCGTCGCCCACCTTGATGTCCTCGCTGGCGAAGCGGAACAGGAAGTTGCTGGTCGGCGGCGTCCAGCGGAGCGACTCCTCCACCACGGCCGACCACTCGACCCGGCCCGAGCGCACCAGGGCCAGCTGGTCCGGGTGGGTCAGCAGGGCCCGGACCGCGTTGCTGATCAGGTTGACCGTGGTCTCGTGGCCGGCTGCGATGATCACCCGCAGGGTGGCCGCGGCCTCGGCGTCGCTCAGCGCACCGCCCTCCACGTCCGCCGCCAGCAGGGCGCTGGTCAGGTCGTCACCGGGCTCCGCCCGGCGGGCCGCCACCAGGTCCGCGACGAAGGCGGTCAGCGCGGCGATGGTCGCCGGGACGTCCGCCGGCTTGGTGGTGCTGCTGAAGAAGCGCTCGTACAGCTCGCGGATGTAGGCGTGGTCCCGCTCGGGCACGCCCAGCAGCCAGCCGATCACCGACATCGGCAGCGGGAAGGCGAAGACCGTCTTCAGGTCCACCACCGGTCCGGCCTGCTCCAGGTCGTCCAGCAGCCGCGCGGTGATCTCCTCGATCTTGGGCCGCATCAGCTCCACCCGGCGCGGGGTGAAGGCCTGCGCGACGATCGCCCGCAGCCGCCGGTGGTTCGCGCCGTCCGTGGTCACCATGGACGGGCCGGGCACCGCCAGGCCGATCAGCGGCCAGGTCTTCGGCACCTCGCCGCGCTGGTACGCCGCCCAGTGCCCGGCATCCTTCACCAGCCGCTGGTCGGTCAGCAGCTCCCGGGCCTCCGCGTGCCGGGTGACCGCCCAGCCGCGCACCCCGCCGAGCAGCTCCACCGGTACCACCGGCCCGGCCGCCCGCAGCCGGGCACCCTCCGCGACGTTGTCGCTCGCCAACGGGTCCATCATGATCGGGGCAGTCATCCGCTCACTCTCCAGCAGTCGGCATTCGGCAGTCGGGTCGGTCGGCGGTCCGCGGGGGTCGTTCGGCGCGGCGACCGGTCCGGATCCGGTCGGTCAGTCCGTGACGTAGCCCGGCGTGAACGCCACCGGCAGCGCGACCAGTGCCCGCACCCACGCGGACGGCCGCCAGACCAGCGCGCTCTCGGACACCGCCAGCCGCAGGTCCGGAAGCCGGTCGAGCAGGACCTCGATCGCCGTGGTCGCGATCACCTCAGCGGCCTCGCGCGCCGGGTGCGGGCAGCCGTGGTCGCCGTAGGAGAAGCTCAGGTAGGCGCGGTTGCCCTCGGCCGGCCGGCCGTCGTCGGGCCGGACCGCCGGGTCGGCGTTGGCGCCCGCGAAGCCGAGCAGGACCATGTCCCCCTTGTTGATCTTCTGCCCGCCGAGCTGGGTGTCCCTGGTCGTCCAGCGCCCCGCGAAGATCTGGGTCGGGGTGTCCTCCCAGAGCGCCTCCCCGAGCGCCTGGCCGATCGAGCGCCGGCCGCCCGACAGCGAGGCCGCGAACCGGTCGTCCGTCAGCATCAGCCGCAGCGCGTTGGAGATCCAGTACGCGGTCGTCTGGTGGCCCGCGATCAGCAGCACCCGCAGGTCGCGCATGATCTCGTCGTCGGTCAGCGCGGCCTCGTGCGCCACCAGGGCCGAGGTGACGTCGGCGGCCGGGTGCTCCCGGCGCTCCTGCACCAGCTGCAGCATGACGGCCAGCAGGTCGACCGCGCCGGCCTGCGCTCCCGGCCCGCCGTCCACCATCGCCACCAGCGCGCGGATCAGCCGCGGCGTCTGGGTGTCGTCGAGCCCGAACATCCGGCACAGCGCCAGCAGCGGCACCTGGTGGGCGTACTCGGCGACCAGGTCCGCCTCGCCGCGGCCCGCGAACTCGTCGATCAGCCGGTCGGCGATCTCCTCGCAGTACTTCTTCAGCTCGTACGCGTCCACACCCGTCAGCGCCTCGTCCACCGCCGCCCGGCGGCGCTGGTGCTCGGTGCCCTCCGCGTACATCACCGACGGGGCCGAGGTCATCATCGGCCGCAGCGGCCAGTCCTCGGGGATGCTCGGCCAGGCGTGCCAGCGGTTGGAGTCCCGCCCGAACACCTTCGACTGGCTGGTCACCAGCTGGAGTTCGCGATAGCCCATCACCAGCCAGGCCGGCACTCCCCCGGCGAGCTCGACCGGCGCCACCGGGCCGTGCGTCGCCCGGAGCTCCTGGTAGACCTGCGCCGGGTCGGTCTGGAACCGGGGACCGTACAGCGGGGCCGCACCGGCATGCGCCGGGCATCCCGGCGGCGGGGTGATCGCGGGCTCGGTCACGGGGTCTCCTCCACAACGACTCTCTGGGCTTCGGCCAGCCGGTGCAGGTGCCGGACCAGCTCGATCAGCACCTGCTTGCTCGACTCCCGGCTACGGGCGTCGCAGTCCACCAGCGGGACGTGGTCGGGCAGGTCCAGCGCGGCCCGGACATCGGCCAGGGTGTGCTCCGGGCCGTCGAAGTTGTTCCGGGCCACCACGAACGGCGTCCCGTGCTGCTCCAGCCGGTCGATGGCGTACCAGGACTCCTCCAGCCGGCGGGTGTCGACCAGCACCACCGCGCCCAGCGCACCGGAGAACAGCCGGTCCCAGAGGAACCAGAAGCGCTCCTGCCCCGGGGCACCGAACAGGTAGAGGACGTTCTCCGCGTTGAGCGTGATCCGGCCGAAGTCGAACGCCACCGTGGTCGAGCGCTTGTCCCGGACCGCGGAGAGGTCGTCGATGCCCTCGCCCGCCCGGGTCATGGTCTCCTCGGTGTTCAGCGGACGGATCTCGCTCACCGAGCCCACCAGGGTGGTCTTGCCGACCCCGAAGCCGCCGACCACCACGATCTTCAGGGCGTTCTCGGCGGTGCTGCGCAGCGGCACGCGGCCGGGGCGCCGCAGGGTGTCAGAGCTGTTGGAGACCATGCAGCACCTGCTTCAGCATGTCGAGATCGGGCAGCCGGGCCTTGTTCGGCGCGAACCGGGGGTGGCGGGCGGTGACGGTGCCGGCCTCCAGCAGGTCGCCGAGCAGGATCTTCACCACGCTGACCGGCAGGTCCAGCTCCGCGGCCACCTCCACCACGGCGGTCGGGGTCTCGCACAGCCGCAGGATCCGGGCGTGCTCGGACTGCATGCCCGGTGCGGGCTCCCGCTCCGTGACGATCAGGGTGACCAGGTCGAAGGCGTGCTCCGGCGGACGGCTCCGCCCCTTGGTCACGGTGTAGAGCCGGTCCGGGTCCTCGTCGCGTCCCGGCAGGTTCCGCGGGGCGTTCACACCCCGGCCTCGATCTCGCGCGGCGGGGCGCTCAGGTACGCCCCGATCTGCTCGATCAGACCGTGCATGTTGTGCCCGACCACGCCCACGTCGGCGTCGTCCTCGGTGACCACCGCCAGGTGGGCCCCCTCGCCGGCCGCCACGATGCACAGGATGCCGCCGTGGAACTCGGTCATCGACTGCCGCACCCCGCCCGAACCGTCGCCGAACTCGATCGACGCCCCGTGCGCCAGGCTCTGCATGCCCGAGGCGATCGCCGCGAGCTGGTCCGCCTGGTCGGTACCCAGTCCGACCGTGTGACAGAGCTTCAGCCCGTCCGCCGACAGCACCAGGGCGTGCCGCGCCCCCGGAGTGCCGCTCAGCAGATTCTCCAACAGCCAGTCGAGATCACGGTCGGTGCTGCTCATCAGGAATCGTCCTTCGGGAGAGCGTCATGGGTGTCCGGCCCCTGCTGCAGGGCCTTCCGGAAGGCGCCGAACCGGGCCGCCGACAGGGCGGCGGCACCGGGGCGGACGGGCTGCGCCGCCGGAGCGGGCGCGGAGGTCTGGGTGGCCGTGGCACCGGCCAGGGTCTGCCCGCGGCGGCGCTGCGGCAGGCCGCCCGGGCCCGCGGGAGCGGTCTCGGCGGCCTCCTCCGGACGGGCCGGCTCGGGACGGGCCGGTTCCGGGCGGACCGACTCGGGGCGGCGCGGCTCCAGTACCGGGCGGGGGTCGCTGCCGCGCCGGTCCGGCGACTGGCCCGTCGTCAGCGCCTTGGCCAGCGCCGGGCTCGGATGGGTGACCAGCTGCTCCGGGATCAGCACCACCACTCCGGTACCACCCCGGGCCGACGGCCGGAAGGAGATCGACAGGCCGTGCTTGCGGGCCAGCGAGCCCACCACGGCCAGGCCCAGCCGGCTGCCGGCGGAGAGCGTGGTCAGGTCCAACGGCTCGGCGGACACCGCCTGTTCGGCCCGGCGCAGCCAGCTGCCGCCCAGGCCGAGACCGCCGTCCTCGACGGTGATCACCAGGCCGGAGTGGACCTCCTCGACGTACACGTGCACCTCGGCCGGGGGCGCCGAGAAGTTGGCCGCGTTGTCGAGCAGTTCGGCCAGGGTGTGCATCACGCCCTCGGCCGCGAAGCCCGCCACGGCCGCCGTCGACGCCGAGTGCAGGCGCACCCGCTGGTAGGCGCCGATCCGGCCGAGCGCCCCGCGCAGGATCGACTCGACGCCGATCGGCTTGGTCCACCGGCGGCCCGAGCGGGCGCCGGTGAGCACCGCGATGCTGTCGGCCATCCTGCCCACCTGCGCGGTCGAGTGGTCCAGGCTGAGCAGGTCGCCGAGCACGTCGTCGCCGTGCCGGTGCTGCATCTCGCGCAGTTCGGCGTGCATCGAGGTGGCCAGCGCCTGGACCCGGCCGGCCGCGGTGGCACACACCGCGAGGGCCGCGGCCCGCTGGCGCTCGCCGCGGCCGATCTCCTCCGCCACCGACCGCAGCAGGCCGTCGTGGGCGGTCGCCGGGCGGCCGGCCAGCACGGTGTTGACCGCGGCTCCGGAGCGCAGCCGTCCGATCACCTCGGGCAGGACCTCCTCGGCCAGCCGGGCCAGTGCGGCCCGCTCCTGGTCGGCGGTGTGGACCGCGGCGCGCAGCCCGGCGGCCTCGCTCTCGGACTCGGTCAGCGCGGTGCGCACGCTGTGCAGATCGGCGCGGTCCCGCTCGGCTCCGGCCTGGGCCTCGGCCAGGGCGGCGCGCAGGGCGGCCGCGACGTTGTGGGCGGAGTTCAGCTCGGCGTGCAGCTGGGCCGCCGAGCTCTGGAGTGACGCCACCTCGTGCTGGGCCACGGACAGCTCGGTCTCGGCCCCACGGGCCCGGCCGGCCAGCCGGGCCGCGACCAGGACCAGCACGGACCACAGCAGCACCGCCCCGCCCGCCGTGCCGGCGACGGCCGAGCGGTGTCCGGGATCGGAGCCGGCCACCGCCGCGACGGCGGCGCCCACCCCCAGCAGCAGAGCGGCGGCCGCCCCGAGCACGGTGCCGAGGTCCAGACCTTGGTACGCCGCGCGGGAGGGGCGCGTGCGAGCTCTCATCTATCTGATCCTCGGTGCAGGCGTCAGCGGCGGGCGGTCGACATCGCGCGACCGCCCGGGACGCACAGCACGGCGCGCTCCGGGGGGCTGATCAGTACACGCGGTCATCAGATCATATCGATTCAGCACACGGTCTCAACCGGCCAGTTGACGTTCCGTTGTGAAGACCCAACCCTGCGCATCCGCACAACTCCTCCGGAACACCGGTCGATCCGCTCCCCGGAGGGTCCGGATCCGGACCGGAACCACCCGGCGGACCTGGCCGGACTGCCCCGACGCCCCGACGCGCGGCACCCCGGCGCACCCGGCGCACCCGGCGCAGGACCGACGATCCGGCGTGTGAGCCGGTGCAGTGCGGTCGCCGTCCCACCGGGGTGGTGCCGCAACGCGCCCCACCCGTCCGCTGTGCGCCGCAACGCCCGGAGGGCGCCGACCTGTCGGTCGACGCCCTCCGGGTGAGTCACGGCTCGGCCGTCCTCGCACCGCGCGCCCCGGCGGGCGCGCTGCCGTCCAGGGTCAGCTGCAGCCGCTGGTGGAGCCGCAGCCCTCGCAGAGGTAGCAGCTGCCGGCCCGGCGCATCTTGGTGCCGCAGGAGAAGCAGAGCGGTGCGTCCGCGCTCAGGCCCAGCTGGATCTCCGCCAGCTCGGTGGAGTTGTGGGCCCTGGCCGGCGCCGGGGCGACCGCCTTCGGCTGCTCGGCCGCGGGCTTGGGCGCGGCCGCGAGGGGTGCGGACTGGGCCAGGCCCTCGACGTCCAGGTCCTCCTCGACGGGCTCGTAGGAGCCGGTGTCCAGGTGCCGCTGGCGCTCCTCCACGGAGTGGATGCCGAGGGCGGAGCGGGTCTCGAAGGGCAGGAAGTCCAGCGCCAGGCGGCGGAAGATGTAGTCGACGATCGACTGGGCCATCCGCACGTCCGGGTCGTCGGTCAGGCCGGCCGGCTCGAAGCGCATGTTGGTGAACTTCGAGATGTAGGTCTCCAGCGGCACGCCGTACTGCAGACCCACCGAGACGGCGATGGAGAAGGCGTCCATCATGCCCGCGAGGGTCGAGCCCTGCTTGGACATCTTCAGGAAGACCTCGCCGAGGCCGTCGTCCGGGTAGGAGTTGGCGGTCATGTAGCCCTCGGCGCCACCGACCGTGAAGGAGGTGGTGATGCCGGGACGGCCCTTGGGCAGGCGGCGGCGGACCGGACGGTACTCGACCACCTTCTCGACGACCTTCTCGACCTCGGCGGCGGCCTCGGGAGCCGCCGCGGCCGGGGTCTTGGTCTTGGCCGAGAGCGGCTGGCCGACCTTGCAGTTGTCGCGGTAGATGGCCAGCGCCTTGACGCCGAGCTTCCACGCCTCGAAGTAGATCTCCTCGATCTCCTCGACGGTGGCGACCTCGGGCATGTTGACCGTCTTGGAGATGGCGCCGGAGATCCACGGCTGGATGGCCGCCATCATCCGGACGTGGCCCATCGCGGAGATGACCCGCTCGCCCATCGCGCAGTCGAACACCTCGTAGTGCGCGGGCTTCAGACCGGGCGCGTCCACCACGTTGCCGTGCTCGGCGATGTGGGCGACGACCGCCTCGATCTGCTCCTGCTGGTAGCCCAGACGCCCGAGCGCCCGCGGCACCGTGCCGTTGACGATCTGCATCGAGCCGCCGCCGACCAGCTTCTTGAACTTCACCAGGGCGAGGTCCGGCTCGACGCCGGTGGTGTCGCAGTCCATCATCAGGCCGATGGTGCCGGTCGGTGCGAGCACCGAGGCCTGGGCGTTGCGGAAGCCGTTGCGCGCGCCGATCCGGAGCACGTCGCCCCACGTCTCGGTGGCGGCGGCCCACACCGGGGCGTCCAGCTCGTCGACCGGGACGGCGGCCGCGTTGGCGTCGGCGTGCTGCTGCATGACCCGCTGGTGCGGGGCGGCGTTGCGGGCGTAGCCGTCGTACGGGCCGACCACGCCGGCGAGTTCGGCGCCGCGGCGGTAGGCGGTACCGGTCATCAGGGAGGTGATGGCGCCGGCCAGGGCGCGGCCGCCCTCGGAGTCGTACGCGTGGCCGGTGGCCATCAGCAGGGCGCCGAGGTTGGCGTAGCCGATGCCGAGCTGGCGGTAGGCGCGGGTGGTCTCGCCGATCTTCTCGGTGGGGAAGTCGGCGAAGCAGATGGAGATGTCCATCGCGGTGATGACCAGCTCGACGACCTTGGCGAAGCGCCCGGCGTCGAAGCTGTCGTCGTCGCGGAGGAACTTCATCAGGTTGAGCGAGGCGAGGTTGCAGCTGGAGTTGTCCAGGTGCATGTACTCGGAGCAGGGGTTGGACGCGTTGATGCGGCCGGACTCCGGGCAGGTGTGCCAGTGGTTGATGGTCGAGTCGTACTGGATGCCCGGGTCGGCGCAGGCCCAGGCGGCCTCGGCCATCTTGCGGAAGAGCTTCTTGGCGTCGACGGTCTCGATGACCTCGCCGGTCATCCGGGCGCGCAGGCCGAACTCGGTGCCGTTCTCGACCGCGGTCATGAACTCGTCGGAGACGCGGACCGAGTTGTTGGCGTTCTGGTACTGGACGGAGGTGATGTCGTCCCCGCCGAGGTCCATGTCGAAGCCCGCGTCGCGCAGCGCGCGGATCTTCTCCTCCTCCTTCACCTTGGTCTCGATGAAGGCCTCGACGTCGGGGTGGTCGACGTCCAGCACGACCATCTTGGCCGCGCGGCGGGTGGCGCCGCCGGACTTGATGGTGCCGGCGGAGGCGTCGGCGCCGCGCATGAAGGAGACCGGGCCGGAGGCGTTGCCGCCGGAGGAGAGCAGCTCCTTGGAGGAGCGGATCCGGGAGAGGTTCAGGCCGGCGCCGGAGCCGCCCTTGAAGATCATGCCCTCTTCCTTGTACCAGTCGAGGATCGACTCCATGGAATCGTCGACGGCCAGGATGAAGCAGGCGCTGACCTGCTGGGGCTGCTTGGTGCCGACGTTGAACCAGACCGGCGAGTTGAAGCTGAAGACCTGGTGGAGGAGGGCGTGGGTCAGCTCGTGCTCGAAGATCTCGGCGTCGTCCGGGGAGGTGAAGTAGCCGTTCTTCTCGCCGGCGGCGCGGTAGGTCAGCACCACCCGGTCGATGATCTGCTTGAGGCTCCACTCGCGCTGCGGGCTGCCGACCGCGCCGCGGAAGTACTTGGACGTGACGATGTTCACCGCGTTGACCGACCAGAAGTCGGGGAACTCCACGCCGCGCTGCTCGAAGTTGATCGAGCCGTCCCGCCAGTTGGTCATGACGACATCGCGCCGCTCCCAGCTGACCTGGTCATAGGGGTGGACGCCAGGGGTGGTGTAGATGCGTTCCATCCGCAGGCCTCCCTTGGGAGCCTTCCCGGCGCCCTTGGCGGTCTTGTCGGACTTCGACCCGCGTGCGGAACCGCTCGTCGTGTCTGTCACTTCTGGTCCTCCTCCTGGGCAAACGCCCTAGGTGCCCCGAACCTTCCGGGCACCGCTGGTTCGCTTCTCCTGGCGTGCGGCAGCCGATCGGCCGGCCGATGTGCACGTTTTGTTCTGATCTGTGCGCGCGTTTTGGACGCACGGGGGCCCCGAAGGGCCGCAGGGCGGTGACCGACCCGCTAGGGGGCGGCGGCGGTGGCCGGCACGGGTGCGCAGTCCTCCGCGGTGACGGGCCGCTCGACGCGGAGCTCCGCGATCGCCGCCTCGAAGTCCTCCAGGCCGTCGAAGGCCTTGTAGACGCTCGCGAACCGCAGGTACGCGACGACGTCCAGCTCCTTGAGCGGGCCCAGTATGGCCAGCCCGACGTCGTGGGTGGACAGCTCGGCGCTGCCGCTGGCCCGGACGCACTCCTCGACCCGCTGGCCGAGCTGGGCCAGCGCGTCCTCGGTCACCGGGCGGCCCTGGCATGCCTTTCGGACACCCGAGATCACCTTCTCCCGGGAGAACGGCTCGGTCACTCCACTGCGTTTGATCACCATCAGCGTGGCCGTCTCCACCGTGGTGAAACGGCGGCTGCAGTCGGGGCACTGGCGGCGTCGGCGGATCGAACTTCCGTCATCGCTCGCGCGGCTGTCCACGACGCGACTGTCCGGGTGCCGGCAGAAGGGGCAGTGCACCTGAGGACTTCCTCCCTGGCGGCAAGACATCGGACTCCGCCACTCTACCGGACCACAACCTGTAGGTACGAGCGAGGAGACTAGCCACTAGATCTGGGAGTCGGGGGGCGACGCGCCGGGACGGGTCGAGATCCGCGCGCAGAGCGGAATAGACTGTTCGAGTCGAACATTTAATCGATGTACACCCAAAGCCTTGATCGAGTCAGCTAACTCCTTGATAATTCACTCGAACGTGTGTTTGGCGCAACCTTTCGATAGGTGCACCAGTTGAGCTGCACAAGGGAGTACGCCTGTCGAATGAGGGCCGCGATGAACACCGTAGAAGCAAGGACCGCCATTCCGGTGCAGGAGCGCTCGGCGCGCACCACGGACCAGAGCATGGACCACAGCATGAGCCAGAGCCAGCCGATCGAGCACGCCTCGGTGCAGGACGTGGCGCTCGTCCAGACCACCCCGCCCCGCGCCATGCCCGGCCGCCCCCCCGGCATCCGCACCGACGAGGCCGGCCTGACCGAGCGCCAGCGACGGGTCATCGAGGTGATCCGGGACTCCGTGCAGCGCCGTGGGTACCCGCCGAGCATGCGGGAGATCGGCCAGGCCGTCGGCCTGTCCAGCACCTCCTCGGTGGCGCACCAGCTGATGGCCCTGGAGCGCAAGGGCTTCCTGCGGCGCGACCCGCACCGCCCGCGCGCCTACGAGGTCCGCGGCGTCGAGGTGACCCGGCCCAACACGGCGGAGACCGCGGGGCGTCCCTCCACCTCCTACGTGCCACTGGTCGGCCGGATCGCGGCCGGCGGCCCGATCCTCGCCGAGCAGACCGTCGAGGACGTCTTCCCGCTGCCCCGTCAGCTGGTCGGCGAGGGTGAGCTGTTCGCCCTCACGGTCCGCGGCGACTCGATGATCGAGGCCGCGATCTGTGACGGCGACTGGGTCACCGTCCGCCGCCAGCCGGTCGCCGAGAACGGCGACATCGTGGCCGCGATGATCGACGGCGAGGCCACCGTCAAGCGCCTGAAGCGCGAGGACGGCAAGATCTGGCTGATGCCGCACAACCCCGCGTACGAGCCCATCCCGGGCGACAACGCGACCATCCTCGGCAAGGTCGTGGCGGTGCTCCGCCGGCTCTGACCCGACCGGCGGACAGTCGACGGGGGCTCCGGGCCGATTCGGCCGGAGCCCCCGACTCATGTCCGGCTACGGGGCGGTCCGCTTCACCACCGGGCGGACCGGCGCGGCCGCGGCGTCGATCGCGGCCAGCGAGCGGCGCACCTGGTTGCGGTCGGTGGTGTACCAGAAGTCCGGCATCGAGGAGCGGAAGAAGCCGCCGTACCTGGCCGTGGCCAGCCGCGGGTCGAGCACCGCCACGATGCCCTTGTCGTCCGCCGCCCGGACCAGCCGTCCGGCGCCCTGGGCCATCAGCAGCGCGGCATGGGTCGCGGCGACCGCCATGAACCCGTTGCCGCCGTGCTCCTCGACGGACTTCTGCCGGGCGCTCATCAGCGGGTCGTCCGGACGTGGGAACGGGATCCGGTCCATCACCACCAGCTGGCAGGCCGAACCCGGCACGTCCACGCCCTGCCAGAGCGAGAGGGTGCCGAACAGGCAGGTGGAGGCGTCCGAGGCGAACTCCCGGATCAGCTCGCCGAGGGTGTCCTCGCCCTGCAGCAGGATCCGGTTGTCCAGCCGCTCGCGGAGTGCCTCGGCCGCCGTCTGCGCCGCCCGCATCGACGAGAACAGGCCCAGGGTACGGCCGCCGGCCGCGCCGATCAGCTCGGTGAGCTCGTCCAGCATCTGCGGCCGGTCGGGCTCCCGGCCGGGCGGCGGCAGGTGCTTGGCGACATAGAGGATGCCCTGCTTGGGATAGCTGAACGGGGAACCGACGTCGATCCCGCGCCAGTACGGCGGCGCCTCGTCGCCCTGCGCCGGCTCCGGCTCGGCGACCGAGCGCTCGTCCGGCAGCCGTCCCTCGACGGGCAGGCCGAGCGAGCTGGCCACACCGTTGAAGTCGCCGCCCAGCTTGAGGGTGGCCGAGGTGAGGACGACCGAGCGCTCCTTGTAGAGGTTCTCCCGCAGCAGCCCGGACACGCTCAGCGGCGCGACCCGCAACGAGGCCGCGCCCAGGCCGAAACGGTCGGACCGCTCGATCCAGACCACGTCGTACTCGGAGTCCTGCAGCAGCCGGTCGGCGGTCTCGTGCAGGGTCTCGGCGGAGGCCATCGCCTGCTTGCGCACCGCGTCCTCGTCGGTGAGCGCCTTGTCCCGGGTCTCGCCGAGCGAGGTGATCACCTGCCGGCAGGCGTCCCGGACGGCGGCCACCGCGTAGGCCAGGTACTCGGGCAGTTCCTCGACCCGGCCGGGCTGGGCGGTCTCCATCAGCCCGTGGAAGTTCTCGGCGGCGGCCTGGAGGGCGTCCACCGCCTTCTCGTTGGCCAGCTTGGCGGCCCGGCGGACGGCGCGGTTGACGGCGTGCACCGACATCTCGGCGGTGGCCGCACCGGTCACCCGGTTCACCAGTTCGTGCGCCTCGTCGATGATCAGCAGCCCGTGCTCGGGCAGCACCGGGGCACCCTCGATGGCGTCGATCGCCAGCATGGCGTGGTTGGTGACCACCACGTCGGCGAGCTTGGCGCGTTCGCGGGCGGCCTCGGCGAAGCACTCCCCGCCGTAGGGGCACCGGGTGGCCCCCAGGCACTCCTTGGAGGTGACGGAGAGCTGGGCCCAGGCCTTGTCGGAGACGCCGGGCGTGAGGTCGTCCCGATCCCCCGTGTCGGTCTCGCCCGCCCACTCGCGCAGCCGCAGCACGTCCTGGCCGAGCTTGCCGGTCGGGCCGCCGAGGGCCTCGACCGGGTCGAACAGGCCCTCCCCCTCGTCCGCCGGGGTGCCCTCGTGCGCGCGGTGCAGGCAGAGGTAGTTCGACCGGCCCTTGAGCATCGCGAACAGCGGGCGGCGGCGCAGCACCGGGTGGAGCGCGTCCACCGTGCGGGGCAGGTCCCGTTCCACCAGCTGGCGTTGGAGCGCCAGGGTGGCGGTGGCCACCACCACGCGGTCGCCGTGGGCGAGCGCGGGCACCAGGTAGGCGAGGGACTTTCCGGTACCGGTGCCGGCCTGCACCAGCAGGTGCTCGCCCGCGTCGACCGCGGCGGAGACCGCCTCGGCCATCCGGACCTGGCCGGGGCGCTCGACGCCGCCGACCGAGGTGACCGCGGCGTGCAGCAGTTCCGGGAGGCGGGACGCGGGGACGGCGGCCGATGTCGTGTCGCCCGGCCCTTCGTCGGCCGGCGCTGCGTCGGCCGGCGCTTCGTCGCCCGGCTGAGGGAGGGATTCGGAGTCGTTCGTCATGGCGCTCCCAACCCTACGGGGCGGGAGTGACAATCCGGGTGGCCGATCGGTTCCTGCGGCTCGAAAGCGTCGTACGGGCTGCGCTCCGGCGTCGTGCGCGGGGGCAGCAGCGCGGTGGCGGGCGGCGCGAAGGTGGTCCAGGCGGTGCGGGCCGGCAGGCGGTGGATCGCCCGCCCCGCCACCGCGTTGAGGATGACGGCGGCGCGGTGGGCGCCCAGCCCGAGGTCCGGGACGCCCACCCCGTGCGTGTGGAGCTCGGCGTTCTGCACGTACAGGGCGCCGGTGAGCGGGGGGCCGGTGGCCACCCGGTGGTGCGGGTCGACCTGGTAGCGGCCCTGCTCGTCCCAGTCGATCAGGTGGGCGATCGGGTCCAGCAGGTCCGGGCGGACGGCCCGGTAGCCGGTGGCCAGCACCACGGCCTCCGTGCGCACCGCGTGCCGGAGCCCCGAGTCCACGTGCCGGCAGCGCAGTTCCAGGCCGCCGCACGGCCCGGCCAGGGCCTCGGTGACGGCGGTGCCGGGAACGATCTCGACCGGTTCGGCGGCCAGTGGGCGGCCGACGGTGCGCTCGTAGAGGTGGTCGTGGATCTCGGCCAGGGTCTCGGCGCTGGCCGCCTTGTGGAGCTGCCACTGCGCGGGGACCAGGCGGTCCCGGACGGGGCCGGGCAGTCCGTGGAAGTAGCGGGTGTAGTCGGGGGTGAACTGCTCCAGGCCGAGCTTGGAGTACTCCATCGGGGCCAGCGCGCGGCTGCGGGTCAGCCAGCGCAGCCGGGTGCCGTCGCCGGCCCGGGTGCGCAGCAGGTCGAGGAAGATCTCGGCGCCGGACTGGCCGGAGCCGAGCACGGTGATGTCCCGGGCGCCGGCCAGGCCGGACCGGCGGTCCAGGTACTCGGCCGAGTGCCAGACCCGGGGGTGTCCGGCCAGTGCGGCGAAGGCCTCGGGGCGGACCGGGCCGGTGCCGACGCCGAGCACCACCGCCCGGGCGAGCAGCGGGCCCGCGCCGGTCTCGGCCCGGTAGAGCTCGGCCCGGGGCTCCCAGTGCAGGGCGGTGACCTCGGTGCCGAAGCGGCAGTTGGGCAGTCGTTCGGCGGCCCAGCGGCAGTAGTGGTCGTACTCGCGGCGGGGCAGCTGGAAGCGTTCGGCGAAGTAGAACGGGAACAGCCGTTCCTGATCGCGCAGGTAGTTGAGGAAGGACCACGGGTTGGTCGGGTCCACCAGGGAGACCAGGTCCGCCAGGAACGGCACCTGCATCCTGGCCCCGTCGACCAGCATGCCGGGATGCCAGCGGAACTCCGGCTTCGCGTCGCAGAACAGCGTGCGCAGGCCGTCGGTCCGGTCGGCGAGCGCGGCGAGGGACAGGTTGAACGGGCCGATGCCGACGCCCAGGAGGTCGTACGGCTCGCACTGCGGGAGGTCCATGCCCATCCAGTTCGGGGAGGAGTGCGGGAGGTCGGCGCAGGCCCGCGGCGGGCCGGGTGCCGGTGGGGGTCAGCGGGCGCGGCCCGGGCGGGGGCGCACCATCAGGGCGGCCCGTTTGCCGGGGAGGTGGAGTTCGGCGGCGAGGTCGAAGCCGGCCCGCCGGAACGCCCCGAGCGAGGCGGTGTTGCGCAGGTCCGGCTCGGCGACCACGCGCTGGCAGCGCGGGCGGCGGTCCAGGATCCGGCCGGCGAGCGCGGCCAGCAGCAGGCTGCCGAGGCCGCGCCCGCGGCTGTCGGCGGGGCCGAGCAGCAGGTGGACGCCGGTGTCGTGGGGCCGCGCCGGGTAGTACCGGGCGAGCGGGTCGAGGTCGGCCCGGTAGAGCTCCCAGTAGCTCATCGGGACGCCGTCCAGCAGGCCCAGGCAGGGGAGGCTGCGGCCGTCGCCGTCGAGTTGGGCGCGCAGGTGCCGGCCGGTGGTGGCGGACGGTCCGGCGAGCTGCCAGAAGGCGTCCACCGCCGGATCGTTCATCCAGGCCGTGACCAGCGGCAGGTCGGTGTCCGGACGGACCGGACGGAGCCGGAACTCGCCCGCGGCGGTGGGCATCGGGCCCCAGTCGGCGACGCCGTCCAGCGGATCCGCCGCGAGGGGCTCGGCGGCCGTCACGGCGCCACGGGGTTGCGGACCGTCACGTACACCGACTGGGTCTCGACCGGGCCGACCAGTTCGTCCAGGCCGTGGAGTCTGGTGAGCAGGTTCGCCTTGCAGCGCAGGGTCGGCGAGTCCAGCAGGCGGGCGGGGAGCCCGGAGCCGGTGGCGGCGGCCTCGGGGCCGGCCAGGAAGGCGCGCAGGGCGGCCAGCAGGACGGACTCGTCGGCCAGGCCCTGGGAGCCGAGGCCGCCGATCAGCCCCAGGACGTGGTTGATGCCGAGGTAGTAGGTGAAGCGCTCGTCGGCGACGTGGTCGGGCACGAAGGTGTCGCTGTGCGCGCCGATCCCGGGCAGCCGGGCCGCCAGGCGGTCGGCGTGCGAGGCGCGGTAGTAGTAGCCCTGGTTGTCGCGGTAGCGCCCGCCGACCGGCCAGCCGGCCGCGTCCAGGACGGCAAGGCTGTTCTGCTGGTGGGCCTCCAGGGCGATGCCGGCCCGGCCGTCCAGCCAGAGGACGGGCAGCACCACGGCGTGCAGGTAGCGCAGAAACCATTCGGTGGCCACGGCACGGGTCGGCCGGCCGCTGCGGCGGGCGAGTTCGCCGAGGATGTCGGAGAGCTGGGAGCGCATCCGCTCCAGCGGCTGTTCGGCGATCAGGCCGGCCACGCACAGCGCCCGGTCGGTGGGGCCGAAGGGCTGCTCGCGGAGCACGGTGTCCAGCCCGTGCGGGTCGCCCAGCCGTGGGTGGTCGACGCCGATCCAGGCCGGGTCCCGGACGATGTCGAAGCCCGGGTGGACGGCCTGCAACTCGGCGGCCAGGCCGGCCTCCAGCAGCCGGTGCACCTCCAGGCCCCGGTGCAGTTCCTTGCGGAGGTTCTCCCGGCGGGAGTTGGTGATCCGCAGGCCGAGCGAGAGTTTCAGCATCCACGGGGTGCCCGGGCGGCAGACGGTGCGGACGGAGGACGTGGGGTGCCACGGCTCGCCGTACGGCCCGAGGTCGTGCAGCAGGCCCTCGTCGAGCAGGCCCACGACGGCGGGGCGCAGCAGCAGCTCTCTCGCCTGCCAGGGGTGCAGTGGCAGCGCGGCGGTGCCGGGTGGCAGCAGCTCCGGCCGGCCGAGCAGCCGGGCGGTGATCTCCTCGGCGGGCTGTCCGGTGGCGGAGTCCGCGGCGAGCAGCTCGCGGTCCACGGCGTACCAGTGCAGCCGGAAGCTGCCGCCCAGTTCGGGCGAGTAGGCGGCGCTCTGGGCGGGGCCGAGACCGTCGCGGCTCTTGGGGGTGGGGTGCAGCGGGTGGCCGAGCAGCAGCGACTGCTCGGTGCGCAGGAACGGCGTCCCGGCCGTCGGCCCGGCGGCCCTGCGGTGGGCCAGGATCTCGGCGCTGCGGCCGACCGAGTCGGCCACCCGGGCGGCGAGGTCGGCGATCTGCCCTGGGTCGGGCCGTTCGGCGGCCGCGCCGGCGAGCAGCGCGGCGACGGTGACCGGGTCCACCGGGCCGGCCGTCCCGCCGCCCGCGGTGACCGTGGTCCGGCCGAACCGGTGCCAGCCGCACGCGGACCAGTACCGGACGGGGGCGGCCAGTTCGGCGGCCCCGCCGAGGACGGCGATCCGCAGCTGCCCGGTGTCGTCGGGGACGGCGCCGGTCTCCCTGGCCCAGCAGCGCAACAGGCTTTCGCCGGCGGCCTGTTCGGCGGCCGTGCCCGGGTCGGGGTGGAGCAGGGGATCCGCCCCGGCCGCGGCGGCCGGCGCCGCCGGTGGTGCGGGTACGGCCGGCGCGGCTCCGGTGAGGGCGGTGCTCAAGGCTGCTCCTTGGGGGCTGGACTACTGGTAAGGGCTACCTATCCCACCCCGGTGAGCACAAGATCAATCCACTCGTTCCGGTGAATGACAGCGGATCACTCACCCCTGGGAGTGAGCACGGTCACTCCGACGGGCAGTGCCGGTCACGAAAAGGTGACCGCTCGTCAACAGGCCGACACCCCGGACTCCGGCCGCTCGCGCGGATGGGAGACTGCCGCAGGGGCATTTCTGCCGAACCACCGGGGGGTGTGGTCCATGAGGACGATTCGCCGTGCCGCCGTGGCGGCCGCGACGGCCGTCGCCGTCCTGTTCGCCGTGCCGGCCTGCGGCCCGGCGGGTGGCGCCGACCGCGCGTCCGGGCTGCCGAGGAGCTGGGACGAACTGAAGGGCTGGCGCTTCGAGGACTGGGACAACTGGGCCTCCAAGCACGTCTTCCACAACCCCGAGACCGGTGGTGTGTGGAGTCCGGAGACGATGGGCGACGCCGCGCCGCAGCAGCCCGCACCCCCGGCCGTACCGCCCTCGGCCACCGCCGGCCCCGAGAGCACGGCTGCCACCGGGAGCGCTGTTGCCACCGGGACCACGGCCGCCCCCACCGCCACGGCGTCCGGCGCCACGGTCGCGCCCACGCCCTCCACCGGGCCGGCGCCCGCCGTGGTCCAGGCCGTGGCCGTCCCCCGCCCGTACACCCGGTACGCCGCGTCCGGCAAGGTGTTCATGACCGCGCCGAACGGCGGCACCGGTCAGTGCTCCGCCACGGTGGTCGCCGACCCGGCGCACCCCGGCCGGAGCAACCTGGTCTGGACGGCGGCGCACTGCGTCCACGAGGGCCAGGGCGGCGACTGGTTCAAAAACATCATCTTCGTGCCCGCCTACAACAGTTCGGGGGCGGCCGGCGGGGGCCGCCGGGCGACGCTGCCGGAGGTGGCGCCGCTGGGCCAGTGGTGGGCGGACAAGGTCATCACCTCACCGCAGTGGACCGCCGAGGGCGGGCACTCCGGCAACGCGGCCAACCAGTACGACTTCGCCGTGCTCCGGGTGCACGACCCGGCGAACACCGAGCGGTCGCTCGAGGAGACGGTCGGCACCGCCGTCCCGGTCTGGTTCGACGCCCCGCGGGACGAACTCACCGTCTCGGCCTGGGGGTATCCAGCCGTCCGCCCCTTCGACGGCCAGGAGTTGGACCGCTGCGACTCGGGTCGGCCCGGGCAGCTCTCGTTCGACCCGAAGCGTCCGGCGATGCTGACCATCGGGTGCACCATGACCGCCGGCGCCAGCGGGGGCGGCTGGTTCGCCACCACGCCGGACGGCCGGCAGGCGCTGGTCAGCAACACCTCCATCGGCAACCTCGACCACACCTCGCTGAACGGCCCGTACCTGGAGAGCGTGGCCCGGCAGGCACTCGACTACCTGTCCAAGAAGTGACACCTGATCAACCGACCATCCGAACGACGGGGGAACCCAGCACATGCCAACCACCATCCGGCGCTCCGGCGCGGTCACGGCCGCCTTCGTCATCCTGCTCGCCCTGACGGCCGCCGCCTGCGACGACGACACCACCCCGCAGGCCGCTCCCCCGGCCACCACCGCGGCCGCCTCGGCCTCCGGCAACGGCAAGAGCGGGATCAAGCTGCCGGACTCGCTGAAGGACCTCAAGAACTGGAGCGCCGACGACCTGGCCAAGTGGGCCGCCGAGCACGGCTTCAAGCCCGAGGTGCTGAAGGGCTACTGGAATCAGGTCAAGATGGAGGCGGCCAAGGGCGTCAAGCCCAAGGAGGCCAACATCGCCACCGCCAAGTCCCCCAGCCGGGCCGAGGTCCAGCTGCCGCCGGCCATCCCGGCCGTCGCGGAGAAGCACCCGTACAACGCCGCGACCGCGGTGGTCGGCAAGATCTTCCTGAGTGTCAGCCCGAGCGCCGACGCGGAGTGCTCCGGCACGGTGGTCTCCGACCCCGCCAACCCCGGCCGCAGCAACCTGGTCTGGACGGCGGCGCACTGCGTCCACCAGGGCAAGGGCGGCGACTGGTTCAAGAAGATCGGCTTCGTGCCCTCGTACAACAAGGGCGGCGCCGCGAGCGGCGGCAGGAAGGCCACCTTCGAACAGCTCGCCCCCTTCGGCGCCTGGACCATGGACGACGGCTACATCGACCCGCACTGGTACCAGGAGGGCGGTGACAAGGGCGGCCCGGCCAGCCAGTACGACTTCGCCGTCTTCCACGTGCGCAACGAGGACGGCAGCGGCCGCTCGCTGGAGGAGACCGTCGGCGGTTCGATCCCGGTCTGGTTCAACGCCCCGGCCGACCAGGTCACCGCCGCCTCCGCCTACGGCTACCCGGCCGACGCCCCGTTCGACGGCCTGGAGCTCGAGCACTGCGACTCGAAGGTCAGGCTCACCCCGTACGTCTACGACGCCGAGCGCCCGCCGATGAACGCGATGGGCTGCACCATGACCGGCGGCTCCAGCGGCGGCGGCTGGTTCGCCCAGCACGGCGGCAAGCCGGCGCTGGTCAGCAACACCTCGGTCGGCAACGACGCGGGTACCTTCCTGGCCGGCCCGACTCTCGGGGCGGACGCGCAGAAGGGCTTCGACTACTTCAGCCGGAAGAAGCACTGACCCGCCGCCCCGCCCGGTCGAACGCCGCGGGCCCGGCCTCCGTGCAGGAGACCGGGCCCGGGGTGTGCCGTACGGGTCAGACCTGGCCGACCACGGCGAACCGCTCCAGCTCGGCGGCCAGCTCGGCCGCCACCTTGGCGCGCAGCAGGGTGCCGTCGCCGGTGTGCTCGGTGGAGATCAGCTCGCCCTCGGCGTGCACCCGGGAGACCAGGTCGCCCCGGGTGTAGGGAACCAGCGCCAGCACCTCGACGGCCGGGCGCGGCAGCTCGTCGTCGATCAGCTTCAGCAGCTCGTCCATGCCGTGCCCGGTGCGGGCCGACACCACGAGGGCGTGCGGCTCGCGGCGCAGCAGCCGCTGGAGCACCAGCGGGTCGGCGGCGTCGGCCTTGTTGATCACGACGATCTCCGGCACGTTCTGTGCGTCGACCGAGACGATCACCTCACGGACGGCGGCCAGCTGCGTCTCCGGCTCGGGGTGCGAGCCGTCGACCACGTGCAGGATCAGGTCGGCCTCGGCGACCTCCTCCATGGTCGAGCGGAAGGCCTCGACCAGGTGGTGCGGCAGGTGCCGGACGAACCCGACGGTGTCGGCCAGCGTGTAGATCCGGCCGCTCGGGGTCTGGGCCCGCCGGACGGTCGGGTCCAGGGTGGCGAACAGCGCGTTCTCCACCAGGACGCCCGCGCCGGTGAGCCGGTTGAGCAGGGACGACTTACCGGCGTTGGTGTAGCCCGCGATCGCGACCGAGGGGACCTGGTTGCGACGGCGCTCCTGGCGCTTGGTGTCGCGGCCCTTCTTCATGTCGGCGATCTCCTTGCGGAGCTTCGCCATCTTCTCGCGGATCCGGCGCCGGTCGGTCTCGATCTTGGTCTCACCGGGACCACGGGTGGCCATACCGCCGCCGGAGGAGCCGGAGCCACCGCCACCCATCTGACGGGAGAGCGACTGACCCCAACCACGCAGGCGAGGCAGCATGTACTGCATCTGCGCCAGCGACACCTGCGCCTTGCCCTCCCGGGACTTGGCGTGCTGGGCGAAGATGTCCAGGATCAGGGCGGTCCGGTCGACCACCTTGACCTTGACCACGTCCTCCAGCTGGATCAGCTGGCCGGGGGTGAGCTCTCCGTCGCAGACCACGGTGTCGGCGCCGGTGGCGGCCACGATGTCGGCCAGCTCGCGGGCCTTGCCGGAGCCGATGTAGGTGGCGGGGTCGGGCTTGTCGCGGCGCTGGATCACGCCGTCGAGCACCTCGGAGCCGGCGGTCTCGGCCAGGGCGGCGAGCTCCGCGAGGGAGTTCTCCGCCTCCTCGACCGTGCCGCTGGTCCAGACGCCGACCAGCACCACGCGCTCCAGGCGGAGCTGGCGGTACTCGACCTCGGTGACGTCCTGGAGTTCGGTGGAGAGGCCCGCGACACGGCGCAGGGCCGCACGCTCGGAGCGGTCGTACTGGTCACCGTCGTAGGTGCCGAGGTCCTCGTCGATCGCCGCGAGGTCCTCGTCCATCAGGGCGTCGGCCTTGATGTCGGTGAGTCGGCGGCCGGAGTCGCCGGCCTGGGTGCGGCTGTCGAACGTGGAGGTCATCTCATCCTTTTGCTGGATCGGAGGCCGGTGCGCCGCCCGGATCGGCGGATGCACGAGGAGTCTGCCCCCTGACCGCCCGGAAAACCACCGTGGACGAGACGGGCTACCCCTGCGGACCGCGGGCCGCATCGGCACTACTGCTGCCTTGCGTCAACGCCGCGGACCGGCCGTGAATTCCCCATGATGGTCGCATGCCGCTCCGGCCCGGGTCATCCGGATTACCGCCGCCCGGCCGGTACACGTCGTACACGCCGGACACCCGGAGCATCGCGCGCATCACGGCGGGCAGCGCCCCGGCCGCGGGCAGCTCGACGGTGTAGCTGTGCCGGACCCGCAGCTCCTGCGGCGGGCCGACCTCGGCCGAGACGATGTCCACGCCCTCGGCGGAGATCACCGCGGTCAGGTCGGCGAGCAGCCGGGGGTGGTTCAGCGCCTCGGCGTGCAGGGTGACCCGGTAGCCGGAGGCGGGCTCCGCACCGGGGATCCAGGTCAGCTCCAGGTCGGTGCGGCCGGCCGTGCGCATCTGCTCCCCGGCCGGGCAGTCGGTCCGGTGCACGGCGACCGCGCCGCCGCGGATGGAGAAGCCGGTCACCTCGTCGGGCGGCACCGGTGTGCAGCAGCGGGCCAGCCGGACGGCCGCGCCCGGGCGGCCGGCCACGGCCACCGGTGAGCTGCGCCGGCCGGCGGCGGGCGGGGCGAGCGGAACGGGGTGGCCGGGCGCGCGCCCGGACCCCGCCGGGGCGGCGCCCGGCACCGGGCTGCCCGCCGGGTGGTCGGCCAGCCAGCGTTCGATCGCCAGCCGGGCGGCCGGGGTCCGGGTGTACTCCAGCCATTCGGCGGCCGGGCCGGAGGCGTCGCCCGCCTCGGTGAGCACGGCCAGCACGTCGCCGTCCTTGAGCGGGGTGGACAGCGCGGTGAGCCGGCCGTTGACCCGGGCGCCGATACATCGGTGGCCGGTGTCCTCGCCGAGCAGGTACGCGGCGTCCACGCAGCTGGCCCCGGCCGGCAGCTGCAGCGTCTCGCCGGTCTCGGTGACGGCGGTGATCTCCCGGTCGTCCGAGAGGTCGGCGGTCAGCGCGGACCAGAAGGCGTCCGGGTCCGGGGTCTCCTGCTGCCAGTCGAGCAGCCGGCTGAGCCAGCCGGGGCGGGCCGGGTCGGTGCGGTCCAGCTCGGACTCGTCGCCGGTCGGCTGCGGCGCGTCGCCCTGGTGCGGGTCGCCCAGGGCGACCACGCCGAACTCGGCCACCCGGTGCATCTGCCGGGTGCGCACCAGTACCTCGACCACCTCGCCGCCGGGCAGCGACACGGCCGTGTGCAGGGACTGGTAGAGGTTGAACCGGGGGGCGGCGATGAAGTCCTTGAACTCGCCGGGCAGCGGCGTCCAGCAGGTGTGCAGCTCGCCGAGGACGGCGTAGCAGTCGGCGTTCTCCTCCACCACGACCAGCAGCCGGCCGAGGTCCGCGGGAAGCAGACCCTGCGGTCTGCCGTCCGGCCCGGCGGCGGCGTTGCGTTTGAGCAGCACCCGGTGCGCCGACACGTGGTGCCGCGGCCGGACGGCCACCGAGGCCTGGACCCCGGTCTCGGCGAGCTGGCGGGCGAGCGCCTGGGCGAAGGGCTGCAGCAGCCCGTCCGGCCGGGCCTCGTGGACGGCCAGCAGCGCGCCGGTCCGGGCGTACTCCTCCGGGTGGAGGGTGGCGAAGACGATGTCCTCCAGCTCGGCCTTGACCACCTGGATGCCGAGCCGCTCGGCGAGCGGGATCAGGACGTCCCGGGTGACCTTGGCGATCCGGATCCGGCTGGCGGGCTTCATGTGACGGATCGTCCGCATGTTGTGCAGCCGGTCGGCGAGCTTGATCACCATCACCCGGACGTCGTCGCCGGTGGCCACCAGCATCTTGCGGAAGGTCTCGGCCTCGGCGGCGGCGCCGAAGTCCACCTTCTCCAGCTTGGTGACGCCGTCGACCAGGTACGCCACCTCGGGGCCGAAGTCGGCGCTGACCTGAGCCAGTGTCACCTCGGTGTCCTCGACCGTGTCGTGCAGGAGCGAGGCCACCAGGGTCGTTGTCCCGGCGCCGAGTTGGGCCAGGATCATGGTGACGGCGAGCGGGTGGGTGATGAACGGCTCGCCGCTCTTGCGGGTCTGACCGCGGTGGCTGGTCTCGGCCGTCCGGTAGGCGCGGCCGAGCAGGGCCAGGTCGGCCTGCGGATGGTGCACCCGGTGTGCCTGCACGATCGGCTCGATGGCGTCCGGCACGGGGCCCCGGCCGGTCGCCAGCAGGGCGGCCCGGCCGGCCCGCCCGAGCGCGGCCCGGCTGAGCCGGGGCAGCGGACGCTTGGGTACGGCGTACGGGACGGCCTCGTGCTGGCCGGCTTCGATGGTCATCTGCACCTCCGGCAGTGATCACCGGAGCGAGGTCCGACCCGGTGGTCCATGCTACCGAGCACAGCACGTTCCGCGACGGCCTGCTCCCACTCCGTGAGCCGAATCACCCGATCAGGGGGATTCGCACGGAAGGGAACGGGGCAAAGCGGGCCGCTCTCAGCCCGTCGGAGCGCCCAGCCACGCGGGGTCGAGGGTGCCGGAGGCGACGATCACCGCGGGCCCGGTCATCTCCACCCGGCCGTCCGGGAACTCCTCGATCACCAGCCGGCCGCCCGGGAGGTCCACCGTGTAGCTGACCGGCTCGCCGGTCACGGCCGGGTCGACGCCGTCCCGGCGGGCGGTGGCCACCGCGACGGCGCAGGCGCCGGTGCCGCAGGACCTGGTCTCGCCGGAGCCGCGCTCGTGCACCCGCATCTCGACGTGGCGCGGGCCGCGGTCCACCACGAACTCGACGTTGACACCCTCGGGGTACGCGGCGGCCGGGGTGGTCAGCGGGGCGGTGTAGAGGTTGCCGGCGTCGGCGAGGCTGTCGACGAAGGCCACCGCGTGCGGGTTGCCCATGTTGACGTTCCGGGCCGGCCAGCGGCGGTCGCCGACCGCGACCTCGACGGCGTCCGGGCCCGGCAGCAGCGCCCGGCCCATGTCGACGGTGACCTCGCCCGGCGTGCCGTCCGGGCCGTCACCGGCCACCGTGACCCGGCGGACGCCCGCCCGGGTGGCGACCGCGAGCGGGCCCGGCTCGGCCAGCCCGGCGTGGACCAGGTAGTGGGCGAACACCCGGACCCCGTTGCCGCACATCTCGGCGATCGAGCCGTCCGCGTTGCGGTAGTCCATGAACCACTCGGCCTCGCCGGCCAGGTGCGCCGCCGCCGGGTCGGCCGCCGAGCGGACCACCCGCAGCATCCCGTCGCCGCCGATCCCGGCCCGCCGGTCGCACAGCCGCGCGACCTGGGCCGGGCCCAGGTCCAGCCGGCCGTCCGGGTCGGGGAGGATGACGAAGTCGTTCTCGGTGCCGTGGCCCTTGAGGAACGGCAGGCCCGCCGCGGTGGAGTCGCTCACATCCACGATCGTACTGATCCGGCCACCGGGCCGGGTCGCCGGTTCACCCCGTGGGCGGCCGGACGGGAGGCGGCCGGCCGGAGGCCCGGTCAGCCCCGGAGCTGGACGACCCGCCAGACGGCCAGCGCCACCGCGGCGCAGGCCGTCAGGGTGTAGAGCACGATCGCCCGCCAGCCGGCCCGCTGACCGCTGCCGCGCCGCGGCACGCCCGGCCACTTGTATCCGGCCCGGCGGGCGGCCATCGCACCCCAGCCGACCGAGGCGGAGGTGAGCAGCAGGCCCAGCATGCCGATCATCGCGGAGGCGCGGTCGCTGCCGAAGGCGAGGGGGAAGGCGAACATCAGCGAGCCGAGGGTCGCCATCAGCACGATCGGCAGCAGCTGCCACCAGCGCAGCCGGCGGCGCGGGCGGATGTCCCGCTCGTGCACCACACCGGCCAGGTCGTCCGTGACGGGCAGGGCCACCGCGTAGGAGGTGGTCGGCACCACGAGCTCGGGCAGCGCGTCGGCGACGCTCTGGGCGTCACCGGGCAGCTGCTCGGTTTCGGGGCCGGTACCCGTGGACACGCGGCCTCCCCCTGACGCTTCGACACGAGCTGACGGGCTCGCAGGTGGTGAGGCCGACCGAGTGCGACCGACCCCAAGTGCTACCGATGATGGCATGTCCAGAGTCGCGGGCAGGTCGTCGCGGGGGTCGTCGGGTGATCCGTGGCCAGGACGTGATCGCCCTGTAACCCCCGGTTCGCGCAGGACCTGCGGCTGCCGGTGCAGCTGCACGGGCCGATGGCCGAAAACCGCCCCCGGCCGTCGGGGTCAGGCCGGCGGCTGATTCCGGATCAGCTCCAGCGAGCGCTCCAGCAGGGCCACCGGGTCGGTTCCGGCCGGGCGGGACAGCCAGTGGATCCGGTCGTCCCGGCGGAACCAGGACTCCTGCCGGCGGGCGAACCGCCTGGTCGCCCGGACGGTCTCGGCCCTGGCCTCGTCCTCGGTGCACTCGCCGGCGAAGTACCCCAGCACCTGCTGGTAGCCGAGCGCCCGGCCCGCCGTACGGCCCTCGCGCAGGCCCAGTTTCTCCAGTTCGCGGACCTCGTCCAGCAGCCCGGCCTGCCACATCCGGTCAACCCGCAGGCTGATCCGCTCGTCCAGTTCGGGCCGCGGCACCTGCACGCCGATCTGCACCGCCGGGTAGACGGCGGTGTGGCCGGGCAGGTTGGCGGTGAAGGGCTGCCCGGTGATCTCGATCACTTCCAGCGCGCGGACGATCCGACGCCCGTTGCTGGGCAGGATGGCCGCGGCGGCCGGCGGGTCGAGCTCGGCCAGCCGGCGGTGCAGCAGGCCCGGGCCTTCGGCCTCCAGCTCCGCCTCGAGACGGGCCCGGACATCCGGGTCGGTGCCGGGGAAGTCCATCTGGTCGATCGCCGCCCGGACGTACAGCCCGGAGCCGCCGACCAGGACGGGGCTGCGGCCGGCCGCGAGCAGCCGGTCGATCTCGCCCCGGGCGAGGCGCTGGTACTCGGCGACGCTGGCGGCCTCGGTGACGTCCCAGATGTCCAGCAGGTGGTGCGGGATCCCGCCGCGCTCCTCGACGGTGAGCTTCGCGGTGCCGATGTCCATCCCCCGGTAGAGCTGCATCGAGTCGGTGTTGATCACCTCGCCGCCGAGGCTGCGGGCGATGGCGACCGCGAGGTCGGACTTGCCGGCGGCGGTCGCGCCGACCACCGAGACGACGCGGGGCGGGAGGGGGTGGGTACTGGTCACGGTTCCAAGTCTCGCAAAGAGCCGGAGCGGGCCGGATGCCGATCCGGGTGGTTCGGGTGGCTGTGGAGTGGTATGTCAGATTTGCGGCCGAGAACATTCGGGCCGATCACGGCGTTGGACCAGTAGCGGCAGCAGCGACAGGGAGAGCACCCCATGAGCCTGATGGACAACCTCAAGGGCAAGGCCGAGGAGCTCAAGGTCAAGGCCGAGGAGCTCGCCGGCAAGCACAACGAGAAGATCGACGAGATGGTCGACAAGACCGGCACCGCGGTGGACCGGGCCACCAAGCACAAGTACAGCGAGAAGATCGAGCACGGCACGACCAAGGCCAAGAGCGCCGTGGACCACTTCGCCGCCAAGCCGAAGGAGGACGGGCCGCCGGCCTCCTCCTGAGCCGGCCCCCGGTGGCGGTCCGGGTCAGCGCCAGGAGGCCACGAAGTACCCGACGCCGTAGGGCGCCGCGTCGTAGCGCAGCCGCGCGTTGAGACCGGTGCCCTCGGCGGCCCCCGCCAGCACCTGCCACGGGGCCCGGCCCTCGGCCATCAGCTCGCCGGCGAGGTCCGGGTCGAGGGCCGCCAGTGCGGCGGTGTCGGCCGCCCCCAGGGCGGCCGACACCGCCGCGTCGTAGCCCTCGGCCCGCTCGTCCAGGTAGCCGGGCGCCTTCACCGAGCGGCAGGCACTGCCGTCGCCCATGACCAGCAGACCGACCCGGTCGGCCAGGTCGGCCAGACCCTTGCCCAGCCCGAGCAGCCGCTGCGGACCGGTGTCGGTGGGCACCGCGCAGGCGTGCGTGGGCACGGCCGCCCCGGCCTGCTCCAGCAGCCAGGCCCCGACGGTCAGCGACGGCGTCAGTTCCGTGCCGCCCGGTCCGCCCAGCGGCAGCCGGGCCGCGAGCTCGACGCCGTAGCGCTGGAAGGAGCCGACGCCGCCCTCGGTCCAGACCTCGGCCCGGGGGCCGGTCCCGACCACCACGATCAGCTCGGCCGCCGACCCGAGCAGTTCGCCGACGGCCTCCCGGCAGGCCGCCCGCAGCGGCTCCAGTTCGGGGGCGGCCCCGGCGGCGACCGCCGGTACGAGAAGCGGCGGGCAGGGGCAGACGGCGGCGGCGACCAGCATGTGGATCACTCTAGCCCGGCCCGGCCGCGGGTGACCGGCCGCGCGACGCCGACGGCCCGGCGGGGTGTCCCGCCGGGCCGTCGGTCGTGCTGACGGGCTCGGTCAGTCGCAGCCGCAGCCGCTGCCGGTGGGAGCGGCGGCCGGAGCGGCGACCGGAGCGGGCCGGCCGATGCTCGGCAGGCCGAGCATCACCCCGGCCGGCTTGGCCGCCGGGGCGGCCTGCCGCTTCTCCCAGGCGTCGCCCGCCCGGGTGCGGCGGACGGCCAGGGTCGGGCCCTCGGCGAGCAGGTGGTGCGGGGCCGCGTAGCTGATCTCCACGGTCACCACGTCACCGGGGCGGACCGGGTCCACGGGACGGGTGAAGTGCACCAGCCGGTTGTCGGGGGCGCGGCCGGAGAGCCGGTCGGTCCGGTCGTCCTTCTTGCCCTCGCCCTCGGCGACCAGGATCTCCAGCTGCCGGCCGACCTGCTTCTTGTTCTCCTCCCAGGAGATCTCCTCCTGCAGGGCGACCAGCCGCTCGTACCGCTCCTGGACGACGGCCTTGGGGATCTGGCCGTCCATCTCGGCGGCCGGGGTGCCGGGCCGCTTGGAGTACTGGAAGGTGAAGGCGTTGGCGAAGCGGGCCTCGCGGACCACGTGGAGGGTCTGCTCGAAGTCCTCGTCCGTCTCGCCGGGGAAGCCGACGATGATGTCGGTGGAGATGGCGGCGTCCGGCATCGCGGCGCGCACCTTCCGGATGATGCCGAGGAAACGCTCCTGCCGGTACGAGCGGCGCATCGCCTTGAGCACGGTGTCCGAGCCGGACTGCAGCGGCATGTGCAGCTGGTGCATCACGTTCGGGGTCTCGGCCATCGCGGCGATCACGTCGTCGGTGAAGTCGCGCGGGTGGGGGGAGGTGAAGCGGACCCGCTCCAGGCCCTCGATCTGACCGCAGGCGCGCAGCAGCTTGGAGAAGGCCTCGCGGTCTCCCAGGTCGGAACCGTAGGAGTTGACGTTCTGGCCGAGCAGGGTGACCTCGACCACGCCCTCCGCGACCAGCGCCTCGACCTCGGCGAGGATGTCACCGGGCCGGCGGTCCTCCTCCTTGCCGCGCAGCGCCGGGACGATGCAGAAGGTGCAGGTGTTGTTGCAGCCGACCGAGATCGCCACCCAGGCCGCGTAGGCGGACTCACGGCGGGTCGGCAGCGTGGAGGGGAAGGTCTCCAGCGACTCCAGGATCTCCACCTGGGCCTGCTGCTCGACCCGGGCCCGCTCCAGCAGCGCCGGCAGGTGGCCGATGTTGTGGGTGCCGAAGACCACGTCGACCCACGGCGCCTTGCGCACGATGGTGTCGCGGTCCTTCTGGGCCAGGCAGCCGCCGACGGCGATCTGCATGCCCTGGTGGCTCTGCTTGGCGGGGGCGAGCCGGCCGAGGTTGCCGTACAGCTTGTTGTCGGCGTTCTCACGCACCGCGCAGGTGTTGAAGACCACCAGGTCGGGGTCACCGTCCTGGTCGGCCTTGGCGTACCCGGCCTCCTCCAGCAGCCCGGACAGGCGCTCGGAGTCGTGGACGTTCATCTGGCAGCCGTACGTGACGACCTTGTAAGTTCGCAAGCTCTCCTCCATACCCACAACTGCAAGGGTAAGGGCAGCGGCCGGGGCCTCCCGTCCGGCCGTCGCGCCTGGCAGTATCCCTGCATGGCCCACACCTCGATCCCCGCCCGCACGGGCGCCGCCCTGCGCCGGGCCGCCCGCAGCCGCCCGGTGCTGGCGGCCGTGGTGCTGCTGCTGGTCGCGGCCGCCCTGGCCGCCTGGCGGATCACCGACGCGGGCTCCCCCCGGCACCAGACGCGGGAGATCGGCTTCGCCACCGGCGTCCCGGGCGGGGTCTACGACCGGTACGGCCAGCTGCTGCGCAAGCACGTGGTCGACGCCGTCCCCGGTGCCAGGCTGCGGCTGGACAACTCCGAGGGCTCGGTCGACAACCTGGAGCGGGTGGTCACCGGACGGGACGACTTCGCCATCTCCACGGCCGACGCCGTGACCTCGTTCAGCAGCCCCGACAAGCCCCGGCTGCGCGCGATCGCCCGGCTGTACGACGACTACCTCCAGCTGGTCGTACCGGCCGGCTCCCCGGTGCAGAAGGTGTCCGACCTGCGGGGGCTGCGGGTCGGGGTGGGCCAGCCCAAGTCCGGCGTGAACCTCGTCACCCGCCGGCTGCTGGAGGCCGCCGGCCTCGACCCGGACCGCGACATAGTGCCGTACGGACTCGGCATCGGCGACGCCGCCGACCAGCTGCGGTCCGGGCAGCTGAACGCGTTCTTCTGGTCCGGCGGGCTGCCCACCTCGGCGCTCACCAACCTCGCGGCCGGCTACCCGATCCGGATCGTGCCGCTCGCCGACCTCGCCGAGCCGCTGCAGCGCCAGGAGGGCGGCGGCGCGGACGCCTACCGGGCGGCCACCATCCCCGCCAACACCTACCCGGGCATCCAGCCCGCCGGGACGACGGTGGCCACCGTCGCCGTGCCCAACCTGCTGGTCACCCGGGACGACCTCGACCCGGCCCTGGTCCAGGGCATCACCCGGGCGGTGATCGACAGCCGCGACACCATCGGCGCCCAGGTGCACGCCGCCCAGCTGGTGGACCTGCGCACGGCCGTCTACACCGACCCGCTGCCGCTGCACGAGGGCGCCCGCCGCTACTACACCTCGGTCAAGCCGTGACCCGCTGACGTCCTGGCGGCGGCCGCCGGCCTCAGCGCTGCCGCGGCACGGTGAGAACGACCGCGAGCCCGGTCGGCTCGACCTGCCCGAAGTCCAGCGAACCGCCGCCGGCCAGCAGCAGGGTGCGGGCGATGGAGAGGCCGAGCCCGGAGCCGTCCACGTTCTGGTGCCGGGAGCTGCGCCAGAACCGGTCGCCGACCCGGCCCAGCTCCTCCTCGGTGAGACCGGGGCCACGGTCACTGACGGTCACCACCACCTCGCGCTTGTGCAGCTCGATGCCGACCGTCACGGCCGAGCCCGGCGGCGCGAACTTGAGCGCGTTGTCGAGCACCGCGTCGAGCGCGCTGCCGAAACCGATCGGGTCGGCCAGGCCGTGGGCCAGCAGCGGGGCGTCCCAGTCCAACCGCAGGCCGCGCTGTTCGGCGGTCGGACGCCAGGACTCGATCCGGGCCAGCACCAGGCGGGTCAGGTCGACCGGCTCGGGCTCCGGGCGGGAGTGCTCCGCGGTCGCCAGGCCGAGCAGGTCGTCCAGGACCCGGGCCAGCCGGACGCCCTCCTCGCGGACCCCGCCGAGCTCCTCGTCGTGTCCCTCGGGCAGTTCGAGGCCGAGCAGCTCGACCCTCAGCAGGAGCGCGGCGAGCGGGTTGCGCAGCTGGTGGGACGCGTCCGCGACGAAGGCCCGCTGCTGGTCCATGGCCAGCACCACGTGGTCGGCCATGTCGTTGAAGGAGCGCGCCAGCCGGCGCAGCTCGGGCGGCCCGCCGCTGGGGGCGACCCGGGCGTTCATCCGGCCCGTCGCGATGTCGTGGGTGGCCCGGTCCAGGGTGCGCACCGGGCGCAGCACCCACCCGGTGAGCAGGACCGCGAACAGGATCGCGACGATCATCGCCAGCACCTCGCCGCCGGCGATCACCATCCACTTCTGCAGCACCCGGGCGCGCAGCGGGCCGGTGGGCGACTCCGTGATCACCACCGCGACCACGTCGCCGTCCCGGACGACGGGCAGCGCGACCGTCAGCGTCTGGTCCTTGCTCCACGGCCAGACCTGCCGGGGATTGTGGCTGCGCCGGCCGTCCAGCGCCTCCTGGAACGCCTCGGCCCCCGGGCCGACCGTGACCTGCCAGCCCTGCGGGGCGACCGCGACGGGCCCGCCGTCACGGTAGAAGATGCCGATCCGGATGCCGTACAGCTCGTGGTACCGGGTGACCTCGCCGACCAGTGAACTCAGCCGGCCGCTGTCCCCGGCCACGGGCTGGTAGTCACCCTTCATCGCCGTGTTGGATCCGCCGGACCGGCCCGGGGTGGGCAGGTCCTGGGCGAACCGGGCCGCGTCGTCGATCCGGTCGACCACCACCTCGCTCTGCTCCGAGGCCGCCGTCAGATAGCCCAGCGGCACCCCGAGGGCGGCCAGGACGGCGGCCATCAGGGTGAGCAGGATTCCGAGCAGACGGGTGCGCACGAGTGGTCAGCGCCCCGCTTCGCCGTGGTCGGCGGGCCGGTCGAAGGCGGCCTCGGGGCCGGTCGGGCGCCCGTCGGCGGGCTGCTCCGGGATCAGCCGGTAGCCGACCCCGCGGACGGCCTCGACCAGGCCGGGCAGGCCGAGCTTGGTGCGCAGCGAGCCGATGTGCACCTCCAGGGTGCGGCCGTTGCCCTCCCAGCCGCTGCGCCAGACCTCGCTGAAGATCTGCTCGCGGCGGTAGACCACGCCGGGGCTCTGCGCGAGCAGGGCCAGCAGGTCGAACTCCTTGCGGGTGAGCGGGACGTCCCGGCCGTTCACGCTGACCCGGCGGCGCTCGCGGTCGATCACCACGCCGCGCGCCTCCAGCGGGCCGCGCGGCGGGTTGGGGCCGTCGGGCTCGGCCACCGCGGCGGCGGGCGCGGTGAGGCCGCGGCGGGCCACGGCGTGGATCCGGGCGAGCAGCTCGCCCATGTCGTACGGCTTGGTCACGTAGTCGTCGGCGCCGAGGTTGAGGCCGTGGATGCGCGACCGGATGTCGGCGCGGGCGGTCACCATGATCACCGGAACGCTGCTCGCGGCCCGGATCCGGCTGCACACCTCGAAGCCGTCCCGGTCGGGCAGGCCGAGGTCGAGGAGGACCACCCGGTAGGGGTCGTTGCCGTCCGGGACGAGCGCGTCCAGCGCCTCGTGCCCGCTGCGCGCATGCCTGACCTGGAAGCCGTGCCGGCCCAGGACAGCGCTCAGTGCCGCGGCGACCCGGTCGTCGTCCTCGACCAGAAGCAGTCGCATCGTGCTCCTCTCCCTCGTTGATCCTCTGGATGCTGCCCCACCCCGGACGTACTGGGCAGGTCGCAGTATTCTCCGGCCCCGGTCCGCCATTGTCACGGTGGCCTCTGCCACGTGCCACGGCGCACCGCCCCGGCGGGCGGGCCGCCGGGGCGGGCCCGGCCTGCGGCCGTCGGCCGGGGCGGGCCTCCGTCCGGGGTCGCCCGCGGTCGTCCGCGCCCGCCTGCGGTCGGTCCGGGCGTCGGGCCGGACGCCGTGGACGTTACGGAGCGGGACCGGCGGTAACGGCCGGTGTGGCCGGATCGTGATGCTCAAGTTCCGCTCAGATCGGCTGACATGACATCGTCGGCTTTCCTATGGTCACCCCACCGGGGGCTGCGGGCTCCGCCGGCTCCGGCCCCCGGTACCAGCGTCGGCAGGGCCGGCTGCGGGCTCCTGTCGCCCGGGCCACCTGCTGGGCAGCCCAAGGGAGTTCACCCTCTGGGACCGGACATGAGGGAGCAGGGCGCGATGACCGAGAAGACCGTCACCGACTCCGTCGCCGGGTCGACTCCCCTGGTCGTCCTGAACGGCGTCGACAAGCACTTCGGCGCACTGCACGTGCTGCAGGACGTCAACCTGGAGATCGCCCGGGGCGAGGTCGTGGTCCTGATCGGCCCGTCCGGCTCCGGCAAGTCGACCCTCTGCCGGACGATCAACCGGCTGGAGACCATCGACTCGGGCACCGTCCTGATCGACGGCCGCCCGCTGCCCGCCGAGGGCAAGGCGCTGGCCCAGCTGCGCGCCGAGGTCGGCATGGTGTTCCAGAACTTCAACCTGTTCGCGCACAAGACCGTGCTGGAGAACGTGGTGCTGGGCCAGGTCAAGGTGCGCAAGGTGAAGCGCCCCGAGGCCGAGGCGACCGCCCGCGAGCTGCTGGACCGGGTCGGTGTGGGCGCCCAGGCGGACAAGTACCCGGCGCAGCTCTCCGGCGGTCAGCAGCAGCGCGTCGCGATCGCCCGCGCGCTGGCCATGAAGCCCAAGGTGATGCTCTTCGACGAGCCCACCTCGGCCCTCGACCCCGAGATGGTCAACGAGGTGCTGGAGGTGATGCGTTCACTGGCCGCCGACGGCATGACGATGGTCGTGGTGACGCACGAGATGGGCTTCGCCCGCTCCGCCGCCAACCGGGTGCTGTTCATGGCGGACGGCCGGATCGTCGAGGAGAACACCCCGGAGGCGTTCTTCACCGCCCCGCGCACCGACCGGGCCAAGGACTTCCTCTCGAAGATCCTGCACCACTGAGGCCACCGCTGATCTAGCGTCAGTGCCGACCGGGCGTACGGCGGCCCCGCCGGGGCCCGCCCGCGCCGAACGGAACTTCCCGACCCCAGTGCCCGGTTGACCCGTGGCCAGATCCGAGGAGAACAGACCCTCATGAAGACCCGTCGCACCATCGCCGCCGCCCTCGCCGTGCTGACCCTGACGGCCGTCGCCGCCTGCGGCAAGGAGGGCTCGCCGAACGACGACGCGGCCGGGTCGGCCAAGCCCCAGCTGCCGACGTACACCGTGAAGACCGACTTCAAGCTGGAGTCCTCGCCGGCCTGGGTGAAGGCCAAGGCGGACGGCAAGCTGGTCATCGGCGCCAAGTCCGACCAGCCGTTCCTCGGCTTCGAGGACGTCCAGACCAGCGTCCGCAGCGGCTTCGACATCGAGATCGCCAAGATGATCGCCGCCGACCTCGGCTTCTCGGAGAAGCAGATCTCGTGGCAGACCGTCGCCTCCGTCAACCGTGAGACCGCGATCTCCGGCGGCCAGGTCAACTACTACGTCGGCACCTACAGCATCAACGACAAGCGCAAGGCCACGGTCTCGTTCGCCGGCCCGTACTACATCGCCGGCCAGGACCTGCTGGTGCAGAAGGACAACACCACGATCACCGGTCCGGAGAGCACCAAGGACAAGAACGTCTGCACGGTCACCGGCTCGACCTCGATCGACCAGATCAAGAAGTACGGCGCCAAGGTCACCCAGTACGACTCGTACTCGCAGTGCGTCGAGAAGCTCCTGAGCGACGAGGTCGACGCGGTCACCACCGACGACGCGATCCTCAAGGGCTACGCGGCCAAGAACGCCGGCAAGCTCAAGGTGGTCGGCAAGACCTTCTCCACCGAGAACTACGGCGTCGGCCTCAACAAGGACGACAAGGCGCTGCGCGACGCGATCAGCGACGCCCTGAAGGCGCACGAGGACAACGGCGACTGGAAGAAGGCCTACGACGCCACCCTCGGCCTGTCCGGCTCGGCCGCGCCGGAGGTCCCCGCCCTGCAGCGGTACTGATCCGATCCGTCGGGGCTCCCCGGCCCGCCCGTCCCACCGGCGGGCCGGGGCGGCTCCGCGGCCCCGAGCCACCACGTAACCACCAATGAGAGGAGGGCCGCCGGCATGGGCATATTGTTCGAGGACGGTAATTTCGCGCTGTTCCGCGACGGCTTCCTGCGGACGGTCGAGCTCAGCGCGGTCAGCGCGTTCTTCGCGCTGCTGCTCGGCACCGTCCTGGCGGCCTTCCGGGTCTCCCCGGTCCCGGCCCTGCGGGCGCTCGGCACCGTCTGGGTCAACACCTTCCGCAACACCCCGCTGACCCTGCTGTTCTTCGCGGTGACCTTCGCGCTCCCGCGGCTGGACGTGCACCTGTCGTCGTTCACCTTCGCGGTGCTCGCGCTCAGCGCCTACACCGCGAGCTTCGTCTGCGAGGTGCTGCGCGCCGGTGTCAACACCGTGCCGCTCGGCCAGGCCGAGGCGGCCCGCAGTCTGGGGATGGGCTTCGGCCAGACGCTCGGCCTGGTGATCCTGCCGCAGGCCGTCCGCTCCGTGATGTCCCCGATGAGCTCCATCTTCATCGCCCTGCCGAGGAACTCGGCGATCGCCGGCGCGTTCAGCGTCTCCGAGCTCTACAGCGTGCAGGCGACACTGACCGACAAGGGGTACGCCATCTTCGGGATCTTCCTCTGGATTGCGATCGCGTACCTGTTCATCAGCTTCAGCGTGCAGCAGCTCTTCAGCTTCGCCGAGAAGCGGCTGGCGGTGGCCCGATGAGCAGCCAGTCCGCCTCCGTCCTCTACGACGCGCCCGGCCCCCGGGCCAGGATGCGCTACCGGGCCTTCGGGATCCTCTCGCTGGTCGGCATCG
The DNA here is from genome assembly GCF_041434935.1 of Kitasatospora sp. NBC_00374. Classification (NCBI taxonomy): domain Bacteria; kingdom Bacillati; phylum Actinomycetota; class Actinomycetes; order Kitasatosporales; family Streptomycetaceae; genus Kitasatospora; species Kitasatospora sp. NBC_00374. The sequence continues at coordinate 5,634,691 of NZ_CP107964.1, read as the reverse complement.
CCGGTCTGCTCTGGTTCGTCTACAGCCGCCTGAACGACGCGGGGCAGTTCTCCGCCGACCTCTGGGCGCCGTTCGAGTACGCCAAGGTCCAGCAGCGGATCGTCGACGGACTCCTGGAGACCCTGAAGGTCTTCGGCCTGGCCGCCGTCGCCTCCATCGTGCTCGGCACGGTGCTGGCCGCGGGCCGGCTCTCCGACCACCGGCCGCTGCGCGCGGTCTCCACCGGGATCGTCCAGTTCTTCCGGGCGATGCCGCTGCTGATCATGATCTTCGCGCTGTACCGCGGCGTGTTCAGCGCCGACCCGTTCTGGGCCCTGGTGATCGGCCTCACCCTGTACAACGGGGCCGTGCAGGCGGAGATCATCCGCTCGGGTGTCAACGCCGTCCCGCGCGGACAGGCCGAGGCCGCCTACGCACTGGGCATGCGCAAGACCACGGTGATGACGACCATCCTGGTGCCGCAGGCCGTCCGGTCGATGCTGCCGGCGATCATCGGCCAGTTGGTGGTCACCCTCAAGGACACCTCGCTCGGGTACGTCATCACCTTCAACGAGCTGCTCTACCAGGGCAAGCTGATCGCCAGTAACTCGGACGGCTACCCCTACATCCCGGTGATCCTGGTGATCGGCCCGATCTACATCGGGATGTGCCTGGCGCTCACCGGTCTGGCCAAGTGGATCGAGGCGCGCGGCCGACGCGGCGCGAACCGGCGCACACCTGCCGCTGCTTGACGGACACCCAGGTGATCTGTTGCATTGCTCTTCGTGACACCACCCGGAGCCTTTCCAGCACTGAGCATTGAATCCGGGCACCTCCCGCCGCGCCGGGCGGAGGTCCCCGCGTGGACCCGGTGATCGTGGTCGGGGCCGGGCCGGTCGGCCTGGCCCTGGCCCTCGCCCTGGCCCGCAACGAGGTGCCCAGCATCGTGCTGGACGAAGGCGCCGGGCTCTGCCCGGAGAGCCCGCGCACCGTGGTGCTCGGCAGCGACACCACCTCCTTCCTGACCAGGCTCGGCTACACCCGGGCCGAGTCCGACGCGGCCCGGTGGGACGCCTTCACCATCTGGCGCCGCCGCACCGAGGTGCTACGGCTCCCGCTGGACGGCTCCCCCGTCCTGCACCTCGCCCAGCACCGCCTCCAGCGCGGACTGCGGGACGCCGTCACCGCCACCCCCCTGATCCAGCTCGTCCCGCTCAGCCGCGTCGTCGAGCTGGAACAGGACCGGGACGGCGTGAGCGTACGGACCGAGCACACCCAGGACGGCAGCCGGACCTGGTGGCGCGGCAGCCACCTGGTCGGCTGCGACGGCGCGCGCTCCACCGTCCGCCGGCTGCTCAAGATCCGCTTCCCCGGCCGCCCCGCCGTCGACCGGCACGCGATGGCCACCGTCCGGGTCGACCTCCCGTTCCACGGCGAGGCCCGGCTGCACCGCGAGCCCCCGTGGCGGGGCGACCGCGAGGCCTGCGCCCGCCCGCTCCCGGACGGCCTCTGGCGCCTCGACTGGCGACTGCCACCCGGCCGCCCGCAGCCCAGCGAGCCCATCGACCCGCACGCCACCTGGCCCGGCATCGTCACCGGCGACACCCTGCTCACCCGGGTCAAGGCCACCCTCACCGGCTGGTGCGGCGGTGAACTGCCCACGTACGAGCTGCTCGCCGCCGCCGACCACACCGCCCAGCAGCGCCTGGCCGCACGCTTCCGCTCCGGCCGCTGCTTCCTCGCCGGCGACGCCGCCCACCTGCACGGGGCCCTCGGCATGCAGAACCTCGCGGACGGCCTGCGCGACGCCGACAACCTCGCCTGGCGACTCGCGCTCGCCTGGCACCTGCACTCCGGCGGACCGCAGCCCGGCGGCTCGCTGCTGGACGGCTACGAGACCGAGCGGCGCGGCGCGGTCGGCGCCCGGCTGCGGGCCGTCGACCAGTCGATGCCGCTGCTGCGCCCGCTGCGCGGCTGGCAGCAGACCCGGCGGTCACTGCTGACCGGTTCGTTCCGCAAGCACGCACCCCTGCTGGCGGACGGTCAGCTCGGCACCGGACGGTTCGGCGGCGCGCCCGCGTACCCGGCCGCCCCCTCGGGGGTGCCCGGCCGGGTGCCGGTGCAGCGGGGGCCCGGGCGGGGCACCTCGCTCACCGAGAGCCTGCCCGCCACCGCGCCCGGGGTGCTGGTGCCGGACGTACCGGTGGTCACCACGGAGGGCGCCACCGATCAGCTGCGCTCCCACCTCGGCGGCGGGTTCCTGTTGCTGCTGGTGGCGCCCGGGACGGCCGTCTGGGCCTCGCAGCACTGGCTCGGGGCCGGGTTGATGCCCCGGCTGGCGGAGGTCGCGACGGCGCTGCCGGTGCCGGCGGAGGTGCTGGTCACCGAGGAGTACCCGGGTGCCGACCCGCACACGGTGCTGCTGATCCGGCCGGACGGACACCTGGTCGGCACCACCCAGGGCTGCCGGGCGGACGCGCTGCTGGCGCTCGCCGACGGCGCGCGCGGGGGCGGGCCGGGCGCGCTGGCGAGCGCGGACAGCTGACCGACGGCAGGCGTCGGACTCCCGATGCCGGCTGACCGACTCCGAACTCCGTCAGCCGGCATCCCACCCCCGTCACCGCGCCGTCAGCGCGCGAACTCCGTCGCCCGGCTCTCCCGCACCACCGTGATCCGAATCTGCCCCGGGTACGTCAGCTCCTCCCGCACCCGCCGGGCCACCTCCCGCGCGATCACCTGGGCCCGCCGGTCGTCCACCAGCTCGGGCTGGACCATCACCCGCACCTCGCGCCCCGCCTGCATCGCGAACACCTTCGACACCCCGTCGTACCCGCGAGCGATCTCCTCCAGCCGCTCCAGCCGGCGCACATACGTCTCCACCGACTCCCGTCGGGCCCCCGGCCGCCCACCCGAGCACGCGTCCGCCGCCTGCACCAGCACCGCCTCGACCGTGCCCGGCTCGACCTCGCCGTGGTGCGCCTCGATCGCGTGCACCACCTCCGGCGGCTCCCCGTGCCGCCGCGCGAACTCGGCCCCGACCGCGGCGTGGCTCCCGGCCACCTCGTGGCTGAGCGCCTTCCCGATGTCGTGCAGCAGCGCGGCGCGCCGCACCGGCTCCGGCTGCACCCCCAGCTCGGCCGCCATCATCCCGGCCAGGTGCGCCGACTCCACCAGGTGGCCGAGCACGTTCTGCCCGTACGAGGTCCGGTAGCGCAGCGTTCCGAGGGCGCGGACCAGCTCCGGGGCCATCTCGCCGACCCGCACGGCCAGCAGCGCGTCCTCCCCGGCGCGCACGCACAGCCGCTCCACCTCGGCCCGGCTCCGCTCGTGGACCTCCTCGATCCGGGCCGGCTGGATCCGGCCGTCCCCGACGAGCGCCTCCAGGGTCAGCCGCGCGGCCTCCCTGCGGACCGGGTCGAAACAGGAGAGCTGGACCACCCCCGGGGTGTCGTCCACCACCAGGTTGACGCCGGTGACCGCCTCGAACGCGCGGATGTTGCGCCCTTCACGGCCGATGATCCGGCCCTTCATGTCCTCGTTGGGCAGCGGGAAGACCGTGGTGACCGACTCGGCGGTCTGCTCGGTGGCCAGCCGCTGGACCGAGACCGCGATGATCTCCCGCGCCCGCAGTTCCCCTTCGGCCCTGGCCGCCCGCTCCAGCTCCCGCACCGTCACCGCGGCCTCACGTCTGGCCTCGGTCTCCACCTCCCGGACGATCTCCGCCCGCGCCTGGGCCGCCGTCAGCCCGGTGACCCGCTCCAGCGCCTGCCGGTGACCGGCCTCCAGCTCCCGCAGCTCGGCCTCGGCGACCACCAGCTCGGCCGAGCGCGTGGCGAGTTCGTCCTCCTGGAGGTGCAGCCGCCCGAGCTCGGCGGCCAGGCGCTCCTCGCGCCGGTCCAGCTCCGTCCGGCGCTGACGGAGCATCATCCAGCCGGCGACGAGCACCAGGCACAGCGCCAGGGCCAGCACCAGACCGGCTCCCAGCAGAACGGGCCCCGAACCGGCTTCAGTCGCGATCGTCATCCGACTCACTCCCCCGTCCCTGCGCACACTCTGCCGTGGCGGCGGCGAGGGAACCGCCTTCGGCCGACCTCGCGCCCCGCGCGCCGTCGACATGATCGGAGAGACCGCCTCGCTGCTTGCGAGGCTAGGCGCAGGTTACGAAACGGTCAAGATGCGATCGAGAATTGACGTCGATGGACCGGACGCGCCGTCAGCCACAGCGCGGTCGGCGGAACCCGGGGCCCGATGAACAGGCCCGGTCGGCGGCAACGGCGGCAAGGCGGCGCCGTCACCAGTCGCCGCCGTCCGAGGAGTCCTCGTCCTGGCCGCCCTCGTCGGCCAGCGCCGCCAGGACGACCCGGAAGGCCAGCCCCTCCGGGTAACCGCGCCGGGCCAGCATCGCGACCAGCCGCCTGATCCGGGCCTGCCGCTCCACACCCCTGGTGCTCCGCAGCCTGCGGTCGACCAGCGCCCGCGCGGAGTCGGTCTCGTCCTCGGAGTCCACCTGGGCCACGGCCTGTTCGACCAGATCGCCCGAGACTCCCCTGGTCCTGAGCTCCTGGGTCAGCGCCCGTCGTCCGCGGCGGCCCTGCCGCGACTCCACCCAGGCCTCGGCGAAGGCGCCGTCGTCGATCAGCCCGACCTCCTCGAAGCGGTCGAGCACCTGCTCGGCGATCTCCTCCGGGATCTCCCGCCGCCGCAGGGCGTCGCCCAACTGCTTCCGGGTCTTCGCCGCACCGGTCAGCAACCGCAGGCAGATGTCCCGCGCCCTGGTCTCCGGATCGGCGGACTCCGCCGGCTCGGCGGCCGACGGCCCGTCCCGCCGCTGCCGGCGCTCACGCGCACCGGGCCCCGCGGACGGTCCGGCGAAGGACTCGGCGGTCGGCTCCACGGGGGCGCCGGCCGGACCGGCGGTCTCGTCGGCGACCGCGCTGCGCCGACGCCGACGCCCGCCGGGCAGCTGCGAGGCGGGCATCAACTCCGAGAGGTCCAGCACCGGCTCCGGCAGTGCGGCCGACCCGGGCGTCACAGCCCGCCCGGGCTCCGGCTCCGGCTCCGCGACGGCGGCGAACCAGTCGGGCGGTCCCCAGTCACCGGGCTCCTCGGAGCGGCCCGGTGACTGGTCGGGGTGGTGCATCAACGACTCAGGCCTTGGCCGCCGCCGTCTTCTTCGCCGCCGCGGTCTTGGCCGGTGCGGCGGCGGGGGCCTCGACGGCAGCGGCGGGCGCGTCCGCCGCATCGGCCGGAGCCTCGACCTTCGGGCCGATGCCGAGCTTGCCCTTGATCTTGGCCTCGATCTCGTCGGCCAGCTGCGGGTTGTCCCGCAGGAAGTTGCGCGCGTTCTCCTTGCCCTGGCCGAGCTGGTCGCCCTCGTAGGTGTACCAGGCGCCGGACTTGCGGATGAAGCCGTGCTCGACGCCCATGTCGATCAGGCCGCCCTCGCGGCTGATGCCGACGCCGTAGAGGATGTCGAACTCGGCCTGCTTGAACGGCGAGGCGACCTTGTTCTTGACGACCTTGACGCGGGTGCGGTTGCCGACCGCCTCGGTGCCGTCCTTCAGGGTCTCGATCCGGCGGATGTCCAGCCGGACGGAGGCGTAGAACTTCAGCGCGCGGCCACCGGTCGTGGTCTCCGGCGAACCGAACATCACGCCGATCTTCTCGCGCAGCTGGTTGATGAACACGGCGGTGGTGTTCGACTGGTTCAGCGCACCGGCGATCTTGCGCAGGGCCTGGCTCATCAGCCGGGCCTGCAGACCGACGTGCGAGTCGCCCATCTCGCCCTCGATCTCCGCGCGCGGCACGAGCGCCGCCACCGAGTCGATGATCACCAGGTCGATCGCGCCGGAGCGGATCAGCATGTCGGTGATCTCCAGCGCCTGCTCACCGGTGTCCGGCTGGCTGACCAGCAGGGCGTCGGTGTCCACGCCGAGCTTGCGGGCGTACTCCGGGTCGAGCGCGTGCTCCGCGTCGACGAACGCGACGGTGCCGCCGAGCCGCTGGGCGTTGGCGGCCAGGTGCAGGGTCAGCGTGGTCTTGCCGGAGGACTCCGGGCCGTAGATCTCGACCACCCGGCCGCGCGGGATGCCGCCGACGCCGAGCGCGACGTCCAGCGCGGTGGATCCGGTCGGGATCACGTCGATCGGGCTGCGGGCCTGGTCGCCGAGGCGCATCACCGAGCCCTTGCCGAACTGCCGCTCGATCTGGGCGAGCGCGGTCTCAAGAGCCTTCTCGCGGTCCGTTGCTGCCATGGCTTCCACCCTCGGGTTCTGTGCTGTGCGCTTCATCGTCATCGACGCTAGCGCGTCCCACTGACAATCGGCCCCGATCGGGCTCGGCCTGTGGAAAACTCGCCGCCATTGAGTATAGGGAACGAATGTTCGATTCCCGCAGGGATCCCTACCCCTGCTTCCCGGCCCCGCCCTGACCTGCGCAATCACCGGTCCCATAGCCGTCCCGGCCCCGACCCTGCGGCGCACGCTCCACGCGCCCGCGCCGGTCCGACCCGCGGTCCACCCGCTCCCGCTCGTCCGACTCACGCGACTCGCGCCCACCCGGCTCCCCCTCGTCCGCCTCCGGCGCGCCCACCATCCGCCGCAGCCGGCGGGCGGCCAGTCGGCGCCGCTCCCGCCAGGCCTTCCCGCGGTCGATCCGCGGGTCGGTGGTCACCTCGTAGCGGCGCACGTACGTGCCCACGAAGCCCTGCAGGGTGGCCGCGGCCGGGATGGCGATCAGCGCGCCCACCGCGCCCAGCAGCGCCGCCCCGGCGATCACCGAACCGAAGGCCACCGCCGGGTGCACGTCCACCGTCCGCGCGGTGATCCGCGGATGCAGCAGGTAGTTCTCGATCTGCTGGTAGACGATGACGAAGGCCAGCACCCAGAACGCGTCCGACGGCTGGACGGTCAGCGCCACCAGGACGGGCAGCGCACCGGCGATGTACGTGCCGATGGTCGGGACGAACTGCGACATCACACCGACCCAGATGCCCAGCGCGATGGCGTAGGGCAGGTCGAGGATCTGGAACACGATCCAGTGCGCCACGGTGGACACCAGCGCCAGCAGCGCCCGGGAGTAGAGGTAGCCACCGGTCTTCGCCAGTGCGATCTCCCAGGCCCGCAGCACCTCGCCCTGCTTGTCCGGAGGCAGCAGCGAGCAGACCGTCCGGCGCACCCGGGGCCCGTCGGCGGTGAAGTAGAAGGTGAACAGCCCGACGGTGAAGGCCTGGAACAGGCCGCCGATCACCGTGCTGGAGACGCCCCACACGTTGTCGGCGGCCTGCTGGGCGTACTTCTCGATGGTGCCGGAGTCCTGCAGCACCTGGTGCTGGAGCTGGTCCAGGGAGAAGTCCTGGTGAAAGGTCCGGTTGACCCAGCCGATCAGATTGTCGAGCAGGTGCGGCAGCCGGCCGGCGATCTGGGTGACCTGGTCGACGAGCAGCGTGCCGAGGGCGGTCAGGAAGCCGGCCACCGCCACCGCCAGGCCGATGAACACCAGGAAGGTGCCCAGCCCTCGGCGCACCCCGCGGGCGGCCATCCGGTCCACCGCGGGTTCCATCGCCAGCGAGAGGAAGAAGGACACCAGCAGCATCACGAACAGGTCGATCAACTGGTGGAAGGCCCAGTCGGCGAGCTTGAACAGCCCGACCAGCACCAGGGCCAGCACCATCGCCCGGGGCAGCCACCTGGGCATCGCACCGCCGGTCAGCCGGGTACGGCCTGCGGGGGCTCGACGTGCGGGGGCCGGGTCCTTCGTCTGGGGTTCTGCGCTGCTGACCACCGGGCCAGTCTCACCCATGAACCGGGGCGAACCGGACGGACCGGGCGCCCCGGGTGCGTCGGCGCCCCGGCCCTGCCCCTCCGGTCAGCCCGTCCGGTCAGCGCAGCAGCGCGGACACGCCCTGCGTCCGGCAGACCACCCGCCAGACGTCCTTGGCCTCCCAGCCCGCCGCCAGCGCCTGGTTGACCGTCCGGCCGCCGAGTTCGCTCATCAGGTGGTCCTGCGCGAACGACTCGGCGTACACCTCGCCGAAGTGCTCGTGCATCCGTCGCCAGAACTCCGTCAGCCTCATGCCGCCAGTATCCCAAACCGTCCCGGCGACCGGCCGGGATTCCTACGGCTGCCGGTCCGCCCGTTCCAGGGCGTACTCCACCTCGCCGTGCTCGGCTCCCTCGACCGGTTCGGGCCAGTCCTCGTGGAACGTGCGGACGAGCCGCAGCCCCGCCTTCTCCATCACCCGCCGGGAGCCGAGGTTGACCGCCATGGTGGTGGCGAAGACCCGGTCGACCCCCAGTGCGGTGAAGCCGTGCCGGACCAGTGCACGCGAGCCCTCGGTGGCGTACCCCCGCCCCCAGGCGGCCCGCCGCAGACGGTAGCCGAGCTCGACCTCGCCGGGCGGCCCGTCCCGGTGCGGTCGGAACTCGAACCAGCCCAGGAACTCCCCGCCGGCCCGCTCGATCGCGGCCCAGTGGCCGAAGGACGGGTGGCGGCGGTACGCGTCGAGGTACCGGGGCAGCAGTTCCCGCTCCACCACCTCGCGCGGGGTGGGCGTGCCGCCGGTCAGGTAGCGCATCACCTGCGGGTCGGAGTCCAGCTCCACCAGCAGGTCGACGTCGGCGGCGGTGAAGCGGCGGAGCAGCAGCCGTTCGGTCGTCAGGTGTACGGACACCGCTCGATCCTGCACCGGCCCACCCCGCGGCCGCCTCCGGTTTTCTCCGGGCTCCGGCGGCCCGGGGCCCGGGACCGGGCGGCCGTCAGTCGGGCAGGACCAGCACCCCGGCGCCGTAGTACTCGCGGTACGACGGGTCCGCGCAGACGGCCGCGGCACGCTGGCAGCCGGCCGCGGCGGCCGCCGCCAGCCGGGCGACCACCTCGTCCGGGCCCCAGTCGGGGTGGGCCGCCACCGCCACCGCCACCGCGCCGGTGACGTGCGCGGCCGACATCGAGGTGCCGGCCAGGGCGGCGTACTGGCCGCCGGGCCAGTCGGAGACCACCGCGCCCTGGGTGCCCCCGTCCGGGTCGCCGCCCGGGGCCGCGATCGAGATCCGGCCGCGCCCGTAGTTGGAGTAGCCGGCGGGCAGGCCCCGGCGGTCCACGGCGCTCACGGTCAGCACCCCGGGGAGTTCGCCGGGCAGCCGGATGCACTCGCTGCCGAGCAGCCGGTCCTCGCCGGGGCCGGAGAGCCGGTCGTTGGGGCTGCGCCGGTCGGGCCGGGGAGCGGTCAGGTCCTGGCTGTCGTTGCCGGCCGAGGCGACCACCACGGCGCCCTTCCGCTGGGCGTAGGCCACGGCCCGGCCGACGGCGGCGGCCAGCGCCGCCTGGTCCTCGTCCTGTGGGCAGTTGTACTTCCACGGGTCGGCGAAGTAGCTGTCGTTGACGGCCTTGGCGCCGTGGTCGGCGGACCAGAGCATCCCGCAGACGATGTTCTCCGTGTAGTACTGGCCGAGCGGCCCGAGCAGCCGGACGGCGGCGATCCGCACCCCGGGGGCGACACCGGTGACGCCGTGGCCGTCGCGGGCCGCGCCGACGATGCCGGCCACATGGGTGCCGTGTCCGCTCTCGGCCACCCCGGGGTCGGGCCGCCAGGAGCCGTACCGGGCGTCGGGCCTGCCGTCGGCGCAGGAGACCGAGGCCTGGGGGTCGACGGCGGAGCGCAGGTCCGGATGGGTGTCGTCGACCCCGGAGTCGAGCACCGCGACCAGGACGCCGTGCAGTGCCGGGGCATTGGGCAGCGGCGGCGCGTCGGGGGTCCGGGCGGCGCTCTGGGCCAGGCCGGGGGCGCGGAGCAGCGCGGCGAACCGGCTCTGCGACTCGGTGGCGCCGATCATGGCGAGGTTCCAGTCGCTCTGCTCCCCGGGGTCGGGCACGGTCGCGGTGGAGTCGTCGGCACCGTCCGTGCTCGGCGCGAAGGATCCGGCGCCGCGAAGCGGCCTGGGCGGTCCCGGTACGGGGGTGGTCCGGGTGGCTCCGACGGCGGCCACCCCAGGCCGGCCGCGCAGGCGTTCGGCGAAGGCGCCGGTGGCGTAGGCGAGCACCACGCCGATCTGCGGGTAGTCCTGCAGCACCAGACCGCCGGCCGCGCGGGCCTGCTCGGCGGCGAGTTCGGCGCCCGCGGCGTCCTGCCGGTCGGCGAGCACCAGGTAGCTGAGGTAGCCGCGGGCCGGGCCGGAGACGTACGGGACGGCTCCGCCGAGCAGCAGCGCGGTCAGCAGCATGACCATCAGGATGCGGGCCGGGCCGCGGTGGTGCCGGGCGGTTCCGCCGGGCGGGCTCACCTGCTCCATCGTGCGGTCTCCGCTCGTCGGGCCGGTCCAGAGGGTGCTCCAGCGCCATCCAGCGAGGCTCTGAGCTATTACCCTATGGTCATTTTGTCCGGGTTTGCCCGCCAGATTGCGGCAGCAGGGGCCACCCGGGCCCGCGACCGCCGCTGTCAGTGGCGGCGTGCACCATGGGGGCATGGCGCCGCACAGCAACACCGAGCCCCCGACGGACTCGCTGGCCGGCTTCGCCCCGGCCACCCGGGCCTGGTTCACGGGCGCCTTCGACGCACCCACCGAGGCTCAGACCCGGGCCTGGGCCGCGATCCGGCAGCAGACCGACGTCCTGGTGGTCGCGCCCACCGGCTCCGGCAAGACGCTGGCCGCCTTCCTCTCCGCCCTCGACCGGCTCAGCCACACCCCGCCCCCGGCCGACCCGAAACGCCGCTGCCGGGTGCTCTACATCTCGCCGCTCAAGGCCCTCGCCGTCGACGTGGAGCGCAATCTGCGCGGCCCGCTGGCCGGCCTGCGCCAGGCCGCCGTCCGGCTCGGCCTGCCCGAGCCGGACGTCGAGGTCGCGATCCGCTCCGGCGACACCCCGGCGGCCGACCGCCGCCGCTTCACCAGCCATCCGCCGGACATCCTGATCACCACCCCGGAGTCGCTCTTCCTGCTGCTCACCAGCGCCGCCCGGGAGGCCCTGCGCGGCATCGACACGGTGATCCTCGACGAGGTGCACGCCGTCGCCGGCACCAAGCGCGGCGCCCACCTCGCGCTCAGCCTCGAACGGCTGGACGAGCTGCTCGACCGGCCGGCCCGGCGGATCGGACTGTCCGCCACCGTCCGGCCGGTCGAGGAGGTCGCCCGCTACCTCAGCCCGCAGCGCGGCGCGGCCGTCGTCCAGCCGCCCTCCACCAAACGGTTCGACCTCTCCGTCGTCGTCCCCGTCGCCGACCTGGACGAGCTCCCGGCCACCACCGACGACCCGGCGCGCCAGGCCTCCATCTGGCCGCACGTCGAGGAGCGGATCGTCGACCTCGTCCAGGCCCACCGCTCCACCATCGTCTTCGCCAACTCCCGCCGACTGGCCGAGCGCCTGTGCAACCGGCTCAACGAGATCGCCGTCGAGCGTGCCTCCGGCACCGCCCTGCCCGCCGCACACGCCCCCGCCGAGCTGATGGGCGGCTCCGGCGCCGCCGCCGGCGCGCCCCCCGTCCTGGCCAGGGCCCACCACGGCTCGGTCTCCAAGGAGCAGCGCGCCCTGGTCGAGGAGGAGCTCAAGGCCGGCCGGCTGCCCGCCGTGGTGGCCACCTCCAGCCTGGAGCTCGGCATCGACATGGGCGCCGTCGAGCTGGTGGTCCAGGTCGAGTCGCCGCCCTCGGTCGCCTCCGGCCTCCAGCGGGTCGGCCGCGCCGGCCACCAGGTCGGGGCCGTCTCCACCGGCGTGTTCTTCCCCAAGTACCGGGGCGACCTGGTCCAGTCCGCCGTGGTCACCGAACGGATGCGGGACGGCCGGATCGAGGCCCTGCGCATCCCCCGCAACCCGCTGGACGTGCTGGCCCAGCAACTGGTCGCGATGACCGCCCTGGACACCTGGGACGTCGACGAACTGCTCACCACCGTCCGCCGGGCCGCCCCCTTCGCGACCCTCCCGCAGTCCGCCTTCGACGCCGTCCTCGACATGCTCGCCGGGCGCTACCCGTCCGACGCCTTCGCCGAGCTGCGCCCCCGGCTCGTCTGGGACCGCGTCGCCGGCACGGTCACCGGCCGCCCCGGCGCCCAGCGGCTCGCCGTCACCTCCGGCGGCACGATCCCCGACCGCGGCCTGTTCGGCGTCTTCATCGCGGGCACCGACCCCAAGAAGGGCGGCGGCCGGGTCGGCGAACTCGACGAGGAGATGGTCTACGAGTCCCGCGTCGGCGACGTCTTCACCCTCGGCACCACCTCCTGGCGGATCGAGGAGATCACCCACGACCGGGTGCTGGTCACTCCCGCCCCCGGCATCCCCGGGCGGCTGCCGTTCTGGAAGGGCGACACCCTGGGCCGCCCGCTGGAGCTGGGCCGCGCCCTCGGGGCCTTCGTGCGCGAACTCGGCGCCCTGCAGCCCGAGGCCGCCACCGAGCGGCTGCGCGCGGCCGGCCTGGACGACTGGGCCGCGGGCAACCTGCTGACGTACCTCGCCGAGCAGCGCACCGCCTGCGGCCATCTGCCGGACGACCGCACCATCGTGGTCGAGCGCTTCCGCGACGAGCTCGGCGACTGGCGGATCGTCATCCACTCCCCGTTCGGCGCCCAGGTGCACGCCCCCTGGGCGCTGGCCATCGGCGCCCGGCTGCGCGAGAAGCACGGCCTCGACCCGCAGGTCATGCACGCCGACGACGGCATCGTGCTGCGTCTGCCGGACGCCGACCTGCTCGACTTCCCCGCCGACCGGCCCGCCACCGAGGAGGCCCCGGTCGGCGCCGACGCCGCACTGTTCGACCGGGCCGAGATCGAACAGATCGTCACCGACCAGGTCGGCGGCTCGGCCCTGTTCGCCTCCCGGTTCCGCGAGTGCGCCGGCCGGGCCCTGCTGCTCCCCCGCCGCAGCCCCGGCCGGCGCACCCCGCTCTGGCAGCAGCGCCAGCGCGCCTCCCAGCTGCTGGAGGTCGCCGCCGAGTACGGCTCCTTCCCGATCGTGCTGGAGGCCGTCCGCGAGTGCCTGCAGGACGTCTTCGACGTGCCCGGGCTGGCCGAGCTGATGGGCGATCTGGAGTCCCGCGCCGTCCGGCTGGTCGAGGTCACCACCCCCGAGCCCTCCCCGTTCGCCCGCTCGCTGCTGTTCGGATACGTCGCCCAGTTCCTCTACGAGGGCGACTCCCCGCTCGCCGAGCGCCGCGCCGCCGCCCTCTCCCTCGACTCCCGGCTGCTCTCCGAACTGCTCGGCCAGGCCGAGCTGCGCGAACTGCTCGACCCCGCCGTCCTCGCCGAGCTGGAGGCCGAGCTCCAGCGGCTCACCCCGGAGCGCCGGATCAAGGACGTCGAGGGCGTCGCCGACGCGCTGCGGCTGCTCGGCCCGCTGAGCGAGGCCGAGCTGACGGCCCGCGGCGCCGACCCGCTCTGGGCACTGGAGCTGGAGGCCGCCCGCCGGGTGATCCAGGTCCGGACCGGCGGCGAGCAGCGCTGGTCCGCGATCGAGGACGCCGGGCGGCTGCGCGACGCGCTGGGCACACCCCTCCCGGTCGGCGTCCCCGAGGCCTTCACCGAGCCGGTCAAGGACCCGCTCGGCGACCTGATGGCCCGCTACGCCCGCACGCACGGCCCGTTCACCGCCGCCGAGGCGGCCGCCCGCTTCGGCCTCGGCACCGCGGTGGTGGTCGGCACGCTGCACCGGCTGACGGCCGCCGGCCGCCTGGTCCAGGGCGAGTTCCGCCCGATCGAGGGGCACACCTCCACCGTCGAGTGGTGCGACGCCGAAGTGCTGCGCAGGCTGCGTCGGCGCTCACTGGCGGCCCTGCGGCAGGAGGTCGAGCCCGTCCCGCCCCGCGCCCTGGCCGCGTTCCTGCCGCAGTGGCAGCACCTTGCCGGCCACCGGCTGCGCGGCCCGGACGGCCTGCTCCGGGTGGTGGAGCAGCTCCAGGGCACCGCGCTGCCCGCCTCCGCGCTGGAGAAACTGGTCCTGCCCGCCCGGCTGGCCGACTACACACCGGGCCTGCTGGACGAGCTGATGGCCGCCGGCGAGATCGGCTGGTCCGGGGCCGGCGCGCTGGCGGGCAAGGACGGCTGGATCGGCCTCCACCTGCCCCAGGACGCCCACCTGCTGCGCCCCGAGCCCGTCCAGCCCGCGCTGACGCCCGTCCACACCGCCCTGCTGTCGGCCCTGGCCGGCGGCTACGGCCTGTTCTTCCGCCAGCTCGCGGAGCGCACCCCCGACACCCCGGAGGCCGAGCTCACCGAGGCCCTGTGGGACCTGGTCTGGGCCGGGTACGTCACCAACGACACGCTGGCCCCGCTGCGGGCCCTGCTCGGCTCGGGCCGCACCGCCGGGTCGACGGCGCACCGGGCGCCCAGAGCCGCCCCGCGCGGCCGCTACGGCGGCGCCGGGCGGGCCCTGGGCCGCCCCGGCACGCTGCGCTCGGGCCCGCCCACCGCCGTCGGCCGCTGGTCGCTGCTGCCGGAGTACGACACCGAGCCGACCGCCCGGGCCGCGGCCCAGGCACAGGGCCTGCTCGACCGGCACGGTGTGCTCACCCGCGGCGCGGTGGCCGCCGAGCGGGTCCCGGGCGGCTTCGCCGGGGTCTACCGGGTGCTGTCGGCGTTCGAGGAACGCGGACGGGCCCGCCGGGGCTACTTCGTGGAGGGTCTGGGCGGCGCCCAGTTCGCCATGGACGGCGCGGCCGACCGGCTGCGCTCGGTCAACGGCCGGCTGGAGCGGACCACCGGGGCCGAATGGCCGTCGGCCGCCCCGACCGAGGCACCGCAGGTGCTGGTCCTGGCTGCGGCGGACCCGGCCAACGCGTACGGCGCGGCGCTGCCGTGGCCCGAGCCACCCACGGGGTCCGAGGACGCCGGGGCCGTCTCCGGGCACCGGCCCGGCCGCAAGGCGGGGGCCCTGGTGGTGCTGGTCGACGGGGAGTTGAGCCTGTACGTCGAGCGGGGCGGCAGGTCGCTGCTGGCCTGGTCCGCCCCGGAGCCCGCGACGGCCGCGCTCGCGCAGGCCGTCCGGGCCGGCGCCCTCGGTACCGTCACGGTCGAACGGATCAACGGTGAAGCGGCCCTGACCTCGGCGCTCGGCACGTCGCTGGAGGAGGCCGGCTTCCACCCCACGCCGCGCGGCTACCGCCTGCGCGGTTGAGCTCTTCGGGTTGCTCCGAGTCCGTCAGGTCCCGGCGGCCCCGGAGGCCGCGGGAGCGGACGGGTCGGCGGGATCCGGGGGCTGCGGCGGCGCGGCCGTCCGGCGCTGCGGTCCGGTGAGCAGGCGGTTGCTGTGCACCGGGACGAGCCCGAGGCCCCAGCCGCCGGCCAGCATGCCGAGTGCGGCGCCGCCCAGACCGGCGGCGCCAGCCGTCAGCAGCCAGAGCGCTGTACCCGTGAGCAGCAGCGCGACCCACCAGGGGCCGCACCGCCCGGCCGTTCGCCGCAGGACCGCTTCCGCAGCGGTCGCGCACACCGACCACGTAGTCCGCACCACGGCCTCCTCCGCTCGGCCCCGCGCGGGGCGCGGGGAGGGCGAGGCCGGGTCAGGCCGCTACCACGTCCATGGCGGCAGCCTTGGGCGAGATGGTCCCGGCCCGGTCGACCCCGGGGGCCGGCAGCGATACCGGTTCGAGGACCGGCCTCAGCAGATCACCCTCCGAGAGGGTGGCCATCGCCGCAAGTTCGGCGAGCGACAGCTCGTCGCTGACCTCGCGCATGACCTCCGACATCCGGACGTCCAGTGCGTCACAGATGGCGGAGAGCAGCTCGGAGGAGGCCTCCTTCTGCCCCCGCTCCACCTCGGAGAGGTAGCCGAGCGAAACCCTGGCAGCTGCCGACACCTCGCGAAGTGTGCGGCCCTGGCGCTGGCGCTGCCGACGCAGCACATCGCCCAGCAGGCGACGGAGCAGGATCATCGGTGCCTCCCTCCTCGGACTGCGAATCGAGATGTCACGCCCCCACCGTACCGCCTTGTCCGCATCGTGTGCGGGGACCATGGTCGTGTTCACTCTGGGCTGCAAGGCTGCCCCCTCCCCTGTCTGTTCCCCGCAAGGACCCCGGCAGGACCCCGCCGGTTCCCCTTCCGGAGTGTCCGGCCGGGGCCGTGCAGCGCGTCCCCTGGCTGGTATCTGCCCAGCCAGGGCATCCGGTCTAACACGATCCTCCCGACGAGGCGCGCAGTTCAGCGATTTCAGCAAACCTCAGCGGGACGGCGCCGGGCGCGCTAGGTGTCCCAGCAGCAGTTCCAGAGCCGCCGTCACCGCGGACCGTCGGATTTCGGCACGGTCCCCTGACAACCTCGGAGAGGCCACCAGTGTTCCCGCCGGCCCGGCGAGCGCCACGTGCACGGCGCCGACCGGCTGCCCGTCCTGGGGTTCGGGGCCGGCCACACCGGTGGTGGCGAGCGCGTAGTCGGCCCCCAGCAGCCGCCGGACGCCCTCGGCCATCTGGCGGGCCACCACCGGGTGCACGGGCCCGTGGACGGCCAGCAGGCCCTCGTCCACGCCGAGCACCGAGGCCTTCAGGTCGGTGGCGTACGCGGTGACGGAGCCACGGAAGGTCGCCGAGGCGCCCGGGACGTCCACCAGCTCCGCCGCGAGCAGGCCACCGGTGAGTGACTCGGCCACCGCGAGGGTGGCGCCGTGCGCCCGCAGCGCGGCGTGCACCTCGGCCGCGAGCGCGGTCACCGGGCCGCCCGCTCCTCGGCCCGGCCCTCGCGGCGCAGCCGGACGGCCTGGCCGACGTAGTCCAGTCCGGTGCCGACCGTGAGCACGACCGCGACGGCCATCAGCACGGCCCGCGCGGTGGCCAGCCAGCCGGTCAGCGGCAGCACGTACATGCCGACCGCGATGCCCTGGGTGAGGGTCTTCAGCTTGCCGCCCCGGCTGGCCGGGATCACCGCGTAGCGGATCACCCAGAAGCGCATCAGGGTGATGCCGAGCTCCCGCGCCAGGATGACGGCCGTGACCCACCAGGGCAGGTCGCCCAGGACGGACAGGCCGATCAGCGCCGCACCCATGATCGCCTTGTCGGCGATCGGGTCGGCGATCTTGCCGAAGTCCGTGATCAGCCCCTTGCGGCGGGCCAGCTCACCGTCGAACAGGTCGGTGATCATGGCGATCGCGAACGAGGCCCAGGCCACCGCGCGCCACTTGGGGTTGTGGCCGCCGTCGGCGAAGAGCAGCGCGACGAAGACCGGCACCAGCAGCAGCCGTGCCATGGTCAGCACGTTGGCGATGTTCCAGATCCCCGGGGGCGGGGGCAGAGCGGCCGTCGGCCGGTCCCGGCCGGCCGCGGTTGGGGCGCCTGGCCCGTTGGTCATGCCCCGACTCCCACGTGCTCGGCCTCGTCGGCCGCCGCCTCGCCGGCCGCGGCCTCGGAGGACAGTGCCTCGGGGGACAGCGCCTCGGCCACCAGGTCGACACCCTCGGTGCCGACCACCCGGGCGCGGTAGAAGCGGCCGACGACCGCGTCCTCGACCCCGAGCAGGGTGGTCAGACCGTCGGTCTCGGGTGCCTGGTGGGCGGCCCGGCCCTCGACCACGCCGTCCTCGACGGACTCGACCAGCACCTCGACCTCGTCGCCGATCCGCTGCTCGGCCCGCTGGGCGGTGAGCTCCTCGGCCAGCCGGGACAGCTTGGCGAGCCGGTCGGCGACGACGTCCTCGGGCAGCTTGCCGTCGAAGCCGGCCGCCTCGGTGCCGTCCTCGTCGGAGTAGCCGAAGACGCCGATGGCGTCGAGGCCGGCGTGCGTGATGAACCGTTCCAGCTCCGCGAAGTCCTCCTCGGTCTCGCCGGGGAAGCCCACGATGAAGTTGGACCGGGCGCCCGCCTGCGGGGCCTTGTCGCGGATGGTCTTCAGCAGCCCGAGGAACTGGTCGGTGTTGCCGAACCGGCGCATCCGGCGCAGCACCGCCGGAGCGGAGTGCTGGAACGAGAGGTCGAAGTACGGCACGACCCCGGGCGTCCCGGTCATCACGTCGATCAGGCCGGGCCGCATCTCGGCCGGCTGCAGGTAGCTCACCCGGACCCGTTCGACGCCCTCGACCGCCGCGATCTCGCTGAGCAGCGTCTCCAGCAGCCGGATGTCGCCGAGGTCCTTGCCGTACGAGGTGTTGTTCTCGCTGACCAGGACGACCTCCCGGACGCCCTGCTCGGCCAGCCAGACGGCCTCGTTCAGCACGTCGGACGGGCGGCGGGAGATGAACGAGCCGCGGAAGGCGGGGATGGCGCAGAAGGAGCAGCGCCGGTCGCAGCCGGAGGCCAGCTTGACCGAGGCCACCGGGTTGTCGTCCAGGCGCTTGCGCAGGGTGCGCGGGCCGGAGGCGGGGGCGACGCCGTCGGGCAGGTCCTCGGGGGTGCCGTGGCCCGGCAGTGCCACCTCGGCGGCGGCCTCCTGGCGCTTGACGGGGCTGAGCGGGAGCAGCTTGCGGCGGTCGCGCGGGAGGTGGGAGGCGTGGTGGCCGCCGGACAGGATGGTCTGCAGGCGGTCGGAGATGTCGGTGTAGTCGTCGAAGCCGAGGACGCCGTCGGCCTCGGGCAGGGCGTCGGCGAGTTCCTTGCCGTAGCGCTCGGCCATGCAGCCGACCGCGACCACGGCCTGGGTACGGCCGTGGCCCTTGAGGTCGTTGGCCTCCAGCAGGGCGTCGACGGAGTCCTTCTTGGCGGCTTCGACGAACCCGCAGGTGTTGACCACGGCGACGTCGGCGTCGGCGGCGTCGTCGACCAGCCGCCAGCCGTCGGCCTCCAGTCGCCCGGCGAGTTCCTCGGAGTCGACCTCGTTGCGGGCGCATCCGAGCGTGACCAGGGCGACAGTGCGGGGTTCAGGCATGACGCCAAGATTAACGCGCGGGCCCCGGTGCCGTTCGCCCCGGAGTCCGCGCGCGTTGATCGTCGGGCCTTCGGAGCCCTGCGGGTCAGCCCGCCTGCGGGTCGCCGGGGGTGTAGGTGAGATGCACCACCTGCCCGTCCGTCCCGGCCGGACCGAGGTCCTTGCCGTTGACGTACACGTGGACGGCGCCCGCGTTGCCGATCACCAGCGTGATCTTCGCGGGGTCGGTGAAGGTCTGGTCCTGGCCGGTGTCCAGGTTGTTGGAGAACAGCGACTTGCCCTTGCCGTCCTTGGCCGTGACCCAGCTCTTGCCCTTCTCCGCGACCAGCTTGACGGTCACCTTGTCGACCGGGGCGGCGGCGATCGCGGCGGGGGAGCTGGGGGCCGGGGCGGGCGGCTGGGCGGAGGCGGTCACCGGGGCGGCGGCGGTGCTGGGCAGCGGCTCGCTGGCGGCCCCCGCGCCGGCGTCGACGGAGTTGTCGGTGAAGAGGTTGAAGCCGATCAGCGCGACCACGGCGGCGATCGCCAGCATCATGGCGGCGGTCCAGTTCGGGCGCCGGTGGTCGGTGACCTTGATCGGGCCGGTGTCGAGCAGCTGGGTGGCCCGCTGCGGGCCGGGGGCACCGCCGTGGTCGGCGTCGTACCGGGTGACCAGCTGGTCGCCGTCGACGCCGACGGCCCTGGCGAGGGCCCGGATGTGGCCGCGGGCGTAGACGTCGCCGCCGCAGCGGCTGAAGTCGTCCTCCTCGATGCCGTGCACGATCGGCACCCGGACCCGGGTGGCGGCGCTGACCTGGTCGACCGTCAGACCCGCGTCGAGCCGGGCCGCCGAGAGCACCCGGCCGATGCTCGGCGACTCGGCGGCCGGTGGTTCGACCACGGACGGCTGCGGCGTCGTCTGGCCGGACCCGGTCTGCCCGGGGACGGCGCTGGACGCGGAGGAGCCGTGGCTGCCGCGACGAGGGGACTTGCCGATGGACACTGGGCGCGCCTTTCGAGCGTTGGCCACCTGCTGAGAAGACAGTCTAGGGGCGGGGCCGGAACGTTTCTCAAGCGGACGGGCCCGAACGGGCATCCCGGGCCCCCATCCGCTGACGGTCGGTCAGCCCGGCCGGGCGGGCCGAGCGTCCGTGCCCGGATGGACGCCCTTTCGCCTGCCCCGGTTCCGGCCGACCACACTGCTCCGAACGAGGTTCCTCCGAACGGGTGAGACGGGCCGCTGCTCACCCTCGAAGGGTGATCAGAACCCCGTCCAGTTCGTCCGGTTTGACCAGCACGTCACGGGCCTTGGAGCCCTCGCTCGGCCCCACGATCCCACGCGACTCCATCAGGTCCATCAGCCGCCCCGCCTTGGCGAAGCCGACCCTCAGCTTGCGCTGGAGCATCGAGGTCGAACCGAACTGGGTGGAGACGACCAGCTCGGCCGCCTGGATCAGCAGGTCCAGGTCGTCGCCGATCTCCTCGTCGATCTCCTTCTTCGGTCCGCCGCCGACCGTGACGTCGTCCCGGTAGACCGCCGCCATCTGGTCCTTGCAGTGCTGGACCACCTTGGCGATCTCCGCCTCGGTGACGAAGGCCCCCTGCATCCGGACCGGCTTGCTGGCGCCCATCGGCAGGAACAGCGCGTCGCCCTTGCCGATCAGCTTCTCCGCGCCGGGCTGGTCCAGGATGACCCGGGAGTCGGCCATCGCCGAGGTGGCGAAGGCCAGCCGGGAGGGCACGTTGGCCTTGATCAGGCCGGTCACCACGTCCACCGAGGGCCGCTGGGTGGCCAGTACCAGGTGGATGCCAGCCGCGCGGGCCAGCTGGGTGATCCGGACCACCGAGTCCTCGACGTCGCGCGGGGCGACCATCATCAGGTCGGCCAGCTCGTCGACGATCACCAGCAGGTACGGGTACGGGGTCAGCTCCCGCTCACTGCCGAGCGGCGGCTGCACCTTGCCCGCGCGCACGGCCGCATTGAAGTCGTCCACGTGCCGGAAGCCGAAGGCCGCCAGGTCGTCGTAGCGCAGGTCCATCTCGCGCACCACCCACTGGAGGGCCTCGGCGGCCTTCTTGGGGTTGGTGATGATCGGCGTGATCAGGTGCGGGATGCCCTCGTACGCCGTCAGCTCGACCCGCTTGGGGTCGACCAGGACCATCCGGACCTCGTCCGGGGTGGCACGGGCGAGCACCGAGGTGATCAGGCAGTTGATGCAGGAGGACTTGCCGGCGCCGGTGGCGCCCGCGACCAGGATGTGCGGCATCTTGGCGAGGTTGGCCATCACGGTGTGGCCCTCGACGTCCTTGCCCATGCCGACCACCATCGGGTGGCCGTCCTCGGCGGCGGCGCGCGAGCGCAGCAGGTCGCCGAGGTTGACCATCTCCCGGTCCCGGTTGGGGATCTCCACGCCGACCGCCGACTTGCCGGGGATCGGACTGATGATCCGCACGTCCGGGCTGGCCACCGCGTACGCGATGTTCTTGGCCAGCGCGGTGATCCGCTCGACCTTGACCGCCGGGCCGAGCTCGACCTCGTAGCGGGTGACCGTCGGGCCGCGGGTGAAGCCGGTGACCCGGGCGTCCACCTTGAACTCGGCGAACACGCCGGTGAGCTGGGCGACCACCTCGTCGTTGAGCTTGGAGCGGGCCTTGGCGGGCGCGCCGTAGTCCAGCAGGTCCAGCGGCGGCAGCGCGTACGTGATGTCGCCGGCCAGCTGGAGCTGCTCCATCCGCACCGGCGCCGGCCCGTGCCCGTCGGGGGCCCCGGCGCTGCGGGCCTGCGGAACGGCCAGGTCCTCCGGCGGTGCGGTGCGGTCCTGCACCTGGTGCATCATGCTGGCCACCGCCGGGGAGGCCGGCACGCCGTAGAGCAGGGCGCCGTCCAGGTCGGCGGCCACCCCGGCGGCGAGGTCCCTGGTCTGGTACGGGTCCTTCTCGAAGGAGACCGCCTCCGGCTCCTCGGCCGGCTCCGCCTTGCGGCGACGGCGGCCGCGGCGGCGGGAGAGCTCGTCGGTGTCCGCGCCCTCGATGGTGAAGGGCAGCGCGTCGGGATCGGCGTCCTCGGGCGGTTCGGTGGAGAACTCCCGGCCGGCCCCGGCGCCGTCCGCCGCCGCGGAGGCCGCCGCCTCGGCGGCGGACGGCTCGACCACCCCGAGGCGCACCCCGAGCTGCCGCAGCCGCTCGGGAATCCGGTTGACGGGGGTGGCGGTGAGCACCAGCAGGCCGAAGAAGGCGACCAGCAGCAGCAGCGGAACGGCGAGCGGCGGCCCTGCGGCGGCCATCATCGGGGTGGACGCGGCCCAGCCGAGGATGCCGCCGGCCTGCCGTATCTTGGTCGCCCCGCTGCCCATGCCGGGCGCACCGCAGCCGATGTGCACCAGCCCGAGGACGCCGACCACCAGGGTGCTCAGGCCGATCAGGATCCGCCCGTTGGCCTCCGGGAGTTCGGGGTGCCTCATCAGCCGGACGGCGACGGCGACGAGCAGGAACGGCACCAGCACGTCGAGGCGGCCGAACAGCCCGGAGACCACGTTGGTCGCCACCTCGCCCAGCCAGCCCTGCGGGCTGAACCAGGTGCCCGCCGCGGTGACCAGGCCGAGCGCCAGCAGCAGCAGTGCCAGGCCGTCCTTGCGGTGGGCCGGGTCGAGGTTCTTGGCACCGTCGCCGAAGCCCCGGAAGACCGCTCCGACGCTGTGGGCGAGGCCGAGCCAGACGGCGCGCACGGCGCGGAAGAGTATGGGGCGCGGCGGGGGCGGGGCAGGCGCGGCCGCGGGCTTGCGCGCCGCCGCCTTCCGGGCCGCCGGAGCCGCCTTCTTGGCCGCGGGGACGGCCTTCTTCGCGGGTGCCTTCCCGGCCGGCGCCTTCTTGGCCGGCCCGGGCTTGGGGTTGCGTGCCGCGCTGCCGGGCGTACGTGTGGCCATGGGTCAGCAGCCTACCGGCGGCCGGGGCGAGTGCCCATGCCCGGACCCCGTCGCGGGGCCCGTGTCGCCGAACACCTGCTCGCCTGACGGCCGGTCAGCGAACCCGCCGTCACCGCTGCCGACCACCGGGCTCGGCCGGTGGTGCGAGGGGTGGTGCGGAGCTCAGTTCGCGCCGGGGCGCATCGCGTCGAGCGCCCGGCGCAGACCTGCCAGCTTGCGTTCGAGATGGGCGGAGGAGGCGGCCGCACCAGGATCGGCGGAGTCGTCCAGCTGCTTGGTCAGCGCCTCGGCCTGCTCCTCGACCGCGGCGAGCCGGGCCGAGAGCTCGCCCAGCAGCGCGCCGCCGAGGCTGGCCGCCTCGCCCGACTCCAGCTGCAGGCGCAGCAGCGCGGCCTGCTCCTTGAGCTGGCAGTTCTTCATGTAGAGGTCGACGAAGACCGAGACCTTGGCGCGCAGCACCCACGGGTCGAAGGGCTTGGAGATGTAGTCCACCGCGCCCGCCGCGTAACCGCGGAAGGTGTGGTGCGGACCGTGGTTGATCGCGGTCAGGAAGATGATCGGGATGTCCCGGGTCCGCTCCCGGCGCTTGATGTGGGCGGCCGTCTCGAAGCCGTCCATCCCGGGCATCTGGACGTCCAGCAGGATGACCGCGAAGTCGTCCGTCAGCAGCGCCTTGAGCGCTTCCTCACCGGAGGAGGCCCGGACCAGCGTCTGGTCCAGCGCGGACAGGATCGCCTCCAGCGCCAGCAGGTTCTCCGGCCGGTCGTCGACCAGGAGGATCTTCGCCTTCTGCACCTGGACCCGCCCTCCTGCCGCTTGTCTTCCGAGGGACGGCACCCGCGTGCCGCTCACCACTGCCCCGGTCATGCTAGCCGTACCCCCTCGCCCGCCACATCGCTTGGCGCGATCCGGCCGATGGCCGCCCCGGGGAAGTGCCGCGTCCGGCGCAGGCCGCACTGAGCGTCGTGTCACCATCCGGTCACCGTTCGCAACGATGGGTGACCCTACAGCGTTCCCGGCCGGAGCCGCCAGTGCCGACCGCCCCAGGACCCCTGCCGCTATCCGACCGCCAGGAACTGGCGCATCACCGCCAGCAGGGTGTCGGCCTCCACCGGCTTGGTGACGTGGGCGTTGGCGCCGGCCGCCAGGCTCTTCTCCTTGTCGCCCTTCATCGCCTTCGCGGTCAGCGCGATGATCGGCAGACCGGAGAACTGGGGCATCCGCCGGATCGCCTCGGTGGTCGCGTAGCCGTCCATCTCGGGCATCATGATGTCCATCAGCACCAGCGCGACGTCCTCGTGCTGCTCCAGCACCTCGATGCCCTCGCGGCCGTTCTCGGCGTACAGCACGGTCAGCCCGTACTGCTCCAGCACGCTGGTGAGCGCGAAGACGTTGCGGATGTCGTCGTCGACGATCAGCACCCGCTCGCCGTCGAACCGGCCGTGGAACTGCGCCTGCCCGCCGCTCCGCGACGAGGCCTCCGGCTGCTGCGGCACCGGCGGCTCGGCGAGCTGGGCCGAACGCCGGCGCTCGGCGGCGCCACGGCGGCGCTCCTCGGCCAGCTCCCGGACCTCGTGCGCCCAGTGGTCCGCCAGGTTCTCGCCCACCGGCACCGGGGTGCCGGCCGGGGTCACCCCGACCGCGGCGCGCACCGGCAGCGGCGACGGGCGCTCGATCGCGGGCGCGTCCGGGGCCTCGGTGCGCAGCGGCAGGTACAGGGTGAACGTGGAGCCCTGGTGCAGCTCGCTCTCGACGTGGATCTCACCGCCGAGCAGACGGGCGATCTCCCGGCTGATCGACAGCCCGAGGCCGGTACCGCCGTACTTGCGGCTGGTGCCGCCGTCGGCCTGCTTGAAGGCCTCGAAGATCTCCCGCAGTTTGTTGCCGGGGATCCCGATACCGGTGTCGGAGACGGAGAACGCGATCAGCGCCTCGTCCGGGTCCCCGATCGCCTCGGCCTCCAGCAGCATCTCCCGCACGTGCTGCGGGACGTCCGCCCCGGCCGGACGGATCATCAGCTCGACGGCGCCGGAGTCGGTGAACTTCACCGCGTTGGAGAGCAGGTTGCGCAGCACCTGCTGGAGCCGCTGCTCGTCGGTGTGCAGGGTGACCGGGAGGTCCGGCGAGACCCGGACGGCGAAGTCCAGGTTCTTGTCCGCCGCCAGCGGGCGGAACGCCGCCTCCACGTAGTCGACCAGCTGGACCAGCGCGATCTTGGCCGGGCGGACGTCCATCTTGCCGGCCTCGACCTTGGACAGGTCGAGGATGTCGTTGATCAGCTGGAGCAGGTCGGAGCCGGCGCCGTGGATGGTCTCGGCGAACTCGACCTGCTTGGCGGAGAGGTTGCCCTCGTTGTTGTCGGAGAGCAGCTTGGCCAGGATCAGCAGCGAGTTGAGCGGGGTCCGCAGCTCGTGCGACATGTTGGCGAGGAACTCGCTCTTGTAGCGGGAGGCGAGGGCCAGTTGCTCGGCACGCTCCTCCAGGATCTGCCGGGCCTCCTCGATCTCGCTGTTCTTGATCTCGATGTCGCGGTTCTGCTGGGCGAGCTGTTCGGCCTTCTCCTGGAGCTCCTCGTTGGTGCGCTCCAGCTCCTCCTGGCGCGCCTCCAACTCGGCCGACCGCATGGAGAGTTCGGCCGTCAGCCGCTGGGACTCCAGCAGCAGGCCCTCGGTCTTGGTGTTGACGCTGATGGTGTTGACGGTGACGCCGATCAGGTCGGCGATCTGGTTCAGGAAGTCGAGGGCGACGGCGGTGAAGGAGCTGAAGGTGGCCAGCTCGATCACGCCGAGCAGCCGGTCCTCGAAGAGCACCGGCAGGACCACCAGGTGGGACGGCGAGGCCTCGCCGAGCCCCGAGGCGATCTTGAGATAGCCCGGCGGGGTCTCCTTGACGATGATCGAGCGCTTCTCCACCGCGGCCTGGCCGATCAGCCCCTCGCCGGGCCGGAAGGTGGTCGGCATCGAGCGCCGGTTGTAGCCGTAACTGCCCAGCAGCCGCAGGACGGTGTCGTTCTCGTCATCGTCCTCGGTGATCAGCTCCGCGGTCCGGCCGGCCGGCTGGGAGAGGAAGAAGGCGCCGTGCTGGGCCGAGACCACCGGGGTGAGCTCGTTCATGATCAGCGAGGCGACGGCCTCCAGGTCGCGGCGGCCCTGCAGCAGACCGGACATCCGGGCCAGGTTGGTCTTCAGCCAGTCCTGTTCCTTGTTGGTCCTGGTGGTCTCGCGCAGGTTGGCGATCATCTGGTTGATGTTGTCCTTGAGCTCGTCGAGCTCACCGGACGCGTCCACGTCGATCCGCAGGCTGAGGTCGCCCCTGGTCACCGCGGTGGCGACCTGGGCGATCGCCCGCACCTGCCGGGTCAGGTTGTTGGCGAGCTCGTTCACCGACTCGGTGAGGTCCTGCCAGGTGCCGGCCACCCCGGGCACCCGGGCCTGGCCGCCGAGGCGGCCGTCGGTGCCGACCTCGCGGGCGACCCGGGTGACCTCGTCGGCAAACGCGCCGAGCTGGTCGACCATGGTGTTGATGCTGGTCTTGAGCTCCAGGATCTCGCCGCGGGCGTCCACGTCGATCTTCTGCGACAGGTCGCCGCGGGCGACGGCGGTGATCACCAGGGCGATGTTGCGGACCTGCCCGGTCAGGTTGTTCGCCATCAGGTTGACGTTGTCGGTCAGGTCCTTCCAGATCCCGGCCACGCCCGGCACGTTCGCCTGACCGCCCAGGATGCCGTCGGTACCGACCTCACGGGCCACCCTGGTCACCTCGACGGCGAACGCCGAGAGCTGGTCGACCATGGTGTTCAGGGTGCCCGCCAGCGCGGCCACCTCGCCCTGCGCCTCGATGGTGATCTTCTTGGAGAGGTCACCACTGGCCACCGCCGAGGCAACCTCGGCGATGTTGCGCACCTGACTGGTCAGATTCGACGCCATGAAGTTGACGTTGTCGGTCAGGTCACGCCAGATGCCGGAGACCCCGCGCACCCGGGCCTGACCGCCCAGAATGCCCTCGGTGCCCACCTCGCGGGCCACCCGGGTGACCTCGTCCGCGAACGCGGACAGCTGGTCGACCATGGTGTTGACGGTGGTGACCAGCTCGCGGATCTCGCCCTTGGCGTCCACGGTGATCTTCTTGGAGACATCGCCCCGGGCCACCGCGGTGGTGACCTCGGCGATGTTGCGGACCTGGCTGGTCAGGTTGTTCGCCATCAGGTTGACGCTGTTGGTCAGGTCCTTCCAGGTGCCCGACACCCCCGGCACGCTCGCCTGCCCGCCCAGGATCCCCTCGGTGCCGACGTCCCGGGCCACCCGGGTCACCTCGTCGGCGAACGCGCCGAGCTGGTCCACCATCGTGTTGATGGTGTTCTTCAGCTCCAGGATCTCGCCCTGGGCATCCACCTGGATCTTCTGTGAGAGGTCGCCCTTGGCCACCGCCGTGGTCACCTGGGCGATGTTCCGCACCTGGTTGGTCAGGTTGTTGGCCATCGAGTTGACGTTCTCGGTCAGGTCCTTCCAGACCCCGGCGACGCCCGGCACCTGCGCCTGGCCGCCCAGGATGCCCTCCGTCCCCACCGCGCGGGCCATTCTGGTCACCTGCTCCGCGAAGCCCGAGAGCTGGTCCACCATGGTGTTGATGGTGTTCTTCAGCTCCAGGATCTCGCCGCGCGCATCGACCTCGATCTTTCGCGACAGGTCGCCCTTGGCCACCGCCGTGGTCACCTCGGCGATGTTGCGCACCTGCGCGGTCAGGTTGTTGGCCATGAAGTTCACCGAGTCGGTGAGGTCGCGCCACACTCCCGCGACGCCCGGCACCTGGGCCTGACCGCCGAGGCGACCCTCGGTACCCACGTCCCTGGCGACCCTGGTCACCTGCGCGGCGAACGAGTTGAGCTGGTCCACCATGGTGTTCACGGTGTTCTTCAGCTCCAGCATCTCGCCGGCCACGTCCACCGTGACCTTGCGCGACAGGTCGCCCTTGGCCACCGCCGTGGTCACCTCGGCGATGTTGCGCACCTGCGCGGTCAGCCGGCCGGCCATGGTGTTCACCGAGTCGGCCAGGTCCTTCCAGCTGCCCGACACGCTCCGCACCCGGGCCTGACCGCCGAGCTTGCCCTCGGTCCCCACCTCGATGGCCACCCGGGTCACCTCGTCGGTGAACTCCGAGAGCTGGTCCACCAGCCCGTTGACCGTCCGGCCGACCTTCAGGAACTCACCCCGCAGCGGATAGCTCGCCCCCGTGGTGTGGACCGAGCGCAGCTCCATCCGCTGGTCCAGGTCGCCCTCGGCGATCGAGGTCAGCACCCGGCCCACCTCGGCCATCGGCCGGGCCAGATCGTCGATCAGCGCGTTGCAGTTGTCGACCGCCGCCATCCAGGCGCCCTCGCCGACCCCCATCTCCAGCCGCTCCGACAGCCGGCCCTCCCGGCCGACCGCCCGCCGCACCCGCGCCAGCTCACCCGTGAGGTGCTGGTTGCGCTCCGCGACCTCGTTGAACACCGCGGCGATCTCCGCGAGCACGCCGTCCCCCGGGAACGTGAGCCGGCGCCGGAAGTTGCCGTCCCGCATCGCGGTCAGCGCCGTCAGCAGCCGGCGCAACTCGGCGGGTTCCGCCCCGCGGTTGGGGTTGGCGCGGCGCCCGGCGACCCCGCGCGCAGGCGTCGCGGCCCGGCCACCGCGCTCGGCGGCCGAAGTCGTACCGGTAACGTCCTTGGTCGCCGAACTCAACGGGGCCCTCCCACATCGTGACGGTTCAGTACCGCTCGGGAAACAGGCACCGGGCCCGCTTCCGAACACCGCAGCGGGGCTGCACACAGCCACCGGTGCCGCTTCGACCGTACTGCGCCGAACGGACACCGCGGACTCCCCAGTCTGTCAGCACCGGCGCCAGGTGTCCGGCCGGTTGCACAGGGTCGTTGCCGACCCTGCGCAAAAGTGGTGGGGAGAATCACCCTCAGGTGCCCGATTCGGCTCCCCGCCCCCACAGCGCGCCCGGCGGAAAGTAGGGTGGACCGCTGCACCGGATCCCGTGCCGCGCACCGATCGCCCACCGGCGGCCGTCCTCCGAGGCGCCCGGCCGGGGACGAACCGGCACAGGACGGCCGGGGACGGGCAACGAGCACACCGGGCCGACAGCCGGACCAGAGCAGAGGAGACGTGGCAGTGGTCACCGCACGCGCAGCCGCCACCTTCGAACCGGTCGGCCGGTCGGCCGCCGCCGCCCGCGGCTTCGTCCGCGAGGCTCTGCTCGGCTGGGGACTGCCCGAGGTCGTCGACGACGCCGTCGTCCTGGTCAGCGAACTGGTCACCAACGCCGTGGTGCACGCCGGCACCGCCGCCGAGGTCTGCTGCCTGCGTGAGCAGGAGACCATCCGGATCGAGGTCACCGACCGCCATCCCGAACGCGGCCTGCCCGCCTTCGCCAACGTGCCGGTCCCCGCCCCCGAGAGCTACGCCGACCCCGACGGCGAGGGCGGCCGCGGGCTGCTGATGTGCTCCGCGCTCTCCGAGTGCTGGGGAGTCGAGTACTCCTCCGGCCGCAAGACCGTCTGGTTCCGACTCGCCCTGCCCGCCCAGGTCCGCGGCACCCGGTACGCCCTGCCCAGCATCCCCGGCGGCGAACTCCCCGACAGCGACGGCCCGGTCCGCGTCGCGGTGGTGCAGATCGACGACCTCGGCCTGGTCAGCTCCTGGAACGCCGACGCCGAGGCGCTCTTCACCCACACCGCCGACCAGGTCCTCGGCCGGTCCTGGTCCGAGTACGCCTGCTGGCCCCCGTCCAACGGCGCCGGCCTGCGCCTGGCCGACACCCTCCGGATGGCCCGCTGGGAGGGCGGTTTCGGCGTCCGGCGCCCCGACGGCACCCTGGTGGACGTGTACGCGCTCCAGGTCCGCCTGCGCGACACCCACGGCACCCCCTCCGCCCTCTGTCTGCTCGTCCGCGAGGAGGACCGCGCCGTCCTGCGCTCCCCCGCCGGCGCCGCCGACACCCCGGCCGCCGTCGAACCCCTCGACCTGCTGGTCGGCGCCGTCGCACCCGACGACCTCGGCGGGCTGCTCCAGCGCATCGTGGACCGCGCCCGCGACCTGCTCGACGCCGACGCCGCCTACCTGTTGCTCACCACCGAGGACGAGACCGAGTTCGAGGTCCGCGCCGCCACCGGCCTCGCCGCGGCCGCCCGGCGCTTCGTCAGGATGCCGATCGAGTCCGGCGCCGCCCGCTTCGACTCCGACCGGCTGCCGGCCGTGCACGAGGACCTCTCGGTGCGGCCCACCGTCGCCCCGCTGCTGGCCGGCACCGGGCTGCGCTCGCTGATCACCGTCCCGCTCAAGGTCGAGGGCCGGCTGACCGGTTCGCTCGGCGTCGCCGCGGCCGGCCCGGGCCGCTACGACAACGAGGACGCGCTGCGCCTGCAGTTCGCCGCCGACCGGATCGCCCTGGCCCTGGAGAGCGCCCGGCTGAACGAGCTGGAACGCCGCCGCCGCGGCGCGCTCTCCTTCCTGGTCGAGGCCTCCGAGCTGCTGGCCGGCACCCTGGAACACGAGCAGACCCTGGCCCTGATGGCCCAGATGGCCGTCCCCACCCTGGCCACCTGGTGCGCCGTCTACACCACCGGCGAGCAGAGCGGCGGGGCCGGCCTCGCGTTCGTCCTGCACGAGGACGAGGACCGGATCGACCCGCTGCGCGCCCTGCTCGACAAGACCCCCGCCCCGGCCGCCGACCCGGCCCCCGGCGCGCGGTTCTGGACGGCCCCCGCCGACACCGCCCGCGCGCTCGGCCAGGCCGACGGCCGCGAGCTGCACGGCATGCTCGGCGAGACCGTGGTACTGCCGCTGGCCGCCCGCAACCGGGTGATCGGCCTGCTGGTCCTCGGCGTCCCGACCGGCGCCCGGTTCCGCCAGGAGATCCTGGAACTCGGCGAGGACCTCTCCCGCCGGGCCGCCCTGGCGATGGACAACGCCCGCCTCTACTCCGAGCGGACCGCCACCAGCCAGGCCTTCCAGCGCGCCCTGCTGCCACCGGAGTTGCCGAAGATCCCGGGCGTCGAGGTGGAGGTCTTCTACCAGGCGGCCGGCGAGGGCAACGAGGTCGGCGGCGACTTCTACGACATCTTCCCGATCCGCGAGGGCACCTACGGCTTCGCCATCGGCGACGTGTGCGGCACCGGCCCCGAGGCGGCCTCGGTCACCGGCCTGGCCCGGCACTCGCTGCGGCTGCTCGCCCGCGAGGGGCTCAGCGCGCCGCAGGTGCTCAGCCGCCTCAACACGGCCATCCTCGACGAGGGCCCCCGCTCCCGCTTCCTGACCCTGCTCTACGGCGAGCTCACCCCGCGGGAGGACGGCAGCACTCTGCTCTCCCTGGTCTGCGCCGGCCACCCGCTGCCGCTTCGGCTGCGCACCGACGGCCGGGTGGACGCCGCGGCCACCCCGCAGCCGCTGCTCGGCGTGATGGACGAACTCGATCTGACGGCAGAGGAGTTGGTGCTCTCCCCCGGCGAGGTGCTGCTCTGCGTGACGGACGGCGTCACCGAACGCCGGGAGGGCAGCCGGATGCTCGGCGACGACGGCCTGGCCGAGGTGCTCACCGGCTGCACCGGCCTCACCGCCGGCGCGGTGGCGGCCCGGGTCCAGCGCGCGGTCGAGCGGTTCGCCCCCGAGCCGCCGTCCGACGACATGGCCATCCTCACGCTGCGCGTCCCCGGCCAGCGCCAACCCTGACGCCATGTCAGGCTGCGCGCCTGATCGTTCAGACTCGTTCAGCAACTGTCCAACCGTCGCTGCCCTACAGCTGACGACTGTACAAATTGTGAGATTCACAAGGGTACAAGCGGCTGTGGCCGGGTACACCGGAGACACCGGGGGATTCCCCCCGGAGGGGACATCGACCAGCACCTGACCTGCTGGTTCATCACTCGGTCGCAGCCGCCCGCACGCCTCTTCCGTGCGCCCGCGGCACGGCTTCGCGCACCCACTTCAGCACCATCCTCACCTTCACCGGACATCTGCCGATCATCGGCGCCCAGAAGTGAAAGGAGCCTCCGGTGAGCAATGAAGCCTCCGGGGCGAACGCCCGATCCGACGACGCGGGTCCGCTCGGCTACCTGGCCCTCGGTCTGACCCTGCTCGCAACCGGCCTGCTGTCCACCGGCATCCTCAGCGGAACCGGCATCAAGGACGCAGCCTCCCTCGCCCACCTGGTGGGTGGACTGACCCTCTTCATCGCCGGCCTCTGGCAGTTCCGGGGCGGCGACCGCTTCACCGGCACCGCCTTCGCCGGGCTCGGCGCCTTCTGGGCGACCTGGTCCGCAGGCGCCGGGGCGAGCAAGAATGCCGCAGGCCTGTTCCTGCTGCTCTGGGCCCTGCTGGCACTCACCGTGACGCTCGCCGGATGGCAGGGCGGCCTGTTCAACCGTCTCGTCTACGGTCTGCTGACGGTCTCGCTGGCGCTCAACGCCATCGCCACGTTCGCCGGCAACGACGGGCTCGGCAAGGTCTCCGGCTGGGTCGCCGCGGCCTCCGGCCTCGCCGCCTGGTACTGGGCCACCGCCACCCTCACCAACAGCGGGTGGGCCAGGGCGGTCCTGCCGCTGAAGTAAACCCTCCCCGGGTACGTCGGGCCGAGCCTCCTGCGGGAGTGCCCGGCCCCTCGCCGTTTCCGGATTCCCTCCGACCCGTCACCCCCGGCCGTCCCGGCCGTGACTGGTTGTCACGTTTGCGTCACACCACCTCCCAACCCTGCCTGCCCTGTCCTGCGCGGCTGCGAGACTCGGGCCATGACGGCTCCCCCGACGGTCGCACCACGGCATCGTGTCCTGCGCGCGGCGCCCGCTCTCGCCCTGACCGGCCTCGCGCTGGCAGCCTGCTCCTCCCCGGACGGCACCCCGCCCGTTCCGGCCGGCCACACCACGGTGGTCTTCACCCCGGCCCAGACGCTGGAGGACAGCCAGCTCCGGCAGGCCGCCGAGCTGCTGTCGGCCCGGGCGGGCAGGCGTGGCCTCAAGGACGTGCAGACCGATGTCTCCGGTGGCGCCGTCACCGTGACCGTCGCCGGGCACGTCGGGGACCAGCTCGCACCACTGGGCCGGCGTGGGGCGGTGGACTTCCGGCCCGTCCTCGCCATGCTTCCGGCCGGGGCCGTCGGCACCCCGCCCCAGGGGACGGTCCCCGCCGACCTGCTGCAGCAGTTCGACGCCCTCACCTGCACCCAGGCCCCCGACCCTCGCGCCCGGCGCGCCCTGTCCTCCGCGTCGACCCCCTCGGTGGCCTGCGGCCGCGACGAGGAGCAGGGGCAGCGGTACAAGTTCGCCCTCGCCCCGGTGGCGGTGAAGGGTACCGACATCTCCGAGGCACAGAGCGCCTTCGACGGGCAGAGCGGCGCGGGATGGCAGGTGCAGCTGACGTTCAACAGCGCCGGCTCGGAGGCCTTCTCCTCCGCCACCGCCGACCTCGCGACCCGGCCCGCGCCCACCAACCAGTTCGCCATCGTGCTGGACGGCCAGGTGCTGTCCCATCCCTACGTCGCCACGGCGATCACCGGTGGCACCGCCGTGATCTCCGGCAGCTTCGACGAAGGCGAGGCGAAGGGCCTGGCTGCCTCGCTGGCGACCGGTGTGCTGCCGGCCGAGTTCACCCCCGCCTCCCCCCAGGAGACGGACTCCTGAGAACGGCTCCCGGGCCGCGCTAGCGGTCCGCCTGCGTCCACTGCGGGACGGGCTCCTCGGCCGCGGCCGGCCGTCCTCCCTGCCCGGGCTCCTGGCCCCAGCCGGAGAAGGCGTGCTGGACCAGGTACACGACCAGCAGAAGACCGACCGCCACCAGGCCGTCGGCCCAGAAGTGGTTCGCCGTCACCACGACCACCACGACCGTCACGACCGGGTGCAGCAGCACCAGCCACCGCCACGGCCCCCGGGCGACCAGGACCACCGCCACCGCGACGATCACGCACCAGGCCACGTGCACGGACGGCATCGCCGAGAGCTGGTCCGGCACCACCCCCGCCACGGCGCCGCCGTACACCGACTGCCCGTACTGCGCCGCGACGTCGACGAATCCGTTGGCCGGCAGCATGCGAGGCGGGGCGACCGGAATGAACTGGATCAGCAGACAGGCCCCGGTGGTCAGCACCACCGTGTTCCGGACCCACCCGTACCTGTCCCGGTGCCGGAGGAACAGCCAGAGCAGCAGGACGAGCATCACGCCGAAGTGCATGGTGGCGTAGTAGTAGTTGGCCGCCTGCATCAGCCACGGATGCGGCATCGCCGCGCGTTGCCACGCCGCCTCGTCGGGGAGGCCGAACGACAGCTCCGTCCGGTGGATCCAGTCCGCCCGGTCCAGTGCGTGGTCGGTACTCATCAGCGAGAGGTGCCCGACCAGCTGCCACAGCGTGAACAGCGCCAGGAGCGTGCCCGCCTCCCGCAGCACGGCCGCAGCCGTCCGCGCCCGGCCGGCCCGGTGGACCGCGTACGCCGAGCCGAGCAGCGCCCCGGACACGACGGCCGAGGTCTGCCAGGTGAGGGTCAGGTTCTGCATTGGCGAAGGCTAACGCAGAAAGCCCCCCTCCCGGGCGGGAGGGGGGCTTTCTCTTAAAAATTGTTCGGCGGCGTCCTACTCTCCCACAGGGTCCCCCCTGCAGTACCATCGGCGCTTTGAGGCTTAGCTTCCGGGTTCGGAATGTAACCGGGCGTTTCCCTCACGCTATGACCACCGAAACACTATGAAACTGTCAACCGCACCAGCCATGTGACCAAACCTGGCTGGGGTCGTTGTTTCAGAACAACACAGTGGACGCGAGCAACTGAGGACAAGCCCTCGGCCTATTAGTACCGGTCAACTCCACCCCTCACAGGGCTTCCATATCCGGCCTATCAACCCAGTCGTCTACTGGGAGCCTTACCCTCTCAAGGAGGTGGGAGTGCTCATCTCGAAGCAGGCTTCCCGCTTAGATGCTTTCAGCGGTTATCCCTCCCGAACGTAGCCAACCAGCCATGCCCTTGGCAGGACAACTGGCACACCAGAGGTTCGTCCGTCCCGGTCCTCTCGTACTAGGGACAGCCCTTCTCAACACTCCTACGCGCACAGCGGATAGGGACCGAACTGTCTCACGACGTTCTAAACCCAGCTCGCGTACCGCTTTAATGGGCGAACAGCCCAACCCTTGGGACCTACTCCAGCCCCAGGATGCGACGAGCCGACATCGAGGTGCCAAACCATCCCGTCGATATGGACTCTTGGGGAAGATCAGCCTGTTATCCCCGGGGTACCTTTTATCCGTTGAGCGACGGCGCTTCCACAAGCCACCGCCGGATCACTAGTCCCGACTTTCGTCCCTGCTCGACCCGTCAGTCTCACAGTCAAGCTCCCTTGTGCACTTACACTCAACACCTGATTGCCAACCAGGCTGAGGGAACCTTTGGGCGCCTCCGTTACTCTTTAGGAGGCAACCGCCCCAGTTAAACTACCCACCAGACACTGTCCCTGATCCGGATCACGGACCCAGGTTAGACATCCAGCACGACCAGAGTGGTATTTCAACGACGACTCCACCCAAACTGGCGTTTGGGTTTCAAAGTCTCCCACCTATCCTACACAAGCCGAACCGAACACCAATATCAAGCTATAGTAAAGGTCCCGGGGTCTTTCCGTCCTGCTGCGCGAAACGAGCATCTTTACTCGTAATGCAATTTCACCGGGCCTATGGTTGAGACAGTCGAGAAGTCGTTACGCCATTCGTGCAGGTCGGAACTTACCCGACAAGGAATTTCGCTACCTTAGGATGGTTATAGTTACCACCGCCGTTTACTGGCGCTTAAGTTCTCAGCTTCGCCACACCGAAATGTGACTAACCGGTCCCCTTAACGTTCCAGCACCGGGCAGGCGTCAGTCCGTATACATCGCCTTACGGCTTCGCACGGACCTGTGTTTTTAGTAAACAGTCGCTTCTCGCTGGTCTCTGCGGCCACCCCCAGCTCGGAGTGCAAGACTCGTCACCAGGAATGGCCCCCTTCTCCCGAAGTTACGGGGGCATTTTGCCGAGTTCCTTAACCATAGTTCACCCGAACGCCTCGGTATTCTCTACCTGACCACCTGAGTCGGTTTGGGGTACGGGCCGCCATGAAACTCGCTAGAGGCTTTTCTCGACAGCATAGGATCATCCACTTCACCACAATCGGCTCGGCATCAGGTCTCAGCCTTAATGAGTGACGGATTTGCCTATCACTCGGCCTACACCCTTACCCCGGGACAACCACCGCCCGGGCTGGACTACCTTCCTGCGTCACCCCATCGCTCACCTACTACCCTGTTGGGTCACCGGCTCCACCACGTCCCTTTGTCCGAAGACTCCGGGCCGGCTTCACGGGCTTAGCATCAAGAGGTTCGACGTTGGCGCTTCAAAGCGGGTACGGGAATATCAACCCGTTGTCCATCGACTACGCCTGTCGGCCTCGCCTTAGGTCCCGACTTACCCTGGGCAGATCAGCTTGACCCAGGAACCCTTGGTCAATCGGCGCAAGAGTTTCTCACTCTTGTATCGCTACTCATGCCTGCATTCTCACTCGTGTACCGTCCACAACTGGATTCCTCCGCTGCTTCACCCGGCACACGACGCTCCCCTACCCATCCACACAGCCGTTGGGCCTATATATGTGAATGACACGACTTCGGTGGTGTACTTGAGCCCCGCTACATTGTCGGCGCGGAATCACTTGACCAGTGAGCTATTACGCACTCTTTCAAGGGTGGCTGCTTCTAAGCCAACCTCCTGGTTGTCTCTGCGACTCCACATCCTTTCCCACTTAGCACACGCTTAGGGACCTTAGTCGGTGTTCTGGGCTGTTTCCCTCTCGACCATGGAGCTTATCCCCCACAGTCTCACTGCCGTGCTCTCACTTACCGGCATTCGGAGTTTGGCTAAGGTCAGTAACCCGGTGAGGCCCATCGCCTATCCAGTGCTCTACCTCCGGCAAGAAACACACGACGCTGCACCTAAATGCATTTCGGGGAGAACCAGCTATCACGGAGTTTGATTGGCCTTTCACCCCTAACCACAGGTCATCCCCCAGGTTTTCAACCCTGGTGGGTTCGGTCCTCCACACGGTCTTACCCGCGCTTCAACCTGCCCATGGCTAGATCACTCCGCTTCGGGTCTTGGGCATGCAACTCAACCGCCCTATTCGGACTCGCTTTCGCTACGGCTACCCCACACGGGTTAACCTCGCTACACACCGCAAACTCGCAGGCTCATTCTTCAAAAGGCACGCAGTCACGAGACACACAGCAAGCTGCGCATCCGACGCTCCCACGGCTTGTAGGCACACGGTTTCAGGTACTATTTCACTCCGCTCCCGCGGTACTTTTCACCATTCCCTCACGGTACTATCCGCTATCGGTCACTAGGGAATATTTAGGCTTAGCGGGTGGTCCCGCCAGATTCACACGGAATTTCTCGGGCTCCGTGCTACTTGGGAGAAGCTCAAGTGAGCCGTACAAGTTTCGTCTACGGGGGTCTTACCCTCTACGCCGGACCTTTCGCATGTCCTTCGACTACCCATACGGTTTCTGACTCACCCAGCCGCCGGCAGACGACTGAAGAACTTTCCCACGACCCCGAAGTGGCAACCCCTGCCGGGTCTCACACCACTCCGGTTTAGCCTCATCCGGTTTCGCTCGCCACTACTCCCGGAATCACGGTTGTTTTCTCTTCCTGCGGGTACTGAGATGTTTCACTTCCCCGCGTTCCCTCCACATACCCTATGTGTTCAGGTATGGGTGACAGCCCATGACGACTGCCGGGTTTCCCCATTCGGAAACCCCCGGATCAAAGCCTGGTTGACGGCTCCCCGGGGACTATCGTGGCCTCCCACGTCCTTCATCGGTTCCTAGTGCCAAGGCATCCACCGTGCGCCCTTAAAAACTTGGCCACAGATGCTCGCGTCCACTGTGCAGTTCTCAAACAACGACCAGACACCCACCATCAACCCACCAACAGGCGGACATCAAGTAGGACCGGCTCACTGAAGCAACGACCAACCGGCCGTTCCCTCAGGACCCAACAACGTGCCCGACACACCCAACCCCAGGATTCGCTTTCCACGCCGAAGCAGTACTCGCAGTCCCCAGGACCAGTGTGTGCCGAATAGTCAACGTTCCACCCATGAGCGAGCACTCCGGAACATTCGTCCGAAGCTGCTATGTGCTCCTTAGAAAGGAGGTGATCCAGCCGCACCTTCCGGTACGGCTACCTTGTTACGACTTCGTCCCAATCGCTGGTCCCACCTTCGACGGCTCCTCCCCTTACGGGTTAGGCCACCGGCTTCGGGTGTTACCGACTTTCGTGACGTGACGGGCGGTGTGTACAAGGCCCGGGAACGTATTCACCGCAGCATGCTGATCTGCGATTACTAGCAACTCCAACTTCATGGGGTCGAGTTGCAGACCCCAATCCGAACTGAGGCCGGCTTTTTGGGATTCGCTCCGCCTCGCGGCATCGCAGCCCTTTGTACCGACCATTGTAGCACGTGTGCAGCCCAAGACATAAGGGGCATGATGATTTGACGTCGTCCCCACCTTCCTCCGAGTTGACCCCGGCAGTCTCCTGTGAGTCCCCATCACCCCGAAAGGCATGCTGGCAACACAGAACAAGGGTTGCGCTCGTTGCGGGACTTAACCCAACATCTCACGACACGAGCTGACGACAACCATGCACCACCTGTATACCGACCACAAGGGGGGCTACATCTCTGCAGCTTTCCGGTATATGTCAAGCCTTGGTAAGGTTCTTCGCGTTGCGTCGAATTAAGCCACATGCTCCGCTGCTTGTGCGGGCCCCCGTCAATTCCTTTGAGTTTTAGCCTTGCGGCCGTACTCCCCAGGCGGGGAACTTAATGCGTTAGCTGCGGCACCGACGACGTGGAATGTCGCCAACACCTAGTTCCCAACGTTTACGGCGTGGACTACCAGGGTATCTAATCCTGTTCGCTCCCCACGCTTTCGCTCCTCAGCGTCAGTAATGGCCCAGAGATCCGCCTTCGCCACCGGTGTTCCTCCTGATATCTGCGCATTTCACCGCTACACCAGGAATTCCGATCTCCCCTACCACACTCTAGCCTGCCCGTATCGAATGCAGACCCGGGGTTAAGCCCCGGGCTTTCACATCCGACGCGACAGGCCGCCTACGAGCTCTTTACGCCCAATAATTCCGGACAACGCTCGCACCCTACGTATTACCGCGGCTGCTGGCACGTAGTTAGCCGGTGCTTCTTCTGCAGGTACCGTCACTTGCGCTTCTTCCCTGCTGAAAGAGGTTTACAACCCGAAGGCCGTCATCCCTCACGCGGCGTCGCTGCATCAGGCTTTCGCCCATTGTGCAATATTCCCCACTGCTGCCTCCCGTAGGAGTCTGGGCCGTGTCTCAGTCCCAGTGTGGCCGGTCGCCCTCTCAGGCCGGCTACCCGTCGTCGCCTTGGTAGGCCATTACCCCACCAACAAGCTGATAGGCCGCGGGATCATCCTGCACCGCCGGAGCTTTACACCCACCCCCATGCGAGGACAGGTCATATCCGGTATTAGACCTCGTTTCCAAGGCTTGTCCCAGAGTGCAGGGCAGATTTCCCACGTGTTACTCACCCGTTCGCCACTGATCCACCCCGAAGGGCTTCACCGTTCGACTTGCATGTGTTAAGCACGCCGCCAGCGTTCGTCCTGAGCCAGGATCAAACTCTCCGTGAATGTCTACCGGTCATCCGGTAACCACTCGCGTTGAGCGGCACGGCAACCACCGGAATAGGGCGGCCCCGCGCACTGCGTCCTCGCTAGTGTTTTGTTACTAAAGGAATCTCCAACCGATCCGAAAGGACCGGCCGGGGATGTCAACATATCTGGCGTTGACTTTTGGCACGCTGTTGAGTTCTCAAGGAACGGACACTTCCTTCGGACCGCCTTCCAGCGGGCCCTCCGGGCGCTTCGTTCGTGTTTCCCAGCTTACCAGATGTTTTCCGCTCCGTTTTCCGGAGTTTCACTCACCCGACTCGCCGGTCTTTCGTGTTTCCAGCTTATCAGACGTTTTCCGCGCCGTTTCCGGGCTTCCCTGTCCGATTCGCCTTCCGCCGGTCCGACCTGACGGCCTGTCCGACGTCCTGAACTCTAGCCGAACCCCACTCCGAAAAGCGAATCCAACCGCAATCCATAAAAGCGCGCACGCCAATTCACACCGAGCCGCGACAAAGCACGACCCAGCCGAATGGAGATGGTGTTTCAAGGGATTGGCCGCCCCGGGACCGTCCGCGTAGACACGTGTCCGGTGCTCCCAGCCGAGCGACTAGAGAACACTACGCCCATCCCGGGCCGTAGGCAAACGAGGGCCGCCCGGCGGCCGCACCGCCGGCGGACGGCGGGGCGGGCCGGGCGGCCCTCGGGGTCGGTGGCGTCGGCGGGCTCTGCCCGCGGACGGTCAGGAGTTGGTCGGGAAGCCCAGGTTGATCCCGCCGTGCGACGGGTCCAGCCAGCGCTGGGTGACGACCTTGCCGCGGGTGAAGAACTGGACGCCGTCCGGGCCGTAGGCGTGGGCGTCGCCGAAGAGCGAGGCCTTCCAGCCGCCGAAGGAGTAGTAGGCGACCGGGACGGGGATCGGCACGTTGATGCCGACCATGCCGACCTCGATCTCGTTCTGGAAGCGTCGGGCCGCGCCACCGTCGTTGGTGAAGATCGCGGTGCCGTTGCCGTAGGGGTTGGAGTTGATCAGCTCCACACCCTCCTCGTAGGAGGCGACCCGGACGACCGAGAGCACCGGGCCGAAGATCTCGTCGTTGTAGACGGACATGCCGGGCTTGACGTGGTCGAACAGGGTCGGGCCGAGCCAGAAGCCGTCCGTGGTCGGGGCGCCGGTGGCGTCCTCGGCCGCGATCGTGTGCTTGCGGCCGTCGACGCTCAGCTCGGCGCCGTCGGCGACACCGGACTCCACGTACGAGGTGACCTTGTCCCGGTGCTGGCCGGTGACGAGCGGGCCCATCTCGGAGTCGCCGTTGCAGCCCGGGCCGACCTTGAGGGTGGCCATCCGGGACTTGATCTTCTCGACCAGCTCGTCGCCGATCGGGTCGACCGCGACCAGGACGGAGATCGCCATGCAGCGCTCGCCGGCCGCACCGAAGCCCGCGTTGATGGCGGCGTCGGCGCTGAGGTCGAGGTCGGCGTCGGGGAGGACCAGCATGTGGTTCTTGGCGCCGCCGAGCGCCTGCACGCGCTTGCCGTACCGGGTGCCGGTCTCGTACACGTAGCGGGCGATCGGGGTGGAGCCGACGAAGCTGACCGACTTGATGTCGGGGTGCTCCAGCAGGCGGTCGACGGCGACCTTGTCGCCGTGGACGACGTTGAAGACGCCGTCGGGCAGACCGGCCTCCTTCCACAGCTGGGCCATGAAGTTCGCGGCGGACGGGTCCTTCTCCGACGGCTTGAGGACGACCGAGTTACCGGCCGCGATCGCGAGCGGGAAGAACCACATCGGGACCATGGCCGGGAAGTTGAACGGCGAGATGATCGCGACCGGGCCGAGCGGCTGGCGGATCGAGTAGACGTCGATGCCGGTGGAGGCCTGCTCGGTGAAGCCCCCCTTGACGAGCTGCGGGACACCGCAGGCGTACTCGACGACCTCCTGGCCGCGGGCCAGCTCGCCGAGCGCGTCCGAGTGCACCTTGCCGTGCTCGGAGACGATGATCGCCGCCAGCTCGTCCTTGCGGGCGTTGAACAGCTCGCGGAAGTTGAAGAGCACCTGGGTCCGCTTGGCCACCGAGGCCGTGCGCCACTCGGCGAACGCGGCGGACGCGGCCGCCACCGCCTGGTCGACCTCGGCGATCTCCGCGAAGTCGACCTGGCCCGCGACCTGACCGGTGGCCGGGTCGAAGATGTCGCCGCGCCGGGGCGCGGAGCCGGCGGTGGCGACGGGGGCGCCGCCGATCCAGTGGGTGATGTGCTTGCTCAAGGTCTTCTGCCTCCGAAGTCCGTACGGCGCAGCGCCGCCGGTACCGTGCCGGCACCACCCGGACGAGGGGCCGGGCGGCGGGAACACGGGGCTCCCGCGCTCAAGCTCCAGTCTGGTGACCGGGCGGGCGGGTCTCAACGAGCAGCATGACGGGGAACGGAGATTCACCCTTACAGGTCGTCGGGCGTGGGGCCCTCCGGGTCATCGCGCTCCGGATCGGTCTCCTCCAGATAGGGGTCGTGCAGGCCGTCGGGGAGGGTGAGCGTCTCCATGAGGTCGAGCCGCAGGTCCTGGGCCCAGTTCTGGGCCCAGGCCTGGAGCGCGGTGCGGTCGGCGCCGACGAGTTCGGCGGCGCCCTCCAGCCGGTCGGCGAGGACGGTGGGCTGGAAGTCCTCGTCGAGTCCGGCGGTGAGGGAGAGCAGCTCGCCCTCACGAAAGTGGTCGGTCAGCGCGTGGACGGCGGCCAGGTCTGCGGGCAGGGCTCGGTCGCACAGTTCCAGGACGGCGAGGCCGGCGGCGTCGGCCAGGGCGATGACCGGGACGGGGGCGTCCAGCAGCAGGGGCGGGTGCCGCAGGGGCTCCTTGCGGAGCTCGATCGGGCAGGAGGCGCCGGAGAGCTGGATCCGCCGGGGTGTGCCCTGTTCGGCGCGGACGGGGAGTCCCCAGGCCCGGAACGTCTCGGCGAGTCCGGCCGCCAGTTCGTCCAGCGGCGGGCCCTCGGAGGCGATCAGGACCAGGCCGGTGGACCGTCCGACGGCCAGGCCGTGGGCGCGCAGGGCTTCGGTGCCTGCCAGGGCGAGGGCGTACCGCAGGCAGTACGGCTGGGCGGTCTCCAGCAGCTGGAGGTGCTCCTCGGCGAGCAGGCTCGGGGTCATGTCTCAAGTCTCCCGTCCCGGGGCCGCGGGTGCAGGGGGCGGTTCGGCTGTCCGCCTCACCCGGCGGTGTGGCGGCGCGCCGCCGCGTCGTGCAGGGCCATTTCCAGCAGGGCGGGGTCGACCAGGCGGCCGGAGCCGTCCGGGGGGACCAGCCAGCGCAGCCCGTGTCGTCGTCGAGCGGGGTGCGGCAGTGCCACCCACAGGCCGGGGCCGGCGACCTTGACCCCGGTGCCGAACCAGCGGGCGGCCGTGCCGACCGGGACGAGGAAGCCGACCTGTCCGCCGCCGGCGAGCGCGGGGCCGCCGCCGGGCAGCCGGGTCAGGAGGCCGAGGGCGGGCAGGCCGAGTCCGTCGGGGACGGACAGCAGGTCCCACTGCTGTCCGGCGGGCAGCAGCAGGAGGGCGGCGCCGGCCCGGGCCCAGTCCTGCCGGCAGCGGTCGGGGTCGGAGGCCGCGCTCGCGAGCCAGGTGAGTGCGGCGTCGTGGGGGTTTCCGGATGCCATGGTGGTTCCTCCGCTCGATGGGGTCTCACGGGGAGAGCGGCGGCCACGTCGGCTCTTACACGGGTGGCGGGGCACGGGGACAGCATGAAGGGGGCGCATCCGGGAATGGACGCGCCCCCTTCGGGGTCGGGCGAACGGTCAGCTGTCGAAGCCCAGACCGAGGCGGTCGAGCGTGCGCAGCCACAGGTTGCGGTGGCCGCCGTTGTGGTCGGCGCGGTCCAGCGACCACTTGGTGATCTCGATGCCGGCCCAGCGGACCGGCTCCGGCGGGAACGGCAGCGGCTTGCTGCGCACCATCTCCAGCGAGGTCCGCTCGGTCAGCTCGCCGGCCAGCAGGTCGAGCATGACCTCGGCGCCGTACCGGGTGGCGCCCACGCCGAGTCCGGTGAAGCCCGCGGCGTAGGCGACCTTGCCCTTGTACGCGGTGTCGAAGAAGGCCGAGAACCGCGTGCAGGTGTCGATCGCGCCGCCCCAGGCGTTGGTGAAGCGCACGCCCTCCAGCTGCGGGAAGGTCTCGAAGAAGTGCCGGGCGAGGGTCCGGAAGGTCTCCGGCCGCTGGTCGTACTCGGCCCGGACCTTGCCGCCGTAGTTGTAGACGGCGTCGTAGCCGCCCCACAGGATGCGGTTGTCGGCCGAGAGCCGGAAGTAGTGGAACTGGTTGGCGCTGTCGCCGAGGCCCTGGCGCCCGCTCCAGCCGATCGAGGCGAGCTGCTCGGCCGTGAGCGGCTCGGTCATCAGCGCGTAGTCGTAGACCGGGGCGATGTACGGGCGCACCCGCCGGACCAGCGAGGGGAAGACGTTGGTGCCGAGTGCCACCCGCCGGGCGCGGACCCGGCCGTACGCGGTGCGCACGGCCATGCCGCTGCCGTACTCGGCGAGGTCGGTGGCGCGGGTGCGCTCGAAGATCCGCACGCCCTGCGTCAGGCAGGCGGCCTTCAGGCCCCAGGCCAGTTTGGCCGGGTGGACCATGGCGACGCCGTCCTTGTCCCAGACGCCGCCGAGGAAGGTCGGCGAGTCGACCTCGCGGCGCAGCTCGTCCGCGTCCAGGACGGTGAGGTCCAGTCCGTACTCGGCGACCGCCTCGGCGACCTCGTGGAGTTCGGCGAGCTGGTGGGGCTGGGTGGCGACGTCGA
Source organism: Kitasatospora sp. NBC_00374 (assembly GCF_041434935.1). Taxonomy (NCBI): domain Bacteria; kingdom Bacillati; phylum Actinomycetota; class Actinomycetes; order Kitasatosporales; family Streptomycetaceae; genus Kitasatospora; species Kitasatospora sp. NBC_00374. Next base: position 5,590,575 of record NZ_CP107964.1, on the reverse strand, counting down.
TCTCGCCGGTGCGCTCCCACTCGCAGTCGATGCCGTAGCGCTTGACCGCGTCCTCGATGGCCTGCAGGTTCGCGGCGCCCTGGCGTTCCAGCTCGGCGAGTTCGCCGGGCCAGCGCTGGAGCCCGTTGCCGAAGCCGTGGGTGAGGCTGGCCGCGCAGAAGCCTCCGTTGCGCCCGGAGGCGGCCCAGCCGATCTCGTTCCCCTCGACCAGGACGACGTCCAGCGAGGGGTCCCGCTCCTTGGCGATCAGTGCCGTCCACAGGCCCGAGTAGCCGCCGCCGACCACCAGCAGGTCGCAGGTGGTGTCGCCGACCAGGGCGGGCAGGGCCTGGGGCCGACCCGGGTCCTCCAGCCAGAACGGGGTCGGCTGGACGTCACTGAGCGCACGGGCGGAGTCCATGCTCTATCAGCTACTTTCTGGTCGTCGATGGTGTCGCGCGGCCTGCCGGGTGCCGTGTCAGGCGCGCGCCTTTCGTCGGTTGCCGATCGTCTGGCCGACGACGGTGAGGACCACTGCGGCGAGGAACATCGCGGTACCGATCACATTGACCTGGACCGGGATGCCGCGCTGGGAGGCGCCCCAGACGAACATCGGGAAGGTGACCGTGGTCGGTCCCGAGTTGAACTGGGTGATGATGAAGTCGTCGAAGGAGAGCGCGAAGCTGAGCAGCGCGCCGGCGGCGATGCCGGGGGCGGCGAGCGGCAGGGTGATCTTGAGGAAGGTCTGCACGGGGGTGGCGTAGAGGTCCTGGGCGGCCTGCTCAAGCCGGGGGTCCATGCTCATCACGCGGGCCTTGACGGCGGTCACCACGAAGCTGAGGCAGAACATGATGTGCGCGATCAGGATGGTGGTGAAGCCGAACGGGATGCGCATGTTGAGGAAGAGCGTGCCGAGCGAGGCGGCCATCACGACCTCGGGCATCGCCATCGGCAGGAAGATCATCGCGGTGGTGGCGGACCGGCCGCGGAAGCGGTGGCGGGCCAGCGCGAAGGCGACCATGGTGCCCAGCACGGTGGCGCCGAGGGTGGCCAGGGCGGCGATCTTCAGGCTGAGGGTGAGCGAGCCGCACATGTCGGCGACGCCGCAGGGGTCGGTCCAGGCGTCGGTGGAGAACTCCTTCCACTCGTAGTTGAACTTGCCCGCGGGCTTGTTGAACGAGAAGGCGAGCACCACCAGGTTCGGCAGGACCAGGTAGGCGAGGGCGAGGATGCCGGCCAGGACCACGAGGTTCCGGCGAACCCATGAGATCAGTCGGGTCATCAGACCAGGTCCTCCGTTCCGGCCTTCTTCATGTAGACCGTCACCATCCCCAGGATCAGGGCCATCAGGATGAAGCTCAACGCCGCCGCGGTCGGGTAGTCGAGCACGTTCAGGAACTGCTTCTGGATGCCGTTGCCCACCATCTGCTCACTCGGCGAGCCGAGCAGCTGGGCGTTGATGTAGTCACCCGAGGCCGGGATGAAGGTGAGCAGCGTGCCGGCCACCACGCCGGGCAGCGAGATCGGGAAGGTGACCTTGCGGAAGGTGGTGAACGGCCGCGCGTACAGGTCGCCGGCCGCCTCGTGCAGCCTCGGGTCGATCCGCTCCAGCGAGGTGTAGAGCGGCAGGATCATGAACGGCAGGAAGTTGTACGTCAGACCGCAGACCACCGCGAGCGGGGTGGCCAGCACCCGGTGACCGGAGGTCAGGCCCACCGCGTCGCTGATGTCCAGCAGGTGCAGCGTGTTGAGGGCGCTCACCACCAGGCCGCCGTCCGAGAGGATGGTCTTCCAGGCCAGGGTGCGGATGAGGAAGCTGGTGAAGAACGGCGCGATCACCAGGATCAGGATGACGTTGCGCCAGCGCTTGCTCGCCTTGAAGGCGATCGTGTACGCGAGCGGGTAACCGATGGCCAGGCAGAGCACCGTGGCGGTGGCCGCGTACGAGAACGAGCGGACGAAGTGCCAGCGGTATTCGACCAGGGCGTCCCAGTACGTGGCGAAGTGCCAGGTGACCCGGAAGCCCTCCTCGAGCGAGCCGGTCTGCAGCGACGTGGAGCCCTGGTAGACCATCGGCACCGCGAAGAAGACCACCAGCCAGGCGATGCCGGGCAGCAGCAGCCAGTACGGGGTGAGTCTGCGGCGGGTGCGCCTGGGCTCGGCCAGCGGTACGACCTGGGGTGGCGCCGCCTCGGTGGTGGTGGTCATGCCGCCTCCTCCCCGGTGCCGGCGTCGATCGCCTGGGTGGCGTCCATGCCGAAGGAGTGGGCCGGGTTCCAGTGCAGGACGACCGGGGCGCCGGGGGCTATCCGGAGGTCGCGGTCCATGTTCTGCTCGAAGACGGCGAGCTCCTGGCCGGTCTCGGCGCGCACCACGTACTGGGTGGAGACGCCGATGAAGCTGGAGTCGACCACCGTGCCGGCGACCTGGTTGCGGCCCTCGGCCACCACCGTGTCGGCGTGCGCGATGGTGATCTTCTCGGGCCGCACCCCCAGGTGGACCCTGGTCGCGTCGGTGGCGCAGCGGGCCTTCGGCAGGGCGAGCCGCACGCCGGAGGCGCTCAGCAGCAGGTCGCCGCCCGCGCGGCCGGTGACCTCGGCGGGGATCAGGTTGGACTGGCCGAGGAAGTTCGCCACGAAGGTGGTGGCCGGGTTCTCGTACAGGTCGGCGGGGGCACCGAGCTGCTCGATCCGGCCGCCGTTCATCACCGCGATGGTGTCGGCCATGGTCATGGCCTCCTCCTGGTCGTGGGTGACGTGGACGAAGGTGATGCCGACCTCGGTCTGGATCCGCTTGAGCTCCAGCTGCATCTGGCGGCGCAGCTTGAGGTCGAGGGCGCCGAGCGGCTCGTCGAGCAGCAGCACCTGGGGGTGGTTGATCAGGGCGCGGGCGACCGCGACGCGCTGCTGCTGGCCGCCGGAGAGCTGGTGCGGCTTGCGGCGGGCCATCGGGCCGAGCTCGACCAGGTCGAGCATCTCCTCGACCTGCTTCCTCACGTCCTTGCGTCCCCGCCGGCGCAGCCCGAAGGCGACGTTCTCGAAGATGTCGAGGTGCGGGAAGAGCGCGTAGCTCTGGAAGACGGTGTTCACCGGGCGCTTGTACGGCGGCAGGGCGGTGACGTCCTGGCCGCCGATCACCACGGTGCCGCCGCTGGGCTCCTCCAGGCCGGCGATCATGCGCAGGGTGGTGGTCTTGCCGCAGCCGGACGCCCCGAGCAGGGCGAAGAACGAGCCCTGCGGCACGGTCAGGTCGAGCGGGTGGACGGCGGTGGACGCGCCGTAGGTCTTGCTGATGCCGGTGAGGCGAACGTCTCCGCCGGCGGCCGCGGTGTCGCGCAGCTGCTCCGTCATGGTGTCCCTCTGTCAGATGCCGTACTGGGTGCCCGGAGGCCGAGTGGTGGTCAGGCGCCGATCAGCTTGGAGAACTTGTCCTCGAACTCGCTCTCCTCGGCCTCGGTGAGGCTGCGGAAGGCGTGCACCTTGGCGGCCATCTCCGGGGTGGGGATGACCAGCGGGTTGGCGGCCGTGTCCGGGTCGAGCGCGGCGAGCTCGGCCTGGACTCCGCTGACCGGGGACACGTAGCCGATCCCGGCCGTCAGTGCGGCGGCGACCTTCGGCTGGTAGTAGAAGTCGATCAGCAGCTCGGCGTTCTTCTTGTGCTGGGCCTTGGCGGGGATCAGCATGTTGTCGGTCGAGGAGACGTATCCGTGCTCCGGGATGACGAACTCGATGTCCGGGTTGTCCGCCCGCAGCTGGATCAGGTCCCCACCCCAGGCGACACAGGCGGCGATGTCGCCGGAGGACAGCTCCTGGCCGTAGTCGTTGCCGGTGAACTTGCGGATCTGCTTGCTGTCCACGGCCTTCTGCAGGCGGTGGATGGCCGCGTCGTAGTCGTCGGCGGTGAACTTCGCCGGGTCCTTGCCCATCTCCAGCAGGACCATTCCCACGGTGTCCCGCATCTCGGAGAGGAAGGTGACCCGGCCCTTGAGCTCGGGGTCGTCCAGCAGCTGGGTGACGCTGGTGACGGCCTTCCCGCCGGTGGCCTTCTTGTTGTAGGCGACCACCACCTGGATGCCGGCCCACGGGTAGGAGTACTGCCGGTTCGGGTCCCAGTCCGGGGTCCGCAGGCGGTCCTCGATGTTGGTCACGGCGTGCGTGAGGTTGGCGGGGTTGAGCCGCTGGGCCCAGCCGAGCCGGATCAGCCGGGCGGCCATCCAGTCGGTGAGCACCATGAGGTCGCGGCCGGTGTCCTGGCCGGACGCGAGCTGGGGCTTGACCTTCCCGAAGAACTCGACGTTGTCGTTGACGTCCTCGGTGTAGCGGACCTTGATGCCGGTGGCGGCCTCGAACTCGTCGAGGGTGGCGTGCTTCTGCTCGTCCTGGGCGTCCACGTCGATGTAGAGCGGCCAGTTGGAGAAGTTCACCGCCTTCTCCTCGTCCGAGTGGTCCGGGGCGGTGACCGCGTCACCGGTGGCGGAGCTCCTGGCCGGCGGGATGCCGCAGGCCGCAAGGGTGCCGGCACCTGCGGCGACCGCGCCGGCCTGCAGCAGGGCGCGCCGGGACAGCGCGGCCCGGCCTCCGGTCAGACTGCGTTCCCAGGCCTTGCGGACCGGGTCCGGCAGACTGCCGGTGATCTCGTTGAGCTCCATGCGGGGACACCCTCCTGGGGGAAGAGGACGGGAGACGACGGGGGTTATCGGTCTCCGAAGATCGTGCGGTGCCAGTCCTTGCGGACCACCGCCGTGGTGTCGAACATGACGTGCTTGACCTGCGTGTACTCGTCGAGCGAGTACTGCGACATGTCCTTGCCGTAACCGGAGGACTTGTAGCCGCCGTGCGGCATCTCGCTGATGATCGGAATGTGGTCGTTGACCCACACGCACCCGGCGGCGATCTCCCGGGTGGCCCGCAGCGAGCGGTGCACGTTGGTGGTCCAGGCGGAGGCCGCCAGGCCGTACGGGGTGTCGTTGGCCAGCCGCAGGCCCTCGTCGTCGCTCTCGAAGGGCAGCACGACCAGCACCGGGCCGAAGATCTCGCCCTGTACCACCTCGCTGTCCTGCGCGACGCCGGTGATCAGGGTCGGCCGGTAGTAGGCGCCGAGCGAGAGGTCGCTGCCGTCGTGGCCGACGGCCGGGACCTGACCGCCCGTCACCACGGTGGCGCCGTACGAACGGGCCCGGTCGACGAAGCCGGCCACCCGGTCCCGGTGGGTGTACGAGACCAGCGGGCCGAGGTCGGTCCGCGGGTTGAGCGGGTCGCCGAGCCGGACGGCGGCGAACAGCTCGGCCACGCCCGCGACGAAGGCGTCGTACAGCGGGCGCTGGACGTACGCGCGGGTCGCGGCCGTGCAGTCCTGGCCGCTGTTGATCAGCGAGGCGGCGACCGCGCCGTGCACGGCGGCCTCCAGGTCGGCGTCGTCGAAGACCACGAACGGGGCCTTGCCGCCGAGCTCCAGGTGGGTGCGCTTGACGGTGGCGGTGGCCAGCTCGGCGACCCGCTTGCCGACCGGGGTCGAGCCGGTGAAGGACACCATCGCGACACCGGGGTGCGAGATCAGGTGCTCGCCGGCCGGTCGCCCGGCGCCGGTGACCACGTTGACCACGCCGTCGGGGATGCCGGCCTCGGTACAGGCCCGGGCGAACATCAGCGAGGTGAGCGGGGTCAGCTCGGCGGGCTTGAGCACGATCGTGTTTCCGGCCGCGATCGCCGGGAGGATCTTCCAGGCGGCCATCTGCAGCGGGTAGTTCCACGGGGAGATGGAGCCGACCACGCCGATCGCCTCGCGGCGGACGTACGAGGTGTGGTCGCCGGAGTACTCCCCGGCGGCCTTGCCCTCCAGGTTGCGGGCGGCGCCCGCGAAGAAGGCGGTGTTGTCGACCGTGCCGGGGACGTCGAACTCGGTGGAGAGCTTGATCGGCTTGCCGGTCTGCGCGGTCTCCACCCGGGCGAACTCCTCGGCGCGCTCACCGAGGATCGCCGCCAGCTTCAGCAGCGCCTCCGAACGGGCGCCCGGGGTCGCACCGGACCACTCGGGGAAGGCGGCCCGCGCGGCGGCGACGGCAGTGTCGACGTCGGCGGTGGAGGCCAGCGTGACCTGCTGGACGACGCTGCCGTCGGCCGGGTTGACGACCTGGAAAGGTTCGCTGCCGGTGCCCTCGGTCAGCCGGCCCGCGATGTACTGCGCGCCTGCGCTGAAGTCGGTCAGGTCCATCAGTTCCTCCATGTGCCCGGTGGTTCGACGGCAGCGGCGTGGGGGTGCCGCTGCCCGTCATGCTGCACGCGTCGACGAGTCGTATCCGGTACTGCGCGGGCGCGGCTGGTCGAGTCGCGCCTAGCAGCTCCGGTCGGCCCGCGAGGTCGAATCGCCGGGATTGCGTGATCCTGGCAGGCGCGGTCGGCGCCCACAAGGGATTCCGCTGTTGCCATCTGGTTACGCGACGGATTCCGGCGGCAAGCGCGCTCAGCGCCACTGCCGACTCGCTGACGATGCCCGCTCCGGCGTCCGGGTGACAAGGGTCACTGCGACAGGCCGGACCCCGAGCGCCTTACAGGGTGAAAGGCATCATCCGGGTGACAGGGCGTCGCGGAGATGGATGATTTACCTGACACTCTGAACCCGCAGGAGGACCCGCGATGCTCCCCACCGTCGCCCGCGTGCTCGACCTGGACGTGATGCGGCGCGGCCTGCCCCAGGTGGTGGCCGGCGCGGAGCACCTGGAGCGCCCGATCCGCTGGGTGCACGTCAGCGAGCTGCCCGACGTCGCCGGCGTGCTGCAGGGCGGCGAGCTGGTGCTGTCCACCGGCATCGCGCTGCCCGAGGACCGCGAGGGCCTGGCCCGCTACGTGCGCGAGCTGGCCGAGGTCGGTGTGGCCGGGCTGGTGATCGAGTTCGGGCGGCGCTACTTCGACTCGCTGCCGCGCGCCCTGGTGCACGCCGCCGAGCAGCGCGGCCTGCCACTGATCGTGCTCCGCCGCGAGCTGCGCTTCGTCGCCGTCACCGAGGCCGTCCACGCGCTGGTGGTCAACGCCCAGCTGGAACAGCTGCGCACCTCCGAGGCGGTGCACCAGATCTTCAACGAGCTGGCCACCGAGGGCGCCGAGCCGGGCGAGGTGGTCCGCCAGGTCGCCCAGCTGGCCGGCGCGCCGGTGGTCCTGGAGAACCTCGCCCACCAGGTCCTGGCCCATGACCCGGCGGGCCGGCCGGAGGCCGAACTGCTGGAGGGCTGGGAGCGCCGCTCGCGCGGGGTCCGCCCGCCCGGCCGCACCGGGCACGACCCGCGCAGCGGCTGGCTGGTCACCACGGTCGGCGCCCGCGGCCAGGACTGGGGCCGGCTGGTGCTGGTCGACGAGCCCGGCCCGCTGCCGGAGGGCGTCCCGCACCGGCACACCATGATGCTGGAGCGCGGCGCGGCCACCCTCGCCCTGAACCGGCTGGTGGTCCGCGACCGGGAGAGCCTGGAACGCCAGACCCACCGCACCCTGCTCTCCGGGATCCTGACCCACGCCCTGACCGTCTCCGAAGTGGCCCTGCGCGCCCAGGCGCTGGGGGTGCCGCTGGAGGGCCGCCGGCTGGTCGGGGTGGTACTGCGCAGGCGCCAGGGTCCGATCCCGGCGGCGCTGGAGGCCCAGGCCCGGCTGCGTGACTTCACCGAGCTGGCGGCCACCGCGATCCGCACCGCCCGGCTGTCCGCCCTGGTCGGCGCGTTCGACGACGAGGGCGTCGGGCTGCTGATCGCACTCGGCTCCCAGCAGGACGAGCACGCGGCGCTGGAGGCCTTCGCCGCCGCCCTGCGCAAACTGCTCGCCGAGGCCACCCGCGAACCGGCCGCACCGCTCCCCCAGCCGGTGATAGCCGTGGGCTCCTCGGTCGGCTCGGTCCGCGACGCCCGGCGCACCCTGCTGGAGGCCACCCAGGTCGCCGACGCCGCCCTGCACGACGTCCCCGGCGGCCGGGCGGCCGCGTACTACCGGCTCCCGGACGTCCGGCTGCGCGGCCTGCTGCACCTGCTGCGCGACGACGAGCGGCTGCAGACGTACGTCGAGCGCGAGCTCGGCCCGCTGCTCGCGTACGACGCCGAGCACGGCGGACAGCTGGTCCGGATGCTGCGGATCTACCTGGAACAGGGGCGCAACAAGTCGGCGGCGGCCGACGCGGCGCACCTGTCCCGGCCGTCCTTCTACGACCGGCTGCACAAGGTCGAGCGGATCCTCGGGGTCGACCTCGACCAGGTCGAGTCCTGTCTGTCGCTGCACGTGGCGCTGCTGGCACTGGACGCCGTGCGCCGCTGACGGGTGGTCAGCGGCGCTGCCGGGGGCCGGTTCAGACCCCGGCGACCTGGCCCCACACCTGGTGGAACCCGGGCCGTTCGGCCGGGGTGACGTCGCGCATGGTGTGCAGCCGGGCCCGCATCTCGTCGGTCGGGAAGATCAGCGGTTCCTCGGCCAGCGCGGCGGTCTCCTCGTCGGCGCTGCCCGCGAGGACGTCACGGGCGGCCGGGACGGGACAGATGTACTGCACGAAGGCGGCGAGCTCGGCGGCCACCTCGGGCTGGTAGTAGTGGTCGATCAGCAGCTCGGCGTTGCGCTTGTGCAGCGCGCGGTCCGGGATCATCAGGCTCTCCGCCCACAGCTCGCCGCCCTCCTCGGGCACTACGAACTCGATGTCCGGGTTCTCGGCCTTCAGCTGGATCGCGTCGCCGGAGTACGCCTGGCAGGCGACGGCCGCGCCCGAGGCCAGGTCGCTGGTGTAGTCGTTGCCGGTGAAGCGGCGGATGTGCCGGCTGTCGACCAGCTTCTGCACCTGGGCCATGGCCCGGTACGCGTCGTCGGCGGTGAACGCCGAGATGTCCGCGCCCTGGGCCAGCATCAGCAGGCCGAGCGCCTCGTCCATGCCCGCGAAGAGCGTGACCCGGCCCTTGAGATCCGGTGCCCAGAGGTCTCCGGTGCTCCGGATCTCACGGCCCAGCGCCTTGCGGTTGTAGGCGATCCCGGTGATCCCGGACTGCCAGGGCACGCTGTGTGCCCGCTCCGGGTCGAAGGCGGGCCGGCTGAGCTGCGGGTCCAGGTACGTGGTGACGTTCGGCAGGTTGGCCCGGTCGAGCGACTGCACCCAGCCGAGCGCCACGTAGCGCGCCGCCATCCAGTCGCTGATCACCATCAGATCGCGCCCCGGCGCCCCGCCCTGGGCGAGCACCGGGCTGATCTTGCCGAAGAACTCGTCGTTGTCGTTGATGTCCTCGCTGTACTCGACCGCGATCCCGGTCCGCTCGGTGAACTCCTCCAGCGTCGGCCGCCTGCCGGAGCCCTCCTCGACGTCGATGTACTGGGTCCAGTTGGAGAAGACGAGCGAGGCGTCCGACTCCGAGCGGTCCGGCACCGACCGGCGCTCGGCCGGCACGTAGGCGGGGGCGATGCCGCAGGCGGGCAGCGAGCCGAGGCCGAGCAGACCGGCGGCCCCGATCATCGAACGACGGGAGAGCGTGGTGACCATGGGGGAGGTTCTCCAGACATAGGACGGCCCCGGGCAGCGCTGCCCGGGGCCGCGGTGCGGAGCCGGTGAGGGTCAGACGGTGTGCGCGTCGGCCACGGTGAGGGCCTCGTCGAGGACGGCCAGACCGGTCTTGGCCTCCTCCTCGGTCACGGTGCACGGCGGCACCGCGTGGAAGCGGTTCATGTTGATGAACGGCCACAGACCGCGCTGCTTGCAGGCGGCGGCCAGCTCGGCCATCGGCGCGTTGGCGGCGCCGGCCGCGTTGTACGGCACCAGCGGCTCGCGGGTCTCCCGGTTCTTCACCAGGTCGAGTGCCCAGAACACGCCCAGGCCGCGGACCTCGCCGATCGAGGGGTGCCGCTCCGCCAGCTCCCGCAGGCCCGGGCCGAGCACGGTCTCGCCGATGTGCTTGGCGTTCTCCACGATGCCCTCCTCGGCCATCGTGTTGATGGTCGCTACCGCGGAGGCACAGGCCAGCGGGTGGCCCGAGTAGGTGAGCCCGCCGGGGAAGGGCCGCTCGGCGAAGGTCGCCGCGATCTCGGCCGAGATCGCCACGCCGCCCAGCGGGACATAGCCGGAGTTGACGCCCTTGGCGAAGGTCAGCAGGTCCGGGGTGATGCCCCAGTGGTCGGCCGCGAACCACTCGCCGGTCCGGCCGAAGCCCGCCATCACCTCGTCGAGGATGAAGACGATGCCGTAGCGGTCGCAGATCTCCCGGACCCCGGCCAGGTAGCCGGCCGGCGGGATCAGGATGCCGGCGGTGCCGACCACGGTCTCCAGGATGATCGCCGCGACGGTGGCCGGCCCCTCGAAGGCGAGCACCTGCTCCAGGTGCGCCAGCGCGCGCTCGCACTCCTGCGCCTCGTTCTCGGCGTGGAAGTTGGAGCGGTACGCGTACGGGCCCCAGAAGTGCTTGATGCCGGAGACGCCGGTCTCGTTGGCCCAGCGGCGGGGGTCTCCGGTCAGCGCGATCGCGTTGGCGGTGGCGCCGTGGTACGAGCGGTAGGTGGAGAGCACCTTCTGCCGGCCGGTGTGCAGCCGGGCCATCCGGATGGCGTTCTCGTTGGCCTCGGCGCCGCCGTTGGTGAAGAAGATCTTGTCGAGGTCCCCGGGGGTGCGCTCGGCGATCAGGCGGGCCGCCTCGCTGCGGGACTCCTGCGCGAAGCCGGGAGCGATGGTGCAGAGCTTCCCCGCCTGCTCCTGGATCGCCGCGACCACCTTCGGATGCTGGTGCCCGATGTTGGTGTTCACCAGCTGCGAGGAGAAGTCGAGGTAGCGGTTGCCGTCGTAGTCCCAGAAGTAGGAACCCTCGGCGCCGGCCACCGCGAGGGGGTCGATCAGCGCCTGGGCGGACCACGAGTGGAAGACGTGTGCGCGGTCGGTGGCCTTGACGACCTGCCCGGCAGCCGAGTCAGCGGTGGGGATGCTCATGCCGCAAGCGTAGGGAAGTCCGCCGCCCGCCAGCAGGTGCATCTTGTCAGGCGGTCCTCGCGTCGGCCGACAGCTTGACAGGGGGCGCGCGGACGACGAAACGGGCGCGGGGAACGGCGGCCGTGCGCCTCCGTGGAGGCCGGGCCGCGCGGTTCCCCGCGCCCGTGGGCGGCTGTCCGTACCGGACGGCCGGCAGGCGACGCCGAAGGTCGCCGGACGACTACTAGATGGCGGTCATCACGTGCTTGACGCGGGTGTAGTCCTCGAAGCCGTAGGAGGAGAGGTCCTTGCCGTAGCCGGACTTCTTGAAGCCACCGTGCGGCATCTCCGCGACCAGCGGGATGTGGGTGTTGATCCAGACGCAGCCGAAGTCCAGGCGGCGGGACATCCGCATGGCGCGGGCGTGGTCCTTGGTCCAGACGGAGGAGGCGAGGGCGTAGTCCACCCCGTTGGCGTAACCGACGGCCTGGTCCTCGTCGGAGAACTTCTGCACGGTGATGACCGGGCCGAAGACCTCGTTCTGGATGATCTCGTCGTCCTGGTTCAGCCCGGAGACGACGGTGGCGGCGTAGAAGTAGCCGACGTCGCCGACCCGGTGGCCGCCGGCCTCGACCTTGGCGTGCGCGGGCAGGCGCTCGATGAAGCCCGCGACCTGCTTGAGCTGGTTCGCGTTGTTCAGCGGGCCGTAGAGCACGTCCTCGTCGTCGATGCCGCCCGTCCTGGTGTCGGCCGCGGCCTTGGCCAGCGCCTCCACGAAGGCGTCGTGGATCGACTCGTGCACCAGCACGCGGGTGGCGGCGGTGCAGTCCTGGCCGGCGTTGAAGTAGCCGGCCACCGAGATGCCCTCGACGGCCTCGGCGATGTCCGCGTCCTCGAAGACCACGACCGGGGCCTTGCCGCCCAGCTCCAGGTGGACCCGCTTGACGTCCTTGGCGGCCGACTCGGCGACCTGGATGCCGGCCCGCACGGAGCCGGTGATCGAGGCCATCGCGGGGGTGCGGTGCTCGACCATCAGGCGGCCGGTCTCGCGGTCGCCGCAGATCACGTTGAAGACGCCGGCCGGCAGGTCGAGGTCACGGAGCACGCCGCCGATGATCTCGGCGAGCAGCACGGTGGACGCCGGGGTGGTGTCCGAGGGCTTCAGGACGACGGTGTTGCCCGCGGCGATGGCCGGGGCGAACTTCCAGACGGCCATCATCATCGGGTAGTTCCACGGCGCCACCTGCGCGCAGACGCCGACCGGCTCGCGGCGCACGATCGAGGTCATGCCGTCCATGTACTCGCCCGCGGCCTTGCCCTCCAGCAGGCGGGCGGCGCCGGCGAAGAAGCGCAGCTGGTCGACCATCGGGCCGATCTCCTCGGAGAGGGTCAGCCCGCGCGGCTTGCCGGTGTTGCGACACTCGGCGTCCACGATCTCGTCGGCGCGCGCCTCGACCGCGTCGGCGATCTTCAGCAGCAGCTTCTGCCGGGTGCTCGGGGTGGCGTCCCGCCAGGCCGGGAACGCGGCGTCGGCGGCGGCCATGGCCGCGTCCACATCGGCCTCACCGGACAGCGGCGACGTCGCGTACACCTCGCCGGTGGTGGGGTCGATCACGTCCAACGTGCGGCCGTCGGCCGCATCGACGAACTCACCGTTGATGTAGTTGCGCAGCGTACGAAGCTCGCTCACGGGTCTCTCCTACGGTCTGGCCTGCGGCGTTGCAGTTCCGGCGCCAGGTTACTCCGGCACCGCGCGAGGCGGACCCGACGAAACGGCAGGTCCGCTGTCCACATTTGGACGTGTTCACGCGTTCGCGTGTACCTCCTCAGGCTACCGCGACACCTGGCGGTATCGACAGGCGTTCCGCAGAAGAACGACGCAATCCGTACCGATTTTTCGAAACAGCGACGAAATCAGCAGTACGTTGGGTTGCGCGACCGGAGTCGATCAGGCACAGTGGCGACGTGGCCAACCGCGACCGGAACGCCAGCGTTCCCCTCGACGCCGCCTCCAAGGCGATCATCGAGCAGCTCCAGGAGGACGGGCGCCGCCCGTACGCCGCCATCGGCAAGGCCGTCGGCCTTTCGGAGGCGGCCGTGCGCCAGCGCGTCCAGAAGCTGCTCGATCAAGGCGTGATGCAGATCGTCGCCGTCACGGACCCGCTCACCGTCGGCTTCACCCGTCAGGCGATGGTCGGGATCCGAATCGAAGGCGACATCGAACCCGTCGCCGACGCGCTGGCCGCCCTCGACGAGGTCGACTACGTGGTCTGCACCGCGGGCTCCTTCGACCTGCTGGCCGAGCTGGTCTGCGAGGACGACGAGCATCTGCTCGAACTGATCAACAAGCGCATCCGCGCGCTTCCCGGCGTGCGGAGCACCGAGAGCTTCGTTTATCTGAAGCTCCGGAAACAGACCTACACCTGGGGCACCCGATGAGCGCCGACCCGGCACAGAAGGACCTTTCGAAGACCGCCTACGACCACCTGTGGATGCACTTCACCCGCATGTCGTCGTACGAGAACTCCCCCGTGCCGACCATCGTGCGCGGTGAGGGCACCTACGTCTTTGACGACAAGGGCAAGAAGTACCTCGACGGCCTCGCCGGCCTGTTCGTGGTCCAGGCCGGCCACGGCCGCGAGGAGCTGGCCGAGGCCGCCGCCAAGCAGGCCAAGGAGCTCGCCTTCTTCCCGGTGTGGAGCTACGCCCACCCGAAGGCCGTCGAGCTGGCCGAGCGCCTCGCCAACTACGCCCCGGGCGACCTCAACAAGGTCTTCTTCTCCACCGGCGGCGGCGAGGCCGTCGAGACCGCCTGGAAGCTGGCCAAGCAGTACTTCAAGCTGACCGGCAAGCCGACCAAGTACAAGGTCATCTCGCGCGCCGTCGCCTACCACGGCACTCCGCAGGGCGCCCTGTCGATCACCGGCCTGCCGGGCCTGAAGGCCCCGTTCGAGCCGCTGGTGCCGGGCACCCACAAGGCCCCGAACACCAACATCTACCGCGCCCCGGCCTTCCTGGCCGGCCCCGACGGCACGGTGGACCCGGAGGCCTACGGCCGCTGGTGCGCGGACGAGATCGAGGTCGCCATCCTCAACGAGGGCGCTGACACCGTCGCCGCCGTCTTCGTCGAGCCGGTGCAGAACGCCGGCGGCTGTTTCCCGCCGCCGCCCGGGTACTTCCAGCGCCTGCGCGAGATCTGCGACCGCCATGACGTGCTGCTGGTCTCGGACGAGGTCATCTGCGCCTTCGGCCGCCTGGGCACCATGTTCGGCGCCGACAAGTTCGGCTACCAGCCCGACATGATCACCTGCGCCAAGGGCATGACCTCGGGCTACTCCCCGATCGGTGCCACGATCATCTCGGACCGCCTGGCGGAGCCGTTCTACAAGGGTGACAACACCTTCCTGCACGGTTACACCTTCGGCGGCCACCCGGTGTCCTCCGCGGTCGCGCTGGCCAACCTCGACATCTTCGAGCGCGAGGGCCTCAACCAGCACGTGCTGGACAACGAGGCGAACTTCCTCGGCACCCTGAACAAGCTCCGCGACCTGCCGATCGTCGGCGACGTCCGCGGCAACGGCTTCTTCTACGGCATCGAGCTCGTGAAGGACAAGGTCACCAAGGAGTCGTTCAACGACGACGAGGTCGAGCGCGTGCTCTACGGCTTCCTGTCGAAGGCGCTCTACGACAACGGCCTGTACTGCCGCGCCGACGACCGTGGGGACCCGGTCGTCCAGCTGGCGCCGCCGCTGATCTCGAACCAGTCGACCTTCGACGAGATCGAGCAGATCCTGCGGACCAGCCTCACCGACGCGTGGGCCAAGCTCTGATCTTCCCCCACCCTCCGCCGCCAGGGCGGTCCCGGTCTCCGGGACCGCCCTGCGGTGTTCTCCCGACGGTCCGGTTCCGGCCCTGGCAAGGTTTTCCGGACCCAACACGCCGGATTGAGGATGATTTGCCCCTGGATGGGCCAGTGTGCCGCAACCACGGGGAGCCCCGGTCGTTCTAATCTGACGACTGTCATATCCCTGCGCAGCCATCAGGATGGAACCTCATGTCAGCGGCCCCGCCTGACAACGACGTGCTGTGGGCCCGAGGGATCGTCAAGTCCCACCACGGCACCCCCGCCCTGCGCGGGGTCTCGCTCGGCGTCCACGAGGGCGAGGTGTTCGCGGTCACCGGTCCGCGCGGATCGGGCAAGAGCACCCTGCTCGGCTGCCTCTCCGGCCTCCTCCCGGTCGACGAGGGCGAGGTGTGGTTCAACAGCGGCCCCGTCCACACCCTCTCCCGGACCGGCCGCGAGAAGCTCCGCCTTGAGCGCTTCGGCTTCGTCGGCTCCGAGCCGCATCTCGTCCCCGAGCTGACGGCCCGGGAGAACGTCGCCCTGCCGCTGCTGCTCGCCGGCGCCGGCCACCGGGCCGCGCACGGAGCCGCCGGAGAGTGGCTCGAACGCCTGGACGTCGCCGACTGCGCCGCCCTTCGGCCCGCCGAGATGGTCCAGAGCCAGCGTCAGCGGATCGCCGTCGCCCGGGCCCTGGCCCCGCTGCCCACCGTGGTCTTCGCCGACGAGCCCACCGCGCCGCTGCACCGCGACGCCCAGAACCAGGTCCTGCGGATACTCGCCAGCGCCGCCCGCTCCCACCGGCTCACCCTGGTCCTCGCCACCCACGACCCGGAGCTCGCCCGCTACGCCGACCGCACGGTCGCGATCGTCGACGGCCGGCTCACCGGGCCGGTCGCACCGGTACCGCCGCGGGACACCTCCGCGGTCTCGGCCGGGCGCTGAGGGGGACGGCAGTGCTCTATCTCCGACTGGCCCGGGGCTACCGGACCCTCGACCTCGGCCGCTGGCTGCTCACCGCGGCCGCCGCCGCCGTGGTCGCGGCCTTCCTGCTACGGGCGCTGGGCCGGGCGCTCGGCGACCCCGCCGGTGCCTCGCTGCCCCGCCTGATCTGGTGCCTGCCGCCGCTGGCCGCGGTGAGCTGGCTCGCCGCCGCCACCGCCCGCGCCGTCCCCTCCCAGCGCCCGGAACGGATCGCCGGACTGACCGCCGCCGGCGCCGGCCTCAACCGGATCCGCGCCCTGATCGCCGGCGAGACCGCCCTCGCGTGCGTACTCGGCAGCGGCAGCGCCCTGCTGCTGTTCCTGGTGCTGCGCAACGACATCGCCGGCCCCTCGCTCGCCGCCGACCTTGGCATGGGCACCCCGCTGCCGGCCGCCGCCCCGATCACCCTGCTGGCGCTCGTCCCGCTGGTCGGCGGGCTCGCGGCGGCAGGTGCCGTCAGAGCCCCGGAGCACCTTCCCGGCCGCACCGCCCGCACCGCCGCGGTCCCCGCCCACGGACCGCTGCGGATCGCCCTGCCACTCGGCCTCACCGTGGTCGGCACCGCCCTGGAGCTGTACGGGCTGCGCCCCGGCGCCGCCCAGGACGGCCGGCCCATCGACCTGCCCGCCGGGCTCGGCTCCGCCAGCGCCGCCCTGCTCGTCGGCTGGTCGTTCGCCGCGCTCGGCACGGCCCTGCTCACCGGGCCGCTGCTGGCCCTCACCGGGCGCCTGCTCGCGCTCGGCCGACCGACCCCGCTGCGGCTGCTCGCCGGACGCGGGCTGACCGCACAGTCGGACCGGCTGGCCGGCCCGCTCGCGGTCCTCGTCCTCACCCTCGCCGTGGTGCTCACCGCCGCCCGGCACTGGACCGGCCACCCCGGCACGGCCGAGCCACTGCCCGTGGCGGAGGGAGTGCTGCTGGTCGGCTGCGCCGCGGGCGCGGTCGCGGCCCGCCTGGTCGAGGTCAGGAGCAGCCGACGCGAGGTCACCGCCCACCTGCTCGGGCTCGGCGCCGCTCCCGGTCTGCTGGTCGGCGCGGTGGCCCTGCGCACGCTGGCCGCCGGCACCGTGCTGCTGGTGACCGGCGGCCTGACCGCACTGCTCGCCTCCGGCGCGCTGACCGCGTAGCGGCCGCCCGCCCCCGCTCAGCCCGCGGCGGCCAGCTGGCCGCAGGCGCCGTCGATCTCCTGGCCGCGGGTGTCGCGGACGGTGGTCGGCACGCCGTGGGACTGCAGCCGGCGGACGAACTCGCGCTCGTCCTCCGGGCGGGAGGCCGTCCACTTGGAGCCCGGCGTCGGGTTCAGCGGGATCAGGTTGACGTGCACCCGGTGGTTCTTGATCAGCCGGCCGAGCAGGTCCGCCCGCCAGGCCTGGTCGTTGATGTCCTTGATCAGCGCGTACTCGATGGAGATCCGGCGGCCGGACTTCTCCGCGTAGTTCCACGCGGCGTCCAGGACCTCGGCGACCTTCCAGCGCGTGTTGACCGGCACCAGCTCGTCGCGGAGCTCGTCGTCGGGGGCGTGCAGCGAGAGCGCGAGCCGGCAGCTCAGACCCTCGTCCGCGAGCCGGTTCATGGCCGGCACCAGGCCGACGGTGGAGACGGTGATGCCGCGCTGCGACAGGCCGAAGCCGTCCGGCGCCGGGTCGGTGAGACGGCGGATCGAGGCCAGCACCCGGTTGTAGTTGGCCAGCGGCTCGCCCATGCCCATGAAGACGACATTGGACAGCCGCGCCTCGCCGCCCGGGATCTCGCCGGCCTTCAGCGCCCGCATACCCGCGGCGATCTGCTCGACGATCTCCGCAGTGGAGAGGTTGCGGGTCAGACCGGCCTGGCCGGTGGCGCAGAACGGGCAGTTCATCCCGCAGCCCGCCTGCGAGCTGATGCACATCGTGACCCGGTCCGGGTAGCGCATCAGCACGGACTCGACCAGCGTGCCGTCGAAGAGCTTCCACAGCGTCTTGCGGGTGGTGTCGTCGTCGCAGGACACGTGCCGGACGACCGACATGAGGTCGGGCAGCAGGCGCTCGGTGAGCTTCTCGCGGCTCGCGGCGGGGATGTCCGTCCAGCTCTCCGGGTCGTTCGAGATCCGGCCGAAGTAGTGGTTGGACAGCTGCTTGGCGCGGAACGGCTGTTCGCCCAGCTCGGCGACCGCCTCCTTGCGCTCGGCGGGGCTGAGGTCGGCGAGGTGTCGCGGGGGCTTGGCGCCGCGCGGCGCGACGAAGGTCAGTTCTCCGGGCTTAGGCATGGTTGTTCCAGTGTCGCAGATCGGCGCAGTGCCCCTGCGCGCGCTGCCGCCGAGCGCCCGAGAGCCCCGAACGACGGGAGTCCGGGGCTCTCGTAGGGGGTACTCCTGGCTCGGGCAGCCGCTCGCGCCGGGCTCAGCCGCGGGGCTCAGCTTCCGACGAAGGCGGCGAGCAGCAGCCAGACTACCGGGGCGGTCGGCAGCAGCGAGTCCAGGCGGTCCATGATGCCGCCGTGGCCGGGCAGCAGCGTGCCCATGTCCTTGATCCCGAGGTCGCGCTTGATCATCGACTCGGCCAGGTCGCCGACCGTCGCCGTGACCGCCGCGCAGCCACCCAGGATCAGCCCCTGCCACCAGGTGCCGTCGTCGATCACGTACTGCATGAGCAGGGCGCCCGCCAGCATCGACAGCCCGATGCCGCCGGCCAGGCCCTCGCGGGTCTTGCCGGGGCTGATCGTGGGAGCGAGCTTGTTGCGGCCGAACTTGTAGCCGACGGCGTACGCCCCGGTGTCGCTGCAGATAGTGACGACCAGGAAGAGCAGGATCCGCCAGGCGCCGTCGTCCGCGGCCAGCATCAGCGCCACGAAGGTGGCCAGGAAGGGTACGTAGAAGGCGGTGAAGATGCCGGCCGTTATGTCGCGCAGGTAGTTCTCCGGCGGCGTGCTCATCCGCCAGACCATCACCGCCAGACCGGTCAGCGCCAGCACGGCGGCCGCCCACTGGGCTCCGGCGAAGTAGCCGGTGACCACCATCGCCACGCTGCCGAGCAGCAGCGGGATCCGCGGGACGTGGACGTCCTTGCGCTCGGCCAGCCGGCTGGTCAGCTCCCAGACCCCGACGCCCACCGCGGCGGCGACCACCGCCAGGAAGAACGCCTTCACCACGAAGAGCGAGGCGCCGATGACCGCGCCGAGGCCGACGCCCACGCCTATCGCCGCTGGCAGGTTGCGGCCACCGCGGGGCTTGGGGGGCTGCTGGTCGGGCTGGGCCACGGGTGTCTCCTGGACAAGAGGGCATCATCTGAGTCTGCGCCGCAGTGCCCCCTTGGTACACCGCAGTGCGCTGCGAGTGACCCGTTCGGTCCGTCGGACCGGGTACCTCCGG
Source organism: Kitasatospora sp. NBC_00374 (assembly GCF_041434935.1). NCBI lineage: Bacteria > Bacillati > Actinomycetota > Actinomycetes > Kitasatosporales > Streptomycetaceae > Kitasatospora > Kitasatospora sp. NBC_00374. The sequence continues at coordinate 5,571,526 of NZ_CP107964.1, read as the reverse complement.
CAACGGCCGGGGCCACTCGCAGCGTCGGGTGCGGAGGTGCTGTGCCGAAAAGATCAACGGGGAGCGCCCCGCCCCGGATGACAGGGTCGCGGGGCGCGTCGCCCGTCAGACCTCGAGCAGCTCGGCTTCCTTGTGCTTGAGCAGCTCGTCGATCTGAGCCACGTACTTGGCCGTGGTGTCGTCGAGCTCCTTCTCGCCACGACGGCCGTCGTCCTCGCCGATCTCGCCGTCCTTGACCAGCTTGTCGATCGCGTCCTTGGCCTTGCGGCGGATCGACCGGATGGAGACCTTGGCGTCCTCGCCCTTGCCGCGGGCGACCTTGATGTACTCCTTGCGGCGCTCCTCGGTCAGCTGCGGGAACACCACCCGGATGATGGAGCCGTCGTTCGACGGGTTGACGCCCAGGTCCGAGTCCCGGATGGCCTGCTCGATGTTGCGCAGCGCGGTCTTGTCGAACGGGGTGACGACCGCCATCCGCGGCTCCGGCACGGCGAACGAGGCGAGCTGGTTGATCGGCGTAATCGCGCCGTAGTAGTCGGCGACGATCTTGGCGAACATCGCCGGGTGCGCGCGGCCGGTGCGGATCGCGGCGAAGTCGTCCTTCGCGACGGATACGGCCTTCTCCATCTTCTCCTCGGCCTCGAGGAGGGTCTCTTCGATCACTGTGTGCTCCCTGTCCGCTTCATCTGCTGTAGTCCCGTACCGGTACACCGGACGGCTGATTGCTGCTCAGGCCCGGGCGGAATCCTGGCTGATGAGTGTGCCGATCTTCTCACCCTTCACCGCACGGGCGATATTGCCCTCGGCCAACAGCTCGAACACCAGCATCGGCAGGCTGTTGTCCTTGCACAGCGTGATCGCGGTCAGGTCCGCCACCTTCAGATCGCGCGAGATCACCTCGGTGTAGTCCAGCGCGTCGAACTTGACCGCCGAGGGGTTGGTCCGCGGGTCGGCGTCGTAGACCCCGTCCACGCCGTTCTTGCCCATCAGCAGGACCTCCGCGTGGATCTCCAGCGCACGCTGCACGGCGGTCGTGTCGGTGGAGAAGTACGGCATGCCCATTCCGGCGCCGAAGATGACCACGCGGCCCTTCTCCAGGTGCCGCACGGCGCGCAGCGGGAGGTACGGCTCCGCGACCTGGCCCATGGTGATGGCGGTCTGGACCCGGGTCTCGATGCCCTCCTTGATCAGGAAGTCCTGGAGCGCCAGGCAGTTCATCACGGTGCCGAGCATGCCCATGTAGTCGGAGCGGGCCCGGTCCATACCGCGGACCTGCAGCTCGGCGCCGCGGAAGAAGTTGCCGCCGCCGATCACCACCGCCACCTCGGTGCCGGCGCGGACCACCGTGGCGATCTCCCGGGCGATCGCGTGCACGACGTCCGGGTCGACGCCGAGGCCGCCGCCACCGGCGAAGGCCTCACCGGACAGCTTGAGCAGCACCCGCCGACGGTTGCCGTCCTGCGCGGTCTCCTGCGTCTGGTGCATGGGCCTCTCCTTCTCCGCCTGCGGGTTCGCAGGGCTGCATGTGCTGCTCACAGTGCCGGGTGTGCGGTCCCCGGACCTGCGGGTACACGCGAGGAGGCCACTGCCGCGGGAACCGGTACGGTGTCCTGCACGGCAATGGCCTCCTCGTCGTTCATGGTGCCGACGCGGCCCCCCTCGGGGTACCGGAGAGCCTGATCGGCGCGTTCCTGCCGCCCACTCGGGACGGAGCGCCTCCTACCTTAGGCCGGAAGCGCGCGGGAACTGGTTTCAGGCGCCGACGCGGAAGCGGACGAAGCGCTTCAGGGTGACGCCGGCCTCGTCGAGGACCTTGGCGACGGACTTCTTGTTGTCCTTCGCGAAGGCCTGCTCGAGAACCGAGTTCTCCTTGACGAAGCCGGTCACGCGACCCTCGACGATCTTCGGCAGAGCAGCCTCGGGCTTGCCCTCCTCGCGAGCGGTGGCCTCGGCGACGCGACGCTCGTTCTCGATGTCGGCGGCCGGGATGTCCTCGCGCGAGAGGTACTTCGGGGCGAAGGCGGCGATGTGCTGCGCGACGTCCTTGGCGACCTCGGCGTTCTCCTTGTCGAGCTCGACCAGGACGCCGACCTGCGGCGGCAGGTCCGGGGAGGTGCGGTGCATGTAGGCGGCGACGAAGCCGTCACCCGAGAACTGGGCGAAGCGCTTGAAGACGATCTTCTCGCCCAGGTTGGCGTTGGCCTCGTCCACGAACTGCTGGACGGTCTTGCCGGCCTCGATCTCGGAAGCCAGCGCGGCCTCCAGGTCGGCCGGGGCGACGGCGGCGACGTGCTTCGCCAGCGCGTCGGCGACCTCGACGAACTTCTCGCCCTTGGCGACGAAGTCGGTCTCGCAGTTCAGCTCGAGCAGGACACCGGAGTTGCCGCCCTCCAGGACCAGCGACAGCGCGCCGTTGGAGGCGTCGCGGCCCTCGCGCTTGGCAACACCCTTCTGGCCCTTGATGCGCAGGAGCTCCTGGGCCTTCTGGACGTCGCCCTCGGCCTCGTCCAGAGCCTTCTTGCAGTCCATCATGCCGGCGCCGGTGAGCTCACGGAGCTTCTTGACGTCCGCGGCGGTGAAGTTCGCCATGGTGTGATCTCTTCTCACGTCTCGCGTGTCAGCGTGGGGTTGTGCCGGGACCGCTGGTTCGGCCCCGGCACGGGAGAGAGGGGCACCTACCGGCTACGTACCCGGTGGGCGCCCCTCACCCTTTGGTACGTCAGGCCTGGTCGGCCTCGGCGGCCGGAGCCTCGACAGCGGCCTCGGCGGCGGCGGGGGCCTCAGCCTCGGCGGCGGGGGCCTCGACAGCGGCGGCCTCGGCCTCAGCCTCGGCGGCGGGGGCCTCGTCGGCCTTCTGGCCCTCGAGGATGTCCTTCTCCCAGTCGGCCAGCGGCTGGTCGGCGCCCGGCTCGGCCTTGGCGTCGCCCTTGGCGACACCGGCGCGGGCCTTCAGGCCCTCGGCGACGGCGTCGGCGATCACGCGGGTCAGCAGGGTGACGGAGCGGATCGCGTCGTCGTTGCCCGGGATCTTGTAGTCGACCTCGTCCGGGTCGCAGTTGGTGTCGAGGATGGCGACAACCGGGATGTTGAGCTTCCGGGCCTCGCCGACCGCGATGTGCTCCTTCTTGGTGTCGACGATCCAGACAGCGCTGGGCACGCGCTGCATGTCACGGATACCACCGAGGGTCTTCTCGAGCTTGGTGTGCTCGCGCTCGAGGACCAGGAGCTCCTTCTTGGTGAGGCCGGAACCGGCCACGTCCGTGAAGTCGATCTCGCTGAGCTCCTTCATCCGCTGAAGGCGCTTGTAGACGGTCTGGAAGTTGGTCAGCATGCCGCCGAGCCAGCGCTGGTTGACGTAGGGCATGCCCACGCGGCCGGCCTGCTCGGCAATGGCCTCCTGCGCCTGCTTCTTGGTGCCGACGAAGAGGACGCTGCCGCCGTGGGCAACGGTCTCCTTGACGAACTCGAACGCGCGGTCGATGTAGTTCAGCGACTGCAGCAGGTCGATGATGTAGATGCCGTTGCGCTCCGTGAAGATGAAACGCTTCATCTTCGGGTTCCAACGACGGGTCTGGTGACCGAAGTGGACGCCGCTCTCCAGCAGCTCCCGCATCGTGACGACGGCCATGGCCGTGCTCCTCAGGTGTTGCGCCCGGCTCATCCGCCCTGTGCTCACGTATGTGCTTGCGCAGTGCGGCCTGGCGCCGGGTCGGTCTCGGTTGTCCGTGCCGGTCGGGATGACCGCCACGCCTGACACCCCGGACGTGCCGTGCCCGCCTCCGTCTGCACTGCGGCGCTGGGCCGAAGGCCGGGGACGCGATCCTGGCGGGGACGTGATCCACGGCTGCGCAGACTCGGGGGACCGAGCGGCACTCGCACCGGAAGGGCCTCGCCGGGCCCTCGCGGGCCGGCTGCTCCACCGGTGGCGGGGCGTGCGAAGTCGACCCGGCGGACCGGGTCGCGTGTGAAGTGTACGGGAAGCGCCGAGCCAGGAGCGACCCCGGACGTTGGGCGGGGCAGACGGTGGCGCCGATCCGGCCTCGCCCGGCGGGTACAGGGGCTGGTTCACGGGCCGGATTGTGGGCTGGATTGCGGGCTGGTCCGGGCTGGATTGCGGGCTGGCGTACAGGCGGATGCCGAGGGCGGCTCCGGTTGGGCGAAGGCGGGGCGGCGGCCGCTCTGTGGCTGCTCTGTGGTGTGGCTGTGGCGCGGTGCGAGTGGGGCTGGGTGGCGCTTGCGACTGCCGCCCGAGGTCACGTCGGGGGTTGGTGGTGGGCACCCGCGGGAGGAACAGAACGGGCCCTCGCGTTCACCCGTGTGGGGGATGCCCGTTCTCCACAGCCCGGGGTTGTCCACAGGAAACGGGGTGAGTCTGGTCGGCATTCCGGATGGGCGGGAGCCTCGGGCCCATGACAGCGCCCCGGTTGACCTCTGTCCTCACCCCGGCCCTGACCCTGGCCCCCGGCACACCCTCCGCTACGCACCCGGCGACCCCTCCGCCCGGGCCCGACCGGCGGTGGCGGGCCGTGCTGCTCGTCCTGTTCCTGACGACGGGCATTCCGGCTGTTTTACTGCCGCCGCCCACGGCCCGTGCCGCGTCGGCCGCCGCCGTCATACCGGCGTCCGACGGCGCCGTCCCCGCCGCCGCCCCTGCCCCCGGGCGGGCCTGGCCGGTCGGCGATCGCTCCGGACTGCTCCGGCGGTTCGACGCGCCGACGGCCCCCTGGGCCGCCGGACACCGCGGGGTCGATCTGGCGGCCTCGCCCGGCACACCGGTACGGGCGGCGGCCCCCGGCGTGATCGCTTTCTCCGGGACGGTCGCCGGACGCCCTGTGGTCACGGTGCAGCACCCCCGGTCGGGCAGCCCGCCTCTGCGGACCACCTACCTGCCAGTGACCGGCACGGTGCCGGTGGGCACCGCGGTGTCGGCCGGGCAGGTCATCGGTGAGGTCGCCACCGGGACCGGTCACTGCGCGACGGGCTGCCTGCACTGGGGGCTGCTCCGCGGGGGGCGCTACCTGGATCCGCTGGCCCTGTTCGGCTCAGGCCGAGCACGGCTGCTGCCGCTCTCAGCTGCCCGACGAGGCGGTTGACGCTCCGGACGTCAAGCCGTGCAGAGCGAGCGCGACGGCCGTGTCCGCGATCTGGTCGGCCGCGGCCCGCGCGGCCTGGTCGTCGGAGCCTGCGTCGCTCCCCGAGTCGGTCGCCGGGTTGGTAGCCGGGTTGGTAGCCGGGCCGGTCGCTGTGTCGGTCGCAGCGTCGGCTGCCTGGTCGGCGCCGTATACCGGCCGCCCTTGCGCCAGCACCCGTTCGGACTGCCGGACCGCCGCCTCGACCACGCCCTGCAGCAGGGCGGCAGCGAGCCTCGGCTGCGGATGCCCGAGCTCCTCCAGGGCCTGGAGCACCAGGCCCACCAAGCCTGCGTGGGCCGCGCGGATCCGCTCCCGCGAGGCGTCGTCCAGCTCCAGTTCGGAGATGGCCACCACGGAGCGGTGTCGCGGATCACCGGCGAGCGCGAGCTGGCCTCGGACATAGGCCTCGATCTGGGCCTCGGCCGTGTCGCACGCGGCCATCCCGGCCTCGATCTCGGCCGCCCAGAGCGGGAGGTCCACCGCGCACAGCGCCTCGACGACGGCCGCACGGGAGCGGAAGTACTCGTACACCGACGAACGGGCAAGTCCGGTCCGAGCGGCGAGCGCGGGAAAGGTCAGGGCGTCACCGCCCCCCTCGGTCAGCAGGGAGCGCGCAGCGTCCAGGAGCGCTGCTCGTTGCAACTGGCGATGCGCGGCCACCGTCGCCGCTCGGATCTTCGGCACCCCCCAACTCTACGAACCCCTGCGGGCTCCCGGTACGGTGCCGCGCAATTCCGGTCCGCCCGGCCGAGGCAGCGGCCGAGCGGGGCGATGGTCGGCTGAGTCCCGGCCGGCATGGCGCGAGCTGGTCAGCGCATGTCGGACAGCTTGGCGCGCAGTTGGAGAACGGACTTGGTGTGGATCTGACTCACCCTGCTCTCCGTCACCCCGAGTACCTGGCCGATCTCGGCCAGGGTCAACCCCTCGTAGTAGTAGAGCGTCACCACGGTCTTCTCCCGCTCCGGCAGCGTGTTGACAGCGGTCGCCAGCAGCCGACGCAATTCTCGGTCCTCGGCGACCTCCACCGGATTGTCGGCCCCGGTGTCCTCAAGGGTGTCCATCAGGCTGAGCCGGTCACCGCTCTCCCCCACCGGATGGAGCAGTTCGTCCAGCGCGACGACGTTGGCGAGCGAGAGCTGGCTGAAGATGGCGCGCAGATCCTCCAGCGTGATGCCCATCTCCGCCGCCACCTCGGGCTCGTGCGGCGTCCGGCGCAGCCGCGCCTCCAGGGTGGCGTAGGTCCGCTCCACCGCCTTGGCCTTCTGCCGGACCGACCGTGGGATCCAGTCCAGTGCCCGGAGCTCGTCGATGATCGCACCGCGGATCCGGCTGATGGCGTAGGTCTCGAACTTGATGGCCCGGTCGACGTCGAACTTCTCGATCGCGTCGATCAGCCCGAAGACCCCGGAGGAGACGAAGTCGGCCTGCTCGACGTTGGCTGGCAGGCCCACACTGACCCGGCCCGCGACGTACTTGACCAGCGGCGAGTAGTGCAGGATCAGCTGCTCGCGCAGCCGTGGGTCACCATCCTCCTTGTAGGACCGCCAGAGCTTCTCCAGTGCCGTGCGCTCGGCCGTGACGGGCTGTGACTTCGGCTTGAGCTGCGCTGCGGACGGGGAGCCTGAGGAGGGTGCCGAGGCAGAACCGGGCGAAGGAGCGGACGTAGGACTGGAAGCAGGGCCTGAGGCAGGGCCGGAAGCCGAACCTGGAGCAGGGCAAGGGCCGGGGGACGAGGCGGGGATGGCGCCGGAGGTGGAGGCGCCGGTGAGGTCGGCGCCGGATACCGTCGGCGCCGCCCCTGCCTCTGAGCAGGAACCCGGTGGGCGGACCAACGTCGGCTCCGGCCCGGGCACGCGGCCTGCCCCCGCGCTCTGCGGCCCGGGTGGACGGCCGATCTGCCGCGCCAGCCCCACGATCGCCGGCGCCTTCGGCGGCTGCAGCTCCGCCGTGGGACGGGCATCGGCCGCCGTCCCTTCCGAGGGCCGAGCGTCACCGGGCACCCGGTGTCCGGGGGTATGTGTGGGCATGCGTTGGTCTGCGCCGTTCTGCCGAGTCCTGTGCCGATAGGGAAGCCAGATGCGAGCGTAGCGTGATCGCATCACTGCATTGTGCTACCGCCACTCGGTCGTCCCCCGATCCGGTGGCTGATCCGGCAGGTAATCCGGTCACCGGCCCCGCAGGCAGCGGGCACTGCGTGCGGCGTGGCGCGACGGGAAGGTCAACGGCTCCGTGGCAGCCGCCAGTGAGCTCCGGACCGTTCGACGTGGCCGAGCGAGCCCAGCTCGTACAGCCGTTGGAGGACTTCGTCAGTGGACAGGCCAGTCCGCCGGGCCAGTCGCTCGACCGGCGCTCCGTCGGCGCCGGCCGGTACGGCATCCAGCACCTGGGCTGCGGCGGGCTCCAGGAGATCCCTGGGGAGGACGGGCCCGGATCTGACGGGGGCCAGGTCGTCACCGATCGACCCGATCAGCTCTCCGACCTCGCCCGCGTCGGTGACCAGGGTGGCCGCCCCGCTGCGGATCAGGGCGTGCACGCCGGCCGAGAGTTCCGAGGTGACGGGGCCTGCGACCCCCATGGTGTGCCGATTGAGATCCCGGGCGCGGCGCGCCGTGCTGAGGGCCCCGCTGCGCATCGCCGCCTCGACGACCACCGTGCCCCGGGTGAGCGCGGCGATCACGCGGTTGCGCAGCACGAATCGGGCGCGGGTGGGGTGCTCGCCCGGTGGCAGTTCACTGAGCAGGATCCCCTGTTCGGCAATGTTGCGGATCAGCTGGGTGTTGCCCGGCGGATAGGCCACGTCGACGCCGCAGGCGAGCACCGCGACGGTGATTCCGCCCGCCGCGAGCGCACCCCGGTGCGCTGCGGCGTCGATGCCGTAGGCGGCGCCGGAGACGATCACCCAGCCTCGTTCGGCGAGTTGGGCAGAGAGCTCGCCGGCCACATGCGCTCCGTAGGCACTGCAGGCCCGAGCACCGACGACGGCCACCGAGCGCAACGCCAGAAGTCTCAGCGAGCCTGTCCCGCGCACCCACAGGCCGATGGGCCGGGTGTCACCGAGATCGTCGAGCTGCGAGGGCCACTCGCAGTCGCCCGGAATGATGAACCGCCCGCCTCGCGCTTCCACCCGTTCCAGTCCTGCACCGGGATCCACGGCCCGGAGCCTCGCCCGGTACGAGGCCAGGCGCGCGCTGCTCAGGTCGTCCGGGCCGGGAGCCGTCCGGCCGCTGATGACCTCCAGCAGGGCGGAGGCAGTCGTGCTGAGGAGCCGGCGCCCGATCACCGCGTCCCCTGGTTCGACGATGCTGCTCAGGGTCGCGCGGGCGCGGCGTTCCTGATCCGACGGTGCCGGTCGGGCCGCCACAGCCGCATCGGGTGACGGCGGCCCTGTCCCCGGAGCCGTCCGGTCGGCGGGTGCGGTGACCGCGGCGGTGGTGTGGTCGGCGGTCGTCCGGGCGTGTTCCACCGTGGCCTCCAGGGCGAGTGGGTCTGCGGGGCGTTCAGCGGGGTGCGGGCGGGGCGGCGAGGTGCGGTACGGGTGCGGGCTGACGGCCCCGAGCGGCCTGCCGGATCAGAGCTCGCCGCCGAGGTCCGTGCCCGGATCGACCGGACCGGTGGGGGCGCGGTCCTGGTGTGGGAGCCCGCGTTGGACTCCGGTCCGCAACATCAGCGCGGTCCGAACGTCCAGGCGGCCCGGTTGGTCCCGACCGGCCAGGTCGGCGACGGTCCAGGCCACCCTGAGTACCCGGTCCAGCCCGCGCGCGGTGAGCAGACCGCGTTCCAGGTCCTGCTCGGCATCGGCGAGCGCCCCGGGAGCCACCCGCCAGCGGGTGCGCAATTCGTGCCCGGGGACCTCGCCATTGGTCCGCCACGGCGTCTCGGAGAGCCTGGCAGCCGCACGTGACCTGGCGTCCAGCACCCGGGCGGCGACGCTCCGGGTGCTCTCCGCCGACCTGTCCTCGCCCAGAAGCTCGACTCTGGTCACGGAGGCGACCTGAACCTGCAGGTCGACCCGGTCCAACAGGGGGCCGGACAGCCTCGCCTGGTAGCGGTTGACCATCGCGGGGGTGCACTCACATCCGCCTCCCCGCATCGAGTGGCGGCCGCACGGGCACGGATTGGCCGCGAGGCACAGGAGGAAGCGGGCCGGCAGTCGCATGGAACCGGCGGACCGGGCGATCATCACCTCACCGGACTCCAACGGCTGCCGCAGCGCGTCGAGGGCGCGGACGGAGAACTCGGGCGCCTCGTCGAGGAAGAGCACTCCTCGGTGCGCAAGCGACACGGCTCCGGGCCTCGGCAGCCCGCTGCCACCGCCGACGATGGCCGGCATGGTGGCCGAGTGGTGCGGCGCGCAGTAGGGCGGGGTGTCGATCAGCGGGCGGCCCGGCGGGAGGAGACCGGCGACCGAGTGGACGGCGGTGACCTCCAGCGCCTCGCTCTGGGTGAGCGGCGGCATCAGGCCCGGCAGTCGCTCCGCCAGCATGGTCTTGCCTGCTCCTGGCGGGCCTTTCAGATACAGGTGGTGAGCCCCGGCGGCGGCGATCTCCAGGGCGCGTCGGGCCTCGTACTGGCCGGCCACATCGGCGAGATCGGGCACAGGTCGGGGCGAGCCGCCGAGATCCCGAATTCCCATCCCGGGGAGGAGCAGGCCCGCCAGCATGGGGTCCGGCTGCCCCGCCACCGGTTCCGGGGCCTCGTCCGGTGGCGCCGTCCCCGACAGCAGGGCGATCAGCTGGCGCAGGCTGCGTACGCCGAGCACGGAGACACCGGGGACCAGGGAGGCCTCCGCCGCAGCCTGTTCGGCGACCACGATCTGGCGGTACCCGGCGTCTGCGGCGGCCAGGACCGCGGGCAGGACGCCGCGGACCGGTCTGACCTTTCCGTCCAGGCCGAGCTCGCCGATGATCAGCAGCTCGGCGATGGCGTCGGGCGGCAGTCTTTCGGCGGCTGCCAGGACGGCGCACGCGACGGCCAGGTCGAAGCCGCTGCCTCCTTTGGGCACCGAGGCTGGGCTGAGCCCTACGGTGAGTTTGCGTTGCGGCCAGCTCTCGCCGCTGTTGACCACCGCGGCGCGTACCCGGTCGCGGGCCTCGCTGAGAGCCTTGTCCGGGAGCCCCACGAGGGCGAAGGCGGCAACTCCGGGTTCGAGATCGGCCTGGACCTCGACGACGACGCCGTCGACGCCGACCAGCGCGACGGAGCAGGTGCGGGCGAAGGCCATCTCAGATCGCCCCTCGGAGGTGCTCGACCTGCGCCGCGCCCTTGAGGCGGTTGACCACGGCGACCAGATCGATGCGCACACCGCCGGGCGGCGGCGGTGCGGGGGCGACCGTCGCAGCGGCCGGTGCGTGTTCGGGCGCTACGGCGACTGGGAGCCCGTCGCCGCGAGGTTTTCCGGACCGCCTGCGCGTCCTGCCGGTCTTTCTCTCCGTGCCCGGCCTTTCGGCCTGCCCGGCCGGCTGTCCTTCCTCGCCGGCCGCCGGGTCCTTGTCCAGGCCAGCGGCAACGCCGTCCGGCAGGGCGGCCACACCTGCCCGGGCGGCCTCGACCGCCTGAACGAGCCGGTCGAAGTGCACCGGCCAACGCTCGTCCAGCCATCGCTCGGCGAGGCGGTGGAGCCGTTGCGCCTTGGTCTGGTCGATGGCCTGGGTGGGCTGCTGAAAACCTCGCTCCGAGCGGGTCTTGACCTCGCAGACCGCCAGCGTGTCCCCGTCCAGGGCGACGATGTCCAGCTCGCCCTCGGCACAGCGCCAGTTGCGTTCCAGGATCCTCAGGCCGCCCTGGACGAGCCAGCGGGCGGCGACCTCCTCGCCGTATCGGCCGAGGCCGTTGTTGCCACTCTGCACGGCAATCACCTCCGAGACAGGAGGTTGCCGAGCCGGGGCCGACAGGACCAGAGGGTGCTCGTTCCCTGTGGACAAGTCGGGGCTGTGGATAACCGGTGTCACCCACAGGAGTGGTGATTCGGCCGAGCTCTGGACAGCCGGCGAGCGCGGCGGTCAGTGTCGGTGGCTCCGGGGTGGCCTCAGCTCAGTTGCCGAAGGCCGCGTCGTCGGAGGGCAGCTCAAGATCGCTCTTCGCCAGTTCCTCGATATTGACGTCCTTGAACGTCAGCACCCGCACCTTGCGGACGAACCGGGCCGGCCGGTACATGTCCCAGACCCAGGCATCCGCCATCGACACCTCGAAGAACACCTCCCCCTGGACCGAGTGGACCTGCAGGTCGTAGTCGTTCGTGAGGTAGAAGCGCCGCTCTGTCTCGATCACGTACTTGAACAGGCCGACGACATCCCGGTACTCCCGGTAGAGCTTGAGCTCCATCTCGGTCTCGTACTTCTCGAGGTCTTCGGCACTCATCCAAGCGTCCCCTCAACTCGTCACGTCCACCCCATTGTGGACCACCACACCTGTCCTCAGAGCCGAACCGGCGGGTCCGGTGGATCGCCGGTGGAGACGCGCTCCAGCAGCCCCGCCAGTTCCGCCGGATAGACCGTCTCCCGGGTCGCCCGCAACTCCGCGAGTGTCCACCACCGCGCGCCGAGCAACTGGGCATGTTCCTGCTCGCCGCTCACGGCGAGACCCACCTCGGTCGTGCTGCTCCAGGCCAGGTGGAACCACTGCTCCTGCTCGAAATCCTGCCCTTGATAGGAGAAACCAGTCGTGCCATACGCCACCAGAGGCCCCAGCTCCACGTCGACGGGCCCGAGTTCCTCGGCGAGTTCCCGAAGCGCGGCCGTCCTGAGGTCCTCGCCGCGCTCGATGCCACCGCCCGGCGTGATCCACCAGGTCACCCCGGGTACCGCAGGGTCCGACCCGTGGAGCAGCAGCACCCGCCCTCGGGGGTCCAGGAGCAGGACGCGGACCGCCTTGCGCCGTACCACCGCCACCTGGATCACCTCCGTGCTGCGGGTCCGCCTGCGGCCGCCACGGGCTGTGCCGAAGATCCCCTCGTGGGCGGGATCATGGGCGGGATCATGGGCGGAGCGGGTCCCGCGGGTTCTGTGTGCCGTGTGGGCCGCGCCGTGGTCCGTCACGGCGGGCGGACTGCCGCAGGGTGGGTCAACGTCTGAGGCGTCTCCTGGTCCACCGGGCCACGGAGACCGCCCACCCGACCGCCGAGGCCAGCACGACCACTGCGGCGCCTCCCACCATCGCGTAGACGGCCGGCCGCAACGGGCCGGGGCTGTGGGCGTTCGGCCCACCGAGGTTGTCGAAGGCGGAGGTCCGCTCGTGAGTCCGGATCCTGGAGGTCGGCACGACGGTCGCCTCCACCCGGCCCTCCACGCCGGAGGCGGCGATCGTGCCCGACGCGATCTCCAGGTGGCTGCGCGAATCCAGCGAGTTGGACCGGAAGTCACCCAGCAGGAACAGCCGCCCTTCGGGCACCGTCACGCTGAACCCGGTACCGGGGCCGATGCCGCGCTCCAGGTAGGGCTCGTCGATCGCGACACCGTTGACGCTGAGCCGCTGTTGATCGTCACAGCAGGCCACGGTGTCCCCGGCGACCCCGATCACGCGCTTGGCCATCTCAGCGTTGCCCCAGAGCGGCTCTCGGAAGATCACGATGTCGCCCCGTCCGACCGAGGCACCATCGACCCGCCGGGCCAGCACGGTGTCGCCGCCCTCGATGGTCGGAGACATCGAGGTGGTCGGGATGCGGTACGGCCGGTAGTACCCGGCGATCAGGCCGAAGCCCGCCACCAGGACCACGAAACCGAGTGCGATGACCGCGCCCTGGAGCAGTACCGCCTTGCTCCGGCGCGGCCGGGACGCTGCCGGCACGGACGCCGTCCGCTCCGCCACACTGCTCATCGTCACCAACCCGTTCTGTTCGGCCCACCCGGTGGCTCCGGCCCGGACGGGCCCGGACCGTACTGGCGGGTCGGTTCGCGTCCGAGGCCGGACCCCGTCCGCTGCATCGGCACCGGCGAGCGGGGATCCCCGACGGGTCCGGAAAGACTCGCGGGCCGCGGCACGTGCGAGCAGATTACTCACGAGTACCGCGGCCCGCGCAAGAGTCGGCCACAGATCAATGTGCCCGGGACGGTATTCACCGCCCGGCCACCGGCGAGGTCACCGGCGGCGGCGAAGCCACCAGACAGCGGGGAGGACGGCCGCCGCTCCGGCCAGTGGGGGAGCCATCGGTCCGGCCGACGAGAGCCCCTTCTGGTCGAAGGTCTCCGGCACCGGGAGAGTCGCCCAGTCACCGATCGGCCATGCCACGACGAACGCCCGGCCGACCACGTTGTCCACCGGCACCGTGCCGCCGCCCGGCTGGTCCTGGTGGTAGCGCGAGTCGAGCGAGTTGCCGCGGTGGTCCCCCATCACCCAGATCCGCCCCTCCGGCACCTTGATCGGCCCGAAGGGCTTCTCACCGCACGGAGTGTTCCCGGGATAGATGTACGGCTCGTCCAGGGCAATGCCGTTCACCTTGACCGGCCCGTTGCCCTCGCACTCGACTGTGTCGCCGCCGACACCGATGACCCGCTTGATCAGGTCCTTCTCGTTGCTGGACGGCATCAGCCCGATAAAGCTGAACACGTCCTGCACACCACGGACGAAGGCGCTGTCGCTTCGCTGGCCCGGCTCGTCGTTCAGCCAGCCGCCCGGGTCCTGGAAGACCACCACCTCACCGCGCTCGGGCTCGGCACCGAACCACGGCGTCAGCTTGTCGACCAGGACGCGGTCTCCGACCTGGAGGGTGTTCTCCATGGAGCCCGAGGGGATCGAGAAGGCCTGCACGAAGAAGGTCTTGATCACCAGCGCCAGGATCAGCGCGATGCCGATCAGGATCGGCAGTTCCTTCCAGAACGACCGCGGCTTCTGGGCCCTCGCCGGCGACTCCTCGGCGTCGTCCGACTCGGCCGTGTCCTTCTCGCCCGGCCCGCCCGGAGTTCCGGGCCCGAACTCGTCCGACGGGCCCTGCCCGTCGAACGGCTCACCCTGCCGGGCAGCCATCTCGGCGCCATTGGGCTCCGAGGACGGCTCGGCCTCGGCCGACCGGACCCCTCGGCCCCCTGCGCCCTCAGGCTCCGGGGCGCCCGAACGGGCACCGATCACCAGATCCCCCACGACATCTCCTCCCTGCTGTGCGGACGCCTGCGCGCCCGCGCTCACCAGTGCCGCACAGCGGGCACCACGTTGCGTGATCGACCGTCAACCCGCCTCAGAACCGCCCGACAAGGGTCGTCCTGACACCAGCGCAGCCTTGGAGACGACCGAGCAGCACACCGGACGATGCGGCATCGAACGATACGGCACTGAACGGCCGGCACCCGGCACTCCAGCACTTCTCTATCACTCCCGATCGACACACCGGTGCTCCCACACGGCGGTCGGGCCGACCGGCAGGTCGAGTGATCATCCGCTCCGGTCTATCGCCGACGGCGGACCAGGATCGGGAGAACTCCCAACACACCCATAACGAGCGGAGGTTCCGCAGGATCCGGCCGACCGAGGGCCAACTGCGATCCCGGCACACCGACAAGGGTCTGCGATTCCGCCCGCCCGGAGGCGGCCGCCCGGGCCGGAACGGAGGAGAGTGACGACGGTGCACCGAGTTGACCGGTGCGGGAGACCGGCCAGGCGATCAGGAAGGCCCGACCGACCACGTTGCTCATCGGGATGGTGCCGTTGCCCGGATTCGCCATGTGGAAACGGGAGTCCGCCGAGACGTCGCGGTGGTCGCCCATCACCCACAGCCGCCCGGCCGGCACCGTGACCTTGAACGACGTCCGGGAAGGGGCATTCCCGGGGGCGACGTAGGACTCGTCCACGGCGACCCCGTTGACGCTCAGGCGCCCCTGCTTGTCGCAGCACTCGACGGTGTCACCCGGCACCCCGATGACCCGCTTGATCAGGTCTCCCTCGTCGTTGGAGGGAATCAACCCGGCGGTCGAGAGGACCGACTTCACCCGCCGCATGACCGGACCGTCCGAGGAGCGCTCATGATCGGACTCGAGCCAACCGCCGGGGTCCTTGAACACCACGACATCGCCACGCCCCGGCTCACTGCCGAACCAGGGCGTCAGCCGGTCGACCAGCACACGGTCGCCCACCTGGATGGTCGGCTCCATCGAACCGGAGGGGATCACGAAGACCTGCACCAGGAACGTCTTGAGCACCACCGCGATGATCAGCGCGACCACAGCTATCAGGGGCAGCTCCCGCAGGAGCGAGCGCCTGCGGCGGCGGGCGGCACGACGCGCGGTACGGCGGCGCTCGGCGCGACCGCGGACGGGCATGGTGGACGGTGTCCTCGGTGCGGAGTTCCCGCTGGCGACCGGTACCGGCCGCTCGGCCAGTCGGCCCCTAGCCCTGCTGCCCATGTCCGGTGGCCCCCTCTATCGCCGAGAATCCCGACGGCCGGTCGAGCGACGTCCACCGGCCGACCGGGAAGACCACCCAGTCCGCACGGCCGATCACCTTCTGCTCCGGGACGGTGCCACCGCCGGGCTCACCCAGGTGGTCCCGGGAGTCCCTGGACGCGCTCCGATGGTCACCCATCACCCAGAGCTTGCCCGCAGGGACCACGATGTCGAAAGCCACCCGCGAGGGCGCGTCGCCCGGTGCCAGATACACCGACTCGTCGATCGGCACTCCGTTGACCCTGACCCGGCCGTCCGCACCGGAGCAGGTCACCCGGTCGCCCCCGACACCGATAACCCGCTTCACGAACACCGAGTTCCCGGTCGGCAGCAGCCCGAGGTCGGCGAGCAGGCCGCGCGGACCGGAGAGCTCGTCGGCGTAGGGAAGGAAGGAGCCCGTCCCGTCGAACACGATCACGTCGCCGCGCTGCACATGCCCGCCGAACGCGTAGGCGAGGCGGTTCACCACCAACCGGTCACCCGGCTTGAGGGTGTTCTCCATCGACTCGGACGGCACCGCGAACGGCCGGGCAACGAAGGCGTTGACCAGCACGAGGAGCACGGCACACGTGCCCGCCACCGCCATCAGGTCACGCACCCACCGGCCGGGCCGGGCGGTGGCAGGCTCGCCAACCGCACTCCCGTCCACCGCCGCAGGCTCGGCGGCGCTGACCGCCTCCGTACCGCCGACGGCACCGTCGCCGGCGCCGTCACCGGCGTCGGAAACGACCACGGACCGCGCCGGCGAGTCCGCACCGAGTGGCGCGGGACTGCTGACGCGGTCCGTGGGTGGTTCTTGCGTGCTCATCGCGCTGAGCTTATCTCCAAGGCGACAGCCTTGAAGAGGGCCCGGCGTGACCTGAGCGGAAGCGGCCCCGGAAGCCGGAGCCGTCCGATCAGTTGTCGCGCTTCTCCTTGATCTTCGCGGCCTTGCCGCGCAGGTCACGGAGGTAGTACAGCTTGGCGCGGCGGACGGCACCGCGGGTCACGACCTCGATCTTCTCGACGACCGGGGTGTGCACCGGGAAGGTGCGCTCCACGCCGACGTTGAAGCTGACCTTGCGGACGGTGAAGGTCTCACCGACGCCGGCGCCGTGACGACGGATAACGACGCCCTGGAAGACCTGGACACGGGAGCGGTTGCCCTCGATGACCCGGACGTGAACCTTCAGGGTGTCACCGGCGCGGAAGGCCGGGATGTCGGTACGCAGCGAAGCGGCGTCGACACCAGCGAGCTTGTTGCTCATTTTGGTCTCCATCGCAGGCGCCACGGGCCGCCCACGGAAAATCGTCACAATGGGGATTGCTGCGGGCCGCATCGGCTGGCGGTGATCCCCCCGCGGCGGGGGCACCGGTCCACGTGACGCCCTCTAGGGGCACCCAGCGACAGACAACAGTCGCCTATTCTTCCACAGCATCGGCCATCGGCCGAAATCGGCCCAGCTCGCCGTCCCACACCAGGCCGAGGACGCTGAGCGCCTCTCGCTCCTTCTTGTCGAAGGCGCCGAGCTGCCAACGCGCCACCAGGTCGGGGCGGTGCGCCAGAGTGCGGGCGAAGGCCTGCTCGCGACGCCAGCGGGCGATCTTCCCGTGGTGACCGCTCAGCAGCACCTCGGGAACCTCGCGGCCGCGCCACTCCGCGGGCTTGGTGTAGACGGGGCCTTCCAACAGGTCGGCCATCGCGCCGGGCGCGAAGGAGTCGTCCCGGTGCGACTCGGCGTTGCCCAGCACGCCCGGCAGCAGTCGGGCGATCGCCTCGACCATCACCAGCACCGCGACCTCGCCGCCCGCCAGCACGTAGTCGCCGATGGAGGCCTCGACGACCGGCATGCGGGTCGCGGCCTCCTCGATCACGCGGCGGTCGATGCCCTCGTACCGCGCGGGAGCGAAGGCCAGCCACGGCTGGTCGGCGAGCTCCTGCGCAAGCTCCTGGGTGAACGGCCGCCCACTGGGAGTCGGCACGACCAGGGTCGGCACCTCTCCCTCGGGTCCTTCGGCGAGCACGGCGTCCAGCGCGGCGCCCCAGGGCTCCGGCTTCATCACCATGCCCGGCCCGCCGCCGTACGGGGTGTCGTCGACCGTGCGGTGCACGTCCGTGGTCCAGGAGCGCAGGTCGTGCAGGTGCACGTCGAGCTGCCCGCGGGCCCGGGCCTTGCCGACCAGCGAGACGTTCAGCGGCTCCAGATACTCGGGGAAGATCGTGACGACGTCGATCCGCATCCGGCTCACGCGACGCCCCCGGCGCCGGAGCCGCCGTCGGCGCCACTGCCAGTGCCAGTGCCACGGCCGACGTCGGCACCGCTCCCCGCAGTGCCATCGCTCTCGGACGCGGACTCCACCTCGACCTCGACCTCGACCTCAGCCTCGACCTCGACCTCGGGCTCGGCATCGACCTCGATCGGGTCGATCAGGCCGGGCGGCGGGTCGATGACAGCCCGCTGGTTCTCCAGGTCAATGGTCGGCACGATCCGGGTGACGAACGGCACCAGCACCTCGGTCCCGTCCGTCTTCGTGACGGTCAGCAGGTCCTGGTAGGGCAGGTGGATGACCTCGGTGAGCTCGCCGACCAGGGTTCCGTCGACGAGGACCACGTCCAGGCCGATGAGCTGATGGTCGTAGTACTCCTCCGGGTCCTCCGGGCTCTCGTCCGGATCCACCTCGGCGATCAGCATGGTGCCGCGCAGCGCCTCGGCGCCGTTGCGGTCCTTGACACCGGCGAAGCGCAGCAGCAGTCGGCCGCTGTGCACCTTGCCGGACTCGATGGTCAGCGGGCCGGCCGAGGCCGGGTCGGTGAGCAGGACCGCGCCCGGGCCGAGCCGGAGTTCCGGCTCGTCGGTACGGACCTCGACGCTGACGTCCCCCTTGATGCCGTGGGCGCGGCCGATCTTGCCGACGACGAGCTGCACGGTGATCGCTCTCCTGGTGTCGTGCGCTGCTGAGCTGAGCAGAGGTGGGCGGAAGGTATGGAACCGGGGGCGGCGGGCGGGCCGGCCCCGAACAACGAGGAAGGGCCGGCCGGGACGACTAAGCGTCCCGGCCGGCCCAGAAACCTGACGGTCGAGTGTCAGCGAATGCTGTCCACGTCGACCAGGTCGACCCGGACGTTGCGACCGCCGAGAGCGCCGACCACGGTGCGCAGAGCGCGCGCCGTACGGCCGCCACGACCGATCACCTTGCCGAGATCATCGGGGTGAACACGTACCTCGATGGTGTGGCCCCGGCGGAGCTGGCGCGAACGCACCTGCACCTCGTCGGGGTGCTCGACGATGCCCTTCACCAGGTGGTCGAGGGCTTCCTCGATCACGCTCAGGCCTCGGTGGAAGCGGCCTCGGCCTCGTCAGCCTTGTCCGACTTCTTGGCCTTCGGGGTGATGGCGACACCGGTGGTGGCGTCCTCGAAGCCGGCGACGGCCTTCGCGAACAGGTGCGAGAAGTCCTCGACCTTCGGCGCGGCGACCTTCAGCGGCTCCGGAGCCGGCAGGCCCTTGAACTTCTGCCAGTCGCCGGTCAGCTTCAGGATGGCGAGAACCGGCTCGGTCGGCTGGGCGCCGACGGACAGCCAGTACTGGGCGCGGTCGGTGTCGACCTCGATCTTCGAGGGGTCGTAGGTCGGCTGGTAGATGCCGATCTCCTCGATCGCGCGGCCGTCACGCTTGGTGCGCGAGTCGGCGACGACGATGCGGTAGTGCGGGGCGCGAATCTTGCCGAGACGCTTGAGCTTGATCTTGACTGCCACGGGAGTGGATTCTCCTGGTGTTGACGTGGGTGAGCGGCCGGATGGCACCGCGTGGGGTTGCGGGCCCGGTCGTTCAAGGGACACGCCAGCCGTAGGAGAGAGGGGTCCTGCTCGGCTGCCGAGTACTCAGCTGTCCATTCTGCCATACCGGGGCAGGTCGGCCCGACCGAGGGTCCCCGCCCCCGGTAGAGCCGAACAGCCACTCGGCGGCAGATGGCAGCGGCCGTCGACAGTCGGCGCAGTGCGCCGCCGGTCGGCCCGACCAGCCTCCGTCGCCCTCCAGTCACACCGTGTACCACCGCTGCGACAGCCGTCGCGCTTCCGCCCCTGCTTCGGCGTCCGTCACACCTGCTCTGCCCCTGCGGGTCCTGCGACCTACTACCACTGCGGCTATTCCTACTACCGCGGCCTTGCGTACCACTGTCCTGCCTACTACTGCCTTACCTACTACTGCCTTGCTGCTGCGCTCCGCGGCCCCTGTCGGCCCGACGCACTCGCCGTCCGACGGATGGCGGATGCGTGCCCACCGCACGGGTCGGCCACAGGTGCGGGGCGCGTCGACGATCCACAGCGCCGGAGTCACGGAGGCCCAGGCGCCGGCGCCGACTACGCGATCTTGAAGGGCTGCTGGCAGGCGCCGCACACGATCGAGGCCTGCGCGAGCACCGACGGAACCACCCGCACGTTCCGGCCGCACCCGCAGACCGCCTTGACCCGCACTCCGCCACCGGACGAACCGTGCCGCGCCGCCGGGCCGCGGAACGCCCGGTGCCCGCCCTCGCCGGCCACGGCCAGCTGGTGGGCGCCCAGCGCGCGGTCGAGCCGCTCGATGGTGCCGGAGTACCGGTCTCTGGTGTCGTTGAGCATGGTCACCTGCGAGAAGCCGCTGCTCGCGTGCGGCTCCACCGGATGGGCCAGCCCGAGCTCGGAGGCGAGCATCAGGAAGCGCCGGTTGTGATACCGGCCGGCCCTGGAGGTGTCACGGATCTCGCGGGCGGCTGCCAGCCCGTGGGCGGCCTCGTGCAGCAGGCGCTCGAAGTCGAGCCGCGTGCCACAGGCCGAGGAGGACTCGCCGATCAGTGCCTCGGGCGAGGCCAGGTCGGGGAGATCCTGATGGTGGGCCTGGATGTCACTCCAGGCGGCGGCCAGTTCGGCCGCCAGGACGAGAGGCTGTGTCGTGCTCACGCTGTACCAACGATGGGAAGAGAGCCGGCGTTCCACGAGTTCCCGTTCGCGGGGAATTCCCAGCGAACTCTCAGGAATACACAGCTGTGCGCGAATTGCGCTGCTCGGATCTGACGCAAGACCAACCCCCTGCAACTCTGGGCCCGCCGGATTCGGCGAGCTCTCGGCTATCGCCCAAGGGCGCCGCCGCCCATAGGGCGGACGGCCCGCGGCCTGGTCAAAATTGACAGGGCCACGGGCCGTATACCGTACCGCTAGTTCAGCGAGACCGGCAGTTGACTGGTGAGTAGTCTCAGCAGAGAACACAGACCCGAGGACGAACGGCATTCGAACGGACGTCAGCGCCCACGGATACCGGAATGTTCAGCGACGGTTCACCGGCTGAGGCTACTACTCGGGTGATCATCACCACCGTCACCGGGAGCTGAGCTCTGCCCGGCCACCCCGCCGACCCTGCCCTCCGCCGAACCGGTCCTCCGCCGAACCGGCCAGTCACTGAACCGGCCCTCCGCCGAGCCGGCCCGCCACGGAACACACCGGTCCCTCCCCCGTCGAGCCCGTCCGCCCCACCGTCGGAGTGACGGTGGGGCGGACAGGGCTGCGGGACGACGAGGCTGCGAGCGCCGGGCCACGGCCTTCGGCCGACTGCGGATCCGCTACGTCAGTAAGCGCGCGCCACGATCGCGATGTTGCCGTCCTGGTCGTCGGTGGCCGGCACCGAGCCGTCGGCGGCGACGATGCAGCGCACCGAGACACCCTGCTCGGCCAGCTTGGCCTCGCCCTCCGGGCCGAGCTCGGCCCAGGAGATCCGGCCCCAGCCGGTGGCGGCGGCCTCGACGGCCTCGTCCAGGTTCTTCACGTCGACGGTGCGGGACTCGCGGCGCTCACGCGACTGACGGAGCAGCAGCGCCTGGTCCTCCTCGAGGATCCCGGGCAGCAGTGCGGCCAGGGCGTCGACGGCCACCGGCTCCTTGCCGCCGGGGATACGGCGGGCCAGCATCGCGGTGCCGTTCTCCAGGTCGCGCGGGCCGACCTCGATGCGGACCGGAACGCCCTTGAGCTCCCAGTCGACGGCACGGCGGCCGAACGGGGTGTCGGTGCGGTCGTCGACCACGACCCGGACCCCGGCGGCCTCCAGCTGGGCGCCGATCTCGCGGACCTTCGCCAGCACCGCGTCGTCGCCCTTGATGGCGAGCACGACGACCTGGACGGCGGCCAGCCGCGGCGGGACGCGCAGGCCGTTGTCGTCGCCGTGCGACATGATCAGGCCGCCGACCATGCGGGTGGAGACGCCCCAGGAGGTCTGCCAGACGTGGTCACGCTGGTCGCCGCCGGAGAGGAAGGTGGTGTTGAAGGCCTTGGCGAAGTTCTGGCCCAGCTCGTGGCTGGTGCCCATCTGCAGGGCCTTGCCGTCGCCCATCATGGCCTCGAGGGTGAGGGTGTTGATGGCGCCGGCGAACCGCTCCTTGGCGGTCTTGCGGCCGAGCACCACGTCGATGCCCAGCACGTTGGTCATGAAGTCGCCGTAGACCGTGGTGTGGATCCGCGAGGCGTAGTCGCGCGCGTCCTCGTACGTGGCGTGGGCGGTGTGGCCCTCCTGCCAGAGGAACTCGGTGGTGCGCAGGAAGACGCGCGGGCGCAGCTCCCAGCGGACCACGTTGGCCCACTGGTTGATCAGCAGGGGCAGGTCGCGGTGGCTCTGGATCCACTTGGAGAAGTACTCGTTGATGATCGTCTCGGAGGTCGGCCGGACGACGACCGGCTCCTCCAGCTGCTTGCCGCCACCGTGGGTGACCACGGCGAGCTCGGGGGCGAAGCCCTCGACGTGCTCGGCCTCCCGGGTCAGGTAGGACTGCGGGATGAACATCGGGAAGTAGGCGTTCTGCGCGCCCGCCTTCTTGATGCGCGCGTCCATCTCCTGCTGCATCCGCTCCCACAGGCTGTAGCCGTACGGTCGGATGACCATGGTGCCGCGCACCGGACCGTTGTCGGCCAGCTCAGCCTTGTTGATGAGGTCCTGGTACCAGCGGGGGAAGTCGTCCGCCTGGGGGGTGAGAACGGGTGCCTTAGCCATGGGGCAGATGGTACGGGGACTCGGCCGTCGACTGTGAATCGGTTTACCTGCCGAACGGGCGGCCCGCGTACCCGCCCCGCACCGGCGCATCCCACCGGCGCACCACCGCGGCGCGCGGATACCTGCTCGCACCCCTCTGGACGCCGGGCCCCGACCGCTGTTCGCTGGATGCGGGGCGGGGTCCATCGGGGGGAGCCGTAGACATCTCAACAGACACCGATGCAGACATCGGAATCCAGAACCGGATGGGAGGCCGCGATGGCTTCAGCGCAAGTGGCCGGCACAACCGCACAGCGCCCCGACGCAGACGGCATGGCGGGGTCGCACGGCCGGGCGCGGGACTGGGCGGAGATCCAGGAGCGCATGCTCGTGCCGCTCTACCAGGCGGTCTTCGAGCGGCTGGAGGTCGGCCCGGCCACCAGTGTGCTCAGCCTCGGGTGCCGCTCCGGGCTGGCCCTGCTGCTCGCCGCGGCCCGCGGCGCCCAGGTCTCCGGACAGGAGCCGGAGGCGGAGCTGCGGGAGCTCGCGGAGGGCCGCGGACTGCGGGTGCTGGCGGAGTCCGCGGGCGGCGTACGAGGGCCGCAGCAGGCCGCGCAGCGAGTCACCCGGACGGCGTACGGCATCCCCCGGGCGGCCCATTCGCTGGTCACTGTTTTCGAGCAGCTTCCCTACGTCCGGGATCCGGCCGGGCTGGTCGCCGAGGCGGCGGGGCTGACCCTGCTGGGCGGGCATCTGGTGCTCGCCTCCTGGGGCCCGCCGGAGCGGTGCGAGAGCGCGGGCGCCCTGGATGTCGCGCGCCGCCTCTCGGTCCGTACGCCCGCCTGCACGCCGTTCGCCCTCAGCGGCCCCGGCGCGTTGGAGGACCTGTTGAGCGGTGCGGGGCTGCGGCCGGCCGGCAGCGGGCGGGTGAACTGCCCGTTCGCCTATCCGGACCTGGAGAGCGCGGTGCGCGGGATGTTGTCCACGGGACTGTTCGAGACCGCGATCGAGGACTCGGGGCAGACCCTGGTCGGCAAGGAGCTGGAGGAGGCACTGCATCCGTACGTCCAGCCGGACGGGTCGGTGCGGATGGCCAACATGTTCCGCTACGTGGTGGCGGAGCAGCCCCGCTGAGCAGCGCCGCCGGCGTCGCGGTGGGTGCGGCTCGGCCCGCCGGGGTGCCTCCCCGGCCGGGCGGGGTGGCCGCACCCACCGCTACCCCTGGCCACCGCTACCCCTGGCGCCCCGCCGGCCGGGGCCACTCCTCCGCCGTCAGGGCGAACCGTTCGTGGTCCCGCCAGGCCCCGGCCAGGAAGAGCATCCGCGGGGTGAATCCCTCGTGCCGGAAGCCGAGCCGCCGGGCCAGCGCGATCGAACGCTCGTTGTCCGGCTGGACGTTGATCTCCAGCCGGTGCAGTCCCAGGCCGCTGCGCTCCATCGGGGCGAAGCAGCGGTCGACCACCAGCCGCATGCCCTCGGTCATCAGCCCGGTGCCCGCGAACGGGAGGTACGAGTCGTAGCCGAGGGCGCCGTTGCAGAAGCGGCCCATCACGATGTTGGCGACATTGCACTTTCCGACCAGCCCGCCGGTCGCGAGGTCCTCGATCAGGAAGGTCCGCAGCCCCGGCCCCTGCCGCTCCAGCAGCTCCGGAAGCCCGTCCGGCTCGACCGGGTTCCACCGCCCGATGTGGTCGGCGGACCGGCGGACCGCCTCGGCGTACGGTTCAGCGTCTGCGGGCCTCGGCGCCCGGATCCTCACTCGCATCGGACCATCATCGACCATTTTCGCGCACCCGTACGGTGGACCCGGCCCTCCGTGCACCACCCCGGAGCCCGATCCCGATCCCGATCCCGATCCCGATCCCGCCCCCGAGCGGGGTACGCCGACGGCCCGTCACCCCACAGGGGCGGCGGGCCGTCGGGACGGACCGTCAGATCAGGTCCTTGAACTCCTTGGGCAGCTCGAAGTCGGCCGGGCCCTTGCCCGCGCCGAGGCCGAACGCGCCGCCCGGGGCCGGGGCCTGCGGGGCGCCGCCGGGGCCGAGCGCCCGGCGCTCGGCGGCCGCCGCCTCCTCCTGCGCCCGCTTCAGCGGGTTGCCGGACTTCTTGCGGCCCTTGGCGGGCTGGGCCTTCTTCGCGGACTTCTTGCCGCCGCCGCCCATCCCGGGGATGCCCGGCATGCCGGGGATGCCCTTGCCGGAGGCCATCGCGGACATCATCTTGCGGGCCTCGAAGAACCGCTCGACCAGGTTGTTGACCTCGCCGACACCGACGCCCGAGCCCTTGGCGATACGGGCCCTCCGCGAGCCGTTGATGAGCTTCGGGTCGGTCCGCTCGGCCGGGGTCATCGACTTGATGATGGCGCCGACGCGGTCGACGTCCTTGTCGTCGATGTTGTTGATCTGCTCCCGGATCTGGCCCATGCCGGGCAGCATGCCGAGCAGCTTGGAGATCGAGCCCATCTTCCGGACCTGCTCCAGCTGCGACAGGAAGTCGTCGAGCGTGAAGTCCTTGCCGCCGCCCTGCAGCTTGGCGGCCATCTTCTCGGCCTCGGCCTGGGAGAAGGTCTGCTCGGCCTTCTCGATCAGGCTGAGCATGTCGCCCATGCCGAGGATGCGCGAGGCCATCCGGTCCGGGTGGAAGGCGTCGAAGTCGTCGACCTTCTCGCCGTTGGAGGCGAACATGATCTGGCGGCCGGTCACGTGGGCCACCGAGAGCGCGGCGCCACCGCGGGCGTCGCCGTCCAGCTTGGACAGCACCACGCCGGTGAAGTCCACGCCTTCGAGGAAGGCCTGCGCGGTGGTGACCGCGTCCTGGCCGACCATGGCGTCGACGACGAAGAGGACCTCGTCCGGGGTGACGGCGGCGCGGATGTCGGCGGCCTGCTGCATCAGCTCGGCGTCGATGCCGAGGCGGCCGGCGGTGTCGACGATGACCACGTCGTACTGCTTCTGCTTCGCGTACTCGATCGAGTCGCGGGCGACCTGCACCGGGTCGCCGACGCCGTTGCCCGGCTGCGGGCCGTAGAAGGCCACGCCGGCGCGCTCGGCCACCACGCCGAGCTGGGTGACGGCGTTGGGGCGCTGGAGGTCACAGGCGACCAGCAGCGGGGTGTGCTTCTGGGACTTCAGCCAGTGGCCGAGCTTTCCGGCCAGGGTGGTCTTACCGGCACCCTGCAGACCGGCCAGCATGATCACGGTCGGGCCGGTCTTGGCGTACCGCAGGCGGCGGGTCTCGCCACCGAGGATGCTGATCAGCTCCTCGTTGACGATCTTGATGATCTGCTGCGCCGGGTTCAGCGCGCCGGAGACCTCGGAGCCGAGCGCGCGGTCCTTGATCTGCTTGATGAAGGCCCGCACCACGGGGAGCGCGACGTCCGCCTCCAGGAGGGCGATCCGGATCTCGCGCGTGGTGGCGTCGATGTCCGCCTCGCTGAGGCGGCCCTTGCCCCGGAGGTTCTTGAACGTCGCTGCGAGGCGGTCGGAGAGAGTGTCGAACACGTCGGTCGCGGGTCCCTTGCGGCATCGGTACGGGTACTGTCGTCGCCCCCAGGGTATCCGCCCGGCCCAGCTGCGGTCTCCACCCCGGTGGACGATCGGCCCGCAGGGCGGTTCGGGCAGTGGTCACGGCGGCCCCGGCCGGCCCGGACCGCCCGGGCGTGACGCCCCACGCGTCACACCCGTCACAGCAGGTCAGCTGGGCGGGCGCGGTCAGCCCAGCGCGGACTGGACCGCCCTGGCCACCTCACCGGCCCGCTCGGCCGCCAGCGGCTTCCCGGCCGCGTCCGTCACGTAGAAGGCGTCCACCGCGTCCGCCCCGAGGGTGGAGACGTGTGCGGTACGGACCCGGACACCGGCCGCGTCCAGCGCCCGGCCGATCCGGTGCAGCAGCCCGGGGGCGTCATGCGCCCGCACCTCCAGGATGGTGGCGCTGCGCGAGGTGTCCGGGGCCACCGCGACCACCGGGGGCGGGGTGGCGATCCCCCGCCGGCGCGGCGCCGCGGCGTCCCGCTCGGCCAGCTTGCGCGAGACGTCCAGCGAGCCGTCCAGCGCCCGCCGCAGGTCGGCCCGGAGCCGGGCCGCCTCCGGCAGCTCGCCGTACTCGGCGGCGACCGTCCAGGAGATCAGCAGCACCGGGCCGGCTCCGATCGGGTCCAGCTCGCGCAGGCTGGCCGCGCGGACCGTCAGCCGGTGCAGCGCGAGCACCCCCGCGACGGTGCCCAGCAGGCCCGGCCGGTCCGGGAGGGCCAGGGTCAGCTCGACGCCCATCGGCTCGGTGACCGGCGACTCGTGGTCCGTCTCGGCGTGCAGCGCGAGCGCCGGGGCGCCGGTCCTGGCCGCCTCGACCGCCAGCCGTTCCTCGTCGACGGTCGGCTCGGCGTCCGCCGGGAAGCCCCCGTCGCCGGCCAGCTGCGCGGCGGCGCGGGCCGCCAGCCCGGAGACCAGCGAGGCCCGCCAGCCGCTCCAGGCCGCGGGGCCGGTGGCGGTGGCGTCCGCCTCGGTGAGCGCGTGCAGCAGTTCCAGCTGGGGCAGGGTGCCGACCACCTTGGTGATCAGGTCGACGGTGGCCGGGTCGTCCGGGTCCCGCCGGGTCGCGGTCTCCACCAGGGTCAGGTGGTGGCGCACGAGCAGTGCCAGGGTCTCGGTGTCCGCCCGGTCGAAGCCCATCCGGGCGGCGACGTCGCGGACGATCACCTCGCCGGCCTCCGAGTGGTCCCCCGGCCAGCCCTTGCCGATGTCGTGCAGCAGGGCCGCGACCAGCAGCAGGTCCGGGCGGGCCACCCGGCGGGTCATCGCGGCGGCCCGCACCGCCGTCTCGATCAGGTGCCGGTCCACCGTCCAGCGGTGGACCGCGTTGCGCTGCGGCCTGCACCGGACCCGCTCCCAGTCCGGCAGCAGCCTGCTGATCAGGCCCTCCGCCTCCAGGGCCTCCCAGACCGGCAGGCAGGCCTCTCCCGCGCCGAGCAGGGTGATCAGCTGCTCGCGGGCCTCGTCCGGCCACGGCACCGGCAGCGGTCTGGTCTCGGCGGCCAGCCGCCGGACGGTGGCGTACGAGACGGTCAGCCCGGCCTGCGCGGCCGCGGCGGCGGCGCGCAGCGGCAGCACCGGGTCCTGCGCCGGGCGGGCGCTCTGGGCGAGGACGGCCTCGCCGTCCTGCTCGACCACGCCCTCGGCGAGCGGGCGCCGTTCGACCGCGCCCTTGGCGACCGCGCCGCCGGCCCGGCCGACGCCGCTGAACGGGAAGGCCAGCCGGGAGATCCGGCGGCCGCGCTGGGAACGGGCGGCCAGTATCCGGTCGACCGAGCGCCAGGTGACGTCCCCGGCGTACGCGATGGTGCGCGCGGCCTCGTACACCTGGCGCAGCAGGGTGTCCGCGTCCAGGACGCCGAGCTGCGCGGCCACCTGGTCCTGGTCCTGCAGGCTGAGCCGCTCGGTGGCCCGGCCGGTGACCAGGTGCAGGGCGTCCCGGACGTCGGCGAGTCGGCGGGCGGCGGCCTCCAGCCCGTCGCGCGGCGCGTCGGCGAGCCAGGTGGCGGCGATGGCGTTGAGCGCGACCACGTCGCGCAGGCCGCCGCGGGCCTCCTTGAGGTCCGGTTCGAGCAGGAAGGAGAGCTCGCCGTGCCGCTCGGCCCTGGCCCGTCCGAGTTCGTGCAGCTCGGGCAGCCGCTGGGCGGCGCCGGCCCGCCAGTCGGCCAGGACGGCGGAGCGCAGGCCCGCGGTCAGCTCGGGGTCGCCGGCGATGTGGCGGGCGTCGAGCAGGCCGAGCTGGGCCTTGAGGTCCTCGGCGGCCACGGTCCGGGCCTCGGCCAGGGTGCGGACCGAGTGGTCCAGCGCCGCGCCGGAGTCCCAGACCGGGTACCAGAGCCGCTCGGGCAGCTCGGGGTCGAGTGCGCCGTCGTGCAGCAGCAGGACGTCGAGGTCGCTGCGCGGGGAGAGCTCGCCGCGGCCGTAGCCGCCGACCGCGACCAGGGCCGTCCCGGCCGGCGCGCCGGCCCGGCGGAACAGCCCCGTCAGCCAGCGGTCGGTCAGCCCGGACAGCGCGGTGCGCCGTTCGGCACCGGACAGGTCGGGGTCGGCGAGCAGCCGGGCGCGGTCGGCGCCGTGGTCGCCCGGGCGGGCCGGGTCGGTGGGGTGGGCTTCGGTCGCGGTCACGTCGTGGTCCCCATCCGTGTACGAGCAGGCACCGGGCGGCTCCGGCGGCGTTGCCGGATGCACCCCCGGCGACAGGAGCCGGATACGCCTTCGGCGGACCTGCCTGGAGCAGGTCCGCCAAGGGACGGTTGTGCTGAATGCTAGAGCGCGTCGGGCCCGCGCTCGCCGGTGCGCACCCGGACGGCCGTGTCGACCGGGACGGACCAGACCTTGCCGTCACCGATCTTGCCGGTCCGGGCGGCCTTGACCACCACGTCGATCAGCTGTTCGGCGTCGTCGTCCTCGACCAGGATCTCGATCCGGACCTTGGGCACCAGGTCCACGGTGTACTCGGCACCCCGGTAGACCTCGGTGTGGCCGCGCTGCCGTCCGTAGCCGCTGGCCTCGGTGACGGTCAGGCCGTGCACCCCGAAGGCCTGCAGGGCGTCCTTCACCTCGTCGAGGCGGTGGGGCTTGATGACTGCGGTGATGAGCTTCATCAGGCGTCGACCTCGGTCTTCCTGGCGGTGGCGGTGGTGGCGGGGGCCGCTGCGGTGGCCCGGCCGAGGCTGGCGCCGACGGCGCTGAAGTCGTACGCGGACTCGGCGTGCTCGGCCTGGTCGATGCCGGCCACCTCGACGTCCTCGGAGACCCGCAGGCCGATGGTCCTGTGGATGGCCTGGCCGAGCAGCCAGGAGACCACGAAGGAGTAGACGGCGACCGCGGCGACACCCAGGGCCTGCTTGCCGAGCTGGTCGAAACCGCCGCCGTAGAACAGGCCCTGCGCGGTCTGGCCGACGTGGCCGGTGGCGAAGAAGCCGATCGCCAGCGAGCCGACGATGCCGCCGACCGCGTGCACGCCGACCACGTCGAGCGAGTCGTCGAAGCCGAACCGGTACTTCAGGCTGATCGCGGCGGCGCAGACGGCGCCGGCGATGAGGCCGATGGCGATCGCGCCGAGCAGGGAGACCGAGCCGCAGGCGGGGGTGATGGCGACCAGGCCGGCCACCGCGCCGGAGGCGGCGCCCAGCGTGGTGAACGCGCCGTGCTTGATCTTCTCGTAGGCGAGCCAGCCGAGGACGGCGGCGGCGGTGGCGACCTGGGTGTTCATGAAGGCCATGCCGGCGACGCCGTTGGCGGCCAGGGCGGAGCCGGCGTTGAAGCCGAACCAGCCGAACCAGAGCAGGCCGGAGCCCAGCATCACCAGCGGCAGGCTGTGCGGCCGCATCGGGTCCTTCTTGAAGCCGATCCGCTTGCCGAGCACGAGGCACAGCGCGAGACCCGCCACACCGGCGTTGATGTGCACCGCGGTACCGCCGGCGAAGTCGATCACGCCGTTGCGGTCGCCGAGCCAGCCGCCGTTGCCGCCGTCGAAGAAGAACACCCAGTGGGCGACCGGGAAGTAGACGATCGTGACCCAGAGCGCCACGAACAGGGCCCAGCCGGTGAACTTGGTGCGGTCCGCGACGGCGCCGCTGATCAGCGCCGGGGTGATGATCGCGAACATCAGCTGGAAGGCGGAGAACGCCGTGACCGGGATGGTGCCGGTGATGTCGTTCAGCCCGATGCCGCGCATCCCCAGGAAGTCCAGGTTGCCGATCAGGCCGGCGCCGGCGTCGGGGCCGAAGGCCAGGGTGTAGCCGTAGAGGACCCAGAGCACGCTGACGATCGCAAGCGAGATGAAGCTCATGACCAGCATGTTGAGTGTGCTCTTGACCCTGACCATGCCTCCGTAGAAGAAGGCCAGACCCGGGGTCATCAACATGACCAGGGCCGCACAGATGAACACAAAGGCGGTATCGCCCGCGCTGAAGCCGTCCGGCATCGGCGTCTCCTCTGAAATGAAAGCCGCTCCACACCCGGGATCCCTGTCCCGTGCCACCCGGGGTGTCGGCGATGAAGAGGAGAGTGCCGAAGGCGGGTTTCGGCCGATGCGGCTCGGTGTTTCACCGCAGTGACGTCGTTGACGTACGCGTTACGAGGGCGTGAACTACGGCCGTGCCATGACAGATCTTGCGATACCTTGCGGCCGCACCGCACCGGACGTGCCGGAAACGTCACCGACCGTGGAGGCCTTCTCGCGGCGGGGCGGGGGAGCCCGTACGGATGCGAGTTGCGGTGGCCTCCACGGTCGGAGCCTGCTCCGGCGATGGCCGGAAATCGGTGGGCGCGGGGTCGGACCCCGGAGTCGGGGCCCCGAAGTCCAGCCCCGGACTCAGACTGCGGTGGCGGCGAACTCCGGGATGTCCTGCACCACGCGCTCGGCGAGCCGGGAGACCTCCGGCACGTCCTTGTACTGCCGGGTGGCCGCCTCCGAGGTCTTGCGGACCCGGGTGTTGAGCCGCTCCGAACGCACCTTCTTGGCGATGTCCACGGCCTGCTCGCACATCACGGCGGCCTGCTCCGGCTCGTTCTGCAGCAGGTGGACGCTGGCCATCCCGACCAGGTTGAAGGCGTACGAGCGGACGTGCTCGCCGTCCTGCCGGAAGAGGTCGACCGCGCGCTCCATGACCGGGGAGGCCATCGAGGCGTAGAGCGGGCTGCGGGTGGAGTGGTAGGCCAGGTCGCGGAAGGAGTGCGCGTTCTCCGCGTTCAGCTCGGCCTCGGAGAAGAACTTCAGCCAGTCCGGGGTGCCGTCGCCGGGCCTGCAGTCACTGAAGGTGTCCTCGGCCAGCCGGGCCGCCCGGGCGCAGCGGTTGACCTCGCCGATGGTCGCGTAGGCGCGGGCCTCCATCGCGTAGAGCAGGGCCTGCTGGCGCGGGCCGGCGGTGTCGCGGCTGCCGTACTGGGCGAGGTGGATCAGCTCCAGGGCGTCCTCGCCCCGGTTGAGGTGGATCATCTGGCGGCTCATGTCGGTGAGGATCAGCGCGCCGAACGGCCGGTCCCCCGCCTCCTTGGCGGCGTGCAGCGCGAGCACGTAGTACTTCTGGGCGCTCGGGTGCATACCGACGTCGTACGACATCCAGCCGGCCAGGTGGGCCAGCTCGGCGGTCAGCCGGAACAGCCGCCTGGTGGTCTGCTCCGGGTAGGTCTCCTGCAGCAGGTCGGTGACCTCGTGCAGCTGGCCGACCACAGCCTTGCGGCGCAGGCCGCCGCCGTTCTGGGCGTCCCACTGCCGGAACATCTCGGTGGTCTGCTCCAGCAGCTGGAGCTCGGGCTCGGAGAGCCGGCCGGTGTGCGGTTCGCCGTGGTTGGCGGCGGTCAGGATGGGCATCGGTGCTCCGCCGGGGCCGGGGGTGAGCCAGCGCTGCATCGGCTCGATCAGCGCCGCGCCGGCCGTCAGTGCGAGGGAGGTGCCGAGAAAGCCGCGGCGGTTGAGCATCAGGTCGCTGCGCGAGTACTCGCTGATCAGCTGGACGGTCTGCTCGCCGCTCCACGGCAGGTCGACGCCGCCGCCGACGGTGGAGACCGGGACGGCGGCGCGCAGGCCGAGGTCCTCCACCGACACCACCGAGCCGAACCGCTCGGAGAACAGCTCGGAGAGGATCTTCGGGATCGGCTCGCGCGGCTGTTCGCCGTCGAGCCAGCGACGCACCCGTGAGGTGTCGGTGCTGACGTGGTGCGCACCGATCTGCCGGGCCCGGCGGTTCACCTGACGGGCCAGCTCCCCCTTGGACCAGCCGCTGCGTGTGAACCACGAGGTCAGCTTCTCGTTCGGTTGCTTGTCTCCCATGGGAACGTCCCCATCCCGCCCGGCCCCACCGGGGGCCCCGATCGTGTGCCCGACAGTCGCGGGCGCTTGCTCGACGTGCTTGCGGTGCCTGTGCCGTGCCATGCCTCGTACCGCGCACCGGAATGAGCGGCCCATTGCATTCCGTAGCCTGAACGTAATGCCCCATCGGCCATCCGGGGGAGCATGACTCAGGAAACGCCACCTTTCGCCACCCCTGCGAGTGAACAAACGGCGGACCTCAGGCGGTTCACTGGTAGCCCGCCCGGCGTGACACCGGCACATGCCGGTCCCGCGGAGGGACGCTCCACCCGCCGCTGCCTGCGGCCAACTTCCGCGAGGAGACGGCGCGTTGCCGGCCTCGGAGACCACGGAGGCACCCCGTGCAGCAACGACGATCCGGCATCCGGCGAGCCGGTGCAAGGCGGCTCCTGGCCCGCGCCACCCGAATTGGTGCACGCCGTCCGCTGCGCGCCGCCAACGCGCCACGCGCACCGCACCGGACAATTGACGCATGGTCACGTTCCCGTAACCACCGGCAACCCGATCCTGTTGGGGGAGGCATGGACAACCTGTTCGGCGATCTCCGGCTGGGCACCCTGTGGTCGACACCGCGGACCGCCCGTCGCACCCGCGCCACCTCGCTCCAGGCGGCCACCGAGTACACCGGCCGGCTCGGCTGGGCGGTCGCGGTGGGCGCCACCGCACCGGGGCGCGCCTCCGGCGACGGCTCGTGCGACTGCGCCACGCCGTACTGCGCCGCCCCGGGCCTGCACCACGAGGTCGGCCCCGAGCTGGCCGCCGGCACCCCCACCCAGGAGCTGACCGGCCGGTGCGCCGCGGGCGCCCCGCTGCTGCTGCCGGCCGGGCGCCACTTCGACGTCCTGGACGTCCCGGCCCAGGCGGGCCTGCAGGCGCTGGTGCGGCTGGAGCGGATGGGCACCCAGGTCGGCCCGGTCCTGGCCGCCCCGACCGGCCGGCTGCTGTTCTTCGTCGCCCCCGGCACGGCCCAGCACCTGCCCGAGCTGCTCTACCGGATGGGCTGGGACGACGCCGCCCTCGACCTGGCCTGCCACGGCACCGGCAGCTACGTCGCGGCCCCGCCGACCGTGCTCGCCGGGCTCGGCCCGATGCGCTGGCTGCGCCGGCCCTGCCGGGAGAGCGCGGCCTGTCCGCCGGAGGCCCGGCTGCTGCTCGGCACCCTCGCGTACGCCTGCCACCGCAGCCGCGCCCGCACCGCCGAGCCGGCCTGGCTGGCCTCCTGACCCGCCGGGCCGCCTCCCGGCCGCAAGCCGAAGGGCCGTCTCCCCCGCGGGGAGACGGCCCTTCGGCGGGAACGCCCGCGGCTCAGTCGCCGATCAGCGCGTCCACGAACGCTGCCGGCTCGAACGGCGCCAGGTCGTCCGCGCCCTCGCCGAGCCCGATCAGCTTGACCGGCACGCCCAGCTCGCGCTGGACCGAGATCACGATGCCGCCCTTGGCGGTGCCGTCCAGCTTGGTCAGCACGATGCCGGTGATGTCGACCACCTCGGCGAAGACCCGGGCCTGGACCAGACCGTTCTGACCGGTGGTGGCGTCCAGCACCAGCAGCACCTCGTCGACCGGGCCGTGCTTCTCCACCACCCGCTTGACCTTGCCGAGCTCGTCCATCAGGCCGGTCTTGGTGTGGAGCCGGCCGGCCGTGTCGATCAGCACGGTGTCCGCGCCCTCGGCGATGCCCTCCTTGACCGCGTCGAAGGCCACCGAGGCGGGGTCGCCGCCCTCCGGGCCGCGGACGGTCTGCGCGCCGACCCGCTCGCCCCAGGTCTGCAGCTGGTCGGCGGCGGCGGCGCGGAAGGTGTCGGCGGCGCCGAGCACCACCTTGCGGCCGTCGGCGACGAGGACCCGGCCGAGCTTGCCGGAGGTGGTGGTCTTGCCGACGCCGTTGACGCCGACCACCAGCACGACCGCCGGGCGGCCGTCCTCGTGCTTGGCGGTCTTCAGCGAGCGGTCCGCCTCGGTGCCGATCAGCCCGGTCAGCTCCTCGGCGAGCAGCGTGCGCAGCTCGGCCGGGGTGCGGGTGCCGAGCACCTTGACCCGGGTGCGCAGGCTGTCCACCAGCTCCTGGGTGGCCGCCACGCCGACGTCGGCGGTGAGCAGGGTCTCCTCGATCTCCTCCCAGGTGTCCTCGTCCAGCCGGTCCCGGGAGAGCAGGGTCAGCAGTCCCTTGCCCAGGGTGTTCTGGGAACGGGAGAGCCGGGAGCGCAGCCGGACCAGCCGGCCCGCGGTGGGCTCGGGCACCTCGACGGCCGGCGGGGCGACGGCCTCCTCGACCGGCACCTCCTCGACCGGCGCCTCCTCGACCGGGGCCGGGGCGGCCTCGACCGGAGCCTGCGCCGGCGGTGCCTCGGCGGTCGCCTCCTCGACGGCCTCCGGGGCCTTGGGTGCGGGAGCGGTGACGACGGGGGTCTCCGCCCGCGGGGGCAGTTGCTTGCGTCGTCTGCCGGTAACGACGAGACCCGCGATCGCGCCGACGGCGACCACGGCGATGACTACGGCAAGGATCACGTATTCCATAACCCCCCCAGTATCCGCGACACCCCTGCCGCGGGGAACGGTGACATTCGCGGCCTGTGTCACCTTCCGCCCGTCTGCCGCACCCGGTGCGACGGACGGGGAGGTCAGGGCGAGGTCGGGCGGAGGTCAGTCCGTGCCGACGGCGGCTTCCCGCCGGCGGGGCGGCACGGGCCGTTCGCGGTGTTCCTCGCGCAGCCGCTGGCTGATCACCTGGGAGATGCCGTCGCCCTTCATGGTCACGCCGTAGAGCGCGTCGGCCGACTCCATGGTCAGTTTCTGGTGGGTGATCACGATCAGCTGGGAGCTCTCCCGGAGCTCCTCCATGATCGAGACCAGCCGGCGCAGATTGGTCTCGTCCAGCGCCGCCTCCACCTCGTCCATCACGTAGAAGGGGCTGGGCCGCGCCTTGAAGATCGCGACCAGCAGCGCCACCGCCGTCAGCGAGCGCTCGCCGCCCGACAGCAGGGACAGCCGCTTCACCTTCTTGCCCGGCGGCCGGGCCTCCACCTCGACCCCGGTGGTCAGCATCGAGTCCGGGTCGGTCAGCACCAGCCGCCCCTCCCCGCCGGGGAACAGCCGCGAGAACACGCCCTCGAACTGCGCCGCCGTGTCGTGGTACGCCGCCGTGAACAGCTGCTCCACCCGCACGTCCACGTCCCGCACGATGTCCATCAGGTCGCGCCGGCTCTTCCTCAGGTCGTCCAGCTGCTCCCCCAGGAAGCGGTGCCGCTCCTCCAGCGCCGCGAACTCCTCCAGCGCCAGCGGGTTCACCTTGCCCAGCTGCTGGTAGGCCCGCTCGGCCGCCTTCAGCCGTTTCTCCTGCTCGGCCCGGACGTACGCAGTGGGCTCGCCCGGCTCCTCGCCCTCCTCCGGGAGCGGCGGCGGGACGAGGGTGTCCGGACCGTACGAGGCGAGCAGCTCGCCGCCCTCGATGCCGAACTCCTCCAGCGCCCGGGCCTCCAGCTGCTCGATCCGCAGCCGCTTCTCGGCGCGCAGCACCTCGTCGCGGTGGCCTGCGTCGACCAGCCGGTCCAGCTCGGCCTTGAGCTCCCGGCCGGTCTCCCGCCCGGCCCGCAGCTCGCTCTCGCGTGCGGCCCTGGCCTGCTCGGCCTCGGTGCGTTCCGCCTCGGCCCGCGCGAGCGAGCGTTCCAGACAGCCGAGCAGCTGCCGGGCGCCGGCCGCGACCGCGGTGGCCACGGCGGCCTCGTGCCGGGCGCGCTCGCGGAGCTCGGCGGCCCGGGCCCTGGCCTCGCGCTCGGCCAGGGCCGCCCGGTCCAGTTGGTCGGCGCGGCCGGTCAGCGCCCGGACCCGCTCCTCGTGGGTGCGCACCGCCAGCCTGCTCTCCACCTCGGCCTGGCGGGCCGCCGATCCGGCCTCGGCCAGCCGGTCACACTCGGCAGCGTCCGGTTCCTGGTCGCCGATCTCGGCGAACTCCTCGGCGGTGGCGAGCCGTTCGGCCAGCTCCTCGGCCGCGGCCAAGGCCTCGGCCAGGCCCTGTTCGGCCCGGGCCGCCGCGCCGGCCAGCCGCTCCGCCTCGCCCTCGGCCGCCCTGGCCTGACCGCCCAGCCGTCCCAGCGAACCGGCCAGCTCGGCCCGTTCGCGCTCGGCCCGGCGCCGGTGGGCCGTCAGCTCCTCCAGCTCCGCGGCGAGCTCCCGCCGGCGTTGCGCGGCCCGGTCGAGCAGTTCCGCCGCCGCCGCGTGGCGCTGCCGCGACTCCTCGATCAGCCTGGCGGTGTCCGCCACCGCCGCCTGTGTCTCCAACTGGCTCGGCGCACCGGCCGAGCCGCCCTGGGCGAAGCCGGCCGAGAGCAGGTCGCCGTCGGCCGTCACCGCCGTCAACCCGGGTTGCGCCGCGATCAGGAGGCGGGCCTGCCCGAGGTCCGCCACCAGGACGGTGCGCGCCAGCAGTACCGCGGCCGCGGCCAGCAGGCCGGCCGGCCCGGTGAGCAGCTCGACCGCCCAGCGCGCCCCCGGGGGCAGGGCAGGCCGTTCCCCCGCGGCCGGGGGCCGGGCGATCAGCAGCGCGGCCCGGCCGGCCTCCTCGGCGCGCAGGCGGCCGAGCGCCTCGGCGGCCGCCGCCACACCGTCCACCGCCACGGCGTCCGCGGCCGCGCCCAGGGCGGCCGCGATCGCGACCTCGTGGCCGGGCTCGGTGACCAGCAGTTCGGCGACCGGGCCGAGCACACCCGCCTCGGCGCCCCGGTCGAGCAGCGCGCCGCTGCCGTCCCTGCGTCGCAGGCCCATGGCCAGCGCCTCGTGACGCGCCGTCAGGGCGGCGCGCTCCCGCTCGGCGGCGCCCAGCTCATCCCGCGCGGCGGCCAGGTTCCGCTCGGCCCCGGCCAGCGTCTCCCGGGCCTGCCGGTGGGCGTCCTCCGCCTGCTCGTCACCGGCCTCCACCCGCTCGGCCTGTTCGCGCAGGTGCTCGTACTCCTGCCGGGCGGCCTCGGCCCGCAGCGCCGCCTCGTCCCTGGCCTCGGCCAGCCGGCCGGTCTCGGCCTCGGCGCTCGCCGCCTTCGAACGCGCCGCCGCGGCCTGACCCTGCAGCCGGGCGAGCCCCTCCCGGCGGTCGGCGATCGCCCGGGCCGCGGCCTTCAGCCGCCGCTCCTCCTCGGTGAGCGCCCGCTCCAGCGCGGCCCGTTCCTCGACCGCCTCGGCCAGCGCGTAGCGCGCCTCCTCCAGCGCCTGCGCGAGCGCCTCCTCCTCCTCGCGGATCCGCTGCGCCTCCCGCTCCAGTTCCTCGGGGTCGCGTCC
This sequence comes from Kitasatospora sp. NBC_00374, assembly GCF_041434935.1. Classification (NCBI taxonomy): domain Bacteria; kingdom Bacillati; phylum Actinomycetota; class Actinomycetes; order Kitasatosporales; family Streptomycetaceae; genus Kitasatospora; species Kitasatospora sp. NBC_00374. Next base: position 5,533,946 of record NZ_CP107964.1, on the reverse strand, counting down.
GCGGCGCTCCTGGGCCTGTCCGCTGCCCTGCGCGTGCCGGATCCTCGCCTCGGCCAGCCCGATCGTCCCCCTGGTCCGCTCCCCCAGCGCGGAGAGCCGGTACCAGGTCTGCCGGGCGGCCTCCAGCTGCGGGCCGAGCTGCTCGACCTGGGCCTCCAGGACGGCCTCGCGCTGCTGCGCGCCGGCCAGTTCCTGCTCGACGGTGGAGCGGCGCAGCCTCAGCGCCAGCTCGTCCGCGATCTCGACCTCGACGGCCTGCCGCAGGGCGAGCAGGTCGTCGGCGAGCAGCCGCAGCCGGGCGTCGCGCAGTTCGGCCTGGATGCCGGCGGCCCGGCGGGCGATCCTGGCCTGTCGGCCGAGTGGGCCGAGCTGGCGGCGCAGCTCCGCGACGAGGTCCTGGACGCGGTTGAGGTTGCCCTGCATCGCGTCCAGCTTGCGCAGCGCCTTCTCCTTGCGCTTGCGGTGCTTCAGGACGCCGGCGGCCTCCTCGATGAAGGCACGGCGGCCCATCGGGTCCGCGTGCAGCACGGAGTCCAGCCGGCCCTGGCCGACGATCACGTGCATCTCGCGTCCGATACCGGAGTCGGAGAGCAGTTCCTGGATGTCGAGCAGCCGGCAGGTGGAGCCGTTCAGCGCGTACTCGCTGCCGCCGTTGCGGAACATCGTCCGGGTGATCGTCACCTCGGAGTACTCGATCGGCAGTGCCCCGTCGGTGTTGTCGATCGTCAGGCTGACCTCGGCCCGGCCGAGCGGGGCGCGCCCGCTCGTCCCGGCGAAGATGACGTCCTCCATCTTGCCGCCGCGCAGCGACTTGGCGCCCTGCTCGCCCATCACCCAGGAGAGCGCGTCGACGACGTTGGACTTACCGGAGCCGTTCGGCCCGACCACGCAGGTGATCCCCGGCTCGAAGCGCAGGGTGGTGGCCGAGGCGAAGGACTTGAACCCGCGGAGCGTCAGACTCTTCAGGTGCACCTGCGTGCCCTCCTGACCTCGGCGTTCCGGCTCTGCTGGCGACTGTATCCGGCAGTGCGGACGGCGAGTGGTCAGGAGGCGGTTTGGCCACGCCGGGGTTGGGCACCTTTACCGAAAAAGACCGCATGCGACTGATGGCCGGACACGACGAAGGGACGTCACCAGGACGTCCCTTGCAGGCTGCATCCCTGATCGGGAAGCTCAGTGCACAACAGCGTCGATCTGCGAGGATCGGGCGGGATCAGGTGAGGGCAGGCTCCCGGTGATCCAGTTCGATGCTGCTGAGCAGCGAGTGCTCGTCAGCGACGGCAATCAGTGCGTCGTTCTCCGTCTGGAGCCGGTTGAGCTCGGCTTCCAGATCCTGGACGCGCTGCTGGAGCCGTCGCATCTCGGAGAGCATTCGCGGGTCGGGGCCGCCGACGTACCCGAGAAGCGCCTTTGCCATGATGAATGGTCCTCCACGCTGAGTGACCGAACCGGGAGCGGTACTGGTCTAGGGGGAAGGGAACACGCACCCGACGACGCGACCGGCTGTGCTGGCTGGGCACCCCGGGACAACCGCAGTGAGCTGGGCCCACGGCGGACTGACCCGACCGGGAAAACGTGGACGTGTGCGCGGGTTTCCAGAGTCTCACCAAAGACGGTACGGGTCAACACGATCACCGCACGCTACCGCGCCCCTGTCACCTGCACGGCGGAACGTCACGTCGTGGGGCGGGGGCGGGCCCACCGAGGGGCCCGGTGGATCACTGCACGGTGCGGAGTCAACCACGAGTCTGCCCGGATGGCAACCGCATGACACCGGCAGTTGCCCCGACCGGGGGACATCTCCCGCGCGTCAGCGGATGGCGAAGCCGTCGTAGCCGTCGCCGGTCGCGCTCCAGATCTCGGTCACGCCGCTGACCTGGCCGGGAGTACCCGGTCCGCGCAGCAGCGCGAGCAGTTCGTCGCACTCGGCGTGCAGGCCCTCGGCCACCACCTGCACCCGGCCGTCGCCGAGATTGCTCGTGTAGCCGGTCAGGCCGATCTCCAGCGCGCGGGCCCTGGTCCACCAGCGGAACCCGACCTGTTGGACCTTCCCGCGCACCCACGCGGTGACCCGGACCGGCTGCTGACTGTCATGACCGTGCATGCGCCGACCCTATCCGCCGGGCCGGACGGCTCAGAAGCCGCCGAAGTCGCCGCCACCGCCGAAGTCGCCACCGCCCGAGTCGCCGAAGCCGCCGAAGTCCGAGGAGTTGAAGTCGCCGCCCGAGTAGTCGCCGCCCTCGACCCCGTTGCCGCCGTCGAACCCGTCGGAGGCGGCCCAGGCCGTCCCGGGGGACATCATCGAGCCGAGCATGGTGCCGACCAGCAGACCGGGCAGGATGCCCGAGCCGAAGTAGCCGCCCGCCCAGGGGCTGTAGGCCGGCCCCGCGTTCCAGTACGGCTGGTCGCCGTGGTCGGTGCGGACGGTGCGGATGTCCGGGTCCCGGCCGTCCGCCAGCCGGGCCGCGTCCGCGGCGCAGACCGGGACCGAGCGCGCCGCGCCGCCGGCCGGGGCCCAGTCGGCGTCCTGCACCGAGGGACCGTGCCGGGGGTCGAAGAAGCACGGCACCCGGCGCTCGGGCAGGGCGCGGTGCTCGCGCCGGGCGGCCAGCGTGGCCAGCGCGAAGCGTCCGTCGGCGAGCGCCTCGGTGACCGGGCGGACGTCCTCGGGCCGCTTCGCCGCGTCCATGGTCCGCTTGGCGTTCTCGTAGGCGTCCAGGGCATGGGTGTAGTCGGCGCGCTGGACGTCGTCGGCGTCCGGGGCGCCGGGGGTGAACTCCAGCCGGTCCAGCTCCTCGCCGAAGGCGGTGATGTCCTCGTCCACGACGGTGCGCAGCTGGGCCAGCTCGGCCTGCTCGCGGGCCAGCCTGCGCCGCTTGGAGCGGCGCAGCAGCAGGAAGGTGCCGGCGCCGGCCAGGCCGAGCAGGGCGATCGGGACGACGATCGCGGCGGTGCTGACCCCGCCCGAGTCGACGCCGTGGCCCCTGGTCTGGCTCTTGGCCTGGTCGACGAAGTCGTCGAGGGTGCCGGCGATGTCGCCGGGGTGCGAGCGCGCGGCCGCGCCGGCGATCCGGTCGGCGGTGGCGGGGGCAAGCGCCTGGCGGTCGGCGAAGGCCTTGAACTGTTCGCCGCGCCAGATCGCGTAGACCCCGACGATGCCGACCTTGGTCCGCAGGTCCTGGGCGACCGTCCCGGCCGGGTAGGTGTCGTCGGCCGGCACGACCGCGACGAAGATCGGCTTGTCGGCCCGCTCGATCTGCTGGGTGAGCGCGGCCGTCTGGGCCTCGGAGAACCGGCCGGTCATCGCGGGGTCGACGTAGACCTGCCCCTGCTTGAGGGCGCTCGCCGCCTGGTCGACCCCGGAGGCCGCGGAGGCGACGGAGGCCGGGCCGGCGAACACCAGGAGCAACCCGAGCAGTGCCGCCAGCAGGGCGGCGGCTGCGATGCCCGGGATCCGGCGGGAGATGGTTCTCATGGGACCGACGGTACCTGGCGGGGAGGGTGGTGTGCCGATACCTCAGGCTGACCCACCCCCGCCGACCGACCGGTCTTCCGAGCCGGGTAGATCATCTGCCGCCCGGACCAGGCATAGTGGTGCCTGCCTTCCCGGCCCTCGGCCCACCGCCGAGCCCTCCCGCCCACGGCCCACCTCTGAGCCTCGGCCGCCCCTGATCGGAGCACCTGGTGATCATCGGACTCGTCACCGCCGTGGCGGCCTCCGTCTGCTACGGCACCGGATCCGTCCTGCAGGCCGTCGGCACCCGGCGGTCGGCGCGCGAGGAGGTGGCCGCCCGCGGTGCCGGGGCGGGTGCGACCGAGCACGGCGGGCCGAGCCTCTCCTCGACCGCCAAGGCGGCGGTGACCTGGGAGTTCATCGTCGGCACCGTGCTCGACCTGATCGGCTTCGGGCTGGGCGCGCTGGCGGCCCGGCTGCTGCCGCTGTTCCTCTCCCAGACCATCATCAGCGCCAACCTGGTGATCACCGCCCTGCTCAGCATCAAGCTGCTCGGGCTGCGGCTCAAGCAGCTGGAGTGGATCTCGATCGGCGTGCTGTGCGGGGCGCTGGTGATGCTGGCCGTCGCCGCCGGGCCGGAGGGCGGGCACCACGCCGCGATGTCCTTCCACTGGGGGCTGCTGATCGGCTCGGTGGTGCTGATCGCCGGCGGCAGCCTGATCGTGCGCCGGCTCGGCCGGAGCGGGGCGATCGTGGCGGGTCTGCTCTCCGGCCTCGGCTTCGGCGCGCTGGGCGTCGGCGTACGGATCCTGAACGGCGTCGACCCCTTCGACCTGGCGCAGCTGCTCGGCGACCCGGCGCTGTACGCGATCCTGGTCGGCGGCATCGGCGGGATGTACCTGCACACGGTGGCCCTGCAGGTCGGCTCGGTGAACGGCGCGACGGCGGCCCTGGTGGTCGGCGAGACCGTGGTGCCCGGGATCGTCGGTGTGGTGTGGCTGGGCGACACCTCGCGCGAGGGCCTCGGCTGGCTGGCCGTGTTCGGCTTCGTGCTCGCGGTGGTGAGCGCGGTGGGGGTGGCCTACTTCGGCCAGAGCGAGGCCGAGGAGCACGGCGCCCAGCCGAAGCTCCCCGAGCGGGCCGGCCTCTGATGGCCCCCGCCGGCGCCGTCGGCCGGGGCAACCGGCCCTAGCGGGGCCGCGGGACGCGCTGGCAGCGCGGGCAGAAGTAGCTGGAGCGGTTCATCCAGGCGGCCCGCCGGATCGCGGTGCCGCAGCGGCGGCAGGGCTCGCCCTCCCGCCCGTAGGCGTCCAGCTCGCGGGAGAAGTACCCGCTCTCGCCGTTCACGTTGACGTAGAGGCTGTCGAAGCTGGTACCGCCGACGGCCAGCGCCGCCCCCATGACGTCCCGGGCGTGCTGGAGCAGCCGGGCCGCCTGCGGGCGGGTCAGCGTGGCGGTCGGCCGGTCGTAGTGCAGGGCCGAGCGCCAGAGCGACTCGTCGGCGTAGATGTTGCCGACGCCGCTGATCAGGGTCTGGTCCAGCAGCGCCCGCTTGACGGTGGTGCGCTTGGCCCGCAGCGCGGTGATGAACGCGGCGTCGTCGAAGCGCGGGTCGAGCGGGTCGCGGGCGATGTGCGCGATGGACACCGGGGTGTGCTCGGGGTCCCCGGGCTCGGACTCCTCGACGGCCAGGCCGCCGAAGGTCCGCTGGTCGACGAAGCGCAGTTCGCGGCCCTGGTCGGTGAAGCGCAGCCGGACCCGCAGGTGGGTCTCGTCGGGCACCGAGGGGTCCTGGACGAGCAGCTGGCCGCTCATGCCCAGGTGGCCGATCATCGACTGGCCCTCCCCCAGCGGTACCCAGAGGTACTTGCCGCGGCGCTGGGCCGCACCGAGGGTGCTGCCGGTGAGCCGGGCGGTGAACTCGGCGGCGCCGCCGGGCTGGCGGCGGACGGCGCGCGGGTGCAGCACCTCGACCTGGGCGACGGTACGGCCGGCGGCCCAGCGGGCCAGGCCGCGTCGGACCACCTCGACCTCGGGAAGTTCAGGCACCTCAGGCCCCCCGGCCGGGTCAGGCGGCGCCGGGGCGGTCGTCGGCGTACTTGGCCTTGATGGCCCGCCAGGCGCTCTCCGCGGCCTTCTGCTCCGCTTCCTTCTTCGAGCGGCCGGTGCCGTGCCCGAAGTCCTCGCCCGCCACGCGGGCGGCGGCGGTGAACGTCTTCTCGTGGTCCGGACCGGACTCGGCGACCACGTACTCCGGCACTCCGATGCCCACCGAGGCGGTGAGCTCCTGGAGGCTGGTCTTCCAGTCCAGGCCGGCGCCGAGCTGCGCGGATTCCGCGATCAGCGGGTCGAACAGCCGGTGGACGAACACGGTGGCGGCGTCCAGGCCCCGGTCCAGGTAGACGGCGCCGATCACGGCCTCGACGGTGTCGGCGAGGATCGAGGACTTGTCGCGTCCACCGGTCCCCTCCTCACCCTTGCCGAGCCGGATGAAGGCACCCAGGTCCAGGCCTCGGCCGACCTCGGCGAGCGCGCGGGAGTTGACCACCGCGGCGCGGAGTTTGGCGAGCGTGCCCTCGGCGACCTCTGGGTGGAGGCGGTAGAGGGTGTCGGTCACCACCAGGCCCAGCACCGAGTCGCCGAGGAACTCCAGGCGCTCGTTGGTGGGCAGCCCACCGTTCTCGTACGCGTACGAGCGGTGGGTGAGGGCACGTACCAGAAGGGCGCGCTCAAGTGTGTACCCGAGGCGCCCTTCCAGGACGTCGTATTCGGTCGAGGCCGGCCCACTGCCCTTGCCCCCGGTGGAAGAGTCCTTCACGGTGGGAGCCTGCTTGCGGGGGGAGTTGCTCTCCGACATCGATCCGTGCACCCTGCCGATCAGACCGAGAGGACCTGGCGGCGGTTGTACGTGCCGCAGCTGGGGCACGCGATGTGACCGAGCTTCGGCTCGTGGCAGCGGTCGCACGCCACGAGGGCCGGAACGACGGCCTTCCAGTTGGAACGGCGGTGGCGCGTGTTGCTGCGCGACATCTTCCGCTTCGGAACAGCCACGGCTACTTCTCCTGGTTCTCGGCGAGACCCTCACGGGTACCGCTGTTCTTGATTCCGTCACCCTCGTCGCCGGGGGCGGCGGAGAGTCCCTGCAGTGCCGCCCACCGGGGGTCGGCGGCGTCGTGGTGGTGCGACGGGTCGTCGCTCAGGCGTGCACCGCACTCGGCGCACAGTCCCAGGCAGTCTTCCTGGCACACCGGCTGCAGCGGCAGTGCGAGCACCACCGCGTCACGCAGCACCGGCTGGAGGTCGAAGAAGTCGCCCTCCAGACGGTAAGTCTCTTCGTCCGAGTCCCCGTCGAGGTCCTCGTCGGCGCCCGAAACCCGGCCACGGCCACGGTCGTCGGACTCCGGGTAGTAGTACAGCTCCTGGAAGTCGACCGCCAGGTCGTCGTCCAGCGGCTCCAGGCAGCGCACGCACTCGCCCTCGACGTGGGCTTCGGCGGTGCCGGTCACCAGGACACCCTCGACCACGGACTCCATCCGCAGCTCGACGGCGATCTCGGCGGCCTCCGGGACGGTGATCACGTCTTCGATACCCAGCCCCTCGGGGGCCGCCACGGTGCGGGAGACCCTGCGCAGCGAACCGGGGCGACGGCCGAGCTCATGCGTGTCGAACACGAGCGGGTCGCGGTGGTCGAGGCGGTTCAAGGTGTCCTGACTTCCTGGTGGCGACGCGCACGGTATGTGCTGCCGCGAGTTCCTGAAGAGTGTGTTGCCGCCGTGTTGCGGGCAGCAGACGGCCCCGGAACAGGCCGAGTGGTCAGACTACCGGAGAGTGCGGCCAGGCCCAACTTCGGTCCCGTTCCGGACGGCCTCAGCGGCCGCCGAGCTCCCGCAGCCTGGTCATGTCGATCATGCTGGTGTCGAAGAAGCTGGTCTCGTCCAGACCGGCCTGCTGCGGCACCTGAGGGTGCCCCTGGGCCTGCTGCCCCTGCTGGTAGCCCGCGTCCGGCACCGGGTTGCCCCAGGCGTCGTACTGCTGGACCTGAGGGTAACCGGGCTGCTGCTGGTAGTACGGGTCGTGCCCGGCCGCGGCGTCCTGCCCCGGGTAGACGGGCTGCTGCTGGTAGCCGTACGGGCTGTTCGCGCCGGTGTCGGCCTGCGGGTTGCCCCACTGGTCGGTCTGCGGGGCGCCGGACGGGTCGTAGCCGCCGCCGTAGACCTCCGCGTACTGCGGGGCGGCGTACTGCTCGTCGCCGGGGGCCTGCCAGCCGGCCGCGGCGGGGGTCTGCTCCGGCCAGCTCTGCTGCTGCGGGACCTCCTCGCGGTACCAGGGCTGCTCCTCGCCGTCCTCGGCGAATCCGGAGGCCACCGCCTCGGCGCGGTTCTTCAGCTGCTGGGCCTCGTCGGCGGCGGCCAGGTAGGCGCCCAGCTCGTCGATCGGGGCCTTGCCGAGCAGGGTGTCGCGGCCCTTGCCGACGGCCTGCAGGGTCTTGCTGAGGACGGCCTCCAGGGTGGCCAGCTTCACATCGACGTACTCGTCGACCTCGGGGCTCGGGGTGGCGTGCGGCTGGAACTCCTCGCCGTCGCTCTCGCCCCCGGCCTCCGGCTCGTAGACGCCCGCCGCGCCGCGCAGCTTGGTGCGGCCGCGGCCGACCGCGCCGAGGGTCTTGGTGAGGACCACCTCGAAGTTGGCGAGCTTGCTGTCGACGTAGTCGTCGGCCTCGGCGCGCTTGGTGTGCGCCTCGGAGCGGGCCTCGGCGAGGATCCGGTCCGCCTCGGCCTGGGCCTGGCGGACCACCTCGGTGTCGGAGATCAGCGAACCGCGCTCGTCGTGCGCGCCGCGGATGATCTGGTCGGCCTGGGCGTGCGCGTCGGCCACCATCTGCTGGTGGTCGGCGACCACCGACTGGGCCTGGGCCAGCTCGGCCGGCATGGTGTCGCGCAGGTCGCGGAGCAGCCCGACCAGTTCGGCCCGGTTCACCACGCAGGATGCCGACATCGGCATGGCGCGGGCGTTCTCCACCACGGCGACGATCTCGTCGAGTTTCTGCTGCACGTCCACGAGCGCATCAGTCTTTCCGTGTGCCGCCGAGGTGCGGCGGAGGCAGTCCCCGTCGGCTCGGCAGCGCCCACGGGGCGGGAGTACAGACTGTACGGCCACTGCGCCCGGAGCTCACAACGCCGAGGGGTCCGCGCCACCCGACAGGTGGACAGGATGTGACAGTTCGCCAGGAGTGTCCGGGTTGACCGGATCAGCCCCGGCGCTCGGCGATCCGCGCGACGAGCTGTCGGTTCACCGTCTCGGGCAGCAGGTGGGAGACGTCGCCGCCGTAGGAGGCGACCTCCTTGACCAGCGAGGAGGACAGGAAGCTGTAGGTCGGCGAGGTCGGCACGAAGAGCGTCTCGACGCCGGTCAGGCCGTGGTTCATCTGCGCCATCTGCAGCTCGTAGTCGAAGTCGCTGACCGCCCGCAGGCCCTTGATGATGGCCGGGATACCGCGGTCCCGGCAGAAGTCCACCAGCAGGCCGCTGTGCGACTCGACCTCGATGTTGCCGTACCGGGCGCAGGTCTCCTCGATCAGCGCGATGCGCTCCTCGATGGTGAACATGCCCTGCTTGTTCTTGTTGATCAGCACGGCGACATGGACCACGTCGTACAGCTTCGAGGCCCGCCCGATGATGTCGAGGTGCCCGTTGGTGATGGGGTCGAAGGACCCCGGACAGACGGCGCGGCGCATGTCGTGTGCTCCCTTGTGGGGGTTCCGGGTACTACGGGTGTCGGTCGCCCTCGGCGGCGGCGCGACCGTACCAGAGGGTGCCTTCGCCGTAACGGCGGGAGCGCAGCGGCTCGATCCCCTCCGGCCAGCCGAACTCGCCGCCCCGGGTGCTGCGTTCCACGGTGACGAGTGCGTCCTCGCTGAGCCAGCCCCCCGAGCCGAGTGTGATCAGCATCTCGCGCACCTCGTCGTCGGTCACCGAGTACGGCGGGTCGAGGAAGACCAGGTCGTACGGCGCCCCGGACGGGCTCTGCGCGATGACCCGCTCGGCCCGGTCGGCGCGCACCTCGGCGCCGGGCAGGCCGAGGGTGCGGACGTTCTCCCGGATGACCCGGGCGGCGCTCGGGTCGGACTCGACCAGCAGCGCGTGCTCGGCCCCCCGGGACAGCGCCTCCAGGCCGACCGCGCCCGAGCCGCCGAAGAGGTCGAGCATCCGGGCCCCGTGCACGGTGCCGCGCAGGGCGGCGAGGGTGGAGAACATCGCCTCCCGCGCCTTGTCGGAGGTCGGGCGGGTGGTCCGGCCGGGCGGCACTGCCAGCCGGCGGCCGCCGGCCGTGCCGGCGATCACGCGGGTCATGAGGTGGTGGGTCCTTTCCGTCAGGCACCACCACGCTATCCGGCTTTGCCGCCGGGCCGCGTCCTCAGGCCCCGCCGGCCGCGGCGGGCACGCTCGCGGCCTGCAGCGGCGCCAGCGGTGCCAGTGGGGCCCGCGGGCAGTGCTCGGGGTGGCGGGGGTCGTGGCCGAGCTCCCGCAGCCGGGCCCGGACGGCGTCCGGGGTCCGGCCGTAGCGGGCGGCGATCCGGGCGATGCTCTCCCCCGCGTGGAACCGCCGGACCAGGTCCGCCTCCGGCGACGCGTCCGGACCTGCCCCGACGGCGGCCAGGACGCGGTCGAGCGCGCCGCGCAGGCCGGCGGCGTCCTCCACCGGCAGCCGGAGCCGGCCCGAGGCCCCCGGGCCGGTGACGCTCAGCACCACCTCGCGACCGCCAGGGCCGACGGCCTCCACCCGCAGGACGGCGCCACCCAACGGGATCTCGCCGATCTGACGCAATGCCATGACAGAACCCCCTGGATGCCGCGCCGACGACGCACCCGCGGCGCGCCCTGACACGGCCATCATCACCGGCGGCACTGACAGTTGGCGTACCGTCAGCCCTTCTCCAGGTACTCGGCCCGGTCCTCGTCGAGCAGGCTCTCCAGCGCCGTCCGCAGCTCCGGATGGCGGGCGAGGTCCGGGTCCTCGGCGACCAGGGCGGTGGCCTCCTCGCGGGCGGTGGCGATGACGTCCTCGTCCTCCAGCACGGAGAGCACCTTGAGCGAGGACTTCACCCCGGACTGGGCCTGCCCCAGCACGTCGCCCTCGCGGCGCTGCTCCAGGTCGATCCGGGACAGCTCGAAGCCGTCCAGCGTGCCGGCCACCGCGTCCAGCCGGGCCCGTGCGGAGCTGCCCGCCGGCATGTCGCTGACCAGCAGGCACAGGCCGGCCGCGCTGCCCCGGCCGACCCGGCCGCGCAGCTGGTGCAGCTGGGAGACGCCGAAGCGGTCTGCGTCCATGATGACCATCACGGTGGAGTTGGGGACGTTGACGCCGACCTCGATGACCGTGGTGGCGACCAGCACGTCCACCTGCCCGGCGGTGAAGCGCTGCATCACCTCGTCCTTGGCGTCCGGCGCCAGCCGGCCGTGCAGAATCTCCACCCGCAGCCCGGCCAGCGGACCCTTGGTGAGCATCTCGGCCGTCTCCACCACGGACAGCGGCGGGCGCCGGTCGTCGCTCGCGGCGCCGAGGTCCTCGGGGTCGTCCGGCATCGCCTTGCGCTTCTTCTTCGCGTCCGGCGGCTCGTCGCCGATCCGGGGGCAGACCACGTACGCCTGGTGGCCCTTGCCGACCTCCTCGCGCACCCGTTCCCAGGCGCGGGCCAGGAAGTTGGGCTTCTCCACCGCCGGCACCACATGGCTGGAGATCGGGGAGCGGCCGGCCGGCAGCTGGTCCAGCACGGACGTCTCCAGGTCGCCGAAGACCGTCATGGCGACCGTCCGCGGGATCGGCGTGGCCGTCATCACCAGTAGGTGCGGGGGCTGCCCGCCCTTGGCCCGCAGGGCGTCGCGCTGCTCGACACCGAACCGGTGCTGCTCGTCGACGACGACCAGGCCGAGGTCCTGGAACTGCACCTTGTCCTCGATCAGCGCATGGGTGCCGATCGCGATGCCCGCGTCCCCGCAGGCCATGTCGAGCAGCATCTGCCGACGGGCCGGCGCCCCCATCGAGCCGGTCAGCAGGGCCACCTTGGTGCCCAGTTCGGAGCCGCCGAGCATGCCGCCCTCGGCGAGGTCCCCCATCATCTCCACGATCGAGCGGTGGTGCTGCTGGGCGAGCACCTCGGTGGGGGCCAGCAGGGCGGCCTGCCCGCCGGCGTCCACCACCGCGAGCATGGCGCGCAGCGCCACCAGGGTCTTGCCGGAGCCGACCTCGCCCTGGAGCAGCCGGTGCATCGGGTGCTCGCTCGCCAGGTCGGCGAAGATCTCGCCGCAGACCTTCTGCTGACCCTCCGTCAGGGTGAACGGCAGCCGGGCGTCGAAGGCGTCGAGCAGACCGCCGGGGCGGGGGCGCCGGGCCACCGCGGGCAGCGCGGAGTCCGCCGCCCGGCGCTGGGCGAGCGCGACCTGGAGGACGAACGCCTCGTCCCAGCGCAGCCGGCTCTGGGCGCGCTCGCGGTCGGCCTGGCCGCGCGGCCGGTGGATCAGCTCCAGCGCCTCGGGCAGCGGGATGAGTTCGTGCTTGTCCCGCAGGGCGGCGGGCAGCGGCTCGCCGACATCGCCGAGGTGCTTGTCGAGTGCGGTCTGCACGCACAGGGACAGCTTCCAGCTGGGCAGCTGGGCACTGGCCGGGTAGACCGGGATCAGCCGTCCGGCGAACTGCCGCGCGGCGTCCGAGTCGGCCTCCTCGTCCAGCAGCTGGTAGTCCGGCGAGGCGAGCTGCCGGGTGCGGTTGAACAGGCCGACCTTGCCCGCGAACAGGCCCTGGGCCCCGGGGCGCAGCTCCTTCTGCCGCCAGCCCTGGTTGAAGAAGACCAGGCTGAGCCGGCTGCGCCCGTCGGTGACCACCACCTCCAGCCGGTCGCCCTTGCGCCCCTTGAAGGGGATCAGGGTGACCTTCTCGATCCGGGCCAGCACGGTGACGTGCTCGTCCACCTCCAGCTCGTCCAGGCTGGTGAGCGAGCCGCGTTCGACGTACCGGCGCGGATAGTGGTGCAGCAGGTCGCCGACCGTGCGCAGCTTGAGGCTGTCGGCCAGCACCTTCGCGGTGCGGTCGCCGACCAGCTTGGTCAGTGATTCATCGAGAGCGCCCATCAGCTCCTATTGGACACCACCGGGCGGACAGTCCCGTCCTACTCCACCCCGATGAGCAGTGGAGCCGACTCCTGGCCGCCCCGGTAGACCAGGGTGTCCACCTCGGGGCGCTGCCTGCGGGCGTGGGTCACCAGCAGGTCGGCCAGCTCGTCGGAGGCGGCCTCGCCCAGGACGAGGGTGACGAGTTCGCCGCCGGCCGCCAGCATCCGGGAGAGCACGGTGACGGCGGTGTCGGCGAGGTCGGCGCCGATCACGGCGACGTCCCCGTCGATCAGGCCGAGCACGTCGCCGGCCTGGCAGACCCCGGCCATCGTCCAGGACTCCCCTTCGGCGACGGCGAGTTCGGCGTACCGGGTGGCGCCGGCGGCGGAGGTCATCGCGACCACGTCCTCGTCGAACCGGCGGGAGACCTCGTGCACGGCGAGCGCCGCCAGCCCCTGGACCGGGGAGCGGGTGGGCAGCACGGCGATCCGCAGGCCCTCCTCGCGCAGCTGGTCGGCGGCGGCCCCGGCGGCGGCCCGCAGTTCGGGGTCGTTGAGCAGCAGGACCACCTCGCGGGCGGCGCAGCGGCGGACGGCCTCGACCAGTTCGCCACTGACCGGCGGGCGGTCCGGGTCGGCGGAGAGCACCGCGGAGCCGGCCTGTTCGCAGAGTTCGGCGAGGCCGCTGCCGGTGACCACGCTGAGCACGGCCCGGCCCTGCGGGGTGGGGGTGGTGATCTCGCCCTGCCGGGCGGCGGCCTCGGCGAAGTGGGTGATCCTGATCCGGTAGGGCCGGCCGGCCTCCACCCCGGCCTCGACCGCGGCGCCGGCGTCGTCGACGTGCACATGGACGGTCCACAAGCCGTCGCCGCCGCCGACCACCAGGGAGTCGCCGAGCCCGGCGAGCCTGGCGCGCAGGGTGGGCAGTGCGTCGTCGGGGGCGTCCAGCAGGTAGATCACCTCGAAGGCGGGGTGGCCCGGGCCGGGCGGCCGCTCGTGGCCGTCGCAGCCGGGCTGTGCGGCCGGGGCGGTCACGGCGGACTCCCGGCGCAGCGCCACCGGGCCCATCGGGGTCTGTCCGCTGACGGCGTCCAGCAGGGCGCCGAGGACGGCCACCAGGCCGCGTCCGCCGGCGTCCACCACGCCGGCCTCGGCCAGGACGTCCAGTTGGAGCGGGGTGCGCGCCAGGGCCTCGCGGGCGGCCAGGTAGGCGGCCTCGGCGACGGCGGCGAGGGTGTCGGGCCCGGTCGCGGCGGCGCGGGCGGCGGCCGCGGCGACGGTGAGCAGCGTCCCCTCGACCGGTTCGGCCACCGCCTGGTAGGCGGCCTCGGCGGCGCCGGCGAGGGCCAGCCGCAGGTGCGCGGGTGCTCCGCCGTCGGCCAGTGCGGCGGCGAGTCCGCGCAGCCACTGGGCGAGGATCACCCCGGAGTTGCCGCGGGCGCCGATCAGCGCGCCCCGGGCGAGGGCGGCCATCGCGGGGCCGAGGCCGGGCTCGGGGTGCTGCGCGAAGCAGGTCTCGGCGTTGGCCGCGGCGGACTCGACGGTGAGGTAGAGGTTGGTGCCGGTGTCGCCGTCGGGCACGGGGTAGACGTTGAGCGCGTCGATCTCCTCGCGGGCCTCGCCGAGGGCGGCCAGCGAGAGCCGGTACCAGGTGCGGACGGCCGGGGCGTCGAGCGTGTCCAGCACCAGGTCTCCTCCGGGTGAACGCCACGGGAACGCGACTGAACGCGGTGGCTAGGGCGATGCTGGCAGGTTATCGGTGCCCGGCCCCGGCCCGCCCGCGCGGCCCCGGGGGGGGGCGGCACCGGCCGAGAGGAACGATCACGGCTCTGAGCATGGTAGTTTCGTTGGGCGGGAGCGGCCGTTGTATGCTTCTCCGGTTGCCTGGAACAACCTGGGCTCACCCCTTGATCCGATTCAACCCACGATGAGTGGGGCGGTCGCTCAGCCGGGGTTTTCGAACGTATCTGATCTGAAGTCTTGGAGTGACTCCTGTGGCTGCCAACTGCGACGTCTGCGGCAAGGGGCCGGGCTTCGGCAACAGCATCTCCCACTCGCACCGCCGTACCCCTCGTCGTTGGAACCCCAACATCCAGACGGTGCGCGCTGTGGTTGGGCGGACGCCGAAGCGGCTCAACGTCTGCACCTCGTGCATCAAGGCCGGTAAGGTCTCGCGCTGACGCGCAGACCGGTAAGCCGGTCCTCCGGACAGCCGATCCATCCTCGGGTGGGTCGGCTGCTCTGTCTTTCCGGGCCCGCACGGCACTGAGGGGGTCAGGAGGTTCTCCTCCTGACCCCCTCAGTGCTGTCCGCTTCCCTTTCTCAGCGCCAGCGCCAGGCGTGGTCGACCGGACCGATGCCGGCGCCCAGCGCGAAGCCGGCCGCGATGGCGCCGGTGATGTACTCCTTCGCGGCGGCGACCGCGTCGGGCATCGCGCCGCCCTTGGCGAGCTCGGCCGCGATCGAGCTGGCGAGGGTGCAGCCGGTGCCGTGGGTGTGCCGGTTGTCGTAGCGCGGTGCGCGGTACCAGTGCTCGGTACCGTCCCGTCCGACCAGCAGGTCGGCGGCCTCGCCCTCCAGGTGGCCGCCCTTGACCAGCACCCAGCGCGGCCCGAGGGCGAGCAGCGCGTCGGCGGCGGCCCGCATGTCCCGCTGCCCGGCGACCTCGATGCCGGTGAGCTGGGTCACCTCGTGCAGGTTGGGCGTGGCCAGGGTGGCGAGCGGCAGCAGGCGTTCCCGTACGGTGGCCACCGCCTCGGCCGCGAGCAGCGCGTCGCCGTGCTTGGAGACCCCGACCGGGTCGACCACCACCGGGGCGTCGACGCCGGCCAGCAGCTCGGAGACCACCGTGACCAGCTCGACCGAGGCCAGCATGCCGGTCTTCACCGCCTGCACCCCGATGTCGTCGACCACGCTGCGGAACTGCGCGCGCACGGCCTCCGCCGGCAGTTCCCAGTAGCCCTGGACGCCGAGCGAGTTCTGCGCGGTGACGGCGGTGATCACGCTCATGCCGTGCACGCCGAGCGCGAGCATCGCCTTGAGGTCCGCCTGGATTCCGGCGCCGCCGCCGGAGTCCGAACCGGCCACGGTGAGCACCCGGGGGGGCGCGGAGGGGGAAGGGGCTGTCGAAACCATGCCGCCAACCTACCGGGAGCCGTTCAGAGCACGGCCTCCGATTCCGACCAGCGGTCCTCGGGGACGGTCTTGAGCCGGGTGACGGCGTCGCCGATCGACACCAGCCGGATGTCGTTGCCGCGCAGCGCGGTGAAGTGTCCGAACGTGCCCTGGTGGACGGCCTCCACGGCGTGCCAGCCGAACCGGGTGGCGAGCACCCGGTCCCGCGCGGTGGGTGTGCCGCCGCGCTGGGTGTGGCCGAGGATGACCGGCCTCGCCTCCTTGCCGAGCAGGCCCTCCAGTTCGTTGGCGAGCCGGTTGCCGATCCCGCCGAAGGTCTGGTGGCCGTACTGGTCGAGCTGGCCGTGCTCGAAGCGCAGCGTGCCGGGCAGCGGCCTGGCGCCCTCGGCGACGGCGATGATGGCGAACTTCTTGCCCCGCCGGAACCGCTCCTCGATCATCCGGGCGACGCCCTCGATGTCGAAGGGCTTCTCCGGGATGAGGATCCCGTGGGCGCCACCGGCCATCCCGGCGGTCAGCGTGATCCAGCCGGTGTGGCGGCCCATCAGCTCGACCACCAAGACCCGCTGGTGCGACTCGGCGGTGGTCTTCAGCCGGTCGATCGCGTCGGTGGCGACGTGGACGGCGGTGTCGAAGCCGAAGGTCACGTCGGTGGCGTCGATGTCGTTGTCGATGGTCTTGGGCACGCCCACCACCGGCAGCCCGGCCTCGCTGAACATCCTGGCGGCGGTCAGGGTGCCCTCGCCGCCGATCGCGATCAGCGCGTCGATGCCGATGTTGCGGGCCAGGATCCGGGCGTTGTCGATGGCCCAGTCGATCCGTTCGCGCTGGACCCGGGCCGAGCCGAGGATGGTGCCGCCGAGGGTGAGCAGGCCGGTGACGTCGTCGTGCGAGACCACCCGGGAGCGGCCCTCGATCAGGCCCCGGAAGCCGTCCTCGATCCCGACGATCTCGTCGCCGTGGACGTCGGTGCCCCGGTGGACCACCGACCGGATCACCGCGTTGAGGCCGGGGCAGTCGCCGCCGCTGGTCAGAACACCGATGCGCATGGTGGCTGTGCTCTTCCGCTCCATGGGGCCCCGCAGGCCGGGCGCGGCCCCGAGTGGCCCCGAGTAGATGGACCCGTGCAGTCGGGCACCGGCGGGTGGGCCGGACCGGCGCCGACAGCGCAAGCCTACGCACTCGGCCCGTTCGCGGGCCGCTCCCGCGCCACCGCCCCGCGCGGCGGTATCCGGGCGGGGATATCCGAACGGGTCGGTATAGCTCAGGCGTCGGCGAAGTGGTCCCAGCCGCCGGCCCGGTCCCAGGGGGCGCCGTCGACGGTGACCCGGCCGCCGCGGGCCGCGCTCGCGGTCCGCACCACCTCGCCGACCACCCGCCACCGGGCGGGCAGCTGGACGGACTTGGGGAAGGTGGCCACGATCGCGTGGTCCTCGCCGCCGGAGAGCACCCACAGCAGCGGGTCCACGCCGACCGCCTGGCCGATGTCGGCCATCTGCGCGGGGATGTCGAACTCGGCCGCGCGCAGGTCGATGTCGACCCCGCTGGCCCTGGCGACATGGCCGAGGTCGGCGACCAGGCCGTCGCTGACGTCGACCATCGCGTTGGCGCCGAGGTCGGCGGCGGCGGGGCCGGCGTGGTACGGCGGCTCCGGGCGCCGGTGCGCCTCGACGAAGGCGCGCGGCGAGCGGAATCCCCGCTGCAGCACGGTCAGTCCGGCGGCCGACCAGCCCAGCCAGCCGGTCACCGCGACCACGTCGCCGACCTGGGCGCCGGAGCGGAGCACCGGCGCCCGGCCCTGGAGGTCGCCCAGCGCGGTGATGGCCAGGGTGATGGTCTCGCCGCGGACCACGTCCCCGCCGACCACGGTGGCGCCGGCCACCTGGCACTCGTCGCGCAGCCCGTCCATCAGCTCGGTGGCCCAGGTCGTGGGCAGGTCGGCGGGGGCGACCAGGCCGAGCAGGATCGCAGTCGGCACCGCGCCCATGGCGGCCACGTCTGCGAGGTTCTGGGCGGCGGACTTGCGGCCGACGTCGTACGCGGTGGACCAGTCGCGGCGGAAGTGCCGTCCCTCGATCAGGACGTCCGTGGTGGCCACCACCCGGCCGTCGGGTGCCTTGACGACGGCCGCGTCGTCCCCCGGCCCGAGTTCGACGGCCGGGGTCAGCGGCAGCCTGGCGGTCAGCTCCCGGATGAGTCCGAACTCGCCGAGCTCGCCCACGGTCCCCTGCATCTGCCGTCCTCTCAACTCACGTCGTCCGAGCCTGCGGATGGCTCCGCGGCCCTGGTCGGCACGCCTGCGCCCACCCGAGTCCCGCGCGCCCCCGCGCGCAGCGTACGCCCTTGGGCCCGGCAGGGGACTCCCGTACCGGCGCCACCGCGCGGTAGCGTGGTCATCCAGCCTGCCGGTCGGCCCGCCGCACCACCCTGGCCGGTCCCCGGAGGGCGATCTCCGTTCCCGAGCCGCCTGGAGGTCCCTGTGGTCCATGCATACATCCTGATCCAGACCGAGGTGGGCAAGGCGACGGCCGTGGCCGAGTCCATCTCCAAGATCGAGGGCGTCCTCACCGCCGAGGACGTCACCGGACCGTACGACGTGATCGTCCGTGCCGCGGCCGACACGATGGACAACCTGGGACGGATGGTCGTCGCCCAGGTGCAGCAGGTCGAGGGCATCACCCGGACCCTGACCTGCCCGGTGGTGAACCTGTAAGGCCCGGCTAGCATCGGCGGGTGACCCTGACCTCCCGCCTGACCACGCTGCCCGCCCCGGTCCGCTGGCTGACCCTGCCCGCGGTGCTGCTGACCGGGGTCGTCGTGCTGCCCTTCGTCTGGGCCGCACCCGCGGAGGTCACCCCGCCGGTGCCCCGGGCCGGGGCCGCCGAGTACTGCGCCACGCTGGACCGGGCGCTGCCCGACACGGTTCTCGGTCACCGGCGTGAGGACCCCTCCCCCGCGTCGCCGTACACCGCCGCCTGGGGCAGCTCGCCGCGGACGGTGCTGCGCTGCGGCATCGAGCGGCCCGGCTACCTGGACGACGACCCGCTGAAGCAGTCCCCCGAGGTCAACGACGTGCAGTGGGGGATGTCCGGGACGCCCGACGGCGGGTACCGCTTCGTCACCACGCTGCGCAAGGCGTACGTCGAGATCGAGGTACCCAAGGGCGCCTACCCCGGCTACACCGACCCGCTCGGCTCGTTCGCGGACGCCATCAAGGCCACCGTCCCCGACGGCCTCTGAGGCCGGACCGCCCGCCGTCCGGGACGGCGAGCAGGCCCCGGGCCGCGGGGCCTGCTCCGCGATGTCCGCCGGGAGTTCCGGCCGGGGCCTACCGCAGGCCGGTCGGGCGCCGCAGCGCGGCCTGCAGCAGGCGGTCGATCAGCTCCGGGTACGGGACCCCGCTGGCCTCCCACATCTTCGGGTAGGCCGAGATGGGGGTGAAGCCGGGCATGGTGTTGATCTCGTTCACCATCCAGCTGCCGTCCTCCAGCAGGAAGAAGTCGACCCGGGCCAGGCCCTCGCAGCCGAGCGCCTCGAACGCCGCCACGGCCTGGCGGCGGATCTCGGCGGTCTGCTGGGCGTCCAGCCGGGCCGGGATCTCGACCTCGGAGGAGTCGATGTACTTGGCCTCGAAGTCGTAGAACTCGAAGTCCCCGCCGACCAGGATCTCGGCCGGCACGCTGGCCCGCGGGCCGTCCTCGAACTCCAGCACCGCGCACTCGATCTCGCGGCCGGCGACCCCGGCCTCCACGATGATCTTCGGGTCGTGGCGGCGGGCCTCCTCGATCGCGGCGTCCAGCCCGGCCAGGTCCTTGACCTTGGTGATGCCCATGCTGGAACCCGCCCGGCAGGGCTTCACGAACAGCGGCAGGCCGAGCGCGGCGATCCGCTCCCGGGCGGCGGCGCGGCCCTGCTCGCTCTCCCACTCACGGGGCCGGACGACCGTCCAGTCGCCCACGCCGATGCCGTGCGAGGCGAGGATCCGCTTGGTGTACTCCTTGTCCATGCCGGCCGCGCTGGCCAGCACGCCGGAGCCGACGTACGGCACCCCGGAGAGCTCCAGCAGGCCCTGCAGGGTGCCGTCCTCGCCCCAGGGACCGTGCAGCAGCGGCAGCACCACGTCCACCTCGCCGAGCACCTTGGGCGCGGCGCCCGGCTCGCTCCAGACCACCTCGCGGCTGGCGGGGCTGCCCGGCAGCGCGACCTGGCCCTCGGTGGACTCGGCGACCTGGTCGACGTCGGGAAGCCGGCCGTCGGTGATGGCCATCCGGTCGGGCTCGTCCCCGACCAGGGCCCAGCGGCCCTCATGGGTGATGCCGATCGGCAGCACCTCGTACTTGCTCCGGTCGATCGCCCTGAGCACACTGCCGGCCGTGACGACCGAGATGGGGTGCTCGGAGCTGCGGCCGCCGAAGACGATCGCGACGCGCGGCTTGGCCGCGTGGTTCGGGGAGGTCTTTTCGATGCTCATATCGCTTTTGAGACTACCGTGCGGATGTTTCCGGTTCCTGTCACCGGCGCTCCGGCTTGGCCGAACGCGCCATCAGCCCCTTGAGCACCTCGCGGGTCGGACGCCCGTTGTGGACCACGTCGACCACGGCCTCGACGATCGGCATGTCGACTCCGCTGCGCCGGGCCAGGTCGAGCACCGACTCGCAGGACTTGACGCCCTCCGCGGTCTGGCTGGTCGCCGCGACCGCCTGCTCCAGGGTCATGCCGCGGCCGAGGTTGGTGCCGAAGGTGTGGTTGCGGGACAGCGGCGAGGAACAGGTGGCGACCAGGTCGCCCATGCCGGCCAGGCCGGCGAAGGTGAGCGGGTCGGCGCCGAGCGCGACACCGAGCCGGGTGGTCTCGGCCAGGCCGCGGGTGATCAGGGTGGCCTTGGTGTTGTCGCCCAGGCCCATGCCGTCGGCCATGCCGACCGCCAGCCCGATCACGTTCTTGACCGCGCCGCCGAGCTCGCAGCCGACCACGTCGGTGTTGGTGTACGGGCGGAAGTAGGGCGTGTGACAGGCCGTCTGGAGCCGCTTGGCGACCGACTCGTCGGTGCACGCGACCACGGTGGCGGCCGGCTGGCGGTTCGCGATCTCCCGTGCCAGGTTGGGCCCGCTGACCACGGCCACCCGCTCGGGACCGACCCCGGCGACCTCCTGCAGCACCTCGGTCATCCGCTTGGCGGTGCCGAGTTCGATGCCCTTCATCAGGCTGACCAGCACCGTCTGCGGACCGAGCAGCGGCGCCCAGGCGGCGAGGTTCTCGCGCAGCGTCTGCGAGGGCACCACCAGCACCGCGAAGTCCGCGCCCGCCATCGCCTCGGCGGGGTCGGCGGTGGCCCGGACCGACTCGGGCAGCCGGACTCCCGGCAGGTAGTCCGGGTTGACGCGGGTCTGGTTGATGGCGTCGGCGAGCTCCTTGCGGCGGCCCCACAGGGAGACCTCGCAACCGGCGTCGGCCAGGATCATCGCGAAGGCGGTGCCCCAGGATCCGTTCCCGAATACGGCACAACGGGTCACTGGACCTGCTCCTCGGTGTCGTCCTCGCCGGCCGCGCGCTCGCGCTTGCCGGCCGCCGTCGCGGCCCGCTCCCGGGCGGCGCGGCGCATGTCGTAACGCTCGGCCGGGGGAAGTTCACCACGGATGCCGGCCAGCACGTCGGTGATCGCGGCCATGATGTCCTCGGTGGCCTCGCGCAGCACCTGCGCGGTGAGTTCCTTGCCCTGGTACCGGCTGAGGTCCACCGGCGGTCCCGCGGCCACCGTCACCCGGTGCCGGGGGAAGAGGTTGAACTTGCTCTTCCCGCCCCGGCCGTAGGGCGGGACGATCTCGTGCGCGCCCCAGTGCGCCACCGGGATGACCGGCGCGCCGGTCATCAGCGCGACCCGGGCGGCGCCGCTCTTGCCGGTCATCGGCCACAGGTCGGGATCCCGGGTGAGCGTGCCCTCCGGGTAGAACTGCACGCACTGGCCGCGCTCGACCGCGTCGATCGCGGCGCGGAACGCCTCGGCCGCGTCGGTGGACTCCCGGAACACCGGGATCTGGCCGGTCTTGCGCAGCATGAACCCGATGAACGGCACCGAGAACAGCTGGGACTTGCCGAGTATCCGCGGCGGCCGCCCGCTGTTGTACTGCCAGTGCGCGTAGACCACCGGGTCGATGACCGAGTTGTGGTTCACCACCGCCAGGAAGCCGCCCTCCTTCGGGAGGTGCTCCCATCCGCGCCAGTCCGGCTTCACCAGGGCGGTGGTCACCGGCTTCACCAGCACGGCCGCGAAGCGGTACCAGATGCCGTAGTCGGCGTTGCCGAACCTGGCGTACGAGCGGCGGGCCACCCCAGCTCCTCCTCATCCGGTGCGGCACCCCGGGTGCCGCACGTCTTCCCTCGCCTCCCGGTCTCACCGGTCGGGGTCGCCGGCCCGGCCCCTCGGTTGCCACCGCTGCCACCAGCGGTGAGGGCCTGACCTGCGGCTCACCCGGCCTGGCGGCCGGGAGCAGCCCCGAGGCGCGGACCAGTCTCACCCGCGGGCGCACCGGCTGTCGAGCGGACGTGCCCGTTCGCGGCGGGCACGTGAGCAACCGCACGCCGGGACGGGCGACACGGCTGGCCAGGGCTCCGGGCCCGACGCCAGAATGGCGCCGATGACCGAGGACACCGTACGCCCCGCCGGGCCGCCCACGCCCGCTCCCTCCCTGCCCGGACGCGGCAGCGGGGCTTCGGCCGTGCCCCGATGGTCACTCGTTCTGCCCGTGAAGCCGCTCGATCTGGCCAAGAGCCGGCTCGGGCCGTTCGCCGGGGCGCGACGGGCCGAGCTGGCGCTGGCGTTCGCCCTGGACACCGTCTCGGCCGCACTGGCCTGCCCCCTGGTGGCCCGGGTCCTGGTGGTGACCGGCGATCCGGTGGTGGCAGCCGGGGTCGCCGCACTCGGCGCGCTGGTGGTCGGGGACGAACCGGGCGGCCGGCACGGCGGGCTCAACCCCGCACTGGCGCACGGCGCGGCGCGAGCGCGCCTGTTCGCTCCGCGCGCCCCCCTCGCCACCCTCTCCGCCGACCTCCCCGCGCTGCGGCCCGCCGAACTCGCCCGCGTCCTGGCCGCCGTACCGCCCGGTCACCGCGCCTTCCTCGCGGACACCCCGGGAACCGGGACCACCCTGCTGGCCTGCCCGCCCGGACGGGCCCTGCGCCCGGCCTTCGGTCCCGGCTCCCGGGACCGGCACGCCGCCGACGGCGCCCGTGAACTCCCGCTCCCGGACGTGCCGTCGGTGCGCCGGGACGTCGACACCGGCGCGGACCTGGCCGAGGCGCTCGCCCTCGGCGTCGGCCCGCACACCGCCACCGTGGCCGCCACCCTGGTCTGAGCGCACCGGGCGCTCGCTATGCTGCTGGCATGCAGGCCACCTCGTTCACCTTCGACGCCGCGACCCGGACGGGCTCCGTCCTGCTCGACGACGGCACTCCGGTGCCCTTCGACGCGGCGGCCTTCGAGGCCGGCGGCCTGCGCCTGCTGCGGCCCGGCCAGCGGGTCCGGATCCGCACCGAGGGCAGCGGCGAGAGCCGCCGGGTGGTCTTCCTGACGCTGCAGACCTTCCCCGACCCCGGCGCGGATTCCTGAACCCCGCGGCTCGTGCCCCTTCACCCGTGGTGCGCCGTGCGGTCCCGGGTCCGGTCCGCCGGCTGGGTGGGGACCACTCTGACGACGTGTGAACGGCCCGCCATGGTGAAGGTCATGGCCAGCTGCCCGTCCCGCGCCAGCGCCGCCTCGACCCGCTCCACCACGCCCGGTCCGAAGAAGGCACGGTAGGCGTCGTACTGGGTCCAGCCGAGCGGCAGCATCCGCAGGGACCGCCAGAGCGCCGCAAGGGCGTCCGGCAGCCGGCTGAAGGTGGCCGGCCCGGCGACGCCCTCGATGGACACGGTGACCTGCCGTGGGGCGTTGGCGGTGGTCATCTCGGTGGCTCCTCGCTGTCGTCGTCGATCTCGGCCCAGACCAGGTGGGCCGCGTTGCTGTACTGGTGGCCGTAGCGGTCGGCCTCGGCCAGCGCGGCGAGCACCGCGCGGTGCGCGTCTTCCCCGAGATCGTCGGCAAGCGACGCCTCCACCCGGTAGCCGCCTCCCCCGGGCCGCCGGCGGACCCTGGCCCTGCTGCCGGCCGCGAGGGCGAGACGTCCGGCGAGGGCGAACGCCCTGGTACTCCGCACGCGATGTTTCTCCCTGCATGCAGCCACTCACTCAAGGTAAATCTAAATCATTAGATTCCACCTGATGCATTAGATTGTCAATGCTGAATCACCCGCCCTGCCGAAGCGCAGGGGCCGAGCCTGCCGCCGGGAGAGCCGGATATGCCTTCGGAGGAGCCCCCGTACCTGCGGATCGCCGACGACCTGCGCCACCGGGTGGCCGGCGGCGAGTGGCGGGTCGGTGAGCGGCTGCCGTCCCGCGCCCAACTCGCCCTCAGCTACCGGGTCGGCGCGAACGTGCTGCAACGGGCGCAGGAACTGCTGATCGTCGAGGGCGTCCTGGAGGGCCGGGCCGGATCGGGGACGTACGTACGGGTGCCCGCCGAGCGCCGCCCGATGGTGCGCTCCCGTCTCCGCGGCGACGACGGCCGCACCGCCCGGCCCCCGCTGCGGCCCGGTCTCGACGAACGGACCCCGGCCGGCACCTGGGACGCCCACAGCTTCGCCCGCACCCCGGCCCCGCCGCGGATCGCCGTCCGGCTCGGCATCGAGCCCGGCGATCCGACCGTACGCACCTGCTACGAGTTCCTGACCGACGGTCGGCCGGTGCAGACCGCCGAGAGCTGGGAGCCGATGGCGGTCACCGGCGGAACCCCGGTCCTGCTGCCCGAACTGGGCCCGCTCGCCGGGCGCGGCGTGGTGGAACGGATGGCCTCGATCGGGATCGTGGTCGACCGGGTGGTGGAACGCCCCCGCCCGGCCCGGGCCACCCAGGAACAGGCCCACCTGCTCGGCATCTCGGCCGGCGACCTGGTGACGCTGATCGAGCGGACCTCCTACGACCCGGACGGCCGGGCGGTGGAGACCGCCGACCTGGTCGTGCCCGACTCCCGCTGGGAGATCGTCTACGAGCTCCCGGTCCAGGGGCACTGAGCGGACGTCACGCCGACCGGCCCCGCGCGTCCTTCGGAACGCACACGGCTGCGGCGGCCCACCCCGGGATTCACCGGAGTTCGGGCCGCCGCAGCCGTCGTCTTGCTGGTCCTGCCGATCCTGCCCCGCACCGACGGTCCTGCGCGGTGCGTCCGGCCGCTGCCGGTCGAGCTCCGCCGGAGCTACTTGGCGGTGGCCTTGCGCGCGGTGGTCTTGCGCGTGGCGGTCTTCTTCGCCGGAGCGGTCTTCTTGGCCACTGCCGTCGTCTTCTTGGCGGGGGTGGCCTTCTTGGCCGCCGCGGTCTTGGCGGGGGTGGCCTTCTTCGCCGCGGTGGTCTTCGCCGCGGTGGTCTTGGCCGCCGTCGTCTTGGCCGCGGTGGTCTTCGCCGCCGTGGTCTTGGCCGCCGTGGTCTTCGCCGCGGTGGCCTTGGACGCCGTGGAGCGGGCGGTGGTGGTCTTCTTGACCGCCGTGGCCTTCTTCGCGGTGGTGGTCGCCTTGCGGGCGGCCGTCTTCTTGGCCGCGGCCGGAGCCGCAGCGGCGGCGGCAGCGGCGCGCTTGGTGGCGGCGCGCTTCACGGCGGCGGTGGTGCCGCTCTTGCCCGGGGTGAGGGAGCCCTTGGGGGCCTTCTTCACCGAGGGGCCTTCCTTCGGCAGCTTCTTGGCGCCGGAGACCAGGTCCTTGAAGCCCTGGCCGGGACGGAAGCGCGGAACCGCGGTCTTCTTGACCTTGACCCGCTCACCGGTCTGCGGGTTACGGGCGAAGCGCGCGGAGCGCTCCACCTTCTCGAAGGTGCCGAAACCGGTGACCGACACGCGGTCTCCTGCCACAACGGCACGCACCATGGTGTCGAGCACTGCGTCGACGGCCTCTGCGGCAGCCTTGCGACCGCCCAGCTGCTCGGCCACCGCTTCGACAAGCTGAGCCTTGTTCACGTCTTCCCCTTCGGAAACGGGCGCCGGATGATTCCATCCGTTCATTTCGCACGTTAGGTATGTATCTGCGGACTTTCAATTACCGAACGCGTGAATCACCCTAGTGTCGCAATGGATTTGCGCATCGGCGACCTCACAGGAGCGGCTGGCGCCCCTCGTCGAGGTCCTGCACAAAGCGACTCAACCGCCGCGCCGCCTCGGGGAGATCGCGCTTGGCGGTCTCCGTGACGATGAGCAGTTGACGGGTGAGAGCGGTCTTTGCATCGGTTGACACGTTCAGCGCAGAAACGCGAGCGTGTGCTTGCTTCAACCGCTCGGCCACAAGCGCGTAGAGCGCTTCGACTTCCGGGTCGTCCGGTTCCTCAGCAGGTGAGGTGTGTTGGTCCGTCCGGTCGTCAATTCGACTGCCGGCTGCGCCGTCCGTCTCCTCCGGCGCCGCGGGTTCGCCACCCGGGTACGGAGGTTCGGGGTTCCGGTGCATGTGACGATTGTGCCATCTGTACGGAGTTGCGCTGCGCCGGGGGTTTATGCAGACCTCGGCGACCGTCCCGAACTCCCGTCCCGAACAGCCGAAGACCCGCCCCCCCGAGGGGAGCGGGCCATCCGGCGAAGCATCAGAAAGCGCGTTCTCACGCCGCCGGGAGGGTGCGCGGCTTGAACGTCGGCCGGGTCGTCTCGAAGGCGGCGATCGCGTCCTCGTTCTGCAGCGTGATGCTGATGTCGTCCAGACCGTTGAGCAGCCGCCAGCGGACGTTGTCGTCCAGCTCGAAGGAGGCGGTCACGCCCTCGGCCCGCACCTGCCGGGCCTCCAGGTCCACGGTGATCTCGGCCGTGGGGTCGGCCTCGGTGAGGGCCCACAGCCGCTCCACCGTCTCCTGCGGCAGAACCACCGTCAGAAGGCCGTTCTTCAGCGAGTTGCCGCGGAAGATGTCGGCGAAACGCGAGGAGATGACGGCCTGGAAGCCGTAGTTCTGCAGCGCCCAGACGGCGTGCTCGCGGGAGGAGCCGGTGCCGAACTCGGGGCCAGCCACCAGGACGCTCGCGCCGGCCCGCTCGGGCCGGTTCAGGACGAAGTTCTCGTCCTTGCGCCAGGCCTCGAAGAGGCCGTCCTCGAAGCCGGTGCGGGTGACCTTCTTCAGCCAGTGCGCCGGGATGATCTGGTCGGTGTCGACGTTGCTGCGGCGCAGCGGAACGGCCCGGCCGGTGTGGGTGGTGAACTTCTCCATGCTGCTCAGACCTCCACGGCGACGTCGGACGACAGGTCGGCGGGCGCGGCCAGCCGGCCCAGCAGGGCGGTCGCGGCGGCGACCTGCGGGGACACCAGGTGGGTGCGGCCGCCCTTGCCCTGGCGGCCCTCGAAGTTGCGGTTCGAGGTGGAGGCGCAGCGCTCCCCGGGGGCCAGCTGGTCCGGGTTCATGCCCAGGCACATCGAGCAGCCCGCGTGCCGCCATTCGGCGCCGGCGGCGGTGAAGACCTTGTCCAGGCCCTCCTCGACGGCCTGCAGCGCGACCCGCACCGAGCCCGGGACCACCAGCATCCGCACGCCCTCGGCGATGGTGCGGCCCTCCACGATGGCGGCCGCGGCCCGCAGGTCCTCAATGCGGCCGTTGGTGCAGGAGCCGACGAACACGGCGTCCACCGTGACCTCGCGCAGCGGCGTACCGGCCGTCAGGCCCATGTACGTCAGCGCGTTCTCCGCGGCGACCCGCTCCTGCGGGTCCTCGAAGGAGGCCGGGTCCGGCACGTTGGCGCCCAGCGGCGCGCCCTGGCCGGGGTTGGTGCCCCAGGTGACGAACGGGGTGAGCTCGGTGGCGTCGATGAAGATCTCGTGGTCGAAGACCGCGTCCTCGTCGGTGGCCAGGGTCTCCCAGTACGCGACCGCGGCGTCCCAGTCCTCGCCCTGGGGGGCGTGCGGACGGCCCTGGAGGTAGTCGAAGGTGGTCCGGTCCGGGGCGATCATGCCGGCCCGGGCGCCCGCCTCGATCGACATATTGCAGATCGTCATCCGAGCCTCCATGGAGAGGCTGCGGATCGCCGAACCGCGGTACTCCAGGACGTAGCCCTGGCCGCCGCCGGTACCGATCTTCGTGATGATGGCCAGGATCAGGTCCTTGGCGGTGACGCCCTCGGGCAGCTCGCCCTCGACCGTGATCGCCATGGTCCTGAACGGGGCCAGCGGCAGCGTCTGGGTGGCCAGCACGTGCTCGACCTGGCTGGTGCCGATGCCGAAGGCCAGCGCACCGAACGCGCCGTGGGTGGAGGTGTGCGAGTCGCCGCAGACGACGGTGGTGCCCGGCTGGGTCAGGCCCAGCTGCGGGCCGACCACGTGGACCACGCCCTGCTCGATGTCGCCCAGCGAGTGGATGCGCACGCCGAACTCCGCGGCGTTGCGGCGCAGCGTCTCCAGCTGGATCCGGGAGACCGGGTCGGCGATCGGCTTGTCGATGTCCAGGGTCGGGGTGTTGTGGTCCTCGGTCGCGATCGTGAGATCGGTCCGGCGGACGGCGCGGCCGGCCAGTCGGAGCCCGTCGAAGGCCTGCGGGCTGGTCACCTCGTGCAGCAGGTGCAGATCGATGTAGAGCAGGTCGGGCTCGCCCTCGGCGCGCCGGACGACGTGGTCGTCCCAGACCTTCTCCGCCAGTGTCCGTCCCATCGCTTTCCCTCCAGCCGGCCGCATTGCCGGCCTTCTCGTGTCTTCGAGGTCTCTTCCCGAGCCACCCTGGTGAGGCTCGCCGCAGGCGACCTGCACGCCGGATCGTGTCCAGGATGTGGACACCTTGGTGAGGGTCCATCCTGGGTGTCTCCCGGGCTGCTCCATCCAGAGTGGCGCTTTTCTCGCAAGATTGAACTTGCGTCTCGCGTACTGAGACTGCAGTATCGAGACATGGACAACACTAGCGGCGTCGGCGTTCTCGACAAGGCCGCTCTGGTGCTCAGCGCACTGGAGTCGGGCCCCGCCACGTTGGCGGGGCTGGTCGCCGCCACCGGTCTGGCGCGGCCCACCGCCCACCGACTCGCCGTCGCACTCGAACACCACCGCCTGGTCACCAGGGACATGCAGGGCCGGTTCATCCTCGGCCCCCGGCTCTCCGAACTCTCCGCCGCGGCCGGCGAGGACCGCCTGCTCGCCGCCGCCGGCCCGGTGCTCACGCACCTGCGCGACGTCACCGGCGAGAGCGCCCAGCTCTACCGCCGCCAGGGCGAGATGCGGATCTGCGTGGCCGCCGCTGAGCGGCTCTCCGGCCTGCGCGACACCGTGCCGGTCGGCTCCACGCTGCCGATGAAGGCCGGTTCCGCCGCACAGGTCCTGCTCGCCTGGGAGGAGCCCGAGCGGCTCCACCGCGGCCTGCAGGGCGCGCGGTTCACCGCCACCGCGCTGAGCGGCGTACGGCGGCGCGGCTGGGCCCAGTCGATCGGCGAACGCGAGCCCGGTGTGGCCTCCGTCTCGGCCCCGGTGCGCGGCCCCTCCAACCGCGTGGTGGCCTCCGTCTCGGTCTCCGGCCCGATCGAGCGCCTGACCCGCCACCCGGGCCGGCTGCACGCCCAGGCCATCATCGAGGCCGCGAACCGCCTCACCGAGGCCCTGCGTCGCGGCTGAACAGGAACGCAGACGGCTGGGGCCGCCCCGCACTCCGCGGGGCGGCCCCAGCCGTTCTCCGAACCGACCACCGACGGCCACTGACCGCCGACCGCCGAGAAAAACAAAAAAGCCCCGGATCTACCGGAGCTTTCTTCGGGTGGTGCTGGTATTTCTGGCTGGGGTACCAGGACTCGAACCTAGACTAAATGAACCAGAATCACTCGTGCTGCCAATTACACCATACCCCAAAAGTACCCCCGACCGGATTCGAACCGGCGCTACTGCCGTGAGAGGGCAGCGTGCTAGGCCGCTACACAACGGGGGCCCGCACCATCACTGGTGCTGAGTACCCCCGACCGGATTCGAACCGGCGCTACTGCCGTGAGAGGGCAGCGTGCTAGGCCGCTACACAACGGGGGCATACTCATTACTGTATTCAGTTGGCAATTTGCATTGCGTACCCCCGACCGGATTCGAACCGGCGCTACCGCCTTGAGAGGGCGGCGTGCTAGGCCGCTACACAACGGGGGCCTGTACTGCGGAACCACTGTACTGCGCTGGGGTACCAGGACTCGAACCTAGACTAACTGAACCAGAATCAGTCGTGCTGCCAATTACACCATACCCCACCAGAGTTCAACCCCTGCGGGGCCTTCCTCGGTGCTTCGCGCCTCCCTGCCCGGGCGGCGCAGAAAGAACATTACCCGACGCGTGGCCCCGCTCCAAAATCGATAACCGCAGGCAGGGCCGTGGGCGCCTGCGGGCCTGGTCAGCGCACCAGACCCGCAGGCGCCCCGGACGGGCTCAGGAGGCCGGTACGAGCTCCAGGGCGGCGGTCAGCCGGCGGAGCGTCTCGGCCCGGCCGAGCAGCTCCATCGACTCGAAGAGCGGCGGGGAGATCCGCCGGCCGGTGACGGCCACCCGCAGCGGGGTGAAGGCGAACTTGGGCTTGATGCCCAGCCCGTCCACCAGTGCCTCGCGCAGCACCGCCTGGATCGGCTCCGGGGTGAAGTCCCCGAGCTCCTCCAGCGCCTTGATGCTGGCCTCCAGGACCGCGCGGGAGTCGGCGGTCAGCGCCTTGGCCGCGTCGTCGGGGTCGACCGCGAAGTCGGCCGGGTCGACGAACAGGAAGCCGGCCATCGCGACGATCTCGCTCAGCACGACCATCCGCTCCTGGGTGAGCGGCGCCACCGCGGCCAGCAGCTCCAGCTGCCCGGCGCCCGGCTCGGCCGGCAGCAGACCGGGGGCCTGCAGGTACGGCACCAGGCGGCGGACGAACTCCTCGGGCGCCAGCTCGCGCACGTGGCGGGCGTTGATCGCCTCGCACTTCTTGAGGTCGAAGCGGGCCGGGTTGGCGTTGACGTCGGCGATGTCGAAGGCCGCGACCAGCTGGTCCATCGAGAAGTGGTCGTCGTCCGCGGAGAGCGACCAGCCGAGCAGCGCAAGGTAGTTCAGCAGGCCCTCGGGCAGGAAGCCGCGCTCGCGGTACAGGTTGAGCGAGGCCTGCGGGTCACGCTTGGAGAGCTTCTTGTTGCCCTCGCCCATCACGTACGGCAGGTGGCCGAACCGCGGGGTGGTGCCGTTGCCGACGCCGATCTCGGCGAGCGCCGCGTACAGGGCGATCTGACGCGGGGTGGAGGAGAGCAGGTCCTCGCCGCGCAGGACGTGGGTGATCTCCATCAGCGCGTCGTCGACCGGGTTGACCAGGGTGTACAGCGGCGCGCCGTTGGCCCGGACGATGCCGAAGTCCGGGACGTCCTTCGGGTCGAAGCTGACCGGGCCGCGGACCAGGTCGTCGAAGGTCAGGGTGTGGTCGGGCATCCGGAACCGGACGATCGGCTGCCGGCCCTCCTGCCGGTAGACCTCGACCTGGTCGGCGGTCAGCGCGCGGCAGTGGCCGTCGTAGCCGCTGGGCCGGCCGGCGGCCCGGGCGGCCTCGCGGCGGGCGTCCAGCTCCTCCGTGGAGCAGTAGCACTCGTACGCGTGGCCGGCCTCCTTGAGGCGGCGGGCGACGTCCGCGTAGATGTCCATCCGCTGCGACTGGCGGTACGGCGCGTGCGGGCCGCCGATCTCGGGGCCCTCGTCCCAGTCGAAGCCGAGCCAGCGCATGGCGTCGAGCAGCTGGTTGTAGGAGTCCTCGGAGTCGCGGGCCGCGTCGGTGTCCTCGATCCGGAAGACCAGCGTGCCGCCGTGGTGGCGGGCGAAGGCCCAGTTGAAGAGGGCGGTACGGACCAGGCCGACGTGCGGGTTGCCGGTCGGGGAGGGACAGAAGCGGACCCGGACGGTCGGGTCCAGCTCAGAGTTAGCCACGCTTACAGCCTCAATCACGGGAGATGACCTTGTTGGCGAGAGTGCCGATACCTTCGATGGTGACGGCGACCTCGTCGCCGACGCCGATGGGGCCGACACCCGCGGGGGTGCCGGTGAGGATGACGTCGCCCGGGAGCAGGGTCATCGCTTCGGAGATGTGCGCGATCAGCTCGGCGACCGGACGGACCATCAGGGAGGTCCGGCCCGCCTGGCGGAGTTCGCCGTTGACCGTGCAGGTCACCGCGAGGTCGGACGGGTCCAGGTCGGTCTCGATCCACGGGCCCAGCGGGCAGGCGGTGTCGAAGCCCTTGGCCCGGGCCCACTGGCCCTCGCGCTGCTGGACGTCGCGGGCGGTCACGTCGTTGGCGCAGGTGTAGCCGAAGACCACCTCGGGCACCCGGTCGACCGGGACCTCGCGGCACATCCGGCCGATCACCACGGCCAGCTCGGCCTCGTGCTGGACGTCCGAGGAGAACGGCGGGTACGCGATGGCCTCGGTCGGGCCGATCACCGAGGTGGAGGGCTTGAAGAAGGTCAGCGGGACGTCCGGGACCTGGTTGCCCAGCTCGGCCGCGTGCGCCGCGTAGTTGCGGCCGACCGCGACGATCTTGCTGGGGAGCATCGGGGCCAGCAGCCGCACGTCCTGGAAGCGGTAGCTCTCACCGGTCGGCTGGGGAGCCCCGAACGGGTGCCCGGCCAGCGCGTGCAGCACCAGCGAGTCGGGCTTCGAGGGATCGCCCTCGACCACACCGAAGGAGACGCTGCCGGCGGCAGGGCTTCCTTCCCGGACGGAGAACCTGGCAATGCGCACTGCCCAGCAACCTCTCGGTTCGTCGGCCGCCGGGGCGCCCGGACGCTGGCGGAGCCCGCGGATCGGGGCCCCGCTCGATCGTCCCCAGGCTATCGCGTGGGCCGTCGCCCACCGGCTCACGGCGGGCGGGGGCGCTCCGAGGCCGGGCGAACCGCCGACGGGCCGGCGGCCGGCGACCCGCCCGGCAGGCCGCCGGACAGACGACAGGGGCGCCGGCCGCGTGTGCGGTCGGCGCCCCTGTCGGGAGTTGAGGATCAGTCCAGCGGGATGCGCGGGGCCGGGGCGACCATCAGCTTGGTGCGGCGCGGGTTGGCCGTGCTGTCGGGCAGCTCGACGGCGTACTCGCGGGGCTCCTTCGAGGCGAGGAAGCCGGGCAGCTGGCCGAAGTCCTCGACGGAAGCCAGGCTCGTCCGACGCGGGTTGGCCGTGGGGCGGCAGTTGAGCGTGGACTTCGAAGCCTTCGTCGGCTCGGGCATTGCGTCACACCTCGGGATCATGGGTCGGCCCGCTCGGTCGCGGCCGACCCGCAGGGGTCGGGGCTTTTGGGCGGGCCTCGGGATGGGCAGGCTGAATCACAGCGGCACACCACCGTGTGCCCGCCGGAGCAAGGTTAAGGATCTCCTTTCACAGCCGCCGTGACCAAAGCTACACATAGCGGTGTGACTTTGCTCACTTTTCCCGGGAAAATTGCCGCGATCTCGGTTATTTCCGGCGAGTAGAAATCATCGACATAGGGGATATCTCGGACATTTTGGGACCTCTGACACTCCGACGGATCCGCAGCCCACTTGGCATGCATCCGGCAAGTGTCCGAAAAGGGCCGTATTCCGGCACCCCTACCGCACAGTCCGTGAGGCGGTGCACGCACTGGGTAGCTCAGGACACCGACGGGTAACGCCCCTTGTTGGACTTCCCGTGCTGTGCTGGAATGCCACGGAAAAACTCGACACCGCCCTATCCCGCCACTCGCGGGAGGGGCGCCCGGTCCAGAGGTTGCGACGCCAGTGCAGGGACGTTTCAAGAGGGGCAGCGGCGCCGCGGGTGACCCGGAGCAGCGCGAGCCCATGTCAGGCTCCCACCAGGCAGCACCGATGACCGGCGCTGCCGCCGACCGGTTGGTCTCCGGCGGCTCCGAGCCAGATCCCGGTGACACCGCCGGCGCGGACAGCGCCGAGCACGCCGACAAGCAGAGCCGCCGATCCAGGCTGCGCGGAACGCTGAACCGCCGCCGGGCCACCGGCATCAGCCGGTTCGCCATGCGCAACTGGCGTATCCGGACGCGTCTGATCGCCCTGCTGCTGCTCCCCGTGATGGTCGCGCTGGTGCTCGGCGGCCTCCGGGTGCAGACCTCGCTGGAGAACTCCCGGCAGCTGGCACAGATGAAGGACCTGGCGGACCTGGCCCGTAAGGCGACGGCCCTGGCCAACGCCCTGCAGACCGAGCGCGACGTCAGCGCCGGCCCGCTCACCGCGAAGCTGGGCGACGCGACCGACCCCGACGTGGTCGAGGCCCGGAAGACCAGCGACGCGCTGAGCAAGGCGTTCAACGCCAGCGCCGACAAGTTCGACGAGCTCGACCTCGCCGGTGGCAAGACGCTGCTGCTGCAGGTCCGCAAGGACCTCAACCAGCTGACCGCGGCCCGGACGAGTGCGTACCGCAGCGCGGACAACATTCAGGCCACCATCACGAGCTACGACGTGATGATCAAGGACCTGATCGACATCATCCAGGACCTCGCGATCACCTCGAACAGCACCGAGTTGATCAAGATCACCCGTGCGCTGCGCCAGTTCTCGCTGGCCAAGGAGTCGACCTCCATGCAGCGCGCACTGATCAGCGCGGCGCTGGCCCGCCCCGGCCAGCCCGACCTGAGCACCTCGGACGAGACCTTCGGCATCCGCCTGCAGGGCGGCGAGGACAACGCGCTCGCCAACTTCACCGCCATCTACGGCGAGGGCGAGGCCCGCGCGAAGCGCGCGCAGATGAGCTACAACCAGCTGATCGCCGACTCCGACCGCTTCACCAAGGCGGTGCTCAACCCGAACGGCATCCAGCAGGCCGAGAGCCGGACCTACAAGGACTGGTACGACGCCGCCTCCGCCAAGATCACGGCGGAGAAGAACATCGAGACCTCGCTGGTCGAGGACCTGGACGGCAAGGCCCAGGCCCTGCAGTCCGACGCCGACACCGAGGCCCTGGTCAACGCGGCGCTGGTCGCGATCGTGCTCATCGTCGCCATCGCCGGCGCGGCCCTGATGGCCCGCTCGATGGTGCGCTCGCTGACCCGTCTGCAGACCGCGGCCGAGGACGTCGCCGAGCGGCGGCTGCCCGAGCTGGTCAAGACCCTCTCGGAGAGCGACCCGCAGGACGTCGACGTCACCGTCGAGCCGGTCGGCGTCGACTCCGCGGACGAGATCGGCCACGTGGCGCACGCGTTCGACATGGTGCACCGCGAGGCCGTCCGACTCGCCGCCGAGCAGGCGCTGCTGCGAGGCAACATCAACGCGATGTTCACCAACCTCTCGCGCCGCAGCCAGGGCCTCATCCAGCGCCAGCTGTCGCTGATCTCCGAGCTGGAGAGCCGCGAGGCGGACCCGGACCAGCTGGCCAGCCTCTTCAAGCTGGACCACCTCGCGACCCGTATGCGCCGTAACGGCGAAAACCTCCTCGTCCTCGCGGGCGAGGACCCGGGCCGCCGCTGGACCCGCCCCGTCCCGCTGGTCGACGTGCTCCGCGCCGCAGCCTCCGAGGTGGAGCAGTACGAGCGCATCGAGCTCGCCGCCGTACCGTCCACCGAGGTCGCCGGCCGCGTCGTCAACGACCTCGTCCACCTGCTCGCCGAGCTGCTGGAGAACGCCACCTCGTTCTCCAGCCCGCAGACCCGGGTCCGGGTCACCGGCCACGCCCTGCCGGACGGCCGGGTGCTGGTCGAGATCCACGACACCGGCATCGGCCTCAGCCCGGACGACCTCGCGGACATCAACGAGCGTCTGGCCAGCCCGCCCGTGGTGGACGTCTCGGTCTCCCGCCGCATGGGTCTGTTCGTGGTCGGCCGCCTGTCCCTGCGACACGGCATCCGGATCCAGCTCCGCCCCAGCGACTCCGGTGGCACCACCGCGCTGGTCATGCTCCCGATCGACGTCACCAACTCCGCCGACCGCCGGGGCGGCCGTCCCGGCGGCCCGGCCGGCCCCGGTGGCAAGCCGCAGCGCGGCGCCGGTCCGACCCCGCGCCAGCAGGGTCGCCCCGGT
This sequence comes from Kitasatospora sp. NBC_00374, assembly GCF_041434935.1. NCBI lineage: Bacteria > Bacillati > Actinomycetota > Actinomycetes > Kitasatosporales > Streptomycetaceae > Kitasatospora > Kitasatospora sp. NBC_00374. The sequence continues at coordinate 5,498,263 of NZ_CP107964.1, read as the reverse complement.
GCGGCCGAGGCACTGGCCGGACGGCAGACCGCCGCGCTGGGCCAGGGTCCGGGCTCCGCCCCGACCGGCCGCCCGCAGCTCGGCGCGCCGAAGTCCGGCGGCCCCCAGGGCGGCCAGCAGGGCGGCCAGCAGGCCGGTGGCGGGCTGTTCGGCGGCGGTCAGCCGTCGGGTGGTCCCGGCAACCGCGCCGGCGGCCTGCCGACCCGTGAGGTCGGCCAGGCGCTCCAGGGCGGCCCGGCTCCGCAGGGCGGCGGCCAGTCCGCCGACCTGCCGCCGCGCCGCGTGCCCGGTGCCTCCGGTGCCCCGGGTGCGCCCGGTGCCGGTGCCGGTGCGCCGGGCGGCATGCCCCGCCGGGGTCAGGCTCCGCGTCCGCAGGAGGGCCAGCCCGGCCGGCGGCCCGCGCCCGAGCGCCCGCAGCCGCGGGCCGGGGCCGAGCGCCCGGAGAACGCCAACCTGTTCGGCGAGCGTCCGCAGCACGGCCGGGCCGACCAGGCGCCGGCCGGCGACCAGGCCGGCGGCCGGCCGCAGCGCGGACCGCTCCCGGGCGGCGACGCCGCCCGCGGCGGGCTCGCCCCGCGCCGTCCGCAGGCCCCCCAGGGCCGCCAGGAGCAGCCGCAGCCGTCCGCCGAGAGCGACTCGGAGAGCACCGCCCAGTTCGCCCGGCCCCGCTTCGAGGCCAGCGACATCGACCCGCGCGACCCGCTGGGTCTCGGTCTGGTCGAGCCGGTGCTGCCCAGCGTTCCCGGCCCGGCCGGTCAGGGCCCGCAGGGCCAGGTGCCCCAGCAGCCGTTCGCGCCGCAGCAGAACGGGCAGCCGGGCGGTCAGCGTCCGCAGCGCCCGGCGGGCGCCGAGCGTCCGCAGCCGATGGCCCTGCCGACCGGCCCCGGCGACGACACCCAGTGGTTCCGTCCCGAGGACGCCGCCGAGGGTGGCCGCGCCGGTGGCTACCAGCCGCAGCGCCCCGGCACCACCGCCCCCGGGATCGCCCCGCAGGGCCGCCCGCACCAGGGCCAGGCTCCGCAGGGTCGGCCGCAGCCGGCTCCGCAGCAGCGCCAGGCCCCGCAGGGTGGTCCCGAGCAGGCGGCCCAGCGGCCGGCCCAGGGTCAGCCGCAGGCACCCGTCCAGGGCGAGGCCCCGTGGCGGCCGTCCGCCAACGACGAGCGGTGGCGGCGGGCCGAGCAGCTGCGTGAGCCCTCCACCGGTGGGCTGACCACCTCGGGGCTCCCGCGCCGCACCCCGCAGGCCAACCTGGTGTCGGGCACGGCGGAGGCTTCGCCGCTGACCGGCCCGCAGGTCTCCCGGAGCCCCGACGAGGTGCGCGGCCGGCTGACCAACCTGCGCCGCGGCATCCAGCAGGGCCGGCAGGCGGGTACCGGCACCAACCCCGGTGCCGGCCAGGCCCAGCAGGGCTTCGACGGCTTCGGCGGCGCCGCACGCGGCAACCGTCCCGGTCACGACGGGCAGCGCAACGCCGATGGCACCTTTGGCTTCGGCCCCGAGCACCAGGAGCGTTGAGTTGAGTCAGATGAGCCAGGCCGCACAGAACCTGAACTGGCTGATCACCAATTTCGTGGACAACACCCCCGGGGTGTCGCACACGGTGGTGGTCTCCGCAGACGGTCTTCTGTTGGCCATGTCCGAGGGCTTCCCGCGCGACCGCGCAGACCAGCTCGCCGCCGTCGCGTCCGGCCTCACCTCGCTGACCTCCGGCGCCAGCCGGATCTTCGAGGGCGGCGACGTCAACCAGACCGTCGTCGAGATGGAGCGCGGCTTCCTGTTCCTGATGGCCATCAGCGACGGCTCCTCGCTCGCCGTCCTGGCCTCCCCCGACTCCGACATCGGTCTCGTGGGCTACGAAATGGCCCTCCTCGTCGACCGCGCCGGAGCCGTCCTCACCCCCGCGCTGCGCGCGGAACTCCAGGGCAGTCTCCTGCATTGAGGTAGTCAACCGCGCCCCTGCGCCGGGCCGCCCGTCCGGGGCCCGGCGCCCAAACCCCGGCCGCCGAAAGGCGGCTGACCCCGCCTCAGCCGGCCCGTGCCGGCTGACAGCCGCCAGCGACGGCTGCAGCACAAGGAGGACTCATGACCCCGCCCCCGACACCCGCCGGCTCGTACGGCAGCGGGTACGGCAGTGGCTACGGCGGCCAGCAGGCCGGCGGTGGCTACGGTGGCCAGCAGTCCGACGGCTACGAGCAGCAGCCGCTGGTCCGCCCGTACGCGATGACCGGTGGCCGCACCAGGCCCCGCTACCAGCTGGCGATCGAGGCACTGATCTCGACCACCAGCGCGGCCGAGCGGACCGGCGGGCTGCTGCCGGAGCACGCCCGGATCGTGGGCCTGTGCCGCGAGGTCAAGTCGGTCGCGGAGATCTCCGCCCTGGCCGGGGTGCCGCTCGGGGTTGCCCGGATCCTTGTCGCAGACCTGGCCGAAGCCGGCCTGGTCGCCATCCACCAGCCCGCCGCTGCGGGCGAGTCGGGCGGTACGCCTGACGTCACGCTGCTCGAAAGGGTCCTCAGTGGACTTCGCAAGCTCTAACGCGGCCGCCCCCAGCCGCGCCACCACCTCGGCGAAGATCGTCGTCGCGGGCGGCTTCGGTGTGGGCAAGACCACCCTCGTCGGGGCCGTCTCCGAGATCAACCCGCTGCGCACCGAAGCCGTCATGACCTCGGCCTCCGCCGGCATCGACGACCTCACCCACACCGCGGGCAAGACGACCACCACCGTCGCCATGGACTTCGGCCGAATCACCCTCGACGAAGACCTGATCCTCTACCTCTTCGGCACCCCCGGCCAGGACCGCTTCTGGTTCATGTGGGACGACCTCGTCCGCGGCGCCATCGGCGCCGTCGTCCTCGTCGACACCCGCCGCCTCGCCGACTGCTTCCCCGCACTCGACTACTTCGAGAACAGCGGCCTCCCCTTCGTCGTCGGCCTCAACGGCTTCGAAGGACACCAGCCCCACACCCCCGAAGAAGTCCGCGAAGCACTCCAGCTCGGCCCCGACACCCCGATCATCGCCCTCGACGCCCGCCGCCGCGACAGCGCCAAGAGCGCCCTGATCACCCTCGTCGAACACGCCCTCCTGGCCAGACTCCGCTGATCGCCGGGCCTCTCGTGAGTGAGGTTCGGCACGTGCCCGCCTTCCGCCCTCCCGGCGGAGGCGGGCACGGGCGCAGTTGTCCATAACAGTTCGGTAGGCATTTGGAGATCACTAGTGACACAGGGTGATGTATCCGATTCAATATGCGCGGATGACCTTGCGTTTTGCTACTGACTGCCCATGAATGTCCGAATTGCTCGTGCCTGACCGGGTACGGAGAGCTGTTTGTCCCCCATCCCTGCACGTGCTGAAATTCCAGCTACCCCGTAGTCACCCTTGGCAGTTCCACCCACAGCGGGCTGCGGCCACCGGGGGAAGCCGCTGGATTGATCCATGGCCGCCAGTCGGTCGAGAGGTTGTTGTCGAGTGAGGCGTAAGCAGCCAGTCACCCCGCAGCGCTCCGAGCCCGGTCGAAACGAGCCGGGCGGAAGCGGCGGCCAGGTGCCCCCCTCCGGGTTCTCCGCGTTCACCCCGACCGAGGAGCGTCCGGGCAGCGGCCCGGCCGTCGTCATCGGCGGCGGTGCTTCGCAGCAGGCCGGTTCGAGTGCGAAGAGCCCCGGTCCGGACGACCGCCGGACGAGCTCCGGCCGTTACGAGTTCCTGTCCCCGCTGAACTGGCGGGTGCCGACGCGACTCGTCGCGATTCTGCTGATCCCGGTCATCATCGGCCTGGTCTTCGGCGGTCTGCGCGTCAACACCTCGTTCGACGACTGGGTCAAGGCCGACCGCGCGCTGAAGACCGCGGCCCTCGCCCGGGCCGCGACCCAGCTCGCCGACGCCCTGGAGAACGAGCGCGACCTCACCGCCGCGCCGCTCATCATCGGCAACGACACCGAGGGCACGGTCAAGAAGTACCGGGGCCTGACCGACCAGGCGCTGGCGGCGTACAACTCCGCCTTCGCCAAGGTCAAGGACGACCAGACGCTGGCCCGGCGCAACGAGGCCTTCCAGCAGCTCGTGGCGGACCTCCCGCACCTGCGGGACAACGCCTACAAGAAGGAACTCTTCGCGACCGCCACCCAGGGCGCGTACTCGATCATGTTCGCGCCGCTGCTGGCCATCGACAACTCCGTCGGCTTCGGCAGCTCCAGCGAGACCAGCCGCGGCCGCTCGATCTACGCCATGTCGCTGGCCAAGGCCTCGGCCTCCACCCAGCGCGTGCTGATGCTCAACCTGCTGGTCGGCATCGGCACCGGCACGGTCACCAAGTACGAGAACATCGAGCTGATCCAGACCCTGCTGGTCTCCGCCAAGCTGGAGCAGACCGCGATCAGCGAGTTCATCACCGGCAGCACCTCCGCGGACGCCAAGGTCTTCGCCGACGCCCTGGTCAACCAGGCCGCCGCCGACCTGCGCACGCCGCGCCGGATGCCCGGTGGCCAGGCCATCCCGACCGTCCAGGGCCTGCTGAACATCGGCATGGCCTACTCGGCGGCCGCGGCGGCGGGCGAGGCCAAGGGCAAGGAGCAGGCCGCGGCGACCTTCCAGGCCGCCAAGGACGAGGGTCTGACCCCCGAGAACTGGATGCAGGCCACCAACGGCCACATCAGCGCCCTGCGCGCCACCGAAGTCGCGCTCCTCGACCAGGTCGTCGCCGGCGCCGCGAACATCAAGTCCCGCGCGCAGACCGACGCCATCCTCAACTCGGCGATCGTGATCGCGGCCCTCGCGCTGGCCGGTCTGCTCACCGGCTTCATCGCCCGCTCGATGATCCTCGGTATGCGCGTCCTCAACAGCGCCGCGCTGGAGATCGCCAACCACCGTCTGCCGGACCTGGTCGAGAAGCTCTCCAAGACCGACCCGGACCGGGTGGACACCTCCGTCGCCGCGATCCCGCTGTGGGGCAAGGACGAGATCGGCGAGGTCGCCCGCGCCTTCGACCAGGTCCACGCCCAGGCGGTCTCGCTCGCCGCCGAGCAGGCCCTGCTCCGAGGCAACCTGAACGCGATCTTCTCCAACCTGTCGCGCCGCAGCCAGAGCCTGATCCAGCGCCAGCTGGCGCTGATCACCGACCTGGAGAACAACGAGGCCGACCCGGACCAGCTGGAGAACCTCTTCAAGCTGGACCACCTCGCGACCCGTATGCGCCGTAACGGCGAGAACCTCCTCGTCCTCGCGGGCGAGGAGCCCGGCCGCCGCTGGAACACCCCCGTGCCGCTGGTCGACGTGCTGCGCGCCGCCTCCTCCGAGGTGGAGCAGTACGAGCGCATCGAGCTGGCCGGCATCCCCGAGGCCGAGGTCGTCGGCCCCGCCGTGACCGACCTCGTCCACCTGCTCGCCGAGCTGCTGGAGAACGCCACCTCGTTCTCCAGCCCGCAGACCCGGGTGCTGGTCAACGCCACCCGCCTGCCGGACGGCCGGGTGCTGGTGGAGATCCACGACAAGGGCATCGGCCTCACCGCCGAGGACTTCGCGGAGATCAACGAGAAGCTGGCCGAGCCGCCCACGGTCGACGCCACCATCTCCCGCCGCATGGGCCTGTTCGTGGTCGGCCGCCTCTCGCAGCGCCACGACATCCGGGTCCAGCTCCGCCCGTCCGGCGAGTCCGCCGGCACCACCTCGCTGGTGATGCTCCCGCAGGCACTGACCCAGTTCAACGCCCCGCCGGAGCCGGAGGAGGAGTTCACGGTCTCCCGGATCTTCGCCGAGCAGGAGCCGAGCACCCAGAACTGGGACCAGGTCGGCCAGGCCCGCAGCGCCGCCGAGCTGGGCTTCGACGACCACCTGACCGGCCACGGGCAGGACGGTGGCTTCAGCCCCGCGCTGGAGTCCATGCAGCGCTCTCAGCGCCTCGAGCAGCGCCGCCTGGCGGCCCTGGAGGTCGGTCCCGGCGACGGTGACGGCGAGCCGGTCGAGGCCGAGCTGGTCGAGCCCCCGTACGGCGACGGCTACGGCCGCCCGCAGCAGGACCCGTACGGCCAGGAGCAGTTCGCCAACGGTCAGCAGTACGCCCAGGACGGCTACGGCGAGTACCCGGAGTACGCGGACAACCAGTACCAGGACCCGCAGTACCAGGGCGGCCAGTACCAGGACCCGCAGTACCAGGGCGCCGGCTACCAGGGCGAGGCCTACGGCCAGGACCAGCAGTTCGCCGACGGCGGCTACCAGGACCAGTACGGCCGTGAGCAGTACGCCGACTCCTCGTACCCGCAGGACGGCTACGGCGGCCAGCAGTACGACCAGGGCTACCAGCCCTACGGCGGGGCCTCCGAGGCCGCTGCCGGGCACCCGTACGGTCAGGAGGAGCCGCCTACGGCCCTTCCGCCCGCCGGTGGCGGGACGCTCGGCTCGGGCCTGCCGCAGCGCCGTCCCGGCCAGCAGCTGGCCGGCGGTTCGGCTCCGGTCTTCGGAGACCAGGGCACCGGCCAGGGCGGCGACAAGCCGAACTGGTTCGCCGGGGCCAGGGAGAGCGGCTCGGAGTCCGAGCAGCGCGGCCACCAGGTGTCGGCGCTCGGCGGCTACGGCCCGACCGGTCCCACCAGTTCGCCCACCACGTGGGAGTCGGCCAACGACGGCGACTGGCAGCGCGCGGAGCAGCTCCGCGAGCCCGCCGCCGGCGGCACCACTCCCTCCGGCCTGCCGCGCCGGGTTCCCAAGCAGAACCTGGTCGCCGGCAACGCCAAGCCGACTCCGCAGGAAGGCCCGCAGGTCTCCCGCAGTCCGGAGGAGGTCCGCGGCCGCCTGACCAACCTGCGCCGCGGCGTGGAGCAGGGCCGCAGTGCCGGCGGTGACCCGGGTGCCACCGGCAGCTTCCGGATCGATCCCCAGGAAATTTCCCAGCAGGGCCGGTCCGGCAACGGACAGCAGAACAGCAGCACCGATCTCTTCGGCGGCTCGAACCACCAGGAGCGTTGAGTTGAGTCAGATGAGCCAGGCCGCACAGAACCTGAACTGGCTGATCACCAATTTCGTGGACAACACCCCCGGGGTGTCGCACACGGTGGTGGTCTCCGCAGACGGTCTTCTGTTGGCCATGTCCGAGGGCTTCCCGCGCGACCGCGCAGACCAGCTCGCCGCCGTCGCGTCCGGCCTCACCTCGCTGACCTCCGGCGCCAGCCGGATCTTCGAGGGCGGCGACGTCAACCAGACCGTCGTCGAGATGGAGCGCGGCTTCCTGTTCCTGATGGCCGTCAGCGACGGCTCCTCGCTCGCCGTCCTGGCCTCCCCCGACTCCGACATCGGTCTCGTGGGCTACGAAATGGCCCTCCTCGTCGACCGCGCCGGAGCCGTCCTCACCCCCGCGCTGCGCGCGGAACTCCAGGGCAGTCTCCTGCACTGACGGTTCGTCGGATACCGTCCTGGTATTCGAAAGACCTCATTGCCCGTCCCGGGTCCCTCCCGGACACCGTTGGCCCACCGCCTCCGGTGTCCGTGAAGGACCCGGGTTCGGGCGTTGTACGGCCTTCGCACCACCGGCTCGGGGCGCAGCTGTTCCGGGCCAGCACCGCACCGCCGCACCCTGTGAGGAGAGGAACCGTGACACCGCCCGACGACCGCAGCGGCCAGTACGGCGTTCCGTACCCCGGCACCGGCCATGACGCCTTCGGAGCCCCCGGCGTCGGCCACGGGCACCAGTACCCGCCGCAGCAGCAGCAGTACTTCGCACCACCCCAGCCGGCCGCCCAGCAGCAGTACGGCCAGCAGCCCTACCAGGAGCCGCAGCAGCCGTACCGCGAGCCCGGGCAGTACGCCCGGCCCGAGGACGGCTACCAGGGCTACCCGGGGCCCGAGGCCTTCCCCGAACGGGACGAGGCCCGGTACCAGGAGGACTTCGGGCAGCACGACGACGACGGCCAGGACGCCGGCCCGCTGATCCGCCCGTTCGCGATGACCGGTGGCCGTACCCGGCCCCGCTACGAGCTCGCGCTGGAGGCCCTGGTCTCCGCCAGCGTCGAGCCGGCCCGGCTGGCCGGGCTGCTTCCGGAGCACCAGCGGATCTGCTCCCTGTGCACCGAGGTCAAGTCCATCGCCGAGGTCTCCGCCCTGCTCACCATCCCCTTGGGGGTGGCGCGGATCCTCGTCGCCGACCTGGCCGAAGCCGGTCTCGTGACCATCCACCAGCCCGCTGCCGGCGGCGAATCCGGCAACCAGCCCGACGTCACGCTGCTCGAAAGGGTCCTCAGTGGACTTCGCAAGCTCTAACGCGGCCGCCCCCAGCCGCGCCACCACCTCGGCGAAGATCGTCGTCGCGGGCGGCTTCGGTGTGGGCAAGACCACCCTCGTCGGGGCCGTCTCCGAGATCAACCCGCTGCGCACCGAAGCCGTCATGACCTCGGCCTCCGCCGGCATCGACGACCTCACCCACACCGCGGGCAAGACGACCACCACCGTCGCCATGGACTTCGGCCGAATCACCCTCGACGAAGACCTGATCCTCTACCTCTTCGGCACCCCCGGCCAGGACCGCTTCTGGTTCATGTGGGACGACCTCGTCCGCGGCGCCATCGGCGCCGTCGTCCTCGTCGACACCCGCCGCCTCGCCGACTGCTTCCCCGCACTCGACTACTTCGAGAACAGCGGCCTCCCCTTCGTCGTCGGCCTCAACGGCTTCGAAGGACACCAGCCCCACACCCCCGAAGAAGTCCGCGAAGCACTCCAGCTCGGCCCCGACACCCCGATCATCGCCCTCGACGCCCGCCGCCGCGACAGCGCCAAGAGCGCCCTGATCACCCTCGTCGAACACGCCCTCCTGGCCAGACTCCGCTAGACGCCCGCCGCCGGTGACGGCAAGGGGCCCGCGGACCTGTCGGTCCACGGGCCCCGGCGCGGCCGCCCGCGGTCAGCTCTCCGCGGGGTCCACCCCGGCGTGGATCAGGCCGTAGGTGTACGCGTCGTCAAGTGCCAGCCAGGAGGCGGCGATCACGTTGTCGGCGACCCCGACCGTGGACCAGGTGGCGGTGCCGTCGGTCGACTCGATCAGGACCCGGGTCTTGGAACCGGTGCCGTGCTGGCCCTCCAGGATGCGGACCTTGTAGTCGACCAGCTCCAGCTTGGCCAGCTGCGGGTAGATCCGTTCCAGGGCCGCCCGCAGCGCCTTGTCGAGCGCGTCCACCGGGCCGTTGCCCTCGCCGGTGGCGACCCTGCGCTCGCCCTTGGCCCAGATCTTCACGGTGGCCTCGTTGCCCGCGCGGCCCTCCGGCCCCTGCTCGCTGATGGTCCGCCAGGACTCCAGTGAGAAGAAGCGCTGCCGGCTGCCCCGCACCTCGTCGCGCAGCAGCAGTTCGAAGGACGCGTCGGCGGCCTCGTACGTGTAGCCGAGGTTCTCCTGCTCCTTCACCTTGGCCACCACCCGGCCGACCAGGTCGCGGTCGGCGGAGAGGTCGTAGCCGAGTTCCTTGCCCTTGAGCTCGATCGAGGCCCGGCCGGCCATGTCGGAGACCAGCATCCGCATGGTGTTGCCCACGAGTTCGGGGGCGATGTGCTGGTACAGGTCCGGGTCGACCTTGATCGCGGAGGCGTGCAGCCCGGCCTTGTGCGCGAAGGCCGAGAAGCCGACGTAGGGCTGGTGGGTCGAGGGTGCCAGGTTGACCACCTCGGCGATGGCGTGCGAGATGCGGGTCATCTCGGCCAGCCGGCCCTCGGGCAGCACCCGGAGGTCGTACTTGATCTCCAGCGCGCCGACCACCGGGAAGAGGTTGGCGTTGCCGACCCGCTCGCCGTAGCCGTTGGCGGTGCACTGGACGTGGGTGGCCCCGGCGTCGACCGCGGCCAGGGTGTTGGCGACGGCGCAGCCGGTGTCGTCCTGCGCGTGGATACCGAGCCGGGCGCCGGTCCGGGCGAGCACCTCGGCGACGGTGTCGCGGACGCCGGCGGGCAGCATGCCGCCGTTGGTGTCGCACAGGACGACGACGTCCGCGCCGGCCTGGTGGGCGGTGCGGACCACGGCGAGGGCGTACTCGGGGTTGGCCTTGTACCCGTCGAAGAAGTGCTCGCAGTCGATGAACACCCGCCGGCCCTGGGCGCGCAGGAACTCGACGCTGTCGCGCACCATCTCCAGGTTCTCGTCGAGGGTGGTGCGCAGGGCGAGCTCGACGTGCCGGTCGTGCGACTTCGCGACCAGGGTGATCACCGGGGCGCCGGAGTTGACCAGGGCCGCGAGCTGGGGGTCCTCGGCGGCCTTGCCGCCGGCCCGGCGGGTGGCGCCGAACGCGACCAGGCTGGCGTGCTTGAGGTCGAGTTCGGCGGCGGCGCGGGCGAAGAACTCGGTGTCGCGGGGGTTGGCGCCCGGCCAGCCGCCCTCGATGAAGCCGACGCCGAACTCGTCCAGGTGCCGGGCGATCGTCAGCTTGTCCGCCACCGTGAGGTTGATGCCCTCGCGCTGGGCGCCGTCGCGCAGCGTGGTGTCGAAGACGTGGAAACTGTCGTTGGGGCGGCTGTTGCTGGCCTCGGTCATGGCCCTGGGTTCTCCGTTCGATGGAGTTACTGCTGTTGCCGGTAGGGACCCGGCTCCACTGTCCAGCATCCCGCGCGCACCCGGTGTCCCTCGGCCCCTTGTGGGGGCTCCGGCCGGTCCGGGGCAAAACAAAAGACCCCTCGCGGGTGCGAGAGGTCTGCGCGCGGGTCTGGACGCTGGTGGTCGCTCCGCATTCGGGTACTGCGGAACGGTCACTGCGGACCGGCGCGCCTGCTGCTAATAATCAGCGAGAGCGAGGACACGCTTGCAGTCTGGCACACCGCCCGCATTCCGGCCGGGGCGTCTCGCGATGCGAAACGCCTCAGGTCAGCCGGTCGGTGGAGAGCTCGAACCCGAACGGCTCCGGCAGCGGCAGCGGTTCGCCGACCGGCACGCCGGTGGTGCTGGCGTAGTCACCGCGCGCGGGGTCGCTGTGCAGCACGATCCGGTTCGCCTGTCGGTCGACCAGCAGGTAGAGCGGGATTCCGGCGGCCGCGTAGCCGAGGCGCTTGGCCTCCCGATCCTTGCCCGGTCGGCTGGAGGTGACCTCCATGACCATCAGTACGCCGTCCGGCTTGGACCAGGACTCCCGGCCGAGCATGGCGTCGGCCGCGGTGAAGGTGCCGTCCGGGATGTAGCGGCCGCTCGGGACGATCAGGCCCTTGCCGCCCGCGAAGTCCATGTCCTTCGGGCACTGCCGGAAGACCTGCCGGACGATCCGGCCGATCGCGGTCTCGTGGTCCCCGTCCGCCGGTGGTGTCACGACGATCTCCCCCTCGATGAGCTCGGCCTTGAACCCCTCGGGGGTGTCCAGGGCCAGGAATGCGTCGAGGAGGTATCCGTCCTGGTCGTTCCAGGCCTCGGCGAAGTCATGCGTCAGCGCGCTCACAGCCCCTCCTTCAGGTCCGAACGGCTCAACGAGCGGGGTACCTCGAGGTTACCCAGAACGGGCGTCCCGCCGGGGCGGGACGCCCGGCACCAGGTCAGACGATCTTGTGCAGCCAGCCGTGGGTGTCCGGGGCCTGGCCGCCCTGGATGGCGAGCAGGGACTTGCGGAGCTCCATGGTGACCGGGCCGGGCTCACCCTTGCCCACGGTCCAGTCGGCGCGGGCCGACTTGACCGAGCCGACCGGGGTGATCACGGCGGCGGTGCCGCAGGCGAAGACCTCGGTGAGGGTGCCGTCGGCGTTGGCCTGCTTCCACTCGTCGGTGGAGATCTTCCGCTCCTCGACGGCGTAGCCGAGGTCCGAGGCGAGCTGGAGCAGGGAGTCACGGGTGATCCCGGGCAGCAGGGCGCCGGAGAGCTCCGGGGTGACGATCTTCGCGTCCTTGCCCTCACCGAAGACGAAGTACAGGTTCATCCCGCCCATCTCCTCGATCCACCGGTGCTCGGCGGCGTCGAGCCAGACGACCTGGTCGCAGCCCTTGGCGGCGGCCTGGGCCTGGGCGACCAGGGAGGCGGCGTAGTTGCCCGCGCACTTGGCGGCGCCGGTGCCGCCGGGGGCGGCCCGGACGTACTCCTCGGAGAGCCAGACCGAGACCGGCTTGATGCCGCCGGGGAAGTACGCGCCGGCCGGCGAGGCGATGATCATGAAGAGGTAGGAGTTGGCCGGGCGCACGCCCAGGCCCACCTCGGTGGCGAACATGAACGGCCGCAGGTACAGGCTCTGCTCGGCCTGCGAGGGCACCCAGCCCTGCTCCTGCTGGACCAGCAGCTCGACCGCCTCCACGAAGGTCTCGATCGGCAGCTCGGGCATCGCCAGCCGGCGGGCCGAGGCCTGGAAGCGGGCCGCGTTGGCCTCCGGCCGGAAGGTCGCGATCGAGCCGTCGGCCTGGCGGTAGGCCTTCAGGCCCTCGAAGATCGACTGGCCGTAGTGCAGCGTCATGTTGGCCGGGTCGATCTCCAGCGGCGCGTACGGCGTCAGCTGGGCGTCGTGCCAGCCCAGGCCCTCCGTCCACCGGACGGTCACCATGTGATCGGTGAAGACCCGGCCGAAGCCGGGGTTGGCCAGCCGGGCCTCGCGCTCCGCGTCGGACAGCGGGTGCGCGGAGGGCTTGAGGTCGAACGTGATGGGCGCCTGGGTGGGCGTACTCATGACTGTCTGTCCTTCACCGTGGGGTTGGTCCGGGCCGCCACCCTCGGTGAATCAACGCACGAAGGCACGGCCCACTGTCGATACTCGCATCCAGAGGGCCGTGCCGAACAGCCAGGCGGCTGTCTCGTCGTACTCCCGGCCCGTCAGCCGGATACTCGGGCGGAGAGCGCGTCGCCGACCTCGGAGGTGGAACGGGCGCCGGAGCGCTCCGCCAGGTCGGCCGCGACGGCGGCCTCGACCCGGGCGGCCTCGGCGGTGTAGCCGAGGTGCTCCAGCAGCATGGCGACCGAGAGCACGGTGGCGGTCGGGTCGGCCTTGCCCTGGCCCGCGATGTCCGGGGCCGAGCCGTGGACCGGCTCGAACATGGACGGGAAGTCGCCGGAGGGGTTGATGTTGCCGCTCGCGGCCAGGCCGATGCCGCCGGTGACGGCCGCGGCCAGGTCGGTGATGATGTCGCCGAACAGGTTGTCGGTGACGATCACGTCGAACCGCTCGGGCTGGGTGACGAAGAAGATCGTCGCCGCGTCCACGTGCAGGTAGTCGGTGGTGACCTCGGGGAACTCCCGGCCGACCTGCTCGAAGATCCGGGTCCACAGGTGGCCGGCGTGCACCAGCACGTTGTTCTTGTGGACGAGCGTGAGCTTCCTGCGCGGGCGGCCGGCGGCGCGGCGGTACGCGTCCCGGACCACCCGCTCGATGCCGAAGGCGGTGTTCAGGCTGACCTCGGTGGCCACCTCGTGCTCGGTGCCGGTGCGCAGCGAGCCGCCGTTGCCGACGTACGGGCCCTCGGTGCCCTCGCGGACCACCACGAAGTCGATCTTCGGGTCGCCGGCCAGCGGGGACTTCACACCGGGGAAGAGCGTGCCCGGACGGAGGTTGATGTGGTGGTCGAAGGCGAACCGCAGCTTGAGCAGCAGGCCCCGCTCCAGCACACCGGACGGCACGCTGGGGTCGCCGATGGCGCCGAGCAGGATCGCGTCCCGGCCCTTGAGCTCCGCGAGCACGCCGTCCGGGAGGGTCTCACCGGTGCGGTGGTAGCGGCGGGCGCCGAGGTCGTACTCGGCGGTCTCCAGCTTGACGTCGGAGGGGAGGACGGCGCTGAGCACCTTGAGGCCCTCGGCGACCACTTCCTGGCCGATACCGTCACCGGGGATCACTGCAAGGCGAAGGGTGCGAGACATGCTCGCGACCCTACTCCGGCGTCCCATGGGCTGACATCTCATGTCCGCCATTCGGACATACCCGACAGCTCGGGAGGCCCTGGCCGCGCCCGCGGCGGTCGCCGCGGGCGCGGTCCCGGTCCCGGTCGGCCGGATCCGGGGCTCAGCGCAGGGCGACGACCTCGGCCCGGCGCCCGTCCGGGTTGAGGTGGTGGACCAGGAGCAGCCTGGCCGCTGCCCCGGCCGGATCCCTGCGGACGTCCAGCAGCGTGCCCGGCTGCGCCGGGGCGGCGATCGCGGCCCGTCCGTCGGCCGCGCTGCGGATGTCCAGAGCCGGGTGCAGGACGTCGATCGTCAGGGTGGGCCGCTCGCCGTCCAGACCGATCGAGGAGAGCGCGTCCGCGGCGCTCGGCACCCCGCCGGCGGCGAAGCCCGTCCACAGCCCGTACCTGATCCGGCCGGTCAGGCCGGGCAGGGCCGCGAGCCGGACCGGCAGCACCAGGGCGTCGCTGTCCAGCAGGTCGGTGTCGGTGTCGCCCCAGCGCGCGTTCAGCGGCTGGACGTCCAGCTCGGTGCCGGTGCGGGCGTCCACGGTGCGGGCCACCAGGACGTCGCTGCCGCGCAGCCGGTCGGCCGAGACGACGGCGTCCGTCCTGCCGTCCCCGTCGACGTCCAGCGAGGCCCGGACACCGAACTGGCCGACCGGGGTCGCCGCCGGGCCCCACAGCGCCGCCGCCAGGTACAGCGTGCCGTGCTCCAGCGGCCCCGCGCCGACCGCCGGCGCGTCCGTGGCGGCGCCGGCCGCCCGGAGGTTGGCGGCCCGCTCGGCCGGGGTGCTCACGCACAGCCCGTCGGCCGGGCAGTCCGGCCAGCGCTTCGCCTCACCGCCCAGCTGGAAGGCGCTGACCAGCCCGCCGGCCCCGGACGGCGCCGCCGTGCCGTTGAGCACCAGCAGGGACGAGCCCGGCCGGGCCGCCCTGGCCTGCAGACCGGCGGCCAGCTCGGAGGCCGGGCGCGGGGCCGCGAACAGCGGCACCCGCAGCGCCGGCGCGTCGCCGGAGGCCGGCGTCAGCAGCAGCCGGCCGGACAGCTCGCCCCGGTAGCTGCGGGCCCGCCCGCCCTGGACGGTGTCGATGGTCGGATCGGGTGCCCGGTCGAGCCGGCCGGGGACCCGCAGCGTGACCTTCACCCTGGCCGTGCCGCCGGCCGGGACCTGGATCCGGGCCGGGCTCGGCTCGAAGGCGGCCCCGGGCAGCTCGGTCGCCGGGAGGTACCCGGTGGTGTAGGTCAGCGGGAGGTCGCCGAGGTTGCGGACCTCGACCTCCCGGGTCAGTTCGGTGCGGCGGGCGACCGGGACCGGACCGAAGGACAGGCCCACCGCGCCCTCCACCGCCCCCTCCCCCGCGGCGTACGCCACGGCGGGGGTGCGGACCGCCAGGTCCACCCGGGCACGGCCTGCGCCGGCGCGCTCCGGCCCGTACACCGGCCCGGTCCTGTTGTCGCCGCGCCAGGTGTCGCCGGCGGTGTTCATCAGGGCCGCCTTGACCTCGGCGACCGACCAGCCCGGGTGCGCCGCGCGGACCAGTGCCGCCAGGCCCGCGACGTGCGGGGCGGCCATCGAGGTGCCGTCCTCTCGCATGCCGCCGCCGCCGCTGCCGGCCTTGGCCGACCAGACGGTCTCGCCGGGCGCCGCCAGGTCGGGCTTGACCAGGCCCGGCTGCCCGATCCCGCGCGAGGTGAAGGAGGTCAGGGTGTCCACCCGCTGCGGCTGGTCCTGGGCCACCGCGCCGTGCAGCTGGTTGCCCGGGGTCGCCAGCTGGACCCGGACGGTGCCCTCGGCGACGGCTCTGGTGAGCCGCTCCCCGTCGGCGCGGGCCAGGATCGCGACCGGCACCCGGTCGTCGCCGGCCAGCTCGCCCAGGTTGTCGCCGTCCGCGGCGAACAGGGCGCCGAGCGCCCCGGCGTCGGCCGCGTGGTCGGCGCGGGCCGCCGATCCGCAGGCCCGGTCCGGGTCCTTGGTGTGCCAGGACAGCAGCGCCACCTTGCCCTTGAGCCGCGCGGCGTCGGCGGCGTCGAAGACGGTGCAGCCGTCCGCCTGGTCGACCGGCGCCACCAGGTCGCCGGTGACCTCGGCGGTCGACCACTGCTGGTACTTGGCGCTCCAGTGCGCCGGGACCAGGCCGGCCAGCGCCGGCGGGGCCAGCACCCGGATGCCGTCGGCGTCGCCGTGCCGGTCGACCGAGGCCGCCACCGCGAGCACCCGCGGCGCGATCCCCGGGCTGCCGCCGATGGCGTACACGTCGCCCTCGTTGCCTGCCGCGGCCACCACCACGGTGCCCAGCTCGGCCAGCCGGTCGGCGGCCAGCGCGTCCGCGTCGTCGGGGTTGCCGAAGCTGCTGCCGAGCGAGAGGTTGACCACGTCGAGGCGGTCCGTCAGGTCGCCGTCGCCGTTCGGGTCGGCGGCCACGTCCAGCGCCTGGGCCAGCTGGTCGGTGGAGCCGCTGCAGCCGAACACCCGGATCGCGTACAGCTGCGCCTCGGGCGCGGCACCGGGACCGACCTTGAAGCCGGCCGGGTCCAGCCCCGGCCGGTAGGGGCCGCGGTAGGTCTGCCCGGCGGCGGTGACGCCGTACCCGGCCGCCGTACCGGCCACGTGGGTGCCGTGGCCGTTGAGCGCGCAGTCGATCGGGTTGGCGTCCGGGTGCGGGACGGGCTGGGAGTTCGGCGCGGACGGGTCCGGGTTGTAGTCGTCGCCGACCAGGTCCTTGCCGCCGGCCACCTTGGCGTTCGGGAACAGGCCGGCCGGCGCCGGGGCGGCGCCGTCGACCGCCGTGAAGGCCTGCTCGGTGCCGGGGCCGCCGAAGTCCGCGTGGGTGTAGTCGACACCGGAGTCGATGATGCCGATCCGCACGCCCTTGCCGGTGTTCCCCTCGCCGGCCGCGGGGGACCACAGCTCGGGCGCCCCGGTGAGCGGGACGGAGTAGGAGTTGGCGCGCTCCTTGAGGGCGATCGGGTGCACCGCCCGGACGCCGGGCAGCGCGCCGAGCCTGGGCAGCGCGGCGACGGGAGCCCGGACGGCCAGCCCGGAGAGCACCGTGCCGGTGCGGTAGAGCAGTTGGACGCCCGGGTCGACCCCGCGGACCGAGTCGGCCAGGCCCTGGACGGCCTTGAGCGCCCTGGTCCGCTGCTCGGCCCCGGCCCGGGCCGCGTCCTGGCGGACGGCCTCCGGGCTCCGCCGGGCCCGGCGGGCCTCGTCGGCGGCCCGGCGCCAGGCGGGCGCTGCGGGCTCGGTGTCGAGTTCGAGCAGGAATCCGGCCGTGGGGCCGGCGTGGCCGACCTGCCCGGACGGCTCGGCCGCCGCCGCACCGGCGGGTGCGACGGCGGTCAGCAGGGCGAGGGCGAGTCCGATCCGGACGATCGGTACCGCTCCGCGAGGGGTGGATGGGGTGCGCACAGGTCCGTCTCCCCCGGCAGGGGTGGACTGATCTGCGTGCCGGTCAGCCGCGGTCCGCGCCGTGCGGAGATGGATCACCCTTCCGGAGGACCCAAATTAGGATCATCGAGCCGGAGTCCGCGAGCAGTGTCCCCCGTTGGGGAACGGCTTGCACTCCTGTGGGTGACGGATCGTCAGTCGTTCGGCGCAACAGGCCTGCCGGTTCAGCCGGCGTGGCCGGTGGCGCCGCCGTTGTCCCGGCGGTCCAGGGCGCGCTGCAGGGCGGCCGCGGCGTACGGGTGCGGCTCGCTGCGGCGGCGACGACGCGGGGTGTGGGCGGTGGGAGCGGCGGGGGCGGTGTGACGGTCTGCGACGGGGGGCATACCGGTCTCCTCGGTTCAGGGCGCACTCAGGGTGCAGTGGGGAGGGTCTGGGTACGCCGGCAAGGGTCACCTGCCGAACTGCGTACGGGCGCACACGGGCCACACACCCTGGGCTTGGAGGGGTGGCTCACCGTATGGCTCTTTCACGGTACGACGGCCCGGCGCCGCTGTCTGCATGATTAGTTGGATTTCCTAGTATCTGAGACGGGGTTCACCCGCCCGCCGGTGCCGGGGTGCACGAACGGCCCTCCCGCCGGTGGCGGAAGGGCCGTTCGAAGACGCTGCGGGGCGGTCTCAGCCGAGGTTGACCGCGCGGGCGAAGCGGGCGCCGATGGCCGCCGCGATCTCGGCCAGGACCTCCTGGGAGACCTCGCTGTCGACGGTGATCGAGGCCAGCGCCTCCGAGCCGTCCCGGGCCACCTGCATACCGGCGATGTTGATACCGGCGTCGCCGAGGATCCGGCCGAGGGTGCCGACCACGCCGGGGCGGTCCTCGTACTTGAAGAACGCCATGTGGTCGGTGAGCGCGACGTCGACGTCGAAGGCGTCCACGCCGACGATCTTCTGCTGCTGCTTCGGGCCGGAGAGCGTGCCGGAGATGGCGACCTCGCCGCCGTCGGCCAGCGTGCCGCGCACGGTGATCACGTTGCGGTGCTCGGGGCTCTCGCTGGAGGTCGTCAGACGGACCTCGACGCCACGCTCCTGGGCGAACAGCGGGGCGTTGACGTACGACACCGTCTCGGCCACCACGTCCTCGAACACGCCCTTGAGGGCGGAGAGTTCGAGCACCTTGACGTCGTGCTGGGTGATCTCGCCGCGGACCTCGACATCGAGCCGGACGGCGACCTCGCCGGCCAGCGCGGTGAAGATCCGGCCGAGCTTCTCGGCCAGCGGCAGACCCGGCTTGACGTCCTCGGCGATCACGCCGCCCTGGACGTTGACGGCGTCCGGCACCAGCTCGCCGGCGAGCGCGAGGCGGACCGAGCGGGCGACGGCGATGCCGGCCTTCTCCTGCGCCTCGTCGGTGGAGGCGCCCAGGTGCGGGGTGGCGACCACGTTGTCGAAGCCGAACAGCGGGGAGTCGGTGCACGGCTCCTTGGCGTAGACGTCCAGGCCGGCGCCGGCCACCCGGCCGTCGCGCAGGGCGCTGGCGAGCGCGGCCTCGTCCACGATGCCGCCGCGGGCGGCGTTGACGATCCGCACCGAGGGCTTGACCTTGTGCAGCGCCTCGTCGCCGATCAGGCCGACCGTCTCGGGGGTCTTGGGGAGGTGCACGGTGATGAAGTCCGAGACCTCCAGCAGCTCCTCCAGGGAGAGCAGCTTGACGCCCATCTGGGCCGCGCGGGCGGCCTGGATGTAGGGGTCGTAGGCGACGATCTTCATCCCGAAGGCGGACATCCGCTGGGCGACCAGGACGCCGATACGGCCGAGGCCGACCACGCCGAGGACCTTCTCGCTCAGCTCGACGCCGGTGTACTTGTTGCGCTTCCACTCGCCCTGCTTGAGCGCGGCGTTGGCCGGCGCGATGTTGCGGGCGACGGAGATCAGCAGGCCGCAGGCGAGCTCGGCCGCGGTGACGATGTTGGAGGTCGGGGCGTTCACGACCATCACGCCGGCCTTGGTGGAGGCCGAGACGTCCACGTTGTCGAGGCCCACGCCGGCACGGGCGACGACCTTGAGCTTCTTGGCGGCGGCCAGCGCCTCCGCGTCCACCTTGGTGGCGCTGCGGATCAGGATGGCGTCCACGTCCGCGATCGCGGTCAGCAGCTCGGTGCGGTCCGCGCCGTTGCAGTGCCGGATCTCGAAATCCGGGCCCAGCGCGTCGACGGTGGCAGGGGACAGCTCTTCGGCGATCAGTACTACGGATTTGCTGCTCACGACAGTGTCCTTAACTGTCCGGTTCTCCCCGGCACGTAGGTGGCGTGGCGAACGGGGGGAAGGTGGCATGCCGCGTAGGTAGACGCACGACGCTGTGGGCCTGACGCGCACTCGGAAGTGTATCGACGGGCTGGGTGCCGGGCTGCTCCCGTCCGGCGAAATCACCCGGACGGGAGCAGCCTGGTTGTACAAGGCAGTTGGACCGCCCGAAGGAGTTACGCCTCCGCGTCGACCCAGCTCATCAGCTTGCGGAGCTTCTTGCCGGTGGTCTCGAGCAGGTGCTCGGAGTCCGCGTTCTTGTACTCGTTGTACTTCGGCAGGCCCGCCTTGTACTCGGCGATCCAGGTGTTGGCGAAGGTGCCGTCCTGGATCTCCTCGAGGACCTTCTTCATCTCGGCCTTGGTGTCGGCGGTGATGATGCGCGGGCCGGTGACGTAGTCGCCCCACTCGGCGGTCTCGGAGACCGACCAGCGCATCTTCTCCAGGCCGCCCTCGTACATCAGGTCGACGATCAGCTTGAGCTCGTGCAGGCACTCGAAGTAGGCGATCTCCGGCTGGTAGCCGGCCTCGACCAGGGTCTCGAAACCGGCCTTCACCAGGGCGGCGGTACCGCCGCAGAGAACGGCCTGCTCACCGAACAGGTCGGTCTCGGTCTCCTCGGTGAAGGTGGTCTTGATGACGCCGGCCTTGGTGCCGCCGATGCCCTTGGCGTAGGACAGGGCCAGATCGAACGCCTTGCCGGTGGAGTCCTGCTCGACCGCCACGATGCACGGGACGCCGCGGCCCTCCTCGTACTGGCGGCGGACCAGGTGGCCCGGGCCCTTGGGGGCGACCATGCAGACGTCGACGTTCTCCGGCGGGGTGATGAAGCCGAAGCGGATGTTCAGGCCGTGACCGAAGAAGAGGGCGTCGCCCGCCTTCAGGTTGGGCTCGATCGACTCGGTGTAGACGTCGGCCTGGATCGGGTCCGGCACCAGGATCATGATGACGTCGGCCTCGGCCGCCGCGGTGGACGGGTCGGTCACGCGCAGACCGGCCTCCTCCGCCTTGGCGCGGGACTTCGAGCCCTCCAGGAGGCCGACCCGGACGTCCACGCCCGAGTCACGCAGCGACAGCGCGTGGGCGTGGCCCTGGCTGCCGTAGCCGATGACCGCGACCTTGCGGCCCTGGATGATGGACAGGTCGGCGTCGTCTTCGTAGAACAGCTCGGCCACGGGGGCACATCTCCTTGCGTGGTGGTGGTGCCGGTGCGTACCTACCGTACGTGGACCCGGCGGTGGGGTGGTGCGTTGCTTCACGGGGTGAGACAGCGGGGTTTCGGCGGCCCGGTCAGGCGCTGCGGTCGAGGGCCCGCAGCGAGCGGTCGGTGATCGAACGGGCGCCGCGCCCGATGGCCACCAGGCCGGACTGGACCAGCTCCTTGATGCCGTACGGCTCCAGCATCTTCAGCATCGCCTCCAGCTTGTCCGAGCTTCCGGTGGCCTCGATGGTCACCGCGTCGGGCGAGACGTCGACGGTCTTGGCGCGGAACAGCTGCACGATCTCCACGATCTGCGAGCGACTGTCGGCGTCGGCCCGGACCTTGACCAGGACCAGCTCGCGCTGGACGGCCTGGGTCTGGTCGAGTTCGACGATCTTTATCACGTTGACCAGCTTGTTCAGCTGCTTGGTGACCTGCTCCAGCGGCAGGTCCTCCACGTTGACCACGATGGTCATCCGGGAGATGTCCGGGTGCTCGGTCGGGCCGACGGCCAGCGAGTCGATGTTGAAACCCCGACGGGAGAACAGCGAGGCGATCCGCGCGAGCACGCCGGGCTTGTTCTCGACCAGGACGGAGAGGGTGTGCTTGGACATGATGGTCATGGTCTCTCTATCGGTGAGGTCGGGCCGTCAGTCGAGGTCGTCGCCGAAGTCCGGGCGCACGTCCCGGGCCGCGAGGATCTCGTCGTTGCTGGTGCCCGCGGCGACCATCGGCCAGACCATGGCGTCCTGGTGCACGATGAAGTCGATGACGACGGGGCGGTCGTTGATCTCCATCGCCTGCTTGATCACCGCGTCCAGGTCCTCCGGTCGCTCGCAGCGCAGGCCGACGCAGCCCATCGCCTCGGAGAGCATCACGAAGTCCGGGATCCGGGTGCCCTGGGCCGGCGGCTGCTTGCCGTCGTGCTCCGGGCCGGCGTGCAGCACGGTGTTGGAGTAGCGCTGGTTGTAGAACAGGGTCTGCCACTGCCGGACCATGCCCAGCGAGCCGTTGTTGATGACGGCGACCTTGATCGGGATGTTGTTCAGCGCGCAGGTGACCAGCTCCTGATTGGTCATCTGGAAGCAGCCGTCGCCGTCGATCGCCCAGACCTCGGTGTCCGGCTTGCCGGCCTTGGCGCCCATCGCCGCCGGGACGGCGTAGCCCATGGTGCCCGCGCCGCCGGAGTTCAGCCAGGTGGCCGGCTTCTCGTAGCTGATGAACTGCGAGGCCCACATCTGGTGCTGGCCGACGCCGGCCGCGTAGATGGCGTCCGAGCCGACCAGCTGCCCGATCCGCTCGATCACCTGCTGCGGCGACAGCTCGCCCTCCGGGGCGGCCTCGTAGCCGAGCGGGTAGGTCCGCTTCCACTCGTTGAGCTTGACCCACCAGTCCGTGTAGTCGCCCTTGTGCCCGGCGTCGAACTCGGCCTGGACGGCGACGATCAGATCGGCGATCACCTCGCGGGCGTCACCGACGATCGGCACGTCGGCCGGGCGGTTCTTGCCGATCTCGGCCGGGTCGATGTCGGCGTGCACGACCTTGGCGAAGGGGGCGAAGCTGTCCAGCTTGCCGGTGACCCGGTCGTCGAAGCGGGCCCCGAGGGTGAACAGCAGGTCCGTCTTCTGCAGCGCGGTGACGGCCGGGACGGAGCCGTGCATGCCGGGCATGCCCAGGTGCTGGGGGTGGCTGTCGGGGAAGACGCCGAGCGCCATCAGGGTGGTGACCACCGGGGCGCCGGTCAGCTCGGCCAGGATCCGCAGCTCGGCGCTGGCGTTCGCCTTGAGCACGCCGCCGCCGACGTACAGGACCGGCTTGCGGGCGGCGACCAGCATCTTCGCGGCCTCGCGGATCTGCTTGGCGTGCGGCTTGGTGACCGGACGGTAGCCGGGCAGCGAGGTCTCCACCGGCCAGCGGAAGACGGTGGTCGCCTGCAGCGCGTCCTTGGCGATGTCGACCAGGACCGGGCCGGGACGGCCGGTGCCCGCGATGTGGAACGCCTCGGCGATCACCCGGGGGATCTCGGCCGGGTCGGTGACCAGGAAGTTGTGCTTGGTGATCGGCATCGTGATGCCGCAGATGTCCGCCTCCTGGAAGGCGTCCGTGCCGATCGCCTTGGAGGCCACCTGGCCGGTGATCGCGACGATCGGCACCGAGTCCATGTAGGCGTCGGCGATCGGGGTGACCAGGTTGGTGGCGCCGGGGCCCGAGGTGGCCATGCAGACGCCGACCCGGCCGGTGGCCTGCGCGTAGCCGGTGGCGGCGTGGCCGGCCCCCTGCTCGTGCCGGACCAGGATGTGGCGGACCTTGGTGGAGTCCATCAGCGGGTCGTAGGCGGGGAGGATCGCACCGCCCGGGATACCGAAGACCGTGTCGGCGCCCACGGCCTCGAGAGAGCGGATGAGCGACTGGGCGCCGGTCATGGTCTCGGTGGTCTGGGGACCCGGAGCGTGGGCTGCCGGGGTGTCCCCGCGGCGGGGGGATGCGGCGTGCTCAGTCATCTGCCTGTCTCTTCTCGGGTTCTGCCGGCCCCGGCAGTTGAGGGTCCTGCCGTCCGGGGGCCGATCTCCGGCTCTGCCCCAATCGTCCCGTTTTAGGACGCTCAGGGCCAGGGGTATCGCGGGGGTGGAACAGGTTCAGTGCAACAAAAAACCCCTCGTGCCCAGGGCATGCGAGGGGTGGCGCGTCGGTCTGTCATGAGGCAGGCACAGGAGCCCGCTCAGCCGACGCGCCCGCCAAGTACGAGAATTCGGGTGCGCATGGCACCGACCTTCCTCCCGCGCGGTGCCGAGTGTCAAGCTGGTGGGACGGACGTCTCGCCATGCGGACCCCCGGACGGACCCCCCGCAACACGGCGTTGTGGCAGGTCGAGCGGCCCGTGGTGGTGTGCGGAGCGGCCCGCCACCGGCTCCGGACAGACACCCGAACGGGCCTCCGGTGCCAGGTGCGGGCGGCGGCCGGCGAGCGTCCCGACCGGGCGCGGCAGCGGGTAGACCCGGCGCACCAGGGCGCGCCCCAGCCGGGCCTCGTCCAGCGGCTGGGCGAAGGCCAGCCCCTGGGCCCGCCGGCAGCCCAGTTCCTGCAGGACGGCGACCTGGCGGGCCTGGTCGGCCCCCTCGGCGGCCGTGACCATGCCCAGGTCGCGGCCGAGCCGCAGGGCGTTGCCCGCCAGCGCCCGGGTGAGCGCCGAGTCGGCCAGGTCCTGGACCAGGCTGCGGTCCAGCTTCAGCACGTCGAAGGGCAGCCGCGCCAGGGTGCCGAGCGAGCCGCCGCCCGCCCCGAACCCGGCCACCGCGGTGGCCACGCCGAGCCGCCGCAGCGCGGCCAGCCGGCGCCCGAGCTCGTCGGCACCGTCGTCGGGGCCCGGGCGGGCCAGCTCCAGCATCAGCTGCCCCGGCGGCAGGCCGCTGTCGCGCAGGGCGGCCGCGACGGTCTCGTACATCCCGGGGGCGCACAGGCGCTCGCCGGTCAGCCGGACCGAGACCGGGACGTCGGGGGTGCCCGGCTCGGCTCTGCGCCGGGCGGCGGCCCGGACGGCCTCCTGCAGCATCCAGCGGGCGAACCTGGTCGCGGCGTCGCCCTGCTCGGCGGTGCGCAGGAACTCGGCCGGGGTGAGCAGCAGGCCCTGCGCGGAACGCCACCGCGCCTGCGCCTCGACCACCGCGACCTGCCCGGTGGCGAGGTCGACCACGGGCTGGTGAAGCAGGGTGAACCCGCCCTCCCGCACGGCCAGGCGCAACCGCTCCTCCAGCTCGGTGCGCCGCTCCAGCTCGGCCCGTATGGCCGGGGTGTAGAGCACCACCCGCCCCTTGCCCTCGGACTTGGCGCGGTACATCGCCAGGTCGGCGTTGCGCAGCAGCTCGTCGGAGCCGGCCTTGGGATCGGCACCGGGGGCCTGCTCGCGGGGGGCGAACGCGATGCCGATACTGGCCGCCACCCCCAGCTCGGCCCCGCCGATCCAGTACGGCTCGGAGAGCGCGGAGCGCAGCCGCTCGGCCAGCTCCTGCACCTGGACGGGGGCCAGGCGCCCGCAGATCAGGGCGGCGAACTCGTCACCGCCGAACCGGGCGACGGTGTCCCCGGAGCGGACGGCGCCCTGGAGCCGGCGGGCCGCCTGCACCAGCAGCTCGTCGCCGACCTGGTGTCCGGCGGTGTCGTTGACCGCTTTGAAGCCGTCCAGGTCGAGGAAGAGCACCGCGACCGTGCCGCCCTCGGCGGCCCGGTGCCCGCGGGCGGCCTCACCGTCGCCGGGGGCCAGCGCGGCCCGCACCCGCTGGGCGAACAGCGCCCGGTTGGGCAGGTCGGTGAGCGGGTCGTGGAAGGCGTGGTGCTGGAGCTGGGCCTGCAGCCGGACCCGCTCGGTGACGTCCCGGCTGTTGAGGATCAGCCCGTCCCGGTAGCGGTTGACGGTCGACTCCAGGTGCAGCCACTCGCCGCTGCCGGAGCGGATCCGGCACTCGACCCGGGCGGAGGGCTCGCCGGCGCCCTCGCGGCGGGACGGCACGCGGCCGCGGGCCAGGATCCGGCCGGCCTCGGAGAGCACCCGGTCGACGTCCTCGGGGTGCACCAGGTTGAGCAGGTTCCCGCCGACCAGTTCCTCGGGGTCGCGCCCGTAGACCCGCAGCGCGGCCGGGCTGACGTAGGAGAGCACCCCGTTCGCCCCGGCGATCATGATGACGTCGCTGGAGCCCTGGACCAGCGACCGGAAGTGGGCCTCCTTCTGGGCCAGCTCCTGCGCCAGCGAGAGGTTGTCCAGCAGCATCACCCCCTGCCGGACGATCAGGGCGAGGCCGACGGTGCACGCCGCGGCGAGCACCGCGCGGTCCACGAAGTGGCCCACGACCGCGTTGTAGAGGATGCCCACGGTGCACACGGTGGCCGCCACGTACGGTGTCAGCGCGCTGAAGGTGCTGGCCACCCGGCGGCGCGGGACCCCGCCCGCCGAGGGGTGCTCCCGGCTGGCCTGCCCGGCCGGCTGGGACCAGGGGGCGCGGGCCAGCAGGACGCTGCCGGCGAACCAGCCCGCGTCCAGCAGTTCGCCGGAGCGGTAGGTGCTGCGCAGTTCGGGGGAGGTGAACAGGGCGTCGCAGATCACCGTGACGGCGAGGGCCACCATCGCGGTGTGCACCGCCGCGCGGTTGCCGTCCCGGCTGCGGAACCGCAGCCCGACCACCAGGCTGACCAGCAGGATGTCCAGCACGGGGTAGCCGAGGCCGAGCGCCAGCTTGAGCGGGTCCCCGGCCTCGCCGCTGGCGACCCGGCCGAGCGCCAGGCTCCAGCTGAGGGTGAACAGCGAGCCGCCGACCAGCCAGGCGTCCAGCAGCAGGCAGAGCCAGCCGGCCGCGTTGCGCGGGCGCTGGGCCAGCACCAGCAGGCCGGTGATGGCGAGCGGGGCGAACAGCAGGAAGGCGAAGTCGGCGAGGGAGTCGGCCGGCACCTGGGTGCGCAGCACCACCTCGTACCAGCCCCAGGTGCCGTTGCCGAAGGCCACCATGGCGGAGGAGAGCCCGAACAGCAGCCAGGCCGGGCGGGCCGGGCCGTCGACGGCGCAGCCGTGCGCCATGCAGGAGAGCGCGGCGGCCAGGGCGGCCCCGGCCAGGCCGAAGTCACCCATGAACAGGGCGACCGAGGGCGAGCCCCAGCCGAAGGAGGCGCCGACGGTGTAGCCGAGGCAGAGCAGCAGGAGCAGGGCGCCGGCCCGGCCCGTGGTGCGGGTCCGCAGGACCAGCGAGCGGCGCAGCCGGGCGATCCGGCGGTGCTGCCGGACGGTGGTGCGCGAGGGGGGCCGGGAGGTGGGCAGCACCGCATCGGTGGAGTTCAATCGACGTCTCCCCCTCCGACCCCAGGACCGTGTCGGCCCGGGCCTCGGCTGTGCGGCGCTCCGCGGTGCCGTACCGGTGTTCCCGATCCGGACCCTACACCACTTTCGTCACTCAACGACACGCCCACTCAACTTAGAGTAATGACGCACGGAGGCGGCGTGGTGGGGTACGGGCCCGGGTCGCCCGATCGGCAGGGGCGCACGCCCCCAGGGCGCGCGCCGAGGCCTACGCGCCCTTGTCGGCGGCCGTCAGCTGCCGCCGGACACCAGGTCCACGTCCGGGAACAGCCGCCAACGATGGGCCAGGGCCGCCGCCTCACCGCGCCCGGCGACCTCCAACTTGCCCAGGATGTTGGAGACATGGACACTCGCGGTCTTCGGCGAGATGAACAGCTCCTCGGCGATCTGACGGTTCGTCCGGCCGAGCGCCAGCAGCCGCAGGACGTCCCGCTCGCGCGGGGTCAGCCCGAGTGCCTCGGCCGCCGGCGGCGTCGCGGCCGGGCCGGGTACGGCAGCGCCGGCACCGCCCGCGGCGCGGTCGGCCCGCAGCGGCAGACCGGCCCGTTCGGCGAGCCGTTCGGTCTCCCGCCGCAGGTGCCGGTCGCCGCACCGGCGGGCCAGCCCGTGGGCCTCGGCCAGCAACTCGGCGGCCGCGTCCCGCCGTCCGCCCGCCGCGGCGCACTCGGCGGCCCGCAGCAGCGCGTACGCCGCCGGGTACGGCAGCCCGGTCGGCCGCAGGGCCTCGACCGCGGCCGCCCAGTGCGCGTCGGTGTCGGCGCCGCGGGCCCGGGCCAGTTCGCCCTCCAGGAGCAGGAACCAGCCCAGCTGCAGCGGCACCTGCGGCCGGTGCCCGGCGACGGCGGCGGCGATCCTGGCCAGCGTCTCGGGCCGCCCGGGATCGGCGGCGGGCAGCCCCCGGACGTCCGCCTCGGCCGCGGCGGCCTGGACCAGCAGCGGGAGCAGCAGCGCCTCCTGGCCGTCCGGGAGGTCGCCGTCCAGAACGGCCAGCAGCTCCTGCCGGGCGGTCGCGGGCCGGCCCCGGCGGGCCGCGAGCCGGACGGCCACCCGGGCGGTCGGCAGGTAGTGCTGGGGCTTGTCGTCCCGGCCGGCGGCCCTGGTCTGCGCGAAGGCCGCCTCGGCGGTGGGCAGGTCGTCGGCGAGCAGCGCGAGTTCGGCCCGCAGCCGGGCGAGGAACTCGTGGTGCGAGTCCCGGGACGGGTCCTCGGCCCAGGCGTCGAGCAGCGCGGCCGCTTCGGGCAGCCGGCCGAGCGCGATCAGCGCCTCGGCGAGGTTGCCGGTGAGGATCGCGCCGGTGTTGCCGAGCAGCCCGGTGCTGCCGGCCGCCTCCAGGCCCTCCCGGGCGACCTCGGCCGCCTCCGCGGCCCGGCCCAGCAGGTTGAGCATGCTGGCGAGGTTGTTCAGCCCCCGGCAGAGCAGGTCGGGCACGCCCAGCCGTCGGGCCTGCGCCACCGCGTCGGTGAGCAGGGCCAGCCCCTCGGCGGGGTCGTCGAAGTCGGTGCGCAGGCTGCCCAGGGTCATCAGGGCGTGCAGTTCGACGCTGCTCGCCCCGACCTGCCGGGCGATCCGGGCGGCCCGTTCGGCGATCGCCTGGTGTTCCCGGGTGGGGCGCCGCAGCAGGGCGTGCGCGGCGTCCAGGGCGAGTACCTCGGCCTGCACCGCGGACGGCCCGAGGTCGGCCACCAGGCGGTGCGCGTAGGCGAGTTCGTCCGTTCCGCCGCGCCGGTCGAGGTGCCCGAGCATCCGGGCCCGCTGCATCCGGAACCACGCGGCCCTGGTCGGGTCGGACCGCTCGTCGACCAGCTTGACGCCGCGCTTGGCGAGGCTGAGCCCGCGCTCGCGCTCCCCGCTGCGGCGGGCCGCGACCACGGCCTCGGCCAGCACGTCGACCACCCGCAGCCGGTCGCAGGTGGCGTCGTGGGTGCCGGGGTCGCAGGCGCAGGGCGGATAGGTCTCGGCCCAGTCGTACGGGCGCAGGGTGTTCTCCAGGACGTCCTCGGAGACCTCGTCCCAGAGCTCCAGCGCGCGTTCCAGCATCCGCAGCTGCTCGGCGAATGCGTTGCGGCGGCGGGCGGCCCGGGCCGCTTCCAGGGCGGCCGGCAGGGCGCGGGCCGGATGGTGCGCGTGGTACCAGTAGTTGGCCAGCCGGGCGGGCCGCACCTCGCCGTTGACCAGACCCGGGTCCTGCTCCAGCGCGCCGGCGAACCGGCGGTTGATCCGGTGCCGTTCGCCCGGCAGCAGGTCGTCCGAGACCGCCTCGCGGACCAGCGCGTGCCGGAACCGGTAGCCCTCGCCGTCGGTGTCCGGCCGCAGGATGTTGGCGCCCACGGCGGTGCGCAGCGCCTCGATCAGCGGCT
The DNA here is from genome assembly GCF_041434935.1 of Kitasatospora sp. NBC_00374. Classification (NCBI taxonomy): domain Bacteria; kingdom Bacillati; phylum Actinomycetota; class Actinomycetes; order Kitasatosporales; family Streptomycetaceae; genus Kitasatospora; species Kitasatospora sp. NBC_00374. Next base: position 5,469,384 of record NZ_CP107964.1, on the reverse strand, counting down.
CCTCGCCCTCGTCCAGGACGGCGGCCAGCAGCTCGTGCTCGACACAGGAGCCGCCCTCCGCGGCGAACTTGACCACCTGTTGGGTCTCGTCGGGCAGTGCCTCGACCCGGACCAGCAGGATGTCCCGCAGCGATTCGGTCATCCCGGCCGGACAGCCCTGGCGGTGGGCGGTGGCCAGTTCCTCGACGAAGAACGGGTTGCCCTCGGAGCGGCGGTGGATCCGGTCCACCAGCGCACGGTCCGGCGCCTCGGTGCCGAGGATCCCGGCCAGCTGGGCGGCCACCTCGCCCTGGCCGAAGCGGTCGAGCTCCAGCCGCTGCACGGTGCGCAGCCGGTCGAGTTCGGCCAGGAAGGGGCGCAGCGGGTGGCGGCGGTGCAGGTCGTCGCTGCGGTACGTGGTGACGATCAGGACCCGGGAGCGGTGCAGGGTGCGGATCAGGTAGGCGAGCAGCTCGCGGGTGGAGCGGTCGGACCAGTGCAGGTCCTCCACGGCCAGGACCAGCGTCCGGTCGGCGCCGAGCCGCTCGAAGAGGCGGGCGGTGTGCTCGAACAGCCGGGCCCGGCCGAACTCGTCGTTCGGTTCGCCGTCGGCCTCCCCGAAGTCCGGCAGCAGCCGGGCCAGGTGCCCCTCCATGCCGGCCGCGGCCAGCTCCAACTCCGGCCCCAGCAGGCGGTGCAGGCGGCGAAGCGCGGTCGCCAGCGGGGCGTACGGCAGGCCCTCGGCGCCGATTTCCAGGCAGCCGCCCAGCGTTGTGACCGCCCCGCACGCGGCCGCGCTGTCGAGGAACTCCTCCACCAGCCGGGTCTTGCCGACCCCGGCCTCTCCCCCGATCAGCACGGTCTGCGGTTCACCGCCCTCGGCGCGGCGCAGGGCCGTCGCCAGAAGGTCGGTCTCCGCGCTGCGCCCGACGAAGACCGGGCTGACCGATATCTGCTCCATGCCGGCGAGCATGCCACAGGCCCGTATCGCGGACCGAGGCGTTATCCGGGGGCCGGACGGCCCGAAGGGGAGCACGCCGGTGGCGTGCTCCCCTTCCGTCCCGGATTCGGCACCCGGGTTGTGCCGCTCTGTCAGCATTCGCCGAGGCGGGCGGGCCGGGCGGCGGCCGTCCGGCCCGCGGCCGGGCCGCCGCGGCGTACGCTGCGGGCGAACCGGGCCCGCAGGCCGGTGCGGCCCTCGTCGGTGCTCCGGCCGGTCCGCGCCTCGCGGACCAGGCGGGCGCGGTCCGCCTCCTGCTGGAGCTGGTGCTGGCGCTGGCGGATGATCTCGTACTCGTACACGGTGGTGGTCCCCCTGGTCGGGACGCTTCCCGGCCTCGGTGGCCAGTCCGTCGTCCGGTCTCCAGATTCCCGTCCCAGTCGGGGGTGCGGCATCGGCAGCATGCCTCATCTTCGGCGGGCGCACCGCCTTAGGAACCTTCGCCTCGAAGCCGAAGGGCCCGTCCGTACCCCGGAACGCGGGGTACGGACGGGCCCTTCGGACTAAGGAGGCCTAAGGCGTCCTCAGGAGAGCTTCGCCAGCAGCATGTCCTTGACCTTGGCCGCGTCGGCCTGGCCCCGGGTGGTCTTCATGACCGCGCCGACCAGCGCGCCGATCGCCTGGACCTTGCCGTCGCGGATCTTGGCGGCGATGTCCGGGTTCTCGGCGATGGCCTGGTCGACGGCCGCGCCGAGCGCGGAGTCGTCCGAGACCACGGCCAGGCCGCGCTGCTCGACGACCGCGTCCGGCTCGCCCTCGCCGGCCAGCACGGCTTCGATGACCTGGCGGGCCAGCTTGTCGTTCAGCTTGCCCTCGGCGACCAGCGCGGCCACCCGGGCCACCTGGGCCGGGGTGATCGGCTGCTCGGCCAGCTCGGTGCCGGTCTCGTTGGCGCGGCGGGCCAGCTCGCCCAGCCACCACTTGCGGGCCTGGTCGGCCGGCGCGCCGGCGGCGATGGTCTGCTCGATCAGCTCGACCGCGCCGGCGTTCAGCACCGACTGCATGTCCTTGTCGGACAGGCCCCACTCGGCCTGCAGCCGGGCCCGGCGGACCCGGGGCAGCTCCGGCAGCCCGGCGCGCAGCTCCTCGACCCACGCGCGGGAGGGCGCGATCGGGACCAGGTCCGGCTCCGGGAAGTACCGGTAGTCCTCGGCGTTGTCCTTGATCCGGCCCGAGGTGGTGGAGCCGTTGTCCTCGTGGAAGTGCCGGGTCTCCTGCACGATGGTGCCGCCGTCGGTGAGGACGGTGGCGTGCCGCTGGATCTCGAACCTGGCCGCCCGCTCGACGCTGCGCAGCGAGTTGACGTTCTTGGTCTCCGAGCGGGTGCCGAACTTCTCGGTGCCGTTCGGGCGCAGCGACAGGTTGACGTCGCAGCGCATCTGGCCCTTGTCCATCCGGGCCTCGGAGACGCCGAGCGCCCGGATCAGCTCGCGCAGCTCGGCGACGTACGCCTTGGCGACCTCGGGGGCCCGCTCGCCGGCGCCCTCGATCGGCTTGGTGACGATCTCGATCAGCGGGATGCCGGCCCGGTTGTAGTCCAGCAGCGAGTGCGAGGCGCCGTGGATCCGGCCGGTCGCGCCGCCGATGTGGGAGGACTTGCCGGTGTCCTCCTCCATGTGGGCGCGCTCGATCTCGACCCGGAAGGTCGAGCCGTCCTCCAGTTGCACGTCGAGGTAGCCGTTGAAGGCGATCGGCTCGTCGTACTGCGAGGTCTGGAAGTTCTTCGGCATGTCCGGGTAGAAGTAGTTCTTCCGGGCGAACCGGCACCACTCGGCGATCTCGCAGTTCAGCGCGAGACCGATCTTGATCGCGGACTCGACGCCGATCGCGTTGACCACCGGCAGCGAGCCGGGCAGGCCGAGGCAGGTCGGGCAGGTCTGCGAGTTGGGCTCGGCGCCCAGCTCGGTCGAGCAGCCGCAGAACATCTTGGTCCTGGTACCCAGCTCGACGTGGACCTCAAGGCCCATCACCGGGTCGTACGAGGCAAGAGCGTCCTCGTACGAGACCAGACTGATGACGCTCACAGCGTCCCCTTCACTTGAGTCTTGGAGGTCCGTCAGCCCAGCAGCACGTCGTCGTCACCGAGCCGCTTGAGCTCACGGACGAGGAGCGCGGTGCCGGTGATCAGCGCGGCGGCGCCGACCAGGGCGTTGATCAGCTTGAGGGTGTCGTTCTCGCCACGCGCCTTCTTGACGTCCTTGACGATCGAGACCGCGCCGAAGGCACTGGTGCCGATGGACAGCCACAGGCCGGGCTTGGAGTGCTTCCAGCCCTTGATCGACGAAGAACTGGCTTTGGCCTTCGCAACGGTGCTCACAGTGCCGGTGCCTCCTCCAGCAGGGGGTGTCCCCACTTGTCGTTGAGTGCGGCCTCGACGGCGCCGCCCACGCGGTACAGGCGGTCGTCCGCCATCGCGGGAGCGATGATCTGCAGGCCGACCGGGAGATTGTCCTCCGGGGCCAGGCCGCAGGGCAGCGACATGGCCGCGTTGCCCGCCAGGTTCGACGGGATGGTGCACAGGTCGGCCAGGTACATCGCCATCGGGTCGTCGGCGCGCTCGCCGATCGGGAAGGCGGTGGTCGGCGTGGTCGGCGAGATCAGGACGTCGACCCCGGCGAAGGCGGCGTCGAAGTCACGCGAGATCAGGGTGCGGACCTTCTGCGCCGAGCCGTAGTAGGCGTCGTAGTAGCCCGAGGAGAGCGCGTAGGTGCCCAGGATGATCCGGCGCTTCACCTCGTCGCCGAAGCCGGCCTCGCGGGTGAGCGCGGTGACGTCCTCGGCGGACCGGGTGCCGTCGTCGCCGACCCGCATGCCGTAGCGCATGGCGTCGAAGCGGGCCAGGTTGGAGGAGGCCTCGCTCGGCGCGATCAGGTAGTACGCCGGCAGCGCCAGGGTGAACGACGGGCAGGAGACCTCGACGACCTCGGCGCCCAGCTCGCGCAACAGCTCCACCGACTCGTTGAAGCGCTGCATCACGCCGGCCTGGTAGCCCTCGCCGGCGAACTCCTTGACGACGCCGATCCGCATGCCGCGGACGTCGCGCATCTTCGCCGCCGCGACCACGGCCGGGACCGGCGCGTCGATCGAGGTGGAGTCCAGCGGGTCGTGGCCGGCGATGGCCTCGTGCAGCAGGGCCGCGTCCAGCACCGTCCGGGCGCACGGGCCGCCCTGGTCCAGCGAGGAGGAGAAGGCGACCAGGCCGTAGCGGGAGACCGAGCCGTAGGTCGGCTTGACGCCGACCGTGCCGGTGACGGCGCCGGGCTGGCGGATCGAGCCGCCGGTGTCGGTGCCGATCGCCAGCGGGGCCTCGTAGGCGGCCAGTGCGGCCGCCGAGCCGCCGCCGGAGCCGCCCGGGATCCGGGTCAGGTCCCACGGGTTGCCGGTCGGGCCGTAGGCGGAGTTCTCGGTGGAGGACCCCATGGCGAACTCGTCCATGTTGGTCTTGCCGAGGATGACCACGCCGGCGTCCTTCAGACGCTTCGTCAGGGTCGCGTCGTACGGCGGGATCCAGCCTTCGAGGATCTTCGAGCCGCAGGTGGTCGGGATGCCCTCGGTGGTGAAGACGTCCTTCAGCGCCAGCGGGACGCCGGCCAGCGGGCCGAGCTCCTCGCCGCGGGCGCGCCTGTCGTCGACGCTGCGGGCGGCCTTGAGCGCGCCCTCGGTGTCGACGTGCAGGAAGGCGTTGACCTTCTTGTCGACGGCGTCGATGCGGTCCAGGTGGGCCTGGGCGACCTCGACGGCGGAGACCTTGCCGGAGGCGATCGCGCCGGCCGTCTCAGCTGCGGTGTAGCGGATGAGATCGGTCATGGTGATCAGTCCTCCCCGAGGATCTGGGGCACGCGGAAACGCTGCTCCTCGGCGGCCGGGGCGCCGGACAGCGCCTGCTCCGGCGTGAGCGAGGGCCGCACCTCGTCCGCGCGCATGACGTTGGTCAGCGGCAGCGGGTGGGAGGTCGGCGGGACGTCCTGTCCGGCGACCTCGGAAACGCGGGCGACCGCGCCGATGATCACGTCGAGCTGCTCGGCGAAGTGGTCCAGCTCTTCGGCCTGCAACTCAAGACGCGACAGCCGGGCGAGGTGGGCGACCTCCTCGCGCGTGATGCCAGGCATGCAGCGATCCTCAAGGTGAGTTCTGGTGAGACCGGACGGCGCTGACGCGGCGCCCGGCCCGGACGGGCGGGCGCTCGGCGCACCCCGTCCTCTTGGTCTGTGGGGCCCATCCTATGGGGCGCGGCCCCGTCACCGGCCACGGAGATACGGCAGGCGGGACGAGAACGGCGCCCCGCCCACCCGTCGACCGGGGTGTGCGGGGCGCCGTCGGGCCGTCACTGCTGGGTGGTCGGCGCCTCCAGCTCGGGCTGGGCCTTGGCGCCCGGACGGACCTTGCCCACCGGGCGGGGCTGCGCGGCAGGACGCACCTGCGCCACCGGGCGGGCCGGCGCCCCGGGACGGACCTGGGCCGTTGGACGGACCTGGGTGGCCGTCAACCGCTCGACCGACGGCGCGCCGGTGCTGTGCACCATCAGCCAGGCGGTCGCCTGGTCGGCCGGCAGCGCCGCCGAGACCAGCCACCCCTGCACCGCGTCCACCCCCATGGCCTGCAGCCGCTCCCAGGTCTCGTCGTCCTCGACACCCTCGGCGACCACGGTCAGCCCGAGCGAGTGCGCCAGCTCCACCGAGCAGCGCACCACGGCGGCGTCGTGGTCGTCGGCGACCATCCGGGAGACGAAGGAACGGTCGATCTTGAGCTCGCCGACCGGCAGACTGCGCAGCCGCACCAGCGAGGAGTGGCCGGTGCCGAAGTCGTCCAGCGACATCTGCACGCCGTAGCGGCGCAGCTCGTCCAGGGTGTCGGCGGCGCGCCGGGAGTCGTCCAGCAGCAGCCGTTCGGTGATCTCCAGCTGGAGCGCGTCGGCCGGCACCTGGTTGCGGTCGAGGTGGCCGGCCACCCGGGCGGCGAAGCCCGGGTTCAGGACGTCCCGGGGCGACACGTTGACCGCGACCGGCACCTTGAGCCCCTGGGCCCGCCAGATCGCCAGCTGGCCGACGGCCGACTCCAGGACGTAGTCGGTGAGCCGGGGCATCAGGCCGCTGGACTCGGCCAGGCTGATGAACTCGTCCGGCGCGACCCGCCCCTGCCCGGCCCGCTCCCAGCGCAGCAGCGCCTCCAGGCCGACCACCCGGCCGTCGAAGGCCACCTTCGGCTGGTAGTGGAGCTTCACCTCACCGGTCTCCAGGGCCCGGCGCAGGTCGCCGAGCAGCCCGATCCGGTACGGCGTGTCGATGTCCCGCGCCTCGTCGTACTGCTCGACCCCGCTGCGGCTGCGCTGGGCGTGGGCCATCGCGACGTCGGCGCGTCGCAGCAGCGATTCGGCGTCCTGGGCGTGGGTCGGGTAGACGCAGACCCCGGCGCTGGCCTCCAGGACGAGCAGCAGCCCGTCCAGCCGGATCGGCGCGGCGAGCTCCACGATCAGGGCCTTCGCGACCCGTTCCATGGTCTCCGGGCTGCCGACGCCCGGCAGCAGGACGGCGAACTCGTCGCCGCCCATCCGGGCCACCACGGCCTGCCCGCTGCGCTGGACCGACGGGGGCAGCGCGGCGAACACGTCCTCGGGCGTGTCGGGCAGGCCGTGGTGGCCCGGGCCGGGTTGCTGCCCCGGGCCGGAGCGCAGCGCGCGGTGCAGCCGGCGGGCGATGTGCACCAGCAGCCGGTCGCCGGCGGTGTGGCCGAGCGCGTCGTTGAGCGAACGGAAGCGGTCCAGGTCGAGCAGGATCAGGCCGACGCTGTAGCCGTCCTCCCCGTCGTGCTGGGCGATCGCCTCCTGGGCCGCGATCAGTAGCGCCTGTCGGTTGGGCAGGTCGGTGAGCGGGTCGGTGAGCTGGTCCCTGGCCCGGTCGCGGGCGATCCGCCAGGCCGCCACGAGGACGGCCAGCGGGACCGCGAACAGCGGCAGCAGCTCGGGTTCGTACCGGTAGACCAGGACGGCGAGCGGGATGAGCGGCGCGGCCCCGGCCAGCACAACGCCGAGCAGCAGGACCGCACCTGCCACCCCCTGCGGCGGGCGTGTGGGCGCACCGCCGGTCGTACGATCCATAAGCCCTGTCCTCCGTCGGGCCCGCCCCGTCAGGCCGCCTTACGGTGAGGCACCGTGCTGGTGCCGATGGACGTCAGGCGACGGGGTGTCCCCACGGGCACCGGTCAAGACCGGAGCCGCCCACCCCTGCTGACTCTCTGTTGCGCTCCAGGGTATGCCGGGGTCGACCGGGAGGGCAGACTTTCGGACATCCCTGAACACGCCACCGGCCGGACTCCTCCCCCGGGAGGGGCCGACCCTGCCGCACAGTGACAGAATGCCCGAGTTCCCGGGGGCGGGCGCCGGTGACGCCGCATCAGGAGGATAACGACCGAGGGGCGGACGGGATCCGGGGGGCGTCACTCCCCGGTGGCGGGCTCCGCGGACTCGGGCCGGTCGGCGGGCTCCGCGGCCTCGGGCCGGTCGGCGGGTTCGGCGGCGGGCACCGGCGGCAGGCCGAGGTGGGCCCGGGCGGCGTCGGGGCCCTGCTCCAGCAGCACGGTGAAGCCCGCGTCGTCGAGCACCGGCAGCCCGAGCTGGACGGCCTTGTCGTACTTGGAGCCGGGGTTGTCGCCCGCCACCACGAAGTGGGTCTTCTTCGACACCGAGCCGGTGACCTTGGCGCCGCGCGAGGTCAGCGCCTCCTTGGCGCCGTCCCGGGTGTGGCCGGCGAGCGTGCCGGTGACCACCACGGTCAGGCCCTCCAGCGGGCGCGGGCCCTGCTCCTGCGCGCCCTCCTCGACGAAGCGCACGCCGGCGGCGCGCCACTTCTCCAGGATCTCGCGGTGCCACTCCTCCTCGTACCACTCCCTGACCGAGCGGGCGATGGTCGGGCCGACGCCCTCGGCGGCGGCGAGCTCCTCCTCGGTGGCGGCGAAGATCCGGTCCAGATCGCGGAACTCACGGGCGAGGGCCTGCGCGGCGACCGGGCCGACGTGACGGATCGACAGTCCGTTGACGAACCGCCAGAGCGGGCGGTCGCGGACGGCGGCGAGGTTGTCCAGCAGCAGCGTCAGGGACTTCTTCGGCTCGCCCTTGAGATTGGCGAAGAAGGTGGCCACCTTCTCCTTGCCCGTCCGGTCGTCCAGCTTGGGCATACCGGTCTTGGGCTCGCGCACCAGCACCTTGATCGGCAACAGCTGGTCGGCGGTGAGGCCGAAGATGTCCCCCTCGTTCCTGACCGGCGGGTCGGCGGGCTCCAGCGGCTGGGTGAGCGCGGTGGCGGCGACGTAGCCGAGGCCGTCGACGTCCAGCGACTCCCGGCCGCCGAGGTAGGCGATCCGCTCGCGCACCTGGGCCGGGCAGTACTGCGCGTTCGGGCAGCGCAGATCGATGTCGCCCTCGGACATCGGGCGCAGCTCGGCGCCGCACTCGTGGCAGTGCGAGGGCATCACGAACTCCTGCTCGGTGCCGTCCCGCAGGTCCTCGACCGGGCCGAGGATCTCCGGGATGACGTCACCGGCCTTGCGCAGCACCACGGTGTCGCCCAGCAGCACGCCCTTGGCCTTGACCACCTGCTGGTTGTGCAGGGTGGCGTACTGGACCATCGAGCCGGCCACCTTCACCGGCTCGGCGAGCACCGCGTACGGGGTGGCCCGGCCGGTGCGGCCGATGCCGACCTTGATGCTGGCCAGCTTGGCGGTGACCTCCTCCGGCGGGTACTTCCAGGCGATCGCCCAGCGCGGGGACTTCGAGGTGGCACCGAGCCGGCCCTGCAGCGGGATCTCGTCGACCTTGACGACCACGCCGTCGATCTCGTGCTCGACCGAGTGGCGCTGCTCGCCGAAGCGCTTGATGAACTCCCGGACCTCGTCGAGGGTGTCGACCACCCGGTTGTGCCGGGCGGTGGGCAGGCCCCAGTCGCGCAGCAGCGCGTAGGCGTGCGACTGGCAGTCGATGTCGAAGCCGACCCGGGCGCCGATGCCGTGCACCACCATGTGCAGCGGGCGCGAGGCGGTGACGTGGGTGTCCTTCTGCCGCAGCGATCCGGCGGCGGCGTTGCGCGGGTTGGCGAACAGCTTGAGCAGGGCCTGCGGGCGCTTGCCCGCCTTCTCCCGCTCGGCGTTCTCGGCCTTGCGGCGCTCGTTCTCCACCGCGAGCGAGGCGTTGAGCTCGGCGAACGCCTCGGTGGGCAGGTAGACCTCGCCGCGGATCTCGACCAGCTCGGGGATGTGCTCGCCCGTGAGCCGGTGCGGGATCTCCTTGATGGTGCGGACGTTGGCGGTGATGTCCTCGCCGACCCGGCCGGTGCCGCGGGTCGCGGCCAGCACCAGCTCGCCCCGCTCGTAGGTGAGGTTGACGGCCAGGCCGTCGACCTTCAGCTCGCAGAGGTAGTGGTACTCGATGCCGGACAGCTCGCCGGCGACGCGCTCGGCCCAGGCGGCGAGCTCCTCGTCGTCCATCGCGTTGTCCAGGCTGAGCAGCCGCTCGCGGTGCTCGACCTTGGCGAAGGCCTCGCCGGCGCTGCCGCCGACCTTCTGGGTGGGCGAGTCGGGGGTGACCAGCGCCGGGTGCTCGGCCTCCAGCGCCTCCAGCCGGCGCATCAGAACGTCGAACTCGGCGTCGCTGACGACCGGGGCGTCCTGGTCGTAGTACCGGACCCGGTGCTCCTCGATCTCGGCCGCGAGCTCCGCGTGCCGCGTGCGCACCTGTGCCGGGATCTCCTCCCAGCCCTCAACTGCCGCCACCCTGGGCCCTCCTGCCGTCTTACTCCGGGTTGTCCACCAGGCTCCGGGCCGCCTTCACACTGAGTGACAGTGCCCGCTTGGCGTAGTCGGGGGAGGCCCCCGCCAGCCCGCAGCTCGGCGTCACCAGCACCCGGCGGCCCAGCAGTTCCGGATCCAGCCCGAGCCTGCGCCACAACGTCCTGACACCCTGGACACTACCGGCCGGGTCCGACAATCCGGTGTCGGTGGAGGGCACCACACCGGCCAGGATCACGGTGCCGTCCTCGACCGCTTCACCGAGGACGTCGTCGTCACGTTCCGTCAGCAAGGAGAAGTCCAGCGAGACGCCCGCGACCCCGGCCCGGCGCAGCAGCGGGATCGGCACCTGCGGGGCACAACTGTGCACCACCACCGGCACGTCCAGGCTGCTGATCACCCCGCGCAGCGCCTCCTCGGCGACCTGCCGGTCGACGGCGCGCAGCCGCTGGAAGCCGCTGGCCGTCTTCACCGACCCGGAGAGCACGGCCGGCAGCGAGGGCTCGTCGAGCTGGAGCACGAGCTGCGCCCCCGGGATCCGGCTCCGGACGTCGGCGAGGTGACGGCGCAGGCCCTCGGTGAGCGACTCGGCGATGTCCCGGCAGGCGCCCGGGTCGGCGAGGGCCTTCTCGCCGTGCCGCAGCTCGACCGAGGCGGCCAGCGTCCACGGGCCGACCGCCTGCAGTTTGAGGGCGCCGCGGTACCCCTGGGTGAACTCCTCCAGGGCGTCGAGGTCCTCGCCCAGCCAGGAGTGGGCCCTCTTGGTGTCCCGGCCCGGCCGGTCGGCGAACCGCCAGCCGCTCGGTTCGACCTGGGCGAAGAGCTCGACCAGCAGGCCGGCCCCGCGTCCGATCATGTCCGCACCGGGGCCGCGGGCGGGCAGCTCCGGCAGGTGCGGCAGCAGTTCGAGCGAGCCCGTCACGGTCTTGGCGGCCTCGCGGGCGTCCGTGCCGGGCATGGACCCGGCGCCGGTCGCGGCTCCGGGCAGCGTCTGGAGGAGATTCTCGGTGCTCACGGGCACGAGCCTAGTGCTCCAGGACGGGCCCGGCCGTGCCGTCCGCGGCGGCGGCCGGGCCCGTCCCGCCCGTCAGCGGCCGGGACGGACCGTGATCTCGGTGAGCGCCGCGTCCCGCGGCAGGTCCAGCGCGGTGACGATCGCGGTGGCGACCGACTCCGGGTCGATCCACCGCGTCGGGTCGTACTCCTTGCCCTCCTGGTGGTGCACCTTGAGCTGCATCGGGGTCGCGGTGCGCCCCGGGTAGACCGTGGTCACCCGGACTCCGTTGCCCTGCTCCTCCACCCGCAGCGCGTCGGCCAGCGCGCGCAGGCCGAACTTGCTCGCGGCGTAGGCGCTCCAGTTCTCGTCGGCGCGCAGGCCCGCACCGGAGTTGACGAAGACCACCTGGCCGCGGGCCTGCCGGAGCGAGGGCAGGAAGAGTCTGGTCAGCTCGGCGGGGGCGACGGTGTTGACGTTCAGCTGGTACTGCCAGGCCTTGACCGGCAGGTCGCCGACGGTGCCGAGCTCGACCACGCCCGCGATGTGCAGCAGGGCGTCGACCTCCACCGGCATCTCCTGCTGGCCGAGCGCCCAGGACAGCTTGGCCGGGTCGGCGAGGTCGCCGACCAGCGTGCGGGCTCCGGGGAAGCGGGAGCGCAGCACGGCCGCGCGCTTCGCGTCGCGGGCCAGCAGCCAGAGCTCCGCGCCCCGGGCGGCGAGCCGCTCGGCGACGGCCGAGCCGATGCCCGAACCGGCGCCGGTGATCAGGTGTGCACCCATGATGGCCTCTCAGTCGTGGTCGCGTGGTGGGTCAGGAAGCCCGGTCGAGCTGTGCGAGCGCCTCGGCGGGGGTGGCGGCGAAGGAGATCAGCTCGGCCAGCGGCCGGGGCAGGAAGCCCTCGGCGTCCATCCGCTCCAGCTGGGTGCGCAGCCCCGCGTAGAAGCCCTCGGTGTCGAGCACCACGACCGGCTTGTCGTGCAGGGCGTGCTTCTTGAGCTCCAGCACCTCGGTCACCTCGTCCAGCGTGCCGAGCCCGCCGACCAGCACCACCACCGCGTCGGCCCGGGCCAGCAGCAACGCCTTGCGTTCGGCCAGGTCGGCGGTCATGACCAGCTCGTCCGCGCCTTCGTACGACTTGTGGGCGAGGAACTCCACCGAGATCCCGACCAGCCGTCCGCCGGCCTCCTTCACGCCGTCGGCGAGCAGGCCCATCAGGCCGGCGTGCGAGCCGCCCCAGACCAGGGTGTGCCCGCCCGCGCCGAGCAGCCGGGCGAACTCGGCGGCGGGCACGGTGTAGCGGTCGTCCAGCGAGTACGCGGAGCAGAAGACAGTGATGTTCATGATGGCCCCAGGTCTACCACGCGCCCCGGCCGCGGCCGCCGCCGGAGGCCCCGGCTCAGGCCGGGACGCCGCGGCGCTCGGTGGCGGAGATGGTGGCGGAGCCGACCACCCGGGTGCCGTCGTAGAGCACCACGGCCTGGCCGGGCGCGATGCCCCGGGCGGGGGTGTCCAGGCGGACCCGCAGCTCCTCGCCGTCGAGCGTCGCGGTCACCGGTACCTCCTCGCCGTGGGCGCGCAGTTGGGCGGTGTAGCGGCCCTCCCCGACGGCCGGGGTGCCGCACCAGCGCGGCCGGATCGCGGTGAGCCCGAGCACGTCGAGGCCCTCGGCGGGGCCGACCGTGACGGTGTTGTTCACCGGCGAGATGTCCAGCACGTAGCGGGGCTTGCCGTCGGCGGCGGGGCGGCCGATCCGCAGGCCCTTGCGCTGGCCGATGGTGAAGCCGTACGCGCCGTCGTGCTCGCCGAGCTTGGTGCCGTCGGCGTCGAGGATGTCACCGGTGGCCTCCCCGAGGTGCCTGGCCAGGAAGCCCTGGGTGTCACCGTCGGCGATGAAGCAGATGTCGTGGCTGTCGGGCTTCTTGGCGACGGCCAGGCCCCGGCGCTCGGCCTCCTCGCGGATCGCGTCCTTGGTGGTGTCGCCGAGCGGGAACATCGAGTGGGCGAGCTGGTCGGTGTCGAGCACACCGAGCACGTAGGACTGGTCCTTGGCCGGGTCGACGGCGCGGTGCAGCTCGCGCCCGCCGCCGGGCAGGTCGACGATCCGGGCGTAGTGGCCGGTGCAGACGGCGTCGAAGCCGAGGGCGATCGCCTTGTCCAGCAGCGCGGCGAACTTGATCTTCTCGTTGCAGCGCAGGCAGGGGTTGGGGGTGCGGCCCGCCGCGTACTCGGCGACGAAGTCGTCGATCACGTCCTCGCGGAAGCGCTCGGCGAGGTCCCAGACGTAGAACGGGATGCCGATCACGTCGGCGGCCCGGCGGGCGTCCCGGGAGTCCTCGATGGTGCAGCAGCCGCGGGCGCCGGTGCGGAAGGACTGCGGGTTGGCGGAGAGCGCCAGGTGCACCCCGGTCACCTCGTGGCCGGCCTCGGCCGCGCGGGCGGCGGCGACGGCGGAGTCGACCCCGCCGGACATCGCGGCCAGCACGCGCAGCGGTCCGTTGGCCGCCGCGCCCGCCTCCGGGCGCTCGCGGGGCAGGTTGCGGCCATCGGAAGGGGCGGTCGGGGCACCGGGGAAGTCGCTCATGATGCGACCAGCGTACGTGTTCCCGCCGGGCGGGCGGTAAGGGATTCGCCGCGGCCCGCGACCGGGCCGCGGCCCCGGCTCAGCGCCGGGCCGCCGCCGCCAGGCCCGCGTTGCGGGCCCGCTGCACGGCCGGGGTGATCGCCGCGGTGAGCGCCTCGACGTCGGCCCGGGTGGAGGTGTGGCCGAGCGAGAACCGCAGCGAGGCGCGGGCCAGCAGCGGGTCGGCGCCCATCGCCAGCAGGACGTGGCTGGGCTGCGGCACACCGGCCGAGCAGGCCGACCCGGTGGAGCACTCGACGCCCTGGGCGTCGAGCAGCATCAGCAGCGCGTCGCCCTCGCAGCCGGGGAACGAGAAGTGCGCGTTGGCGGCCAGCCGGCCGGCCGGCGCCGGGTCGCCGTTCAGGACGGCGTCCGGGACGGCGGAACGGACGGCGGCGACCAGCTCGTCGCGCAGCGCGCCCACCGCGGCGGCGTACGGTTCCCGCCGCTCGACGGCGAGCGCGGCGGCGGTGGCGAAGGCGGCCGCGCCGGGCACGTCGAGGGTGCCGGAGCGGACGTCGCGCTCCTGGCCGCCGCCGTGCAGCAGCGGCACCGGGTGGGCCTGACGGGCCAGCAGCAGCGCGCCGACCCCGTACGGGCCGCCGATCTTGTGGCCGGTGACGGTGAGTGCGGTCAGCCCCGACTCGGCGAAGGAGACCGGCACCTGGCCGAGCGCCTGCACCGCGTCGGCGTGCATCGGGATGCCGAACTCCTGTGCCACCGCGGCCAGTTCGTGGATCGGTTGGAGGGTGCCGACCTCGTTGTTGGCCCACATCACGGTGACCAGCGCGACCGAGCCGGGATCACGCTCGATCGCCTCGCGCAGCGCACCGGGGTGCACCCGGCCGTAGGCGTCGACCGGCAGGTAGTCGACCAACGCGCCCTCGTGCTCGGCGAGCCAGTGCACCGCGTCCAGCACCGCGTGGTGCTCCACCGGGCTGCACAGCACCCGGCGGCGGGCCGGGTCGGCGTCCCGGCGGGCCCAGTACAGGCCCTTCACCGCGAGGTTGTCGGACTCGGTACCGCCGCCGGTGAGCACGATCTCACTCGGGCGGGCGCCCAGCGACTCCGCGAGGGACTCCCGGGACTCCTCCACCACCCGGCGGGCCCGGCGGCCGGCCGCGTGCAGGGAGGAGGCGTTGCCGACGACTCCGAGCTGCGCCGTCATGGCGGCGACAGCCTCGGGCAGCATCGGAGTGGTCGCGGCGTGGTCGAGATAAGCCATAGCGGGACCAAGTGTAGGCGGCGATGGCGCACCCCCCAGCCGAAGACCGCAACAGGATCACGATTTGGCCATTGCACCCCCTGCAACGCGCCGTTAGCCTCCTGCCCACTGCCGGGCGTGGAGGGGTGGACACGATGTCGCAGACAGTCGACCGGGCGCTGACCATCCTGGCCGCCCTCGGGGAGGGACCGACCTCGCTGGAGCAGGCCGCGGGCCGGATCGGCGTGCACAAGTCGACGGCCCTGCGGCTGCTGCGCACGCTCCAGGAGCACGGCTTCGTCACCCGCCAGCCGGACCACCGCTACCGCCTCGGCGGGCGGCTCTTCTCGCTCGCCCAGCAGGCCCTGGAGACCATCGACATCCGGCAGGTGGCCGCGCCGTACCTGGCCTCGCTGAACGAGCGGTACGGGCACACCGTGCAGCTGTCGGTGCTGGAGGACGGCAAGGTGCTCCAGCTGGACAAGGCACAGAGCCGCTACCCCGACCGGCCCGGCTCGCGGCTCGGCCCGGACGGCCGGTTCGGCCACCGCACCCCCGCGGCCGCCACCGCGGTCGGCCGGGTCCTGCTGGCCGACCTGCCGGAGGAGCAGCTGACGGCGTTTCTGGCCTCGCAGCAGGCGGGCGGCCGGGAGCAGGGCTCCGAGGCGCTGCGCGAGGAGCTGGCCGCCGTCCGGCGCCAGGGCTGGTCGATGGACCAGGCCGACGCCCGGGAGCCGGTGAGCCTGATCGCCGCACCGATCGCCGGCACCGAGGGCCGGGCGATCGCCGCCTGCTCGATCTCCGCACCCGTCTACGAGGCCTCGCCGGCCGAGCTGAGCCGGCTGGTGCCGGAGCTGCTGTGCACGGTGGAGGCGATCTCGCTGGCGTACGGCGGGACGCCTACTCCTCGCTGGTGCGAGAACCGTTGCGGTGCCAAGCACGCGGAGCGCGCCAGCCGTACCTGAGCGCGAGCATCCGGATCACGAAGGCGGACAGCGCGGCGGCCGAGGCGTTCAGCGGGGTGAGCCGGTCGGTGGAGATCAGCACCGCGACCACGGTGGCGCCGACCAGGGCCGGCACGGCGTAGATCTCGCGGTCCCAGCGCAGCAGTGAGGGCTGCTCGGTCGCCAGGACGTCGCGGATGACGCCGCCGCCGGCGGCGGTGAGCATGCCGAGGGCCACCGAGGCGACCGAGCTGAGGCCGTAGTCGTGCGCCTTGATCGTGCCGGTGACGCAGAACAGGCCGAGACCCGCCGCGTCCAGGGTCTGGACGGCGGTGTTGATCCGCTCCACCTGCGGGTGCAGGAAGAACACCACCACCCCGGCGGCCAGCGGGGTGGAGAAGTACCCGAGGTTGCTGAAGGCCGCCACCGGTGTGGCCCCGATCACCAGGTCGCGCATCACCCCGCCGCCCAGTGCGGTGGCCTCGGCGAGCACGCAGATGCCGAAGATGTCCATGTTCTTGCGCACGGCGAGCAGGCCGCCGGACAGGGCGAAGACGAAGATGCCGATCAGGTCCAGGGTCTGCTGCACCCCTGGCGAAAAGATTTGCGAGGTCACAGGGGCCAGTGTCCATGCCGCATCCACGGCCGGACCAATTGACGGGTCGTCGGCCGCGGCCCTCAGGCGAGGGACTCGTGGGCCGCCGGGCCGCCGAGTGCGTCGAGCCGCGCCGGCATCCTCAGCGTGGTCATCCGGTGCCAGCCGCCGAGCCGCTCGTAGCCGAACACCCCGTGGATCCCGGCGGCCAGCGCGGCCGACTTGGCCCTGGGCCAGCGCAGGATCGCGCCCATGTGCGCCATCACCGCGAGGCTCACGTCCCGGTAGGTGCGGATCTCGGCCCGGGCGGTGTCCTGCAGGGTCCGCAGGATCTGCCGGCCGTGGCCGGCGGCGGCCAGCCGGAGCAGTTCCTCGTGGCAGTAGGCGAGGTGGTTGTCCTCGTCGGCGGAGATCATCCGCACCGCCCGGCCGATCTCCGGGTGTTCCCCGAAGACCCGCCTGAGCAGCCGCATCTGCTCGGCCGCCCGCTGTTCGGTGACCCGGCTGTGGGCGAGGTAGGTGATCACGTCGGCCTCGGTCAGCGGCTCGTCGCGGCGCAGCCGGGAGTGCGCCAGGCCGATCCCCTGGCGTTCCAGGATCATCGTGTAGTCGGTGCTCTCGGGCACCTCGACCGGTCCGAGGCCCCGCTTGTGCAGCAGCGCGTTGAAGATCCTTCCGTGCTTGTCCTCGTCCGCACCGTGCCGGGCGATGCGCGGGGCGAGCCACTGGTCGTCGACCAGCCTGGAGATCCGGCCGTTCTCCCAGCCGCCCTGGTCCTCGCCCTTGGCCGCGATGGAGCAGAAGAGCCGGAATGCCTCGTCGTGGTCGTGGATCTCGTGGAACAGACTGCGCGCCGACAGCACCGGACGGCCTCCCAGCTGCCCGGCCGGGGTCGGGCGTCGATCGGATCAGAACACCGATCAGTGAACGCACGCCCCCGTCCCGGCCGCAACGACTGGGGCCGCGGGCTGCACCGTACGGAGGACGGCGGGTGCGGCAGAAGGCCTAGAGCGGGGCCCGGCGGCGGGCCGGGCGGGCCCGGCGCTCCCGCGCCGCGCCGGGACACGCCGAAGGCCACCGGCCGCGGACGGTCGGTGGCCTTCGTGACGCTCGGCCCGGTCGGCCCGGGTCGCCCCGGTGCTCAGACCAGGACGGGGTTCTCCGGGAAGTGGCAGGCCACCTGGTGGCCGGCCTTGGCCGCGACCAGCGGCGGCTCCTGGCTCGCGCAGACCTCCTGGGCCTTCCAGCAGCGGGTCCGGAAGCGGCAGCCGCTCGGCGGGTTGATCGGCGACGGGACGTCGCCGGTGAGCAGGATCCGCTCCCGGCGCTCCTTGCGGGTCGGGTCGGGCACCGGCACGGCCGACATCAGCGCGGTGGTGTACGGGTGCATCGGGGCCTTGTAGAGCGAGTCCCGCTCGGCGATCTCGACGATCTTGCCGAGGTACATCACCGCGACCCGGTCCGAGACGTGCCGGACCACCGAGAGGTCGTGCGCGATGATCAGGTAGGTCAGGCCGAGCTCGTTCTGCAGGTCGTCCAGCAGGTTGACCACCTGGGCCTGGATGGAGACGTCCAGCGCCGAGACCGGCTCGTCCGCGACGATCATCTTGGGCTTGAGCGCCAGCGCCCGGGCGATGCCGATGCGCTGCCGCTGGCCGCCGGAGAACTCGTGCGGGTAGCGGTTGTAGTGCTCGGGGCTGAGCCCGCACAGCTCCAGCAGGTCCTGCACGGCCCGCTTGACGCCGTGCTCGGTCCGCACCTTCTGCAGCCGGAACGGCGCCCCCACGATGGTGCCCACGGTGTGCCGGGGGTTCAGCGAGGAGTACGGGTCCTGGAAGATCATCTGGATGTCTTTGCGCAGCGGCCGCATCGCACCCGTGCTCAGGTGCGTGATGTCGTTGCCCTCGAACTCGATCTTCCCGCCGGTGGGCTCCGCGAGCCGGGTGACCAGGCGCCCCATGGTCGACTTGCCGCAGCCCGACTCGCCGACCACGCCGAGGGTCTCGCCCGCGTTGACCGTGAAGTCGATCCCGTCCACCGCCCGGACGGCGCCGCTCTGCCGGCGCAGCAGTCCCTTGGTGATCGGGAAGTGCTTGGCCAGAGCGGTCACCCGGAGCAGCGGCTCACGGTCGGAGGCGGACGCGGGTGCGGGGATTGCCGCTGTCTGACTGTCCGTCATGGGGTGTCTCCTGAGGGGTGGTACGGGGTCACAGCCGGGGCGCGATCTCGTCGGTGAAGATCCGGTGGCGGTCGGCGGCCGGGATGTGGCAGGCGGCATGGTGCCGCTCGGAGGCCTCCGCCAGCACCGGCACCTCGGTGGACGAGCGCCCGCCGGTCAGCTCCGCGTACGGGCAGCGCGGATGGAAAGCGCAGCCGGACGGCACGTTGATCAGGCTGGGCGGGGTGCCCTTGACCGGGATCAGCCGGTCCTGCAGCTCGCGGTCCAGGCGCGGCATCGAGCCGAGCAGGCCCCAGGTGTAGGGGTGCTCGGGTGCCTCGAACAGCGTGGCCGCGGGGCCCCGCTCGATGCACTTGCCGCCGTACATCACCAGGATGTCGTCGGCCAGTTCGGCGACCACCCCGAGGTCGTGCGTGATGATGACGACCGCGGAGCCGAACTCCTGCTGCAGGTCGCGGATCAGGTCCAGGATCTGCGCCTGGACGGTGACGTCCAGCGCGGTGGTCGGCTCGTCGGCGATCAGCAGCGACGGGTCGTTGACCAGGGCCATCGCGATCATGGCGCGCTGGCGCATGCCGCCGGAGAACTGGTGCGGGTAGTCGTCCACCCGGCGGTCCGGCTGCGGGATGCCGACCCGGTCGAGCATCTCCACGGCCCGCTTGCGGGCGTCCTTCTTCCTCACCTCCGGGTGGTGCACCCGGTAGGCCTCCACGATCTGCTGGCCGATCGTGTAGTAGGGGTGCATCGCGGTCAGCGGGTCCTGGAAGATCATCGACATCTTCTGGCCGCGGAGCTGCCGGACGCGCTCGGGCCCGGCGGCGATCAGCTCCTCGCCGTCCAGCCAGATCTCGCCGGTGATCCGGGCCCGCTTGGAGCGGTGCAGGCCCATGATGCCGAGCGAGGTGACGGACTTGCCGGAGCCGGACTCGCCGACGATGCCGAGGGTCTTCCCGCGCTGCAGGTCGAAGCTGACCCCGTCCACGGACCTGACCAGGCCGTCGTCGGTGTCGAAGTGGATCCGCAGGTCGCGGACGGACAGGAAGCTGTCCGGCGAGGAGGACTGAAGGTCGATCATGACAGCCTCACGCGGGGGTCGACTGCGGCGTACAGGAGGTCAACCAGGAGGTTGCAGGCCACGATGAAGAAGGCGGCGACCAGGGTCACGCCGAGCACCTTGGGCAGGTCGTTCTCACCGATGGCGGCCACGGCGTAGGCGCCGATGCCCTTGAGCGAGAAGACCTGTTCGGTGATCAGGGCGCCACCGAGGAGCAGGCCCAGGTCCATGCCGAAGATGGTGATGATCGGGGTGAGCGCCGAGCGCAGGCCGTGCCGGACGATCACCTTCCGCTCGACCAGGCCCTTGGCCCGGGCGGTGCGGATGTAGTCCTCGCTCATCGTCTCCAGCATCCCGGCCCGGGTGAGCCGGGCGTAGAGCGCGGAGTAGAGGAAGGCCAGCGAGACCCACGGCAGGATCAGGTGTCCGGCCCAGGCGAACGGGTCGTCGGTGAAGTTGACGTACTCGACGTTCTCGAACAGCGGCCACTTGAAGTGGAAGAAGAGCAGCAGCAGGGCGCCGGTGAAGAAGACCGGGCTGGAGACGCCGGCCAGGGCGACGCCCATCGACAGCCGGTCGAAGATCGACTTGGGCTTGAGGGCCGAGATCACGCCGGTGGAGACACCGGAGACCAGCCAGATCACCGAGGCGCCGACGGCCAGCGAGAAGGTGACCGGGATGCGGGAGGAGATCTCCGGCCAGACCTCGACGTGGTTCTTGAACGAGTAGCCGAAGCAGGGGACGTGGCAGCTGACCGGGTCCGGGCCGAACTGGTACTCGGCGCCGCTCACCAGGGCCTTGAGGAAGCGGCCGTACTGGACGTACAGCGGCTGGTCGAACCCGAGGTTCTGCTTGACCGCGGCGATCGCCTCGGGGCTCGGGTTCTTGCCCACGTACTGGGCGGCCAGCTGGTCGGTGGTCTCCCCCGCCAGCGAGGGCAGCAGGAAGAAGATGCCGAAGGTGATGGCGCTGACGACCAGCAGCAGCACGACGGCCGCGAGGATCCTTCGGATGATGTAGGCGAACATAGTCGGTCGGCTGCGGCGGCCCGCCTCCGCCCGGGGTGACCGGGCCGGAGGCGGGCGCCGCTGCCTTCACCTGCCTTCAGGGGTGTGGAGCCAGGCTCTTACTTGGTGACGCCGATGTTCAGGTAGTCGTACTGACCGGAGAAGGCCGGGGTGGAGGCCATGTTGGTGGCGCCCACCGGGCGGTACAGGAAGACCTTGTAGTAGGTCAGCGGGACGATGACCGCCGCGTCCATGGCCTTCTTGTCGATCTCGCCGTAGATCTTCTCGCGGGCGGCGCGGTCCGGGTTGGCGATCGCGTCGTCCAGCAGCTTGTTGATCGACGGGTCGTTCAGCTGCGAGAGGTTGGTGTTACCGGACTTCTTGATCGCCCGGCCGTCCACGACCTGCTGCAGGAAGCCGTAGCCGGTCGGCCAGTCGGCGCCCCACTGCATCATGATCAGGCCGGTGCCGTGGCTGTCGGTGTACTCCGGCACGCCCGCGAAGTCCGAGAAGTACTTGCCCTGCGGGAACTGCTGGATGTCGACCTCGATGCCGACCTTCTTCAGCGCGGCCTGGATCGCGGTGGCCGAGGCGACCTCGGTCGAGCGGTCCTGGCGGGCCATGATGCTGGTCTTGAAGCCCTCCGGCTTGCCGCAGGCCTTCAGGGCCTCCTTGGCCTTGGCCTCGTCGCCCTTGTTGCCGGCGGTCTCGTACAGGTTGGACTTCTGGTAGCCCGGGATGTCCGGCGGCAGCACGGTGGAGGCCACGTCGCCGCGGATCGGGCCGCCGATCGCGGTCTGCACCGAGACCTTGTCGATCGCGAACTGGACGGCCTTGCGGCAGTCGATGTTGTCGAACGGCGCGACCTTGGTGTTGATCGCGGTGTAGACCAGGCGGCCACCGTAGGTGTTGTCGGTCTGCGCCTTGAGCTTCGGGTCCAGCAGGAGCTTGGCCTGGGTCTGCGGGTCGACACCCTTGCCGGCCAGGTCGACCTGGGCGTTGCCGGCCAGCAGGTCCTGGTCGATGGTGGACTGCGCGATCTTCAGCTTGACCTGGATCTTCTCGGCCAGCTGCTTGCGGATCGGGTCGGTCTTCGCGTCCCAGTTGGTGTTCGGGACGAGCACGACCTCCTTGCCGTCCTCGTAGCTCTGGAACTTGTAGCTGCCGGTGGAGGCGATGTGCTTCACATAGTCCGCGCCGGTGTCCTTGGCCTGCGGCACCGGGACCGTCTGCGGGGCGCTGACCAGGTAGTCGAAGTCCGCGAACGGCTGCTTCAGGTGGAAGACGATGGTGGTGTCGTCCGGGGTCTCGATGGACTTCAGGCCCTCGGGGCTCTTGTCCTTGTACGGACCCGCGTACGGGGTGTCGTTGTCCTTGAGCAGGTCGTGGAAGTAGGTCGGGCCGTTGGACAGCACGTCGGCCGCGAAGTTGGAGCGCTCCACCGCGTACTTGACGTCCTTGGAGGTGACCACGCTGCCGTCGTCGTACTTGATGCCGGCGCGCAGCTTGTAGGTCCAGCTCAGGCCGTCGGCGCTGACCTGGCCGAGCGACTCCGCGAGGTCCGGGACCAGCTTGTTGCCCTCCTCGCCGGCGGCCGGCTGGAAGGTGGTGAGGGGACGGCCGTACAGACGCGAGAAGTTGTACATGTACGCGTAGTACGTGTTACCGGGGTCGAAGGAGTCCGGCACGTCGGAGTGCTCGTAGACGACCGTGCCGCCCTTCTGCTCCGAGGCGTTCACGATGTTCTTCGTGGCCGCGTCGGCACCGGCGACGGAGCCGCCCTTGGTGGCGCCCTCGGAGCTGCCCTTGCTGCTGGAGCAGCCGGTGAGGGTGAGCGCCACGGCCGCGGCGAGCGCGGTCAGCGCGGCAGTACGGGACCTGCGCATAGCTGAAATCAACCCCTTGGAGGAAGAGCGATGACGGTGGAAAAAGTTCTGACGGTATGTCAGTTGTTCTTGGGGTCGAGGGCGTCACGGAGCCCGTCACCCAACAGGTTGAAAGCGAGCACGGTGATGAAGATCGCCAGGCCGGGGACCATCAGGTACTGCGGGTCCACCTGGTAGTAGTCGATCGCGTTGCTCAGCATCCCGCCCCAGGAGGCCTGCGGCGGCTCGATGCCGACGCCGAGGAAGCTCAGGCCGGCCTCGAAGAGGATGTTGGTCGGGATCAGCAGGGTCGAGTAGACCAGGATCGGACCGACCAGGTTCGGCAGCAGCTCCTTGAACAGGATGAACGGCCCCCGGGCACCGAGGCTGCGGGCCGCGTCCACGAACTCGCGCTCACGCAGCGAGAGGGTCTGGCCGCGCACGATCCGGCCCATGTAGGGCCAGTTGAAGAAGCCGATCACGAAGATCAGCACCGCGATGTGGAGCGAGGTGCCGTGCAGCCCGAACGCGCCGTCCTTGAGCGAGGCCGAGATGGCGATCGCGAACAGCAGCAGCGGGAAGGCCAGGAACATGTCCATCAGGCGGCTGATCACGGTGTCCACCCAGCCGCCGTAGTAGCCGGCGGTGATACCCAGCACGGTCCCGATGACATTGGACAGCACGGTGGCGCCGAAGGCCACCAGCAGCGAGACCCAGGAGCCTTCGAGGATGCGGGTCATGATGTCGCGCCCGTACTGGACGTCGACGCCCAGCGGGTGCTCCCAGCTCATCCCGCCCCAGTCGCCGAACGGGATGCCGCCGAGGTTGGCGTCCAGGGCGTCCTGGTGGAAGGCGTTCGGGTCGAGGCCGAAGACCGCCTCGATCGGCTTGGCCAGTGCCGCGAGCAGCACCAGCAGGATGACGACCACGCCGCCGGCGACGGCGGCCTTGTCGCGCTTGAAGCGCAGCCAGGCGATCTGGCTGAGCGATCTGCCCTCGATCCGCTTCGCCGGGCCTGGTTCCTGCTTGGCCTGGGACGCGGTGCCGATGGTCTCGTTCGATGTGGTCATGGTCAGTTCGGTCCCCTCGCCGACGGTGGCCGGCCCACGGTCTCCGGTCCGTTCGCGTACCGTCCGGCCCGATCAGGGCCGAAGCTGCGAAATGGACCGAATTGCGCCACTGATGCTTGGTGACGATGCGTCGGTGCGGTGGTGCCGGAAACGGTGCGGCGGTGCTGAAGGTGCGGTGCTGAGGTGCTGAGGATGCCAAGTACTGCAATACGACTGCCCGTTGCGACGAGCTGGTACTCCGGTCGGAACGCCGACCGCGCGGATCAGGTGTTTCAGCTTGCGCGTTCGCCTTCGTGGGGCTCCTGCCGCGCTCTGCATTGCGCAGAACTCTGTGTCATTCGGACAGGCTTGCGCCACCCCCCACAAGCGAAGGATGCCCAACTGTGATCTGCCTGCATGCATGGCCGTTTCCACCGCATATCGCTCTTCACACAGGTGTTACGTTCCTGTCAAGGCATCGGCTGACGGAAGGTCGCCAATGGCGGAGAACTGCCAGGTGGCCGCGCCGGGCCAGGCCGGAGGAACCGTCGGCGAATTGCCCGACGGCCGGTCATTCGAATGGTGTACGAACCTGATTCAGCGGCCCGGGTACCCGGGCCACGGCGGTTGCTGCCAGCCCGCGACGGACTGCCCCTGCGGCGGCGGGTAGCCGTACCCCGGGTACGGCGGGGGCGGCGGCGCCTGGGTGTGGCCGAACCGGGCCTCGCGGTCGTACAGCGGCCGGCCGTTGGCCCACAGCCACATGGCGACCGGGTCGAACTCGTCCGCCAGCATCACCGTGGACACCGACAGGCCCTCGGGCACGTGCGCCACCGCGCGCTGCACCAGCGCCCGGGCCGCCTCGACGGCGGGCGGCGAGGTGTCGTACAGGTCGAGGCCGATCGCCAGGTACGGCTCGCCCAGGGCCGGCTGGACCCAGGCCTGGCGCAGCGAGCGCAGCGGGCGCACCTCGGCCGCCTGGCGGTCCAGCTGCGCGTAGAACTGCGGCGCCTGCACCTGCGGTTCGCCGAGCTGGAGCGGGCCGGCCGGCAGCCGGTCCAGGCCGACGGCGATCCGGCGCAGGTCGGCCCAGGGCACGCCGACCCCGCCGCCGGGCACGTGCGGGTCGAGCCACAGGCCCCAGCGGGTGCGGTACAGCGCGTTGGCGATCTCCAGGCCGGTGATCACCTCGTGGCCGCGGGCCCAGCCGCTGGCGGTGAGCTGCCCGGGCGAGGTGACGGCCGGCGCGTAGCCGTGGCCGCCGATGTCCATGTTCCCGTACTGGGCGTCCGGGCTGCCGGGCTGCCCGTGCCAGAGCAGCATCCAGACCTGGCCCTCGGCGATCGCGCGCAGCAGCGCCTCGTAGGCCTCGTACCGCTCGGGCGCGACCTGGCCCAGGGCGCGCTCGATCGCGCCCGGGTCACCACCGGGACGCGCCGGGGCAGCCGGGCCCCACTGGCCCGGTGCGCCGCCGCCTGCCGCTCCCGCGCTCACGCGCCCACCTCGCTCTCGCCCGTCCCGTCGCCTCCGCCGGCCTCGCCGCGCGGGCTGTCGGCAGCAACCCTATTGGGCAGGCCCGACACACGTCATACCGCCGTCCCTCTACTGGACGGTCACCAGCGGGCGGGCCCGCTCAGGCCCGTACGTAGAACGGCCGTACCTGTGCGATCAGCCAGTCGACCACCGGATCGGCGGCCAGGTCGAGCAGCACCAGGTGGACGCCCCAGGCCGGGGCGGCGGTTCCCAGGGCCCGGCCGAGCGCCTCGCCCACCCGGGCCGGGTCGGCCGGCAGCGCCGGGTCGAGCTGGATGCCGAGATAGAGCAGCGTGGCCTCGCCCTCCACCTTGGCCAGCGCCCGGCGGGCCGTCAACACCTCCGGCAGCGCGGCCAGTTCGGCACCGGCGGCGGCGAGGAAGGCGTACGGCTCCTGGTGCGGCTCGGGCTCCTTGAGCGCCACCCGGGCCCCCTCCTGGACGGCCGGCGCCGGGCCGCGCTCGCCCTGCGGGCCGCGCCGCAGCTCGCCCACCCCCTCCGGCGGCACCGGGATGCCCACCGGCGCCTCGGGGTTGACCGCGATGCCGATCCCCAGCGGAAGACCGCGGGCGAACTCCCACATCGGGGCGATCGCGAAGGCCATCCCCGGCGCCTGGCGCAGGAACTCCTCCTGGGAGGAGAAGACCGGGACGTAGGGGGCACCCGCCAGCTCGATGGTGGGCAGGTCCAGCGACTCGCCCTGCCGGTCGGCGCCCGCGGGCAGCGGGATCCACACCTGGCTGCGGGCCAGCACCTCGATCACCCGGGGGGTCGCCCCCGGGTCGCCCAGAGCCGCGGTGAGGACCTGTTCCAGCTCGTTGACCGGCCAGCTCCCGCCCTCGGGAGCCGCGCCCGGCTCCGCCCAGGACTGCGCCTCGCCCGCCGGGTACCCCATCCGCCTCTGCCCCTTCCGCCCTGACCGGGCGAGCCACGTGCCGTGCGGCCCGTGCGCCGGCCGAAGAACCGTCCCACAGAGCGTATCGCCCGGCCCCCCTCCCGTAGGCCCCCCCGGGCATGCCATGATGACCCCGATCGAACTTCATACTGGCCGCTCGAACCCGCGCGGGAGAGTCCGGAGTGCCTCGTCAGAGGCTGGGCCGGCGCCGAAGGAGCAAGTCCTCCCCGGAATCTCTCAGGCACCCATACCGCACGGGCGAGGCACATCTGGAAAGTGGACACGGCCGCGCCGTGCGCCCACCCACGGTGCAAGCCGCCATTCTTATGTGCGGTGAAGCTCTCAGGTTGCGACGACAGACGGGGAGTCCTCGCCACCGCATGCCCGCATCCAGGTGCGGGCGCGCTCCAGAGTGCCCAGCCAAGGAGTCTCGCCGCCATGTCCCTCCGCCACACCGCGCTCGACGCGCTGCACCGATCGCTCGGCGCCACCATGACCGACTTCGCCGGCTGGGACATGCCGCTGCGCTACGGCTCCGAGCGCGAGGAGCACCTCGCGGTCCGCACCAAGGCGGGTCTGTTCGACCTCTCGCACATGGGTGAGATCACCGTGACCGGCCCGCAGGCCGGCGAGCTGCTGGACCACGCGCTGGTCGGCTTCATCTCCGCGCTCGGCGTGCTGCGCGCCCGCTACACCATGATCTGCCGCGAGGACGGCGGCATCCTGGACGACCTGATCGTCTACCGCACCGGCGAGACCGAGTACATGGTGGTCGCCAACGCCTCCAACGCCCAGGTCGTGCTGGACGCGCTGACCGAGCGCGCGGCCGGCTTCGACGCGGTCGTCCGCGACGACCGCGACGCCTACGCGCTGATCGCCGTCCAGGGCCCGGAGGCCAACGGCATCCTGGCCTCGCTGACCGACGCCGACCTGCCCGCGCTGAAGTACTACGCCCTGCTGCCCGCCACCGTGGCCGACCGCGACGTCTGGCTGGCCCGCACCGGCTACACCGGCGAGGACGGCTTCGAGATCTTCTGCGCCCCCGCCGACGCCGAGCACCTGTGGCAGGCGCTGACCGGGGCCGGCGCCCCGGCCGGCCTGGTCCCGGCCGGCCTGTCCTGCCGCGACACGCTGCGCCTGGAGGCCGGCATGCCGCTCTACGGGCACGAGCTGTCCACCGACCTCACCCCCTTCGACGCGGGTCTGGGCCGCGTGGTCCGCTTCGACAAGACCACCAACAACGGCGAGTTCGTCGGCCGCAAGGCCCTGGAGCAGGCCGCCGCGGCCGCCGAGACCAACCCGCCGCAGGTCCTGGTCGGCCTGGTCTCCGAGGGCAAGCGCGTCCCGCGCGCCGAGTACGCGGTGGTCTCCACCGAGGGAGCCCCGATCGGCCGGATCACCTCCGGCTCGCCGTCCCCCACCCTGGGCAAGCCGATCGCCATCGCGTACGTGGACGCGGCGCACGCCGCCCCCGGCACCGCGGTCGCCGTCGACGTCCGCGGCAGGCACGAGCCGGTCGAGGTCGTCGCGCTGCCGTTCTACAAGCGCGCCCGCTGAGCCGTACGAACCCCCGAGTCCGGTCCGCGCAGCGGACGGCTTCGCCTACCCTCTTGCGATCCTGGAGAATGACGTCATGAGCAACCCCACGCACCTGCAGTACACCAAGGAGCACGAGTGGCTGACCGCGGCTGACGCGGACGGCGTCTCGACCGTCGGCATCACCAAGCACGCGGCCGACGCCCTCGGCGACATCGTGTACGTCCAGCTCCCGGAGGTCGGTGAGACCGTCACCGCCGGCGAGACCTGTGGTGAGCTGGAGTCGACCAAGTCGGTCAGCGACCTGTTCTCGCCGGCCACCGGTGAGATCGTCGAGATCAACCAGGCCGTCATCGACGACCCGGCGCTGGTCAACGGCGAGCCCTTCGAGGGTGCCTGGCTGTTCAAGGTCAAGGTCGAGGCGACCGACGAGCTGCTCGACGCCGAGGCCTACACCGCCTTCACCACCGGCGTCTGACCGACCCGCGTGAAAGGGGGCCGGCCGCAGCGCGGCGGACGGCCCCTTCCCCTCAGGTAACCCGCCCAGCCCCACGGGAAGACCCACTCATGACGGTTCTCAACCAGTCCCTGCACGCGCTCGACCCGGAGATCGCCGCCGCGGTCGACGCCGAGCTGCACCGCCAGCAGACCACCCTCGAAATGATCGCCTCCGAGAACTTCGCCCCCGTGGCGGTCATGGAGGCCCAGGGTTCGGTCCTGACCAACAAGTACGCCGAGGGCTACCCCGGCAAGCGCTACTACGGCGGCTGCGAGCACGTCGACGTGGTCGAGCAGATCGCGATCGACCGGATCAAGGAGCTGTTCGGCGCCGAGCACGCCAACGTCCAGCCGCACTCCGGCGCGCAGGCCAACGCGGCCGCCATGTTCGCGCTGATCCAGCCGGGCGACACCATCCTGGGCCTCAGCCTGGCCCACGGCGGCCACCTGACCCACGGCATGAAGATCAACTTCTCCGGCAAGCTCTACAACGTGGCCGCCTACCACGTCGACGAGACCGGCGTCGTCGACATGGCCGAGGTCGAGCGCCTCGCCAAGGAGCACCAGCCGAAGCTGATCATCGCCGGCTGGTCCGCCTACCCCCGCCAGCTGGACTTCGCCGAGTTCCGCCGCATCGCGGACGAGGTCGGCGCCCTGCTCATGGTCGACATGGCGCACTTCGCCGGCCTGGTCGCCGCCGGCCTGCACCCGTCCCCGGTGCCGTACGCCGACGTTGTCACCACCACCACCCACAAGACCCTCGGCGGCCCGCGCGGCGGCGTGATCCTCTCCAAGGCCGAGTACGCCAAGAAGATCAACTCCGCGGTCTTCCCCGGCCAGCAGGGCGGCCCGCTCGAGCACGTGATCGCCGGCAAGGCCGTCGCCTTCAAGATCGCCGCCTCCGAGGAGTTCAAGGAGCGCCAGCAGCGCACCCTGGACGGCGCCAAGATCCTCGCCGAGCGCCTGCTGCAGGCCGACGCGACCGAGGCCGGCGTCTCCGTCCTCTCCGGCGGCACCGACGTCCACCTGGTCCTCGTCGACCTGCGCCACAGCGAGCTCGACGGCCAGCAGGCCGAGGACCGCCTCCACGAGGTCGGCATCACGGTCAACCGCAACGCCGTCCCGAACGACCCCCGCCCCCCGATGGTCACCTCCGGCCTGCGGATCGGCACCCCCGCCCTCGCCACCCGCGGCTTCCAGGCCGAGGACTTCACCGAGGTCGCCGACATCATCGCCGAGGCGCTGCTGCCCGCCTTCGACGAGGCCAAGGCCACCGCCCTCAAGGCCCGCGTCACCGCGCTGGCCGCCAAGTACCCGCTCTACCCGAACCTGTAGTTCACCTCGGGGTACGACGGGCGCCCCCCGCCGTACCTCCCGGTTCTCCGGGGCACCGCGCACACTGGACAGTGGACCGCGGTGCCCCGCGCCGTGCCCGCACCTTCTAGCACGTCTCCACGAGACCAGACAAGGACGTCCCCCGTGGCCATCAGCGTCTTCGACCTCTTCTCCATCGGCATCGGCCCGTCCAGCTCGCACACCGTCGGCCCGATGCGAGCGGCCCGGATGTTCGCCCGCCGGCTGAAGTCCGAAGGGCTGCTGACCCAGGTCACCACCGTCCGGGCAGAGCTCTTCGGCTCACTCGGCGCGACCGGGCACGGCCACGGCACCCCCAAGGCCGTGCTGCTCGGCCTGGAGGGGAACTCCCCGCGCACCGTCGACGTCGACCAGGCCGACCTGGACGTCGACCGGATCAAGGCCGACAAGCGGCTGCGACTGCTCGGCGCCCACGAGATCACCTTCGACCCGGACACCGAGCTGGTCCTGCACCGGCGCAAGTCCCTGCCCTACCACGCCAACGGCATGACCCTCTGGGCCTTCGACGCCGCCGGCGCCACCGTCCTGGAGAAGACCTACTACTCGGTCGGCGGCGGCTTCGTCGTCGACGAGGACGCCATCGGCGCGGACCGGGTCGTGCCCGACGACACCGCCCTGCGCTACCCCTTCCGCACCGGCGAGGAACTGCTGCGGCTCACCCGGGAGACCGGGCTGTCGATCTCCGGCCTGATGCTGGAGAACGAGAAGGCCTGGCGCAGCGAGGCCGAGATCCGCACCGGACTCCTGGAGATCTGGGGCGTGATGAAGGAGTGCGTCGACGCCGGCATGGCCCGCGAGGGCATCCTGCCCGGCGGCCTCAAGGTCCGCCGCCGCGCCGCCTCCGGCGCCCGCGCACTGCGCGCCGAGGGCATCGGGCCGGCCAACGCGATGGAGTGGGTCACCCTCTACGCGATGGCCGTGAACGAGGAGAACGCCTCCGGGCAGCGCGTGGTCACCGCACCGACCAACGGCGCGGCCGGCATCATCCCGGCCGTCCTGCACTACTTCCAGAACTTCATCCCCGGCGCCGACGACGACGGCATCGTCCGCTTCCTGCTCGCCGCCGGCGCGATCGGCATGCTCTTCAAGGAGAACGCCTCCATCTCCGGCGCCGAGGTCGGCTGCCAGGGCGAGGTCGGCTCCGCCTGCTCGATGGCCGCCGGCGGTCTCGCCGAGGTGCTCGGCGGCAGCCCCGAGCAGGTCGAGAACGCGGCCGAGATCGGGATCGAGCACAACCTGGGCCTCACCTGCGACCCGGTCGGCGGTCTGGTCCAGATCCCCTGCATCGAGCGCAACGGCATGGCGTCCGTCAAGGCCGTCACCGCGGCCCGGATGGCCCTGCGCGGCGACGGGCGGCACCACGTGTCGCTCGACAAGGCGATCAAGACCATGAAGGAGACCGGCGCCGACATGAAGATCAAGTACAAGGAGACCTCGCGCGGCGGCCTCGCGGTCAACGTCATCGAGTGCTGAGTCGGCACCACCGCTGAATGTCCCGGCCCGCACCGCGCGGGCCGGGGACTCCGGCCCGGAAACCCCCGGGGTGGTCGTCGGGATCGGTTGCCGGCCGCGAGCCCGGACGCCGGTGGCCACTTCGCGGGGCTGGAACCACTCCTCACCGTCGTCCCGGTGACCCGGCCGAAGGCGCTTCACAACGACCGAGTTCGAACCAGACGGTCTTGCCCGGGCCGGACGGGCGGGGGTGGGTGCCCCAGCCGGTGGCGAGCGCGGCGACGAGCACGAGGCCCCGGCCGGACTCGTCGTCGGGGCCGGCCCGGCGGGGGCGGGGGACGCCGTCGCCCGGGTCGGAGACCTCGACGCGCAGGGTGCCGTCCCGCAGGATGCAGCGGATGCCGACGCGTCGGCCCGACGGGACCCTGGCGTGCCGGCAGGCGTTGGTGACCAGTTCGCTGAGCAGGAGCAGGGCGGTCTCCGTCGTGTCCTCCGGCAGGCCCCACGCGTGGGCCTGGTCGCGCAGCAGCGCGCGGGCGCGGCCCGCACTGCGGGCGCGCAGCGGCAGCAGCCACTCGGCGGGAACGGCGGTGTGTGCGGTCATGGCTGTCCTCGGGGACGGGTTCACTCACGGGCGCGGTTTGCGCCGATCGACGCTCCCAAGGTGCCGGTCGGGCCCTACTCTCAGGAGTGACGCCACGGGTACAGAACGTGGTCGTACCCGGCGCGTACCTGGAGAGGGGACGGCACCCGGTGACGAGCGAGACCGCCCAGCCGCCGATGGCGTGGCGCTACTGCGGCAACCAGATCAAGCTCTGGCGCACCCAGGCGGGCGTCACCCGGGAGGAGTTGGGCAGGGCGGCCAACTACGAACCGGAGAGCGTGAAATCGATGGAGCAGGGGCGGCGCAGACCCAGCCTGCGCCTGCTGGAGGTGGCGGACGAACTCTGCGGCGCACGGGGCAAGTTGGTCGCGGCCACGGAGTACCTTGCGCCGGAGCGGTTCCCGTCGTTCTCGCGGGACTTCATGCGGTACGAGGCTGAGGCCCGGGTACTCAACTGGTACGAGAACCAGCTGATTCCAGGACTCCTCCAGACCGAGGACACCGCACGGGCACTGCTCAGCGCGCACTGGCCGCCGCTGGACGACGACACGGTCGAGGAGCGGGTCCGCGCCCGGCTGGCCCGCCAGGCGGTGCTGCACAAGCAGACCAAGTCGTTCACCTTCGTGATCGAGGAGGCCGTCCTACGCCGCCCGGTGTGCAGCAAGGGTGCTCACAAGCTGCAGTTGCAGCATCTCCTCGCGGCGGGCGAACCACGGCACGTCACCGTCCAGGTGGTGCCGTCGGTGGGCGTGCATCCTGGCGTCAACGGACCCTTCGTCCTGTTGGAGACGGCCGAGCATGAGCGGCTCGCCTACGAGGAGGGACAGGCGATGGGCATGCTCTACTCCGACGCGGAGAGGGTGAGCACACTGACCCAGCGCCATGCAATGATCGTTCGACAGGCTCTGAATCCCGAGGAGTCGGCGCGGTTCATCTGCAGGTTGGCGGAGGAGCTATGAGTACCGAACTGACGTGGTTCAAGTCCAGCCACAGCGGCACCGAGGGCGGCGCCTGCGTCGAGGTCGCCCCCTCCCCCGGCACCGTGCATGTCCGGGACTCGAAGGACAAGGCCGGCCCGACGCTCGGGTTCCCGCCGGGCCGGTGGGCGGAGTTCGTGGCGTTCGCGGCGCGGCAGCCGCTGCCGTAGCCCCGGGTTCGACCTCCCGACGCCGAGCGATCTCGGGTCGGAACGGGTGGGTTCTCACCCAAGTGCCCCCGTGACCATCAGGTATGACTAATCGTCACCCTCTCGCTACCATCCGCCACGGCCGTGTAGCGTGCGCAGCAACAGAACAACCCCCGCCGGCGCTCGCAACACCGGACGGGGGTCCGACCACCCCGACCGTGCAAGGCGATCCTGTGGCTTCCCAAGACTTTGGCGCCGCCCCGCCCCCGTACGCGCCTCCGATGGCCAAACCCGGCTTCGGAAAGCGCTCCGCACCCACCGAACACCCGCACGGCGCAGCGGACTTCGCACATCTGCCCGCCCGAGAGGCGTACCTGGCGGCGTTCATCGACCGGCTGCCCGAGGGCGCGGCGATCGACACCAGGACGCTCGCCCGGGAGCAGCCGCACTACGGGCAGCAGGCCGTGCGGTCCGCGCTGCGAAGCCTCTCCGAGGCGGGTCATCTGCGCCACGTCCGGGCGAACGCCGGTCCGGGCGGTGCCCATTGCGTGCAACGCACGTACTTCTCCCGTACGCCGCGCTCCGACGCCTGGTGGCAGGAATTCCTCGCGCGGAACGCTCCGGCCGGGGGCGCCCATGACCTCAAAGTGGCGATTCGCTGAATAATCACAGGCCGGCACGCCAATCCATTCGCACACCTAAGGTGAACTGGGTTACATGCCTTCCAATCCAATTTGCTCACATGCTGAGACCGTGCGATAGTCGAACAAGTCCGGCGCCCCGCGCGCCGACGCGATCCACGGCCTCCACGACCCGGTCCGGCCGTCACCACTGCGCAGCATGCACCCCCATTGGCCTGCGCGGTGACCTGCAGGGGCCCCCAGACCACGTACACCGTGGACGGGGGGCCCCGCACTGGTTTTCCGGGCGTCCCGGCTCAGCCCGCCACGCGTTCGCGCACCTTGAGTTCGAACCAGACCGCCTTGCCACGTGGCAGCAGGTCCGCCCCCCAGCGGTCGGAGACCTCCGCGACCACCCGCAGGCCGTGGCCGCTCTCGTGCAGCGGTTCGGTGGAGAGGATCAGACAGGGCAGCGCCCGCGAGGAGTCCCGCACCTCGACCCGGACGCAGCCGGGTCTGCGCACCATACGTAACCCGATCGTGCGACCCCCGGCATGCCGAACGGCGTTCGCGACCAGCTCGCCGGTGAGCAACTCGCCCGCCGCCAACTGCTGATGGAGGCCCCAGTCGGACAGGACCGCGAGGACCACCCGGCGGGCGATGCCGGCCGACTGCGGGCGGGACGGGAGCCGGGCCTCCTCGTCCGGGGCCCGGCCCCTGAGCTGCTGGAACGCGGTCTCCTGCAGCTCCGGGGAGGTCCGCCGTTCCAGCTCCGACAGTGCCGGCACACCGCACACCGAAAGGCCGTCATCGGCCAGTGCGGCCAAGGAATATGATGCCTGGTCCGCTTCGCCCCATCCTGCCATGCGCCCATCATTGCGGAACGCATGCGGGCGCGCACGGACAATGACCAAACGATCACTATTCGTCTGGCATATGCCCGCCACAATCGAACACCGGCCCGGGCGGGGCGTTCGAAACGCCCACCGGCGCCTACCAGTTGGGCCAGTCGAGGTTCCAGCCGCTCAGCCCGTTGTCGGCCGCGACCTGCCTGCCCTTGGAGTTGACCACGGTGACCACGTCGCCGACCAGCGAGGAGGCGTAGAACTTCCCGGCCCGCGAGCCGGCGCTGCCGCCCTTGCCGTCGGCCAGGCCGATGCAGCCGTGGCTGGCGTTGTAGGAACCGAACGCGTTGCCCCAGTAGTTGCCGTGGACGTACGTGCCGGAGTCGGTCAGCCGCATCGCGTGCGGCACGTCGGAGATGTCGTACTCGTCGCCCGAGCCGACCCCCGCGACGCCCTGGGAGGTCATCCGGGTGGTCTCGGACATCTCCTCGACCACCATGGTGCCGTTCCAGGTGTCGAAGCCCGCCTTGCCCGCCGTGAACGGCACGGTGTCGGCCTGCTGGCCGTCGCGCACCACCGCCATCTGGTGGGTGGCCACGTCCGCCGTGCTGATCTGCGAGCGGCCGATGGTGAACGGCTCGTCCCGGTCCACCCCGCCGTAGACGCCGGGCGAGACCTCGACGCTCTTCAGCCGGTAGTGCACGTTGACCTTGGTACCGGCCGTCCAGTACCGCTCCGGCCGGAAGTCGACCCGCTGGCTGCCGAACCAGTGGCCCTTGACCACCGTGCCGTCCGAGGTCTCGAAGGTGACGCCCTTCTCCACCGCCGCCTTGTCCTTCACCGGGCGCTCGAAGGTCAGCGAGACGATCATGCCGACGCCGTAGGTGGCGTTGTCGGCGATGTTGTCGTGGGCCCCGGCGTCCTTGGTCGGGGTGAGGGTGGTGAAGCCGCTCTCGGCCGTCGTCCGGATCCCGTTGGCGTCGGTCGCCGTCGCCGCCACCTTGTACTGCGCGGAGACCGCGAGGTTGGCGGCGGGCACCCAGCTGAGCCCGTCCGCGGCGACCGCGCCGGGCACCTGGGCGCCGTCCGGGCCGGTGACCGTGACGGTGGTCAGCCTGCCGCCGACCACCCCGACCTTGAGCGCCCCCGCGGGCTTGACGCCCTTGGCGCCGTTGGCCGGCTCGATGCTCAGCACGGCCGAGGAGGCGGTGGGCCCGGCGGAGGAGGCGGACGCCGCAGGGGCCGAGGAGGGCGCGGCCGCCGGGCCCGCGGCCGTGCCGCCGGCCGAGTTGCAGCCGGTCGCCAGCAGCACCAGCGCGCTCCCGAGCGCCCCTGCCGCCAGACCCGTGCGTATCGACTTCACTCGCGTGCTCCCCATCTCCCCAGTCGGCCGTCAGCCCTTTACACGTGGGGTCCTCTCGCAAGGTTGCGCGATCAGGGTCGAGATTCGGTCACGAACAGAGCACGGCCCGGTCGTTCCGAGGAACGACCGGGCCGTGCGGAGCGGGGTGCGGACTACCAGCTGCCCCAGGCGACGTTCCAGCCGCTCAGGCCGTTGTCCGGGGAGACCTGCTTGCCCTTGGAGTTCACGATCTTGACAACGTCGCCGACCATCGAGCCGGACCAGAACTTGCCCGCCGTCGAGCCGTCGTCGCCGCCCTTGCCGTCCTGCATCGAGATGCAGCCGTGGCTGGCGTTCGACTTCCCGAAGGCGCTGCTCCAGTAGTTGCCGTGCACGTAGGTGCCGGTGTTGGTGAGCCGCATCGCGTGCGGGACGTCCGGGACGTCGTACTCGCCGCCGACCACGTTGGCCACCGTGGCCGAGTTCATCCGGGTGACCTTCTCCTTGCTGGAGACGACCAGGGTGCCGTTCCACGACGGGTTGTCGTCGTTGCCGGCGGTGATCGGGATGGTCTGGGTGGTGCCGTCGCCCTTCTTGACCGTCATCTGGTGGCTGGCCGCGTCCGCGGTGCTCACCTGGTAGCGGCCGATGGTGAACGGCTCGTCCTTGTCCACGTCGCCGTAGACGCCGGGCGAGACCTCGACGTTCTTCAGGCGGTAGTGGATGGTCACCTTGGTGCCGGGCTTCCAGTACTCGGCCGGGCGGAAGTCCAGCCGCTGGGTGCCGAACCAGTGGCCCTTGACCACCGTGCCGTCGGAGGCCTCGAAGGCGATCCCCTGGGTGACCGCCTCCTTGTTCTTGACCGGCTTGCTGAAGGCCACCGAGACGATCATGCCGACGCCGTACGTGCCGTTGTCCGCGATGTTGTCGTTGGTCGCCGCGGTCTTCGCCGGGGTCAGCGTGGTGAAGGTGCTGGTCGAGGCGGCCTCCAGGCCCGCCGCGTCCTTGGCCTGCGCGTTCACCTTGTACACCATGCCGACGGCGAGGGAGTCGGTCGGCTTCCAGCTCAGGCCGTCCGCCGCGATCGCGCCGGCCACCGCCTTGCCGTTCTTGTCGGTCACCTCGACGTTGGTCAGCTTGCCGCTGGCCACCGCGACCTGCAGGCCGTTCGGGGCCACGTCGGTGGAGCCGTCCTTGGGCGTCACGGTCAGCTGCGCCGTCGAGACCTTCGCCGGCTCGGCCGCCGAGGCCGACGAACCACCGCCACCCGTCCCGCCGCCGGAGCCCCCGTCGCTGGAACCGCCGCCCCCCGAGCTGCACGCCGAGCCGAGCAGCAGCACGCCGCCCATCAGCACCGCGACCCCGGCCTGGCGGACGGCCCGTCCGGTCGTCCCCGTGTTTCTGCGTATTGCGGCGTCGGCCGCCTGAACCGGCTTCACGTCGGTCTCCCCTCCCGGTAACCCAAAGCGAATACACGCGCTGTGCCCGGGTCGGGTTGCACCGGGCGAAGGACAACTTTTTCGCGCTGCTCGCCGGGCAGGGACCCTGGACCGGCGCGGGAGGTCAGGATAACTGGCCCATACGGGTGAATCTTCAAGGGGCGGCGGGTGCCGGTTCAGTGAATGGTCATCCGGCCGCCGGGGCGCTTCCCCCGGTCCACCGCGCCCAGGGGAGGTTCCAGCCGTTGAGGCCGTTGTCCGGCGGCACCCGGTCGCCCGCGCCGCCGCGGACCTCGATCACGTCGCCGGTGATGGTGTGCT
Organism: Kitasatospora sp. NBC_00374; assembly: GCF_041434935.1. Taxonomy (NCBI): domain Bacteria; kingdom Bacillati; phylum Actinomycetota; class Actinomycetes; order Kitasatosporales; family Streptomycetaceae; genus Kitasatospora; species Kitasatospora sp. NBC_00374. The sequence goes on along the minus strand of NZ_CP107964.1, from coordinate 5,432,530 downwards.
CGAAGAACCACCCCGCCGGGGAGTCCGCCGCACCGCCCTTCGCGTCGGCCAGCCCGATGCAGCCGTGGCTGGTGTTGGCGGTGCCGAAGATCGTCCGGGGCGACCAGTAGTTGCCGTGGACGAACGTCCCGGTACCGGTCAGCCGCATGGCGTGCGGCACGTCCTTGATGTCGTACTCGTCGCCCATCCCGACCGTCTGCGAGCTCATCCGGGTGACCTGGAACTTCTCCGAGACCACCATCGCCCCCAGGTAGGTGGAGTGCTCCGGGCCGCCCGCGCTGATCTTCAGGGTGCGCAGCACGGTGCCGCCCTGCCGGACGGTCATCGTCCGGGTGTCCAGGTCGACGGTGCTGACCTGGGAGCGGCCCACCGTGAAGCGGACCTCCTTGGACTGCGTCCCGACGTAGCCCGGCGCGCCCTGCACGTCCTTGAGCCGCAGGGTCAGCACCACCTTGGTGCCGGGCGCCCAGTACCGCTCCGGCCGGAAGTCCAGGCGGCGGTTGCCGAACCAGTGCCCGGCCACCCGCACCGGCGGGTCCGCGGCGACGGTCACGGCGCGCTCCACCGCCGCCCGGTCGGTGATCGCCCGGGTGAACCGGAGCGAGACCGGCATGCCGACACCGACGGTCGAGCCGTCCTCGGGGGTGTAGAACGCCGCGAAGGTCCGTGCGGGGGTCCGGGTGGCGAAGGAGACGTGCTGGGCGGCCGGGAGCCCGGCCTCGTCCTCGGCCAGCGCGTCCAGCGTGTACGGGGTGGCCGGCGCGAGCCGTCCGGTCGGGCTCCAGCTGCGCCCGTCGGCGCCGATCCGCCCGGGCACCTCGGCCCCGCGGTCGTCGGCGAGCCGCACGGACCGCAGCCGGCCCTGGGTCACCGCCACCCGCACCGGCACCTCGGCCGGGATCTCCTGGGCGCCGTCGACGGGCGTGACGGTCAGCTGGGCGCGGGAGACCGGTGGCGACGGGGCGGTCGCGGCGTCGGCGCTGCCGGCCGGCCGGTCCGCACCGGTGCACCCCGCCAGCAGGAACAGCCCGAGGACCGCCGCCCGCCGCGCCCAGTCCCGTACTCCGGGATGCATCCCGGACCTCCCCTGATCAGCTGGTTCGGCCGAAACCGGCCCGACAGCGGGCATAACGACGGCGGACGGGCGGGGACACGAGGGGGCGAGTTCACTCATCGGGCGCCGTCAGGATGCACAACGGGACACAATTGTTCACAGTCCGTCACGGGACGGTCCGTCACGTGACGGCGGCATCCGATCAGGGAACAACAGGAAAGCGGGGACGGGACCCCCGCGCTGGGAGGGTGCGGCGATGACTGCGTGGCAGGAGCTGGACACGGGGACGGACCGGGACGAGCCACAGCCCCGCGCCGCGCCCTCCAACGGCACGGCGCCCCACCCGGCCCCGCCCGACCCCTGGCCCGGCAGCTGGCAGCCGCTCGGCGCCCGCTTCCGCACCGACCTGCGGGGCGGCCGGGGCACCAACTTCGCGCTCTGGGCACCGGCCGCCGAGGCCGTCGACCTCTGCCTCTTCGACGAGCAGGGCCGCGAGAGCAGACACCGGCTCGCCGAGCAGACCTTCCAGACCTGGCACGGCTACCTGCCCGGCGTCCTGCCCGGCACCCGGTACGGCTACCGCGTGCACGGCCGCTGGGACCCGTGGACCGGCGCCCGCTGGAACCCGGCCAAGCTGCTGCTCGACCCGTACGCCCGGGCCGTCGACGGCCACTACACCACCCACGACGCCACCTGCGCCGCCGTCCGCAACTGGCCCGAGCGCGAGGTCGCCGACACCGTCCGGGACAACCGCGACTCCGCGCCGTACGTGCCCCGCGGCGTGGTCGTGCACGACGACGACGACTGGTACGACGACCACCGGCCCAAGACCCCCTGGGCCGAGACCGTCCTGTACGAGCTGCACGTGCGCGGCTTCACCATGCGCCACCCCGACATCCCGCCGCACCTGCGCGGCACCTACGCGGGCCTGGCCCACCCCGCGGCGATCGAGCACCTGACCCGGCTCGGCGTCACCGCCGTGGAGCTGCTGCCCGTCCACCACCACGTCAGCGAGGACCACCTGCAGGCCCGTGGCCTGGTCAACTACTGGGGCTACAACACCCTCGGCTACTTCGCCCCGCACGCCGGCTACTCCTCCGCCGGCAGCCGCGGCCAGCAGGTCGGCGAGTTCAAGCGGATGGTCCGCGCCCTGCACGCGGCCGGCATCGAGGTGATCCTCGACGTGGTCTACAACCACACCGCCGAGAGCGGCACCATGGGCCCGGCGCTCTCCCTGCGCGGCATCGACAACGGCGGCTACTACCGGCTGGACCGCAGCCGCCGCGGCTACGCCGACTACACCGGCTGCGGCAACACCCTGGACACCCGCCAGCCGCACACCGTCCGGCTGATCACCGACTCGCTGCGGTACTGGGTCACCGAGATGGGCGTCGACGGCTTCCGCTTCGACCTCGCCTCCGCCCTCACCCGGGGCAGCGACGGGGTCGAGATGCACCACCCCTTCCTCGGCGCCGTCTCCCAGGACCCGCTGCTCAGCCGGGTCAAGCTGATCGCCGAGCCCTGGGACGTCGGCGCCGGCGGCTACCAGGTCGGCGGCTTCCCCCCGCTGTGGGCCGAGTGGAACGACAAGTACCGCGACACCGTCCGGGACTTCTGGCGCGGCGCCCGGCCCGACGTCCGCGAGCTCGGCTACCGGCTCTCCGGCTCCTCCGACCTCTACCAGCGCGGCGGCCGCCGCCCGTACGCCTCCGTCAACTACGTCACCGCCCACGACGGCTTCACCCTGCGCGACCTGGTCTCGTACAACCAGAAGCACAACGAGGCCAACGGCGAGGACAACCGGGACGGCACCGAGGACAACCGCTCCTGGAACTGCGGCGCCGAGGGCGACAGCACCGACCCGGCCGTCCTCGCCCTGCGCCGGCGGCAGCTGCGCAACCTGCTCACCACCCTGCTGCTGTCCACCGGCGTCCCGATGCTCACCGCCGGGGACGAACTCGGCCGCACCCAGCACGGCAACAACAACGCCTACTGCCAGGACGACGAGACCAGCTGGCTGGACTGGTCACTGCTGGAGCAGCCCGAGTGGCGCTCGCTGGCCGACCTCACCGGCCGACTGATCGCCCTGCGCCGCCGGCACCCGGTGCTGCGCCAGCGCGCCTTCTTCTCGGGCCGCGCCGCCGTGCCGGGCGGGCAGCGGGATCTGGCCTGGTTCACCGGCACCGGCAAGGAGATGACCGAGGCCGACTGGTTCACCCCCACCGCCGTCCTCGGGATGCTGCTCTCCGGCTCCACGATGTCCGAACGCGACGAGCACGGCCGGCCGCTGCGCGACGACAGCTTCCTGCTGCTGCTCAACGCCGGCCCCCAGGCCGTCTCGTTCACCCTTCCGGGCGCCCCCTGGGCAGCGGTCTACCGGACCGAGGTGGACACCGCCCGGGACGAGCTCCCCGAGGGCCCGCACGCCGCCCTGACCGCCGTCACCCTGGCCGGCCGGTCCTGCCGGCTGCTCCGGGCGGTGGACGACCATGGCCGGTTCCCGCCGACAGGCGCGTAAAACCGGATGAGAAATGTCATGGCCTCGGCCTACCCTCTCGGCGATGGCCGAGAACGAGCACACCGCGCAGACCACCGCCGAGGACCTTGACCCACCGTCGGTCGACAGACCCGACCCGACGGACAGACCGGCACACCGGTCCACAGTGCGCTCCCTGCTGCGCATGTGGCCGTACGCCCGCCCGGCCCGCTGGCGGCTGGCCGGCGCCGTGCTCGCCGCCCTGATCGCCTCCGGCAGCGTGCTCGGTGTCCCGATCGTGCTCCGCCGGATCGTCGACGGACCGATCGCCCACCGCGACCTGGACGCCCTGTGGCCGCTGGCCGGACTCCTCCTGCTGCTCGGCCTGGTCGAGGCCGGGCTGTTCGGGGTCCGCCGGGTGATCGTGGCCCGACCGCTGGCCCGGGTCGAGACCGCGATGCGCGGCGACCTCTACGCCAAGCTGCAACGGCTGCCGGTCTCCTTCCACGACCGCTGGTCCTCCGGCCAGCTGCTCTCCCGGGCCACCTCCGACATGTTCACTATGCGGCTGTTCCTGGCCTTCCCGCTGGTCTTCCTGATCGTCAACACGATGGTCTTCCTGACCGGCACCACGCTGATGCTGGTCCTCAGCTGGCAGCTCGCGCTGATCACCCTGGTGCCCGCCGTCCCCCTGATGGTGCTCACCCGGTACTTCGAGAACGGGTACGCCGCCTCCGCCCGGCAGGCCCAGGACCAGAACGGCGACCTGGCCACCGTGGTCGAGGAGTCCATCCTCGGCATCCGCATCCTCAAGGCCTTCGGCCGCCACCGCACGATGACCGAGGAGTTCAGCGGCCACAGCCACCGGCTGCGCAGCACCGAACTGCGCAAGGCCGACCTGCTGGCCAACCTCTGGGCCGTCATCGTCGGCCTGCCGGAGCTCGCGCTCGGCTGCGCGCTGGCCGTCGGCGCCGTCCAGGTCGCCCACGGCACCCTCTCGGCCGGCACCCTGGTCGCCTTCCTCTCCACCGCCCTCGCGCTGCGCTGGCCGGTCGAGTCGCTCGGCTGGCTGCTCGCCTACGCCAACGAGGCCGCCACCGCGACCGACCGCTACTTCGAGGTCATGGACGAGCCCGACCTCCGGGAGACGCCGTCCGGTACCGCCCCGGTCGCCGACCGGGGCATCCGCCTCACCGGCGTCCGCTTCCGCTACCCCGACGCGCCCGCCGACACCCCCGACCTGCTGGACGGCATCGACCTGCACATCCGGCACGGCGAGACACTCGCCCTGGTCGGCGCCACCGGCAGCGGCAAGACCACGCTCACCGCCCTGCTCCCCCGGCTGTACGAGACCACCGGCGGCTCGATCACCCTCGACGGCCGCGACATCCGCGACATCCCCCGCGAGGAGCTGCGCCGGCTGGTCTCGGTCGCGTTCGAGGAGCCGACGCTGTTCTCCGCCTCGGTGCGGGACAACGTGCTGATGGGCGCTCCCGGGGCCGGCCCCGAGCAGCTCGCCACCGCCCTCGCCACCGCCCAGGCGGCCTTCGTCGACCGGCTGCCCGCCGGCCCCGACACCCAGGTCGGCGAGCAGGGGCTGAGCCTGTCCGGCGGCCAGCGCCAGCGCCTGGCCCTGGCCCGGGCGGTGGTCGGGGGCCCGGCCTTCCTGGTCCTGGACGACCCGCTCTCCGCCCTGGACGTGCACACCGAGGCGCTGGTCGAACGCGCCCTGCGCGAGGTGCTCTCCGGCACCACCGCCCTGGTGGTCGCCCACCGGCCGAGCACCGTACTGCTCGCCGACCGGGTCGCCCTCCTCGCCGACGGACGGATCACCGCCGTCGGTACCCACCCGGAGCTGTTGCAGAGCTCCCCGGCCTACCGCGCGCTGATGTCCGGCGAGGCCGCGCAGGAGCTCGAAGGGAGCACCCGGCGATGACCACCACCCTGGAGCCGGCCGAGGAGCTGGAGGAGCTCGGCACCGCGACACCGGACGACGAGGACATCCCCGTCCCCCCGGGTGCGGCCCGCACCCTGCTCGGACAGCTGCTCGGCCCGCACCGCCGCCGGATCCTGCTGGCCATGCTGGTGATCTTCGTCCAGCAGGCGGCCCTGCAGGCCGGCCCGCTGCTGGTCGCCGTCGCGATGGACCGGGGCATCCCGGCGCTGCGCGAGCACGACAACGGCCCGCTGATCGCGGTCACCGCCGCGTACCTGGGCTGCGCGCTGCTCTCCACCTACCTGCAGCGGCTGTTCATCCGGTACAGCGCCCGGATCAACCAGGACGTCCTGCTGGACCTGCGCGGCCGGATCTTCCGGCACGCCCAGCGGCTCAGCCTGGACTTCCACGAGCGCTACACCTCCGGCCGGATCATCTCCCGGGCCACCAGTGACGTGGACGCGCTGCGCGAACTGCTGAACGAGGGCCTGCAGGAGCTGCTCTCGGTCGCCCTGTCGGTCAGCTTCATCTCGGTGGTGCTGCTGGTGATGGACTGGCGCCTGGGGCTCGCCGCGCTGGCGTCCTTCCTGCCGATGTACCTGATCATCCGTTCGTTCCGGCGGCGCTCGCTGCGGGTCTACCGGCGCTCCCGGACGGCCGTCGCCTCGGTGATCGTCAAGTTCACCGAGACCATGAACGGCATCCGGCCGGTACAGGCCTTCCGGCGCGAGCGGGCCAACGAGGAGGCCTTCGGCACCGTCAACCGGCAGTCCGCCGCCGCCACCGCCGACGGCCTGCTGGAGATGGCCCGCTACGTCGGCTTCTCCCGGGCCGTCGCCAACGTGTGGATCACCGGCATCGTGGTGCTCGGCGCCTACCTGGTCACCGACGGCAGCCTGGAGCTGGGCGTGCTCACCGCCTTCGTGCTCTACCTGCGCCGCCTCTACGACCCGATCGACCAGCTGGCGATGTTCCTGAACAGCTACCAGTCGGCCGCCGCCGCGCTGGAGAAGATGGCGGGACTGCTGGCCCACGAGCCGTCCGTGCCCGAGCCCGCCGCCCCGGTCGCCCTGCCGGCGATCACCGGCAGCGGCCGGGCGGTGGACTTCCGGGGCGTCCGCTTCGCCTACCGCAACGGCAAGGAGGTACTGCCGGTCTTCGACCTGTCGCTGCCCGCCGGCCGGACCACCGCCGTGGTCGGCGCCACCGGCGCGGGCAAGTCCACCCTGGCCAAGCTGCTGGCCCGGTTCTACGACCCGACCGACGGCCGGATCACGCTGGACGGCACCGACCTGCGCGAGCTGGCCACCGCGGAGCTGCGCCGCAACGTGGTGATGGTGACCCAGGAGTCCTTCCTGTTCTCCGGCACGGTCGCCGAGAACATCGCGATCGGCCGCCCGGAGGCCACCCGCGCCGAGGTCGAACAGGCCGCGAAGGCCATCGGGGCGCACGAGTTCATCGCCGCCCTGCCGGACGGCTACGACACCGACGTGCGCAAGCGCGGCGGCCGGATCTCGGCCGGCCAGCGCCAGCTGGTCGCCTTCGCGCGTGCCCTGCTGGCCGACCCGGCGGTGCTGATCCTGGACGAGGCGACCTCCTCCCTGGACGTACCGGGCGAGCAGGCGGTGCAGCGCGCCATGCGGACCGTGCTGGCCGGGCGCACCGCCGTGATCATCGCCCACCGGCTCTCCACGGTGGAGATCGCCGACCGGGTCCTGGTCATGGACCAGGGCCGGATCGTCGAGGACGGCTCCCCGGCCGACCTGATCGGCGGCCAGGGCCGCTTCGCCCACCTGCACCGGACCTGGAAGGACAGCCTGGTCTGAGCCGCCGGCCGGCTTCAGCCCGGAGGATCCGCCGGCGCGACGCCCTCCGCGAGCAGCCGGTCGACCGCGGCGAGCGCCTGTCGCTGGCGTTCGCCGCGGTCACCGCACAGTTCCAGCCAAGGTGTCCGGCCGTCCGCCAGGACCTCCCGGAACAGACCGGCCGTCCAGGGCCGCAGGTGCTCGCCGTCCCGCAGGCCGTCGTCGTGGAACGGAGCTCGCTCAGGAAATCGCCGACGGGCATGGGTGCGGCCCCTCCCGATCATTATGGTCAGAGTGACGATAATGACCGGGAGGGGCCGCGCGAGCCGGATTCCTCGGCGGATCGACCCGGAGGGCTCAGCGCAGGACGCCCGCGTCCATCCCGACCGCCTCCGGGGGGAGGGAGATCAGCCCGAGCTCGGCCGGGGAGGCCAGCAGCGGGTGGGCCGGCAGCACCCGGACGGTGTAGCCGAACGGGCCGGTGCGGGAGAGCTCCAGCGAGCCCTCGTAGCGGCGGCGGCCGTCCAGGTCCGGTCCGCCGGCGGGCTTGAGGGCGATCGCGACGGCGTCGGAGATGCCGTCGCTCTCGTCCACCCGGCCGGAGACCACCTGTACCTCGACGTCGGTCGGCTGCAGCGGGCCGAGCGAGACCTGCACCCGCAGGGCCAGCGTGGCGCCCAGCTCCTGGGCCTCGTCCGGCCCGTCCGCCTCGACGTGCTCGACCCGGACGGCCGGCCAGGCCTGCCGGACCCGGGCCTTCCACTCCGCCAGCTCCCGGGCGCCCGGGTACGACGGGCCACCGGGCTCGGCCGCGGCCAGCTCGCGCCGGGCGTTGGCCGCCGGCGCGTACAGCCGCTCGACGTACTCGCGGACCATCCGGCCGGCCAGCACCTTCGGGCCGAGGGTGACCAGGGTGTGCCGGACCATCGCGATCCAGCGGTGCGGCAGCCCGTCCGCGCCCCGGTCGTAGAACCGGGCGGCGACCTGGTGCTCGATCAGGTCGTAGAGCGCGGCGGCCTCGATGTCGTCCCGCTTCTCGGCCTCGGCGCTCTCCGGGTCGAGCCGGCCGAGGCCCGCGCTGTCCGCGGTGGGGATGGCCCAGCCGTTCTGCCCGTCGTACCACTCGTCCCACCAGCCGTCCAGGATGGACAGGTTGAGGCAGCCGTTGAGGGCGGCCTTCATCCCGGAGGTGCCACAGGCCTCCAGCGGGCGCAGCGGGTTGTTCAGCCAGACGTCGCAGCCGGGGTACAGGTGCGTGGCCATCGCCATGTCGTAGTCCGGCAGGAAGACGATCCGGTGCCGCACGGCGTGGTCGTCCGCGAACGCGACCAGCTGCTGGATCAGCCGCTTGCCGCCGTCGTCCGCGGGGTGCGCCTTGCCCGCCACCACGATCTGCACCGGCCTGGTCGGGTGCAGCAGCAGCGAGCGCAGCCGCTCCTGGTCGCGGAGCATCAGCGTGAGCCGCTTGTACGAGGGGACCCGCCGGGCGAAGCCGATGGTCAGCACGTCCGGGTCGAGGGCCGTGGCGACCCAGCCCAGCTCCGCCTCGCCTGCGCCGCGCTGGCGCCAGGAGGCGCGCACCCGGCTGCGGGCCTCCTCCACCAGCTGGGCCCGCAGGGTGCGGCGCAGCTCCCAGATGTCGGCGTTGCCGATCCGCTCCAGGCCGGTCCAGCGCTTGGCCTCACCGATGGTCATGGCGTCCTCGGCCCGCTCCAGGCCGATCTCGCCGGCGCCGAGGCGGACCACCGCCGGGTCGATCCAGGTGGGGGCGTGCACGCCGTTGGTGACCGAGGTGATCGGCACCTCGGCGGCGTCGAAGCCCGGCCACAGGCCGTTGAACATGGCCCGGCTGACCTCGCCGTGCAGGGTGGACACACCGTTGGCGCGCTGGGCCAGCCGCAGGCCCATGGCCGCCATGTTGAAGAGCTTCGGATCCCCGCCCGTCCAGCTCTCGGCGCCGAGCGCGAGCACCTGCTCGACCGGGACGCCGGGCAGCGCGGCGTCGCCGCTGAAGTGTCGGGCGACCAGGTCCCGGTCGAAGCGGTCGATGCCCGCCGGGACCGGGGTGTGGGTGGTGAACAGGGTGCCGGCCCGGACGGCCTCCAGGGCCGCGCCGAAGTCCAGCGGCGGCTCGTCGGGGGCGGCGACGCCCTCGGCCGGTTTCTCGTCCGCGCCGACCAGCTCGCGGATCCGCTCCAGGCCGAGGAAGCCGGCGTGGCCCTCGTTGGTGTGGAAGACCTCGGGGGCGGCGTGCCCGGTGAGCCGGCAGTAGCTGCGCACGGCCCGGACGCCGCCGATGCCCAGCAGTATTTCCTGCATCAGCCGGTGCTCGCTGCCGCCGCCGTAGAGGCGGTCGGTGACGTTGCGCTCGGCGGGGCCGTTGGCCTCGATGTCCGAGTCCAGCAGCAGCAGCGGGACGCGCCCCACCTGGGCCTTCCAGATGTGCGCGGCCAGGCTGCGGCCGGCCGGCAGGGCGAGGTCGACCCGGCAGGGGGAGCCGTCCGGCTCGCGGAGCAGGCTGACGGCCAGCTCGTCCGGGTCGAGCAGCGGGTAGCGCTCCTGCTGCCAGCCGTCCCGGGAGAGCGACTGCCGGAAGTAGCCGTGCCGGTAGAACAGGCCGACGCCGATGATCGGCACGCCGAGGTCGCTGGCGGCCTTGAGGTGGTCGCCGGCCAGGATGCCGAGCCCGCCGGAGTACTGGGGCAGGGCGGCGGCGATGCCGTACTCGGGCGAGAAGTAGGCGATGGCGGCGGGCAGCGGGCCCGCGCCGTCTCCCGGGGGGAGTGCGGACTGGTACCAGCGGGGGCCGGTGAGGTAGTCGCGGAGGTCGTCCGCGAGGTCGCCGAGCCGGCGCAGGAACCGCCGGTCGGCGGCGAGTGCGGAGAGCCGGGCCGCCGGTACCTCGCCGAGCAGCCTGACCGGGTCCTCCCCGACGGCGGCCCACACCTCGGGGTCGACCGAGCGGAACAGCTCCCTGGTCTCGGGGTGCCAGGACCAGCGCAGGTTGAGCGCGAGTTCGTGCAGCGGCTGGAGTTGCTCGGGCAGGACGGTGCGGACGGTGAATCTGCGGATTGCCTTCACGGCCTGAAGCGTAGACCCCGCAGAGCGCCTGAAGGGGCGTCAACTACCGTATTGCGCACCCGTTCGGACCATTGGTGAGATCGCATCGGGCGCACTCCGGCACACGGGGGGCGCAGGGGGCGCGTGATGGCCGGAGGGCGCGCACTGGGCGCGTAAACACTTGGGAACAGCTGCATGTCGGGTGTCTGATTTGCCCCCGTTCATCGGCCAAAAACGGGTGCATACCCGCCCCGAGGACTTGCCGGTGGTGCGAGGATGCACAAAGGTCGTTGGTGCCGCGGGGAGTGCGAGCCGGTTGGCGCGCCCTGCTGCTCCAGGTCCGGGAGCATCTCGTTGACGAACCTTTTTCTTCCTTAGCCCATTCGGCCCTGAGCTGCGTTCTGAACGCGTGTCCTCATCCCTGCTCCGCTCGTTTCCGGTTGGGTTGGGTCACCTCGGGGCGTACCCCGAGCGGCGCGCGCCGGGACGCGCGCGCCTGCTCGGGAACACGAGTCGCGGTCGCGGGCCGGTGAGCAGGTTGCCGGGCGCGTCGGTGCGGGCAGGCTTCCGGTCGCACGTCCTTCCTCAGCCAGCAGTTCCTCCGGCACTCCCCGGCCACCGGCCCGCGGGAGCCGCCGCCGATCTCGGGCAGGAGTTTGGCATGCACGGCGACACGCGGGACCAGTCCACCTCGCCGTCGGGCTCACCCGACACACCGTCAACCACGGAGCAGCCCTTGCCGGCCCCGCGCGCCGGCGGACCCGACGGCGCCGCCGCCGCAGGCGCCGCCGCCCCGGCCCGCCGGGCCGCCCCGCGCAAGGCCGCCCCCCGCAAGGCCGCCCCCGGCGCCACCACCACCAGTACCGCCACCACGGCCCGACCCGCGGCAGCCACGGCGGCCGGCCGGCCGGCGCCCCGCAAGACGGCCGCTCGCAAGACGACCGCCCGCAAGACGACAGAGAGCGACACCGTGATCGGCCGCATCCCCGTCCTGGACGTCACCCCCCTAGTGGACGCCGGGCGACGCCCGGCCAAGGCCGTGGTCGGGGAGGCCTTCCTGGTCAGCGCCACCGTGTTCCGCGAGGGTCATGACGCGGTCAACGCCAACGTGGTGCTGCGCGACCCGCGCGGCCGCAGCGGCCCGTGGACCCCGATGCGGGAGCTGGCCGAGGGCACCGACCGGTGGGGCGCGCAGGTCACCCCGACCGCCGCGGGCCGCTGGTCGTACCTGGTGGAGGCGTGGAGCGACCCGGTGGCCACCTGGCGCAAGCACGCCGCGGTGAAGCTTCCGGCCGGAATCGACACCGCACTCGTCCTGGAGGAGGGCGCGCAGCTGCTGGAGCGCGCCGCCGCCGGGGTGCCGAAGAAGGACGCCCGGGCCCACGTCCTGGCCGCCGTGGACGCGCTGCGCGACCCCGGCCTGCCCACGCTCAGCCGCTACGCCGCCGCGCTGGCACCGGAGGTGACGGCCCTGCTGGCCCGCTTCCCGCTGCGCGAGCTGGTCAGCGCCTCCCGTCCGCTGCCGCTCCAGGTGGACCGGCAGCGGGCGCTGTACGGCGGCTGGTACGAGTTCTTCCCGCGCTCCGAGGGCGCCCTGGTCGACCCGTCGGGCGTCGCGCCGCCGGTCTCCGGGACGCTGCGGACGGCCGCCGAGCGGCTGCCCGCGGTCGCCGCGATGGGCTTCGACGTGGTCTACCTGCCGCCCGTCCACCCGATCGGCCGGGCCTTCCGCAAGGGGCCGGACAACACCCTGACGGCCGGCCGGCACGACGTCGGCTCGCCCTGGGCGATCGGCTCCCCCGAGGGCGGCCACGACGCGGTCCATCCCGACCTGGGCACCATCGAGGACTTCGACCACTTCGTCGCCGAGGCCGATGCGGTGGGCCTGGAGATCGCCCTCGACTTCGCCCTGCAGTGCTCCCCCGACCACCCGTGGGTCAACAAGCACCCGGAGTGGTTCACCCACCGCGCCGACGGCACCATCGCGTACGCCGAGAACCCGCCGAAGAAGTACCAGGACATCTATCCGGTCAACTTCGACCAGGACTTCGACGGGATCGTCAAGGAGACCCTGCGCGTCCTGAGGTTCTGGATGGCCCACGGGGTGCGGATCTTCCGGGTCGACAACCCGCACACCAAGCCGGTCAGTTTCTGGGAGAAGGTGCTCGCCGACATCGCCCGGACCGACCCCGACGTGATCTTCCTGGCCGAGGCCTTCACCCGTCCGGCGATGATGCACACCCTGGGGAAGATCGGCTTCCACCAGTCCTACACGTACTTCACCTGGCGCAACACCAAGCAGGAACTCACCGAGTACCTGACCGAGCTGAGCGGCGAGACCGCCGCCTACATGCGGCCGAACTTCTTCGCCAACACCCCGGACATCCTGCCCGAGTACCTCCAGCAGGGCGGTCCGGCCGGTTTCGCGGTCCGTGCCGTCCTGGCGGCCACCCTGGCACCCAGCTACGGCGTCTACGCCGGCTTCGAGCACTACGAGAACGAGCCCGCCCATCCCGGCTCGGAGGAGTACCTGCACTCGGAGAAGTACGAGCTGCGCCCCCGCGACTGGACCCGGCAGGACACCCTCGCACCGCTGCTCACCGCGCTGAACCGGCTGCGCCGACGGCACCCCGCCCTGCAGCAGCTGCGCAACCTGCGCTTCCACCCGACCGACAACGACCAGGTCATCGCCTACTCCAAGTCCGCGACCACCGAGGACGGCATCGAGGACCACGTGATCGTGGTGGTCAACCTGGACCCGAGGCACGCCCAGGAGGCGACCGTCACCCTCGACGGCGACCACCCGCTCACCGTGCACGACGAGCTCACCGGCGCCACCTACACCTGGGCCCGGCGCAACTACGTCCGGCTCGACCCGTCCGCCGGGCCGGCCCACCTCCTCACCGTTCGGAGGCATCCTCAGTGACAGTCAACGAGCCCGTCCCCGACACCTTCGCCGAGACGCCGCGCAAGGACCGGGATCCCGACTGGTTCAAACGCGCGGTCTTCTACGAGGTCCTGGTGCGGTCCTTCCAGGACAGCAACGGCGACGGCGTCGGGGACCTCAAGGGCCTCACCGAGAAGCTCGACTACCTGCAGTGGCTCGGCGTGGACTGCCTCTGGCTGCCGCCGTTCTTCGCCTCCCCGCTGCGGGACGGCGGGTACGACGTGGCGGACTACAAGTCGGTGCTGCCCGAGTTCGGCGACCTGGCCGACTTCGTCGAGTTCGTGGACGCCGCCCACCTGCGCGGGATGCGGGTGATCATCGACTTCGTGGTCAACCACACCAGCGACCAGCACCCGTGGTTCCAGGCGTCCCGCAACGACCCGGACGGGCCGTACGGCGACTTCTACATGTGGGCCGACGACGACAAGCAGTACCCGGACGCCCGGGTCATCTTCGTCGACACCGAGACCTCCAACTGGACCTACGACCCGGTCCGCAAGCAGTACTTCTGGCACCGGTTCTTCTCCCACCAGCCGGACCTGAACTACGACAACCCGCGGGTCGAGGAGGAGGTGATCGCGGCCCTGCGGTTCTGGCTGGACCTGGGCATCGACGGCTTCCGGCTGGACGCGGTGCCCTACCTCTACGCCCGCGAGGGCACCAACTGCGAGAACCTCCCGGAGACCCACGAGTTCCTGCGCCGGCTGCGCAAGGAGATCGACGCGGACTACCCGGACACGGTGCTGCTGGCGGAGGCCAACCAGTGGCCGGAGGACGTGGTCGACTACTTCGGCGACTTCGCCTCCGGCGGCGACGAGTGCCACATGGCCTTCCACTTCCCGGTGATGCCGCGGATCTTCATGGCCGTACGCCGGGAGTCCCGCTACCCGGTCTCCGAGATCCTCGCCAAGACCCCGGACATCCCGTCCGGCTGCCAGTGGGGCATCTTCCTGCGCAACCACGACGAGCTGACCCTGGAGATGGTCACCGACGAGGAGCGCGACTACATGTACGCGGAGTACGCGAAGGACCCGCGGATGCGGGCCAACGTGGGCATCCGCAGGCGGCTCGCCCCGCTGCTGGAGAACGACCGGAACCAGATCGAGCTGTTCACCGCCCTGCTGCTCTCGCTGCCCGGCTCCCCGGTGCTCTACTACGGCGACGAGATCGGGATGGGCGACAACATCTGGCTGGGCGACCGGGACGGCGTCCGGACGCCGATGCAGTGGACGCCGGACCGCAACGCGGGTTTCTCCTCCGCCGACCCGGGCAGGCTCAGTCTGCCGCCCATCATGGACCCGGTGTACGGCTATCAGGTGACCAACGTCGAGGCACAGCAGAGCAGTTCGAGCTCGCTGCTGCACTGGACGCGTCGCATGATCGAGATCCGCAAGCTCAACCCTGCGTTCGGCCTCGGCAGCTACACCGAGCTGCCGTCCAGCAACCCCGCAGTACTGGCCTTCGTGCGCGAGTACGAGGGAGACCTGGTCATGTGCGTGAACAACTTCTCGCGGTTCGCACAACCGACCGAACTGGACCTGCGGCGGTACGGGGGACGGTACCCGGTCGAGCTGATCGGCGGCGTGCGCTTCCCGTCCATCGGCGAGTGGCCCTACCTGCTCACCCTGGCCGGGCACGGCTTCTACTGGTTCCAGCTGCGCAAGCCCGGCGCGAAGTAGCACCGCGACCGACGAAGTAACGATCCATCAGGCCCCACAGCATCGAACCCTCCGGGGGCGCGAGAGCACCACCCCGCGCCCCCGGAGGCCTCTGCACCACCGCGTACGGAGAACAGCCCAACGGCCACCCACACTATGGCGTGACACCCGAGCCCCGCTCGCGTGCCGTCGCCGCCGCGCCGCCGAAATCCGGAAGACTGACGGACCCGGCCAGGACCCGTCGGGCAGTCCGCCCGCTTCCGGGGAAAGGGAGTCATGTCCGAAACCTCCCGTTCTCAAGCCCAAGTGCACCGCGACACGCCCGACGGCGCCCCCGGGTCCGTCAGTACGCGCGGATCCGGGGCCCGGAGAACTGCTGCGGGGGTCAGCGAGCTGGTCCACGCCGCGCTGCCGCTGATCGCCGCCTGGCTCCCCACCCAGCGCTGGTTCGCCGGCAAGGGGCGCGCGATCACCGGGCTCACCCCCGTGGTCGGCACCCCGCTGCAGGTCGGCGACCCCGCACTGCTGCACCTGCTGCTGCGGGTGGAACAGGGCACCGGGCCGGCCGCCCAGGGCGACATCTACCAGCTCCTGCTGGGGATCCGCTCGAAGGATCCCGGCGGGATCCCCCCCGGCGCCGTCCTCGGCCGGCTGGACGGCACCACCTACGACGGCGCCCAGCTCTACGACGCCGTGCACGACCCCGAGCTCACCGGGCGGCTGCTGGAACACCTGGCCACCGGCGACCGGTTCGGCCCGCTCTCGTTCCGTCGCACCCCCGGGCCTGGCCTGCCGAGCAACCTGCCCGGACGGGCCTCCACCGCGGAGCAGTCCAACAGCTCGGTCATCTACGGCACCTCCTTCATCCTCAAGCTGTTCCGCCGGATCAGCCCGGGCACCAACCCGGATCTGGAGCTCTCGCTCGCGCTCTCCCGGGCCGGCTCCACCCGGATCCCGCGGGTCGCCGCGTGGTTCGAGAGCCGCCTGGAGCGATCGGAACCGGCCACTCTCGGCCTGCTCCAGCGCTACCTGCCGGACGCCGAGGACGGCTGGGAGCTCGCCCTGGACCAGGTCGCCCGGCTCAAGGGCGACCCCTCCCCCGGCAACTTCGCCATCGAGGCGCACCGGCTCGGCCGGGCCACCGCCGAGGTGCACCGGGTGCTGGCCCGGTCGATGCCCACCGACCGGCTCGACCGGGAGCGGATCGCCCGGCTGGCCGGCGCGATGGCCGACCGGCTGGACAGCGCGGTGGCCGCCGTCCCCGGGCTGCTGCGCTACCGCTCGGCGCTGCGCGCCGCGTTCCAGCAGCTCACCGCCGACCACCTGGACGGCCTGCCGATCCAGCGGATCCACGGCGACCTGCACCTCGGCCAGGCCATGCGCACCCCGCACGGTTGGGTGCTGCTGGACTTCGAGGGCGAGCCCGCCAAGCCGCTGGCCGAACGACGGCTGCCGCAACCCGCTCTGCGGGACGTCGCGGCGATGCTCCGCTCGTTCGACTACGCGGCCGCCCACCTGCTGGCCGGAGCACCCGGCACCGACCCCGAGCTCGCCCACCTGGCGGCCGCCTGGGCCGCGCGCAACCGGGCCGCGTACTGCGCCGGGTACACCGCGGGCGGCGGCGCCGACCCCGCGGCCGCCCCGGAGCTGATGCGCGCCCTGGAGATCGACAAGGCGGTCTACGAGGTGGTGTACGAGGCCCGCCACCGGCCCAGCTGGCTGCCCATCCCGCTGGCCGCCATCAACCGCCTGGCCCTCACCGTCTGACCCCCGCTCAACCACCGCCGCAGGAGGATTCCGTCGTGACACCGCTCGGCCCGAAGTCCGACCGCACCAACCCCGCCGTGCCCGCCACCTTCCTGCCGGAGCGAGGCACCCCGGCCCGGACGGGCCGGACGCGGGCGGCCGCGGCGCCTCGGCGGGCCGAGCCGTCCGACGGCCTGCCCGCGGAGGGGTCACCCGTCGAGGAACTGCCCGTCGAGGAACAGCCCGGGGAGGGGCCGGCCGTCGAGGAGCAGCCCGCCGCCGTCCCCACGGCCACTCGCGCCTCGCGGGCCACCAGGGCCGCGCAGGTCCCGCAGCCGCGCCCGGACGCGGTACTGCGCCTGCCGGAGGCCCCACTGCCGCCGGCCGAGGTCGACCGGCTGGTGTCCGGCGGCCACCACGACCCGCACTCCCTGCTGGGCGCCCACCCCACCCAGGGCGGCACCGCGATCCGGGTGCTGCGGCCGTTCGCCGAGCGGGTGCTGATCGAGACCGAGCACGGGCCGGCCGAGCTGACCCACCAGCGGTCCGGGCTGTTCACCGGTCTGCTGGCGGGCGCGGAGTTCCCGGCGTACCGGCTGCGGGTCGGCTATCCCGGCGCCGAACCGCTGCTCCAGGAGGACGGCTACCGGGCCGCCCCCACCCTGGGTGAGCTGGACCTGCACCTGATCGCCGAGGGCCGGCACGAGCAGCTCTGGCAGGCGCTCGGCTCGCACGTGCGCGAGGTGGACGGGGTGCTCGGCACCGCGTTCGCCGTCTGGGCACCGAACGCGGTCGGCGTCCGGCTGATCGGCGACTTCAACCACTGGGACGGCACCGGCCACCCGATGCGCTCGCTCGGCTCGTCCGGGATCTGGGAGCTGTTCGTGCCCGGCCTCGGTGACGGCACCACGTACAAGTACCAGATCCGCACCAAGCAGGGCTGGGTGCTGGAGAAGGCCGACCCCATGGCCCGGGCCGCCCAGTGCCCGCCGGCCACCGCCTCCGTGGTGCACACCTCCGCGTACGAGTGGGGCGACGCCGAGTGGCTGGCCCGGCGGGCGAAGAGCGTGCACCACCGGTCCCCGATGTCGGTCTACGAGCTGCACCTGGCCTCCTGGCGGCCCGACCTGACGAGCTACCGCGCGATCGCCGAGGAGCTGCCCGGCTACCTGGAGGGACTCGGCTTCACGCACGTCGAGTTCATGCCGGTGATGGAACATCCGTTCGGCGGCTCCTGGGGCTACCAGGTCTCCGGCTTCTACGCCCCGACCGCCCGGCTCGGCACCCCGGACGACTTCCGGTACCTGGTCGACGCGCTGCACCGGCACGGCATCGGCGTGATCGTCGACTGGGTCCCGGCGCACTTCCCCAAGGACGACTTCGCGCTCGCCCGGTTCGACGGCGAGCCGCTCTACGAGCCCGCCGACCCACTGCGCGCCGAGCACCCCGACTGGGGCACGCTGGAGTTCGACTACGGCCGCACCGAGGTCCGCAACTTCCTGGTGGCCAACGCGGTCTACTGGTGCGAGGAGTTCCACATCGACGGCCTGCGGGTGGACGCCGTGGCCTCGATGCTCTATCTCGACTACTCCCGCGAGGGCGGCGGCTGGACCCCCAACCAGTACGGCGGCCGGGAGAACCTGGACGCCGCCGCCTTCCTTCAGGAGATGAACGCCACGGTCTACCGGCGCTGCCCGGGCGTGGTCACCATCGCCGAGGAGTCCACCGCCTGGGACGGCGTCACCCGCCCCACCGACACCGGCGGCCTCGGCTTCGGCCTGAAGTGGAACATGGGCTGGATGCACGACTCGCTGGTCTACATGTCCAAGGAGCCGGTGCACCGCAAGTACCACCACAACGAGATCACCTTCTCGATGGTGTACGCCTACTCGGAGAACTACATCCTGCCGATCTCGCACGACGAGGTCGTCCACGGCAAGCAGGCCCTGGTCGCCAAGATGCCCGGGGACTGGTGGCAGCAGCGCGCCAACCACCGCGCCTACCTCGGCTTCATGTGGGCCCACCCGGGCAAGCAACTCCTGTTCATGGGCCAGGAGTTCGCCCAGGGCGCGGAGTGGGACCACGAGCACGGCCCGCAGTGGTGGGTGCTCGCCGACGACTGGCCGGCCGGCGCCGACCACCGCGGCGTCCAGCGGCTGGTCGGCGAGCTCAACCGGGTCTACCGGGCCAGCCCCGCCCTGTGGGAGCAGGACACCACCCCGGACGGCTTCCGCTGGCTGGACGGCGGCGCGGCCGAGGACAACCTGCTCTCCTTCGTCCGGTACGCCGCCGACGGCACCCCGCTGGTCGCGGTCTGCAACTTCGCCCCCGTGGTCCGGCACGGCCACCGGATCGGCCTGCCCCGCCTGGAGCGCAAGGACCAGCTCTGGGAGGAGGCGCTCAACACGGACGCCCCGCGGTTCGGCGGCAGCGGCATCTCCAACTCCCGCCCGATCAAGGCCGAACCGACCACCTGGAACGGCCAGCCCCGCAGCGCCGAGCTGATCATCCCCCCACTCGCCACCGTCTGGCTGCGACCGGTCTGACCCCCGGCCCGGCAGCCGGGGACGACCCCCGGCGAACCGTCACGCGGCGCCGGCCGAGGCTCCCCCGCCTCGGCCGGCGCCGCGTGACCCGTTCCGTCGCCGCCGCCCGCCCGGGCGGCCCGGGTCGCCGGCCCCGCCCGTCAAGGGCCTGGGCCCCCTGTTTCCTGTGGCGACATCCACCTTCGCCCTTCCGTACGGACGGCGAATGTATGGTCGGAGCGAGGGATGCCCCACAACCGCGAGGGAACGGAGACAGCCACGTGGCGCGCAGCGTGTACGTGACCGGGATCGATCGGGGGGACGGCCGGCAGGCCGTCGAGCTCGGGGTCATGGAACTGCTCACCCGCCAGGTGGACCGGGTCGGTGTCTTCCGCCCGCTGGTGCACGCCCAGGCTCCCGGCGAGCCCGGCACCGACCACGTGGTCGAGCTGCTCAGGAACAGGTACCGGCTGGACCTGCCGACCGGCGAGCTGTACGGGCTGACCTACGAGGACGCGGCCGCACTGCAGGCCGCGCAGGGGCAGGACGAGCTGGTGTCCACCCTGGTCGACCGGTTCCGCGCGCTGGAGCGCAGGTGCCAGGCGGTGCTGGTGCTCGGCACCGACTTCGCCGCCACCAACATCCCGGACGAGCTGGCGTTCAACGCCCGGCTGGCGAACGAGTTCGGCGCCTGGGTGCTGCCGGTGGTCGGCGGGCAGAACGAGGACCCGCAGACCGTGATCGCCGAGGTCCGAAACGCCCACCGGGCCTACACCGACCTCGGCTGCTCCACCCTCGCGATGATCGCCAACCGGGTGGCCCCCGGCGCCAGGCAGCAGGTCGAGCAGACCCTGGCGCAGAAGCTGCCGGTGCCCGCGTACGTGATCCCGGAGGAGCTGGCACTGGCCGCCCCGACCGTGGCGCAGCTGGTCGAGGCGACCGGCGCCGAGGTGCTGCTGGGCGACGCGGCCGGGCTGGCCCGGGACGTGCGCTCGTTCGTCTTCGGTGGCGCGATGCTGCCGACCTTCCTGACCGCGCTCACCGAGGGCGCCCTGGTGGTCACCCCCGGCGACCGCGCGGACCTGGTGATCGGCTCGCTGGCCGCGCACGCCGCCGGCGCCCCGCCGATCGCCGGCGTGCTGCTGACCCTCGGCCAGCACCCCGGCCCGAACGTGATGGCGCTGGCCGCCCGGCTCGCCCCCGGCACGCCCGTCGCCGTGGTGCCGGAGGGCAGTTGGATCACCGCCGCCGCGCTCACCCACCTGGAGGGGCAGATCGGCCCGAACAGCCCACGGAAGACCGAGATCGCCCTCGGCCTGTTCGAACTCCACGTCGACACCGCCGAGTTGACCAAGCGGATCGAGCTGAGCCGCTCCGAGCGGGTGACCCCGATGATGTTCGAGCACGAGCTGCTGGAACGGGCCCGCGCCGCGCGCCGGCACATCGTGCTGCCGGAGGGCACCGAGGACCGGATGCTGCGCGCCGCCGAGGTCCTGCTGCGCCGCAACATCTGCGACCTCACCCTGCTGGGCGCCCCGGACACCGTGCACCGCCGGGCCGCCGCCCTCGGCATCGAGCTCCCGCAGCCGGACGACACCCAGGACCGCACCCAGGTCCGGATCGTCGACCCGGCGACCAGCCCGCTGCGCCGGCAGTTCGCCGAGCTCTACGCGAAGCTGCGGGCCCACAGGGGCATGACCGTCGAGCTGGCCCTGGACGTGGTCACCGACGTCTCCTACTTCGGCACCCTGATGGTCCAGGAGGGGATCGCCGACGGCATGGTCTCCGGCTCGGTGCACTCCACCGCCGCGACCATCCGCCCCGCCTTCGAGGTGATCAAGACCGCGCCGGACGCCGCGATCGTCTCCTCGGTGTTCTTCATGTGCCTGGCCGACCGGGTGCTGGTCTACGGCGACTGCGCGGTCAACCCCGACCCGGACGCCAGGCAGCTGGCCGACATCGCCATCCAGTCCGCCGAGACCGCCGCCCAGTTCGGCGTGGAGCCGCGGGTGGCGATGCTCTCGTACTCGACCGGCACCTCCGGCTCGGGCGTGGACGTGGACAAGGTCCGCCGGGCCACCGAGCTCGTCCGGGAGCTGCGGCCCGACCTGCCGGTGGACGGCCCGATCCAGTACGACGCGGCGGTGGACGCCCATGTCGCGGCCACCAAGATGCCGGGCTCGCCGGTGGCCGGGCGGGCCACCGTGCTGATCTTCCCGGACCTGAACACCGGCAACAACACCTACAAGGCCGTGCAGCGCTCGGCCGGCGCGGTGGCGGTCGGCCCGGTGCTGCAGGGCCTGCGCAAACCGGTCAACGACCTGTCCCGGGGGGCGCTGGTGGAGGACATCGTCCACACCGTCGCGATCACCGCCGTGCAGGCCCAGACCGCCGTCCAGGCCCGGACCGCCGGCGAAGGAGCGGCCCGGTGAGTGCGGGCACCCGGGTCCTCGTCCTGAACGCGGGCTCGTCCTCGGTCAAGTACCAGTTGATCGACATGCTGGACGGCGCCCGGCTGGCCGCCGGCCTGGCCGAGCGGGTCGGCGAACCCGGCGGCCGGCTGGTGCACACCCCGCGCGACGGCGCGCGGCGCGAGGCCCTGCGGCCCTTCGAGGACCACGCCGCGGCCCTGGAGGCCGTCGCCGCGGAGCTGGCTGCGGACGGGCTCGGCCTGGACTCCCCCGAGCTGGCCGCGATCGGCCACCGGGTGGTGCACGGCGGCCGGAGGTTCACCGCGCCGACCCTGATCACGGACGAGGTGCTGGCCGAGGTCCGGCGGCTGGTCCCGGTCGCGCCGCTGCACAACCCCGCCAACATCACCGGCATCGAGGTGGCCCGCCGGCTTCGGCCCGACCTGCCGCAGGTGGCCGTGTTCGACACCGCCTTCCACGCCACACTCCCGGAGTACGCGGCGCGCTACGCGATCGACCGGGCCGTCGCGGACGAGCACCGGGTACGCCGGTACGGGTTCCACGGGACCTCGCACCAGTACGTGTCCCGGGCCGCCGCCGCGCTGCTCGGCAAGGAGCCGGCCGAGGTCAACGTGATCGTCCTGCACCTGGGCAACGGGGCCTCCGCCTCGGCGGTGGCCGGCGGGGTCTGTGTGGAGACCTCGATGGGGCTCACCCCGCTGGAGGGGCTGGTGATGGGCACCCGATCGGGCGATGTCGACCCCGGCGTGGTGTTCCACCTGCACCGGGTCGGCGGCCTGACGATCGATGAGATCGATGCGCTGCTGAACCGCCGCAGCGGCCTGCTCGGGCTGTGCGGGGACAACGACATGCGCGAGATCCTGCGCCGCAGGGGCGAGGGCGACGCCGACGCGGCGCTGGCCTTCGACGCCTACGTCCACCGGCTGCGCAAGTACCTGGGGGCCTACTACGCGGTGCTCGGCCGGGTGGACGCGGTCGTCTTCACCGCCGGGGTGGGGGAGAACGCGGCGCCCGTCCGGGAGGCCGTCTGCGCCGGTCTGGAGGGGCTGGGAATCGTGGTCGACACCGAGCTGAACGCCGTCCGATCGGGTGATCCGCGGATCGTCTCGCCCGCCTACGCACGGGTGGCGGTGGCCGTCGTACCGACCGACGAGGAGCTGGAGATCGCGCGGCAGGCCTTCGCCCTGGTGCACACTGCTGAGGACTGAGCTGACTACCACTCAGTATCCCACCCTTCGGGATGGTTCGTTGGCGATCCCTCAGCTTTCGAGCGGAATGCACCGATAACACGAACGGATAGACTGACCGATATGCGCCGAGCGAAAATTGTCTGCACCCTGGGTCCTGCCACGGACTCCTACGAACAGCTGAAGGCCATCGTCGAGGCGGGCATGAACGTCGCCCGACTGAACATGAGCCACGGCACCCACCCCGAGCACGAGGAGCGGTACCGCAAGGTCCGCCAGGTGGCCGAGGACACCGGCCGCACCATCGGTGTGCTGGCCGACCTGCAGGGCCCGAAGATCCGCCTGGCGACCTTCGCCAACGGTCCGGTGACCGTCGACAACGGCGACACCTTCACCATCACCACCGAGGATGTGCCCGGGGACCAGCACATCTGCGGCACCACCTACAAGGGCCTGCCCGGCGACGTGAAGCCCGGCGACCCGATCCTGATCAACGATGGCGTCATCGCCCTGGAGGTCGTCAGCGTCGACGGCCCGCGGGTGAAGACCGTGGTGATCGAGGGCGGCGTGCTCTCGAACAACAAGGGCATCAACCTGCCCGGCGCGGCCGTGAACGTGCCCGCGCTCTCCGAGAAGGACAAGGACGACCTCCGGTTCTCCCTGCGCCTGGGCGTCGACATGGTCGCGCTCTCGTTCGTCCGCAACGCCGGCGACATCGACGACGTGCACAAGGTGATGGACGAGGTCGGCATCCGCGTCCCGGTCATCGCCAAGATCGAGAAGCCGCAGGCCGTCGAGGCGATGGAGGAGATCGTCCTCGCGTTCGACGCCGTCATGGTGGCCCGTGGCGACCTCGCCGTGGAGTACCCGCTGGAGCGGGTCCCGCTGGTGCAGAAGGAGCTCATCACCCTCTGCCGCCGCAACGCCAAGCCGGTCATCGTCGCCACCCAGATGATGGAGTCGATGATCCACGCCTCGCGGCCGACCCGCGCCGAGGTCTCGGACGTCGCCAACGCCATCCTGGACGGCGCCGACGCGGTCATGCTGTCCGCCGAGTCGAGCGTCGGCAAGTTCCCGGTCGAGACGGTCAAGACCATGAGCCGGATCGCCGAGACCGCCGAGCAGCAGCTGGTCTCCCAGGGCCTGCAGCCGCTCAACCCCGGCCGCAAGCCGCGCACCCAGTCCGGCTCGGTCGCCCGCGCCGCCTGCGAGCTCGGCGACTTCCTGAACGGCAAGGCGCTGATCGCCTTCACCAAGTCCGGCGACACCGCCCGCCGGCTGTCCCGCTACCGCTCGCCGATCCCGGTGATCGCCTTCACCCCGGACTCCGCCACCCGCAACCAGCTGTCGCTCAGCTGGGGCGTCGAGGCGTACGTGACGGAGCAGGTGGCCACCACCGACGAGATGGTCGAGCAGGTCGACCGCGAGCTGCTCCGCCTGGACCGGCTGGCCGAGGGTGACACCGTCATCGTCACGGCCGGCTCGCCCCCCGGCATCCCCGGCACCACCAACATGGTCCAGGTCCACCACCTGGGCACCCGCGTCAAGAACTGACGCCCGCGGCAGCACCGAGGGGCGGCCCTTCCCGGCAGGGAGGGGCCGCCCCTCGGGCGTGCACGGTCGGGCACTACTTGCCGACGTACGGTTCCTCGTCGTTGTAGAGCTTCATGCCGGGGATCTTGAGCGTCCCGCCGAACTGGCCGGCCTGGATCGCCGTGGCGTTGTTCAGGGTGATGTCGAGCGGGATCGGAACGCCGCTGAGCAGGTCCCACAGCCACTTGGGCAGGGTGTCCGGGGTGAGGGTGATCTCGCCCAGGTCGATCGGGATCGGCAGGCCGTAGATCTCCGCGAGGTGGCCGGACAGGCGCTCGACGTACATGGTGATCGGGCCGTTGCGCATGGTCGAGGTGGAGTTCGGCGCGCTCTTCACGTGGAAGGTCAGGCCGGGGATCTCGATCGTCGACATGTCGAGGTTGCCGATGTCCACGCTGGCGGTGGTGAACTTCAGGACGCGCTTGGTGCCGGTCGGGGTCTTCACGTCGTAGACACCGTTGAAGACCGAGCCGTGCAGGGCGAGCCTGGTCGACTTGAGGGTCCAGTTCTGCTCCGGCACCACGTGGCCCGGGCCGGCCGCCTTGGCGGCCACGTCACGGGTGTCCAGCACGCAGTTGGGGCCGGCCGAGGCGGAGGCCGACGGGGTCGGCGTCGCCGCCTTGCCCTTGGCGGCCGGGGCCTTGCCGGCGGAGGCGGACGGGGCGGCGCCGGCCGAGGCGGACGGCGCGGGCGCCGGGGAGGGAGCCCCCGAGGGCGAGGCCGAGGCGGACGGGGTGGCCTGCTTGGAGGAGGTCTCGACATTCGGCGCGGGCGGCACCGGGGTCGGAGTCGGGGCGGCGCTCTTCGCCGTGTTCGGGTGGAATATCCCGTCCACGATGTCGTCTATCAGCCCGGCCTGCTGCACCCCGGAGGTCTGCACGCTGTGGCCGCCGGTGGTGGAGGTGGTGTAGACGGCGGGGTCGGTCCCGGCGGCGGCGGACTGCTGGGCCGGCACCTTCGCCGCGGCCTGGGTGGCGGGCTGCGTCCCCGGCTTCGTCGCGGTGGACTTCTCCGCCGGATCCGTACCCGGGGTGATCTTGATTTCGCTCTGCGGGACCGGGGTCTCCTCGATCACCGTGTCGGGGGCGCTCGCGCAGGCCTTGTCGGTCTTCGAGTCCGCCATCGCCAGGGTGGGCGCGTAGGCGCCGACCAGCAGGACGGTCGGCACGGCGGCGATGGCCAGCGCGCGACCGCGCAGCCGGCTGCCGACACCGTTGCGGGGAGCGGCGTGGCGCGGGCCGGGCACGCGGCCCGTCGAGTCGTCTCGCTCGGTCACCGCGGCTCCTCCGGGTCGACGGCGGCCGGGGCCGCAGCGTGGGCCGGCGGCTGCTCCTCGGCCGTGGCCGGCTCGTCGTGCGCGGCCTGCTCGGCCGTCTGCGCCTCGCCGGCGGCGTCCTCCGGCAGCGGCTTGAGCGGGGTCCAGGCGACCAGCAGGCCACCGGCGATCAGGCCCGGCGTCACGCCGAAGCCGAAGCCGCCGAGGTTGGAGACCGGGATCGAGATCAGCGACAGGATCGTGGTGGCCACGCCGCAGAAGACCCGCACCAGCGGCTGGAACCAGGCCGTCAGGCCCAGCGCGATCATCAGCAGGCCGATGATCAGCGAGCCGGCGCCGGCGGTGGTCGCCATCGAGACCGTCAGCCCGCCGAGGCTCAGGTGCGCGTAGGGGAAGTAGAGGATCGGGACGCCCGCGAGCATGGCCAGCAGGCCGCCCCAGAACGGCCGGGTACGGCGCCAGGCGCGGAAGCTCGTCCGCATGCGCGCGTGAGCCGGCGCTTCCTCGGGCCAGGATTCGGCGGTTGCGCTGGACATGGTGCAACTCCTCGATGGTGTCTACGAGGGGGGAAAGCCAAGGAATTCGGCCGGGGGCAACGGAGATCCGCCGCCCCCGGCCAGGAGTCCGCGAGGACGGTGCGCCGACCGGCGCCCCGTCAGCTCACGGTCAGTAGCACTCGACGCCCGCGCCGGAGCCCCGGTTGATGTTGAGCTTCAGGCCGCTCAGCTTGAACGTGCCGGCCGAGGTCGCCCAGGCGGTCTGCTCCACCTTGGTCAGGTGGGCGGACTTGGCGGCCTGGGCGAAGCCCTTGGTGCCGGTGGGCGTGGTGTTGCCGAGGGCGCGGTACTTCTCGATCACGCCGCCCTTGTGCGCGTCCAGGGTCGAGGCGTCCTGGCCGATGTTGATGTCGGTGAACGTGGCGTCCGCGTTCAGCTGGTCGAGGTCGATCAGCAGGTTGGCGGCCTCGACCGGCTTGCCGGACTCGTTGCCGGCCTTGAGGACCAGGGTCCACTCGCCGAGCGGGCCGAGGTCGGTGACCACGGACTGGCACAGGCCCTGGATGGTGGCGGTGTCGAAGGCCGACACGGCGACCGGGTGGACCTTGTTGCCGTTCTTGTCCGGGGTGCCCTGGTCGACCGAGCCGAACTGGGCGAAGCCCTGGCCGTCCAGGTCGGCGGCGGTGACCTTGAAGCTCTGGCCGGACACGCTGAACGAGGCGGCCAGCGCGCTGTTGGCCAGGCTGACACCGATGGCGGCGGTCGCGGCGATGCTGGGGACCATCACGACGGCGAAGCGACGCCAGCGCGTCTTGCCGAAAGTCTGGGACATGCAGTCCTCCTTCTAGGACGTACATCTCCGGCCGGGTTCCGGTGCGACCCGCACTGGCCCGGCCCGGGATGGCAGAGAGCTACGTCCTCGGTAACGGAGAGCGCCAGACCGTCGTGGGACCGACGGTCGCGGCGATCACCCCCGAGCGACAACCGACGGCCGCACGGGGTGCGCGACCGACATGAGGCCAGGAGCCGCGGTGTGGGATCTGCGGCTACCCCCCTGTCCTCCAGACACCGGCCGGAGCCGGCGGCTGCCCGGTGGGGATCCCTCAGTGAGGGACCGGGCGTGGCCGATCGTGCTTGAATCCCGGGCGAAGCACAAGAGGTGCGTTACTGACGGGTAATCCAACAACAGGTGCCGATGATCATGGAATCGAAGGCATGGTTACCCAGAGTGACATTCTGAAGAATTTGTGGCGCTGAAATCCGCCGGAAACAGGAATGAAACACCCCTCCTTGGTCACCTGGGGTGAGCAAGGAGGGGCTCTGTCAAGATTTGATAAAGCTCTGGGGTTTTCGTGGGATTGTCGCCAAATCAACGGCGACACCGCAGGTCATCTGCCGTGCCACCGGACCGGGCGTCAGAACAGCACGCGGGCCAGCGCCGTCCGTGCGGCGACCACCCGCGGGTCGTCCGCGCCGATCACCTCGAAGAGCTCCAGCAGTCGCAGCCGCACGGTGTCCCGGTCCTCACCGAAGGTCTTGGCCACCGTCGCGACCAACCGGCCGAAGGCGTCCTCGACATGACCCCCGACCAGGTCCAGGTCGGCCGCCTCCAGCTGCGCGGTGACGTCCTTCGGGTCGGCGGCGGCCGCCGCCCGTACGGCCTGCAGGTCCAGGCTCTCCACCCGGCGCAGCAGCTGTGCCTGGGCCAGGCCCAGCTTGGCCTCGGTGTGACCGGGGCGGTCGGCGAGCACGTTCTGGTAGGCCTGGATGGCGCCGCCCAGGTCGCCGCGGTCCAGCGCGTCGTGCGCGGCCTCCAGCGCCGGGTCGGCCGGCACCCGCGGGGCCGCCGCGGCGGCCTCGCCCGCCTCGGCGGCGGCAGCCGGGTCGACCGGTGCGCCGACGATGCCGAACCGCTGCTCGGCGACGGCGATCAGCTGGTCGAGGATCTTGCGGACGTTGGCCTCGTTCTCCGCGCCCTGGAAGAGCGGGACGAGCTGGCCGGCCACCACCGCCATGACGGCGGGGATGCCCTGGATGCCGAACTGCTGGGCGATCAGCTGGTTGGCGTCCACGTCGATCTTGGCGAGCACGATCCGGCCGGAGTACTCCTCGGCCAGCCGCTCCAGGATCGGGCTGAGCTGCTTGCACGGGCCGCACCACTCGGCCCAGAAGTCGATCACCACGGGCACCTCGGCCGACCGCTGGACGACCTCGGTCTCGAAGGTCTCCTCGGTGACGTCGATGACCAGCGGCTGGGCCGGCGGCGCGGCCGGGTCGCCCCCGGCGGCGGTCTGACGGGCCCGCTCGGCCCGGGCCTGCTCGGCCTTCTGAGCGGCCTCACCGGCGGCCTTGACGGCGGCGAGGTCGACCGCACCGCGCAGGGCGGAGCTGTTGAGACGCGAATTCCGTGACTGCATGGCACCATCCTCCCCCGTCGACGCGGATGACGGGCGCCAACCGCCCGGAAAGGTCGTGCCGAGCCTTCCCCGCTCCGCCGCCCGCCATGCGGCGGGCACCGCTCCCCTCGTAGCCGTGCGTCCGGTGCGGATCCCCATCCACACCCGCGCCCGCCCGATCCCATGGGCCGGGGCGCGTGGTTGTCGCTCTTTCGCTACGAGTCGTAGCGTATCTGCACCCCGGGCACGTCCCGCAAGTCCCCCCGGCCCTCCACGGACGTGAGCTGCCCCACTTTCCGGTCGCACCCCCCTGCGGGTCCGACCGAACGGTCGCTACGGTGGCATTCCCCGACAAGTTACTTATCGGTAGAACGCAAGGAGGCTCGGTGGCCCCCACCACCCGGCAGCCCGCGGGACCTGCACAGGCCGCGGACGAAGCGCCCTTCGGCGCGCCCGGCCGCGGCAAGGGCCGGCCCCGCAGTGCCACCGCCGACCGCGCCATCCTGGACGCCACCAGGGCCGCCCTCGCCGAGATCGGCTGGGGCGGACTGACCATGGGACACGTCGCCACCCGGGCCGGCGTGGCCAAGACCACCCTCTACCGGCGCTGGCCGTCCAAGAACGAGCTCGTGGTGGACGCCGTGGCCAGCCTGTTCGACGACCTCGAAGTGGCCGACCTGGGCAGCCTGCGGGCCGACATCGAGGCCGTGGTGGCGCAGTTCGCCGACCTGCTGGCCCGGCCGGAGACCCAGGCCGCGCTGCTCGCCCTGTTCGCCGAGGGCAGCCGGGACCCGCTGCTGCGGCAGCGGATCCGGGAACGCATCGTCGACCCGCAGAAGCACCTGGTGCGGCTCGGCCGGGCCAACGCCCAGGCCCGCGGTGAACTCGACCCGGACCGGGACGAGGACACCGCCTGCGAGGAGATCGACATCATCTTCGACACCATCGCCGGGACCGTGGAGCACCGGATGCTGGTCAGCGGCGAGCCGATCACCGCCCGGTGGATCCACCGCTTCACCACCCTGCTGCTCAGCCCGCTGCCGGGCCTGTCCGCGGCCCTCGCGGAGACCCCGCAGGCCTGAGGCCCGCCCGCCGCGCGGCGGCCACCGGACGCCGAACGCGCCGAGGGGGCGCCAGGGATCACCCCCGGCGCCCCCTCGGGCATCCGGTCAGAACGAGGCGTTCTCCCGGTAGATGCCCCACTCGTCCCGCAGCGCGTGGCAGATCTCGCCCAGCGTGGCCTCGGCCCGGACGGCCCGGAGCATCGGCGGGATCATGTTCTCGCCGGAGCGCGCGGCGGCGAGCATCTCGTCCAGCCCGGCCCGGACGGCGGCCTCGTCGCGGGCGGCCTTGCGGGCGCCGAGCACCCGGACCTGCTCGCGCTCGACCTCGTGGCTGACCCGGAGGATCTCCAGCTCCTTGGTGACGCTGCCCGGGTGGCAGTTGACGCCGACCACCCGCTTCTCACCCTTCTCCAGCGAGCGCTGGTACTGGAAGGCCGCCTCGGCGATCTCCCCGGTGAACCAGCCCTCCTCGATGCCGCGCAGGATGCCGGAGGTGATCGGCCCGATCGGGTGGTCGGCGGTGCCCTTGTCGAGGATCCGCTGGAAGATCTCCTCGGCCTGCGCCTCGATCCGGTCGGTGAGCGCCTCCACGTACCAGGAACCGCCCAGCGGGTCGGCCACGTTGGTGACGCCGGTCTCCTCCATCAGCACCTGCTGGGTCCGCAGGGCGATCTCGGCGGCCTGCTCGGAGGGCAGCGCCAGAGTCTCGTCGAGGGCATTGGTGTGCAGCGAGTTGGTGCCGCCCAGCACCGCCGAGAGCGCCTCGACGGCGGTGCGCACCACGTTGTTGTACGGCTGCTGCGCGGTGAGCGAGACGCCCGCGGTCTGGGTGTGGAACCGCAGCCACTGCGCCTTGTCGGTCTTCGCGCCGAAGCGGTCGCGCATCCAGCGGGCCCAGATCCGGCGGGCGGCGCGGAACTTGGCGATCTCCTCGAAGAAGTCGAGGTGGGCGTCGAAGAAGAAGGACAGGCCGGAGGCGAAGTCGTCCACGTCCATGCCGCGGGACAGGCCGAGCTCGACGTAGCCGAAGCCGTCCGCGAGGGTGTACGCCAGCTCCTGCGCGGCCGTCGCCCCGGCCTCCCGGATGTGGTAGCCGGAGACCGACAGCGGCTTGTACGCCGGGATGTTGGCCTCGCAGTACTCCATCAGGTCGCCGATCAGCCGCAGGTGCGGCTCGGGCGCGAACAGCCACTCCTTCTGGGCGATGTACTCCTTGAAGATGTCGGTCTGCAGGGTGCCGTTGAGCACGCCCGGGTCGACGCCCTGGCGCTCGGCGGCCACCAGGTACATGCAGAAGACCGGGACGGCCGGGCCGCTGATCGTCATCGAGGTGGTGACGTCGCCGAGCGGGATGCCGCCGAACAGGATGTCCATGTCGGCGGCCGAGTCGATGGCCACCCCGCAGTGGCCGACCTCGCCGAGCGAGCGGCCGTCGTCCGAGTCGTAACCCATCAGGGTGGGCATGTCGAAGGCGACCGAGAGCCCGCCGCCGCCGGCCTCCAGGATCATCCGGTAGCGCTCGTTGGTCTGCTGCGCGTTGCCGAAGCCGGCGAACTGCCGGATGGTCCAGGTGCGGCCCCGGTACCCGGTCGGGTGCAGGCCGCGGGTGTACGGGTACTCACCGGGCCAGCCGATCCGCTCGAAGCCCTCGTAGGGCTGACCCGCGGGCGGCCCGTAGACCGGTTCGACCTCGTCGCCGCTCAGCGTGGTGAAGTCCGCGTCGCGCTTGCGGGCCTTGTCGTAGCGCTGCTGCCAGCGCTGGCGGCCGGCCTCGATCTCGTCGGCGTCCATCGACTCCGAACTCCGCTCCGTGCGGCCGCCCGTTCCCGGGACGACACAGCCAGTAGGACGTCTGGTGAGACGTACCACCAAAGTACTCGGACGTCCTAGTATCTGTCGATGGCCGCCCTCGGCGTGGCTCGCACGGAAAGCCGTACGGCGCCCGCCGGCCGTCCAGGGGGCGCGAAAAAGGCGCCCCCTCCCGACGGGGAGAGGGCGCCTGGCAGAAGCCGAGCGAGTGCGGGTCAGGCGCCGACCGGCTGCGCGTCCCGGATCAGCGGGGCCACCTCGCGGGAGACCCGGCGCTCGACGAAGAACACGGCGGTGGGGACGGTGCCGGCGAGCAGCACCCAGGCCAGCTTGCCGATCGGCCACTTGGCCTTGGTGCCCAGGTCGAAGGCGAGCACCAGGTAGACCACGTACAGCCAGCCGTGCGCGATGCCGACGGCGGTGGTGAAGCCGGCCGCGCCCGAGAGGTCGAGGACGTACTTGGCGACCATCCCGAGGGTCAGCAGGATCAGGAGGACGCCGGTCACATACGCCAGCGCCCGGTAGCGGGTCAGCACACTCTGCTTCATGGCATCGAGGGTAACCGCCCTCACGGGAGGCCCCCGCCGCGCCCCGGTCGACCTCCGCCCTGCCCCGCCGGTCAGGCCTGCTCGGGCTCGCGGAAGTCGCCGGCCGCCACCCGCAGGGGCCGCAGCAGGTCGAACACCTGGCCGCACTGCTCCGCGTCGTAGCCCTCCAGTCCGAAGTCGACGGCCATCAGCTCGCGGGTCGCCTCCTCCACCACCTCGCGGCCGCGGGCGGTGATCGAGGCGAGCACGCCCCGGCCGTCCAGCGGGTTGGGGCGGCGGGCGACCAGGCCCGCCCGCTCCAGGCGGTCGACGGTGTTGGTGACGCTGGTCGGGTGGACCATCAGCCGCTCGCCGATCTTGGAGAGCGAGAGTTCGCCCGTTCTGCTGAAGGTCAGCAGCACGAGCGCCTCGTAGCGGGCGAAGGTCAGACCGTACGGCTTGACCACCGCGTCCACCCGGGAGAGCAGGATCTGGTGGGCGCGCATCACCGAGGTGATCGCCGGCATGGCGGGGACGCTTCCCCACCGGCGCTTCCAGAGCTCGTCGGCGCGGGCGATCGGGTCGAAGTCGAGTGCGAGGGGCTTGGCCACATCCCCACCGTACCGGCGGGCCCCCGAGCGAGTAGCAGGTGTCCACGATGCTGGACAAGACCGGCTCCTGGCGGAATCACGCCAGCCGTTCAACGACTCGCAAGAGTGCGGTCAATGCTGTGAATATTCCGGCAATATTCAGTTAAATCAACCGAGTTGTCGGATTTCGCCAGGAATTCAGCCTCCGTTCGGACGTAAACCCCCTGAAAGCGCGGTGATTTGCGCGCTTTGCCCGGTTCGTTCTGCCGCCGCCGGCACCCGCCTCCCCGCCCTGAGCTGGCGAGACATGGCCAACTCTTGCTGCAGACCTGTCATTTGATCACTTCGATTGTCATGCTTCTCGCCAACCCGTCGGGCATCTGCCAACCCCACCCCGGCAGTTGCCTCCTGACCGCACGGGCCAGCACGTCAGCGCCCGTTCCGCCCCAGCAGGCATCACGTCCGGTGCCCCGGAGCGAGGCGCCACCGCGCACGCGGTTGATCCGGAAGGAATCCGTACGTGAAGCGAAAGCTGACAGTCGGAGCCGTTCTCTCTGCCTCGGCGATCCTCGCCAGCGCCATCCAGGTCAGCGCCGGCATCGCCCAGGCCGCCCCGATCGCCGACGCCCCCGTCGCCGGCAGCCAGCGGGCCGCACTCATCGCCCTCGCCGACGCCCAGGCCCCGGCCGCCGCCCGCGCCCTCGGCCTCGGCGCCCAGGAGAAGCTGGTCGCCAAGGACGCGGTCGTCGACGCCGACGGCAGCCGCCACCTGCGCTACGAGCGCACCCTCGGCGGGCTGCCGGTGATCGGCGGCGACGTCGTCGTCCACCAGGACTCCAAGGGCGCCGTCGTGGCCGCCAACCGGGCCGTCGACGGCTCGGTGGCCCCCACGACCACCACCCCGAAGCTCTCCGCCGCCCAGGCCGCGGCCAAGGCCTCCGACGCGGTGCAGGCGACCGTCGGCATCGCCAAGGACGCCGACGAGCCCGCCCTGGTCTCCACCGGGCAGGTCGGCGAGGCCAAGCTGGTCGTCTGGGCCTCCTCCGGCGCCCCGCGCCTGGCCTACCAGACGGTGGTCGAGGGGACCCGCGCCGACGGCACCCCGAGCCGGCAGCGCCTGGTCACCGACGCCGCCACCGGCGAGGTGCTCTCCAGCCACGAGGAGGTGCAGTCCGCGACCGGTTCGGGCAAGGGCGTGTTCGTCGGCAGCGTGCCGCTGACCACCACGCTGTCCGGCTCGACGTACCAGCTGAAGGACGCCGGCCGCGGTGGGATGTACACCACCAACCTGGCCAACAAGACCTCCGGCAAGGGCACCCTCTACACCGACGCCGACAACGCCTGGGGCACCGGCACCGTCTCCAACGGCCAGTCCGCCGCCGTGGACGCGCAGTTCGGCGCGGCGGCCACCTGGGACTACTACAAGAACACCTTCGGCCGCAGCGGCATCCGGGGCGACGGCGTCGGCGCGTACAGCCGGGTCCACTACGGGCGCAACTACGTCAACGCCTTCTGGGACGACGGCTGCTTCTGCATGACCTACGGCGACGGCTCCGGGAACACCCACCCGCTCACCGAGCTCGACGTGGCCGGCCACGAGATGACCCACGGCGTCACCTCGAACACCGCGGGCCTGGACTACTCCGGCGAGTCCGGCGGCCTCAACGAGGCCACCAGCGACATCTTCGGCACCATGGTCGAGTTCTCCGCCAACCTGGCGTCCGACAAGCCGGACTACCTGATCGGCGAGCTGATCAACATCAACGGCGACGGCACCCCGCTGCGCTACATGGACAAGCCCTCCAAGGACGGCGGTTCGGCCGACTACTGGTCCTCCACCGTCGGCAGCAAGGACGTCCACTACTCGTCCGGTGTCGCCAACCACTTCTTCTACCTGCTGGCCGAGGGCAGCGGCGCGAAGACCATCAACGGCGTCAGCTACAACAGCCCGACCTACAACGGCGCCACCGTCACCGGCATCGGCCGGGACAAGGCCGCCAAGGTCTGGTACCGCGCGCTGACCGTCTACATGACCTCGACCACCAACTACAAGGGTGCGCGCACCGCGACCCTGAGCGCGGCGACCGACCTCTACGGTGCGGGCTCCGCCGAGTACGCGGCGGTCGCCGCCGCGTGGGCCGGAGTCAACGTCAGCTGACCCGGCGCCACCACCGGCCACCTGAACGCGCGGCTGCCGGGCCCTCCGGAGGGGAGGTCCGGCCGCCGCGCCGCAGGCCCTGGCGGTGTCCGGTATCGCCGGATGCCGGACACCGCCGGGCTGACGAGATTCTGCCAATTGTCGTCATAGACCTGTCATTTGACGGTCTCGATTGTCATGCTACTGACCAGCCCCGTACGGCGCCCGCCACCACCCCACCGGCAGACGCCTGTTGACCGCACGGAGCAGCACGTCAGCGTCCGTTCCGCCCCAGCAGGCACTAACCCCGGTGCCCCGGAACGAGGCGCGACCGCGCACACGCGGTTGATCCGGAAGGAATCCGTACGTGAAGCGAAAGCTGACAGTCGGAGCCGCTCTCTCAGTCTCGGCGCTGCTCGCCGGCGCGATCCAGGCCGGCGCCGGCCTCGCCGAGGCCTCCCCCGCCCCGGCCGCCGCCCAGCAGCGCGCCGAGCTGATCGCCCAGGCCGACAGCCAGGCGCCCGCCGCGGCCCGCGCCCTCGGCCTCGCCGCCCAGGAGGAGCTGGTCGTCAAGGACGCGATCGTCGACGCCGACGGCAGCCGGCACGTGCGCTACGAGCGCACCTACGCCGGCCTGCCCGTCCTCGGCGGCGACCTGATCGTGCACCAGAACCCCAAGGGCGCCGTCACCTCGGTCGACCGCGCCGTCGAGGGCTCACTGGCCCCCGCCTCCCTCAGCCCGAAGCTCTCCGCGGACCAGGCCGCCGCCAGGGCCGCCGGCGCCGTCCGGGCCACCGTCGGCGTCGCCAAGGACGCCGACGAGCCCGCGCTCGCCTCGGTCGGCACGCCCAGCGGCGCCAAGCTGATCATCTGGGCCTCCTCCGGAGCACCCCGGCTGGCCTACCAGAGCACCGTCGAAGGCGTCCGCGCCGACGGCACCCCGAGCAGCCAGCTGCTGGTCACCGACGCCGCCACCGGCGAACTGCTCTCCAGCAACGAGCAGATCCACACCTCCAACGCCACCGGCACCGGGTACGGCGTCTTCGACGGCACGGTGACGCTGACCACCAACTACACCGGCAGCGTCTACCAGCTGAAGGACAACACCCGCGGCGGCATGTACACCGTCGACAAGAACGGCACGCTCTACACGGACGCCGACAACATCTGGGGCAACGGCCAGGCCGGCAACGGCCAGTCCGCCGCCGTGGACGCCCAGTTCGGCGCGGCCACCACCTGGGACTACTACAAGAACGTCCACGGCCGCAACGGCATCAAGAACAACGGCGTCGGCGCGTACAGCAAGGTGCACTACGGCACCAACTACGTGAACGCGTTCTGGAGCGACAGCTGCTTCTGCATGACCTACGGCGACGGCGCCGGGAACACCCACCCGCTGACCGCCATCGACGTGGCCGGCCACGAGATGACCCACGGCGTCACCTCCGCCACCGCGGGTCTGAACTACTCCGGCGAGTCCGGCGGCCTCAACGAGGCCACCAGCGACATCTTCGGCACCATGGTCGAGTTCTACGCCAACCTGTCGGTGGACAAGCCCGACTACCTGATCGGCGAGCGGCTCAACCTGAACGGCAACGGCACCCCGCTGCGCTACATGGACAAGCCGTCGAAGGACGGGGCCTCCGCCGACTACTGGTCCTCGACCGTCGGCAACAAGGACGTCCACTACTCGTCCGGCGTCGCCAACCACTTCTTCTACCTGCTGTCCGAGGGCAGCGGCGCGAAGGTGATCAACGGCGTCAGCTACAACAGCCCGACGTACAACGGCGCCGCCGTCACCGGCATCGGCCGGGACAAGGCCGCCAAGATCTGGTACCGCGCGCTGACCACCTACATGACCTCCACCACCAACTACAAGGCCGCCCGCACCGCGACGCTGAACGCGGCGAGCAGCCTGTACGGCTCGACCTCGGCGGAGTACAAGGCGGTGGCCGCGGCCTGGACCGCCGTCAACGTCAGCTGACGCCGGCGCCGCCCCGCAGACCCGCGGCGGCCGGGATCTCCGCAAGGGAGGACCCGGCCGCTGCGCCAAATTCCCGGGGCGCCCCGGGGTCAGGCCGCGGTGGCCGCGCTCCCGGCGGCGGCCGGGTACTCGCCGCGCTCCTCCTTGGCCAGCATCCGCTCGGCGAAGAACCCGCCGGTGGGCAGCACCGACAGGACGAACAGCACGATGCCGCGCCTGGCGTCCCAGCGCTGCTTCTGCCAGGCGAGCGCCAGGAACACCAGGTAGAGGATGAACAGCACGCCGTGCACCATGCCCATCACCGGAACGGCGTTGAAGCTGGTGGTGCGCTTGAGCACCGAGCAGACCAGCAGCAGGATGAACGACAGGCCCTCGGGGCCGGAGACAAGGCGCAGGCGGTGGACGGCGCTGCTCTTCACGGTGGGTTCCTCACGGGCGGGTCGGCCGGGCGATCGGGCGGGACGGGACGCTTGTGAACGGACGCACAAGCCGCCACCCATTATCACCGACCTCACGCCCCGCCCCGGCGCGGGGTGGCGAGGCTCACCCGGCGCGGGCGGGTTCGTCACAGCCGCGCCACGGAACACGCCGACGGCTCGGGTTCCGTCCGCCGTCCCCCCTATCCTGCTGCCGCGCGGTCTGACGGACAGACCCGCCACGGACACGGGGGCTGCTGCCAGATGTTCAAGCTCGACTGGGACCGCCGGACCTGCTCCCGGCGCGGCCACATCACTTACGCGCCGGCCGAGCCCGAGCTGCGCGAGCGGCTGCACGCACACACGGCGGTCGGCGACGCCTGGCGCTGCCTGCGCTGCGGGGACTTCGCGCTCGGCGCCCCGCACGGTGCGGGGCCGGCCGAGGAGGCTCCGCTGGTGCCGCGCGGGCGGGCCCTGCGGGACCTGTTCATCCTGCGCTTCCTGGCGGTCGAGCGGGGCCTGCGCGGGCTGCTGGTGCTGGTCGCGGCCTGGGCGGTGTGGAAGTTCTCGAACAGCCAGGACGCGGTGCAGCGGATCTTCGACGAGAACCTCACCGTCTTCCGGCCGGTCGCCGACCACTTCCACTGGGACCTGGAGCACTCCCCGGTGGTGGACACCGTCCGCAAGGCCTTCGGCCACGAGCACCGCACCCTGGTGCTGCTGGCGGTCGGCCTGGTGGCGTACGCGGTGATCGAGATCGTCGAGGCCGTCGGCCTGTGGATGAACCGGCGCTGGGCCGAGTACCTGGCGGTGGTCGCGACGGCCGCCTTCCTGCCGATCGAGGCCTACGAGCTGACCGAGCACATCAGCGTGCTGAAGATCTGCACGCTGCTGCTCAACATCGTCGCGGTGCTGTGGATCCTGCTCTCCAAGCGACTGTTCGGGCTGCGCGGCGGGCACGCGGCCTTCGAGGCCGAGCGGCACTCGGCCTCGCTGCTGGAGGTCGAGCAGGCGGCCGGGGCGGTCCCCGTCAAGGCCTGATCACCGGACAAACCGTCACAGAACGGTCCCTTCTGTCGCAGCTGGGTACCGAATGGCCCGAGCCCCTCCCCGGAGGGGGCTCGGTGCCGTTACATTCGCCCGGTGGCACAGTTTCGGCTCCAAGGGTCAAAGGTGCTCGCCGTCGACATGACGGGCGACACGGTCAAAGCACGTAACGGGACGATGGTCGCCTACACCGGGCAGATGGGCTTCAAGAAGCTCTCCGGTGGCGGCGACGGGCTGCGGGGCATGGTCACCCGCAGGCTGACCGGTGAGCAGATGGTGGTGATGGAGGTCAAGGGGCAGGGCACCTGCTTCTTCGCCGACAGGGCCAGCGAGGTGAACCTGGTGCGGTTGAACGGCGAGACGCTGTACGTCGAGGCCGAGAACCTGCTCTGCACCGAGGCGACCCTGCACACCGGCACCAGCTTCACCGGCCTCAACGGGATGGCGTCCGGCAACGGCCTGTTCACCACCAAGGTGGAGGGACACGGCTGGGCCGCGCTGACCTCGCGCGGTCCGGCGATCATCCTGCGGGTCTCCCAGGGCACCCCGCTGCGGGTCGACCCGGGCGCGTACATCGCGCACACCGGGAACCTCAACCGCAGCCTGAAGTCGGGTGCGGGCTGGACGACCCTGATCGGCGAGGGCGGCGGCGAGGCGATGCAGGTGGAGTTCACCGGCGAGGGCCTGGTCTACGTGCAGCCGTCCGAGAAGATGACCTTCGGGGGTGACGTCTGATGCCGTTCAACAAGATCAACAACAAGATGGTCGAGGCCCAGGTGCTGCCCGGCCAGAAGGTGTTCAGCCAGCGCGGTGCCATGCTCGCGTACACCGGCGAGGTCTCCTTCACGCCCAACGTGATGGGCGGCCAGGGCGGCGTGCTGTCGATGATCGGCCGGCGGGTGGCCAACGAGGACACCCCGCTGATGACCGTCGAGGGCCACGGCAAGGTGATGTTCGGGCACGGCGGGCACAACGTCCAGGTCATCGACCTCACCGGCGACACCCTCTACGTGGAGGCCGACCGGCTGCTCGCCTTCGACGGCAGCCTGCAGCAGTCGACCATGTTCATGGGTCAGCAGGGCGGTGTGATGGGCATGGTCCGCGGCCAGGTCACCGGCCAGGGCCTGTTCACCACCAAGCTCGACGGCCACGGCTCGGTCGCCGTGATGGCGCACGGCGGCGTGTTCGAGCTGCCGATCGGCCCCGGCCAGCCGGTGCACGTCGACCCGCAGGCGTACGTGGCGCACCGCGGACAGGTGACCAACAAGCTGTCCAGCGCGCTGGGCTGGCGCGACATGGTGGGCCGCGGCTCGGGCGAGGCGTTCCAGCTGGAACTGTCCGGCCACGGCGTGGTGTACGTGCAGGCGAGCGAGGAGAAGCTCTGATGTCCTACCCGCCGCAGCAGCCCCCGTACGGGCAGCAGCCGTACCCGCCCCAGCAGCCCTACGGGCAGCCGCAGCAGCCGTACGGGCAGCCGCAGCCGGGCCAGCCGCCGTACCCCCAGCAGGGCTACGACCAGGCGTACCAGCAGACCCAGGCCGCCATGCCCGGCCAGCCCTACGGCGCCCCGCCGCAGCAGCAGTACGGCGCGCCCCCGCAGGGCGCGTACGGCGCCCCGCTGCCCTACGCCGCACCGGGCGGCGAGGGGCCCACCGTGCACGACGCGCACAGCCTGCCGGTGAACGACAACGTCAACCCGTACGCCTTCTCGGTGGACCTCAACGGGGCCTACTACCTGCAGAAGGGCAAGATGATCGCCTACTACGGCGACATGCGCTTCTCGGGCATCGGCCGCGGTGCGATCGACCAGATGCTGGAGCGGAACTTCAACTCCCCGCTGCACGCCTCGGACTGGGTGGTCGCCGAGGGCCGCGGCAAGCTGCTGCTGGCCGACCGGGCCTTCGACCTGAACTCGTACGACCTGGAGAACGGCAACCTGACGGTCCGCTCGGGGAACCTGCTGGCCTTCGAGCCGACGCTGCAGCTGAAGCAGTCGATCATCCCGGGCTTCCTGACCCTGATCGGCACCGGCAAGTTCGTGGCCGCCTCCAACGGGCCGGTGCACTTCGTCGAGCCGCCGATCAAGGTGGACCCGCAGGCCCTGGTCGGCTGGGCGGACTGCCCCGCGCCGTGCCACCACTACGACCACGGCTACATGCACGGCCTGATCGGCGGGCTGCGCCACCTCACCGGGCTCGGCGGCGCCTCCGGCGAGGAGCACCAGTTCGAGTTCATCGGCGCCGGCCAGGTCCTGCTGCAGTCCTCCGAGACGCTGATGGCCGAGCGCTCGGTGGGCGTGGTGCACGCCGAGGCCGGGGTGCCCGGTGCCGGTTTGCCGCACCAGCCGGCCGGGCACGGTCAGCAGCAGCTGCCCAATGTGAACATCCCCGGCCTCGGCAACCTGGGCGATCTTGGACGGCGCTTCGGTCTCTGACCTGCGGGGTCAAATATTGTACAACTTTTAACAATCCAGGTTATGCTGGCGCCATGGAAACGAACCTGACCGAAGCGTCGGCGGTCTCCGCCTCCGAGTCCGAGGCGGAGACCCCCTGGCTCACCGCCGCCGAGCAGCGGTTCTGGCGCGCCCATCTGGAGGTCAGCAAGCTTCTCGACTACCAGCTCGGCCGCGAACTCCAGCCGCACAACCTCGCCATCAACGACTACGAGATCCTGGTGGTCCTCTCCGAGGCCCCGGACCGGCGGATGCGGATGACCGACCTGGCCACCGCCACGCTCCAGTCCAAGAGCCGGCTCTCGCACCAGATCACCCGGATGGAGAACGCCGGGCTGGTCCTGCGCCAGGAGTGTCCGGGCGACCGCCGCGGCCTGTACGCCAACCTCACCGGGCTGGGCTGGGAGACGATGCAGAAGGTCGCGCCGGACCACGTCCGCAGCGTCCGCGAGCACTTCGTCGACCGGTTCACCCCGGCGCAGATCGACGCGATGTACGCGGCGCTGGCCCCCGTCGCGGAGCATCTGCGCAACCTCCGCGGCCGGGGCTGAGCACCGGCCGCGGGAGGAGGCGTCGCGGGGGCCCCGGCGAGCGGGGCCGGACCGCTCAGGCGCCGGTCAGGTCGGCCACCAGCTGGTCGGCCGCGCCGTACGGGTCGAGCTCACCCGCGGCCACCCGCTCGGCGAGGGCGGACAGCCGCCGGTCGCCGTGCAGGTCGCCGATCCGGGCCCGCAGCGCGGCCAGCGCGATCGCCTGGACCTCGTCGGCCGCGCGCCGGCGCCGCCGGGCGGCCAGTTCGCCGGTCTCGGCCAGCCAGGCGCGGTGCTTCTCCAGCGCCTCGACCACCTCGTCCATGCCCTCGCCGCGGGCGGCGACGGTCTTGACGATCGGCGGGCGCCAGTCGCCGGGGCCCCGGGACTCGCCGAGGCCGAGCATGTGGTTGAGCTCCCGGGCGGTGGCGTCGGCGCCGTCCCGGTCGGCCTTGTTGACCACGAACAGGTCGCCGATCTCCAGGATCCCGGCCTTCGCCGCCTGGATCCCGTCCCCCATGCCCGGCGCCAGCAGGACGACCGTGGTGTCGGCCTGCGCGGCGATCTCCACCTCGGACTGACCGACGCCGACGGTCTCCACCAGGATCACCTCGCAGCCGGCGCCGTCCAGCACCCGCAGCGCCTGCGGAGCCGCCCACGACAGGCCACCCAGGTGGCCGCGGGTGGCCATCGAGCGGATGAAGACCTCCGGGTCGGTGGCGTGGTCCTGCATCCGGACCCGGTCGCCGAGCAGCGCACCGCCGGAGAACGGCGAGGACGGGTCGACCGCCAGCACGCCGACCCGCTTGCCGAGCCGCCGGTACGCCGAGACCAGCGCGGACGTCGAGGTGGACTTGCCCACGCCGGGCGAGCCGGTGAGCCCGACGGTGTACGCCTGCCCGGTGTACGGGGTCAGCGCGGCCATCACCTCGCGCAGCTGCGGCGCGGCGTTCTCCACCAGCGTGATCAACCGGGCGACGGCCCGCGGCCGGCCCTCCCTGGCCTGCGCGACCAGCGTGGTGACATCGACCATCAACGTGCTCCTCGATCGGGAACAGGGCTGCTCGCCGGGACGGTCGTCGTCCCGGCGAGCAGCCCTCGTGTCTGTGCCCTGCGTCCGTGCCGGCCGGTCAGGCCCCGGGCACCCGGACGATCAGGGCGTCGCCCTGCCCGCCGCCGCCGCACAGGGCGGCCGCGCCGACGCCGCCGCCGCGGCGCTGCAGCTCCAGCGCCAGGTGCAGCACCACGCGGGCGCCGGACATCCCGATCGGGTGACCGAGCGCGATCGCGCCGCCGTTGACGTTGACGATCTCCTCGGTGATGCCCAGGTCCTTCATCGACTGGTGGGCGACGGCCGCGAAGGCCTCGTTGATCTCGACCAGGTCGAGGTCGGCGACCTCCAGGCCCTCCTTGGCGAGGGCGTGCTTGATCGCGTTGGACGGCTGCGACTGGAGCGAGTTGTCCGGGCCGGCCACGTTGCCGTGCGCGCCGATCTCGGCGATCCAGCTCAGACCCAGCTCCTCGGCCTTGGCCTTGCTCATCACGACCACGGCGGCGGCGCCGTCGGAGATCTGCGAGGAGGTGCCGGCGGTGATCGTGCCGTCCTTGGTGAAGGCCGGGCGCAGCCGGCCCAGGGTCTCCACCGTGGTGTCGCCGCGGATGCCCTCGTCCTGGCTGAACAGCACCGGGTCGCCCTTGCGCTGCGGGATCTCCACCGGGGTGATCTCGGCCTCGAAGACGCCGTTCTTCTGCGCGGCGGCGGCCCGCTGGTGGGAGAGCGCGGCGAGGTGGTCCTGCACCTCGCGGCCGATGCCCAGCCGGGTGTTGTGCTTCTCGGTGGACTCGCCCATCGGGATGTTCTCGTAGGCGTCGGTGAGGCCGTCGTACGCCATCGCGTCGAGCAGCTCGATCGCGCCGTACTTGTAGCCCTCGCGGGACTTGGGGAGCAGGTGCGGGGCGTTGGTCATGGACTCCTGGCCGCCGGCCACCACGACGTCGAACTCGCCGGCCCGGATCAGCTGGTCGGCCAGCGCGATGGCGTCCAGCCCGGAGAGGCAGACCTTGTTGATGGTCAGCGCCGGGACGTTCATCGGGATGCCGGCCTTGATGGCGGCCTGGCGGGCCGGGATCTGGCCGGCTCCGGCCTGGAGCACCTGGCCCATGATCACGTACTGCACCTGCTCGCCGGTGATGCCCGCCCGCTCCAGCGCGGACTTGATCGCGAAGCCGCCGAGCTCCGCGCCGGAGAAGCCCTTGAGGGAGCCGAGGAGTCGGCCCATCGGGGTGCGGGCACCCGCGACGATCACTGAGGTAGTCATGGGACGAGCTCCTTCGCGCGTCATGGCCAGGAGAGGGTGTGGGGATGCGGCTCAATGTACTGACGTGTAACCCGGCCGTCACCGGCGCGAGGGTGTGATCAGCGGCACTGGCACTGTCCAGTCAACACCGTGTCAGGCCGCGCGGAGTGAATTGTGAGCAGGCTCGCACGTCGCGTAGTGGCCAAGGCCTGCCGCGATGCGCTGCACTGGTGCCCCGCCCAGTTGGACCACGCCCCGGAGGCCGTCATGCTGACCCGTATCGACCACATCGGAATCGCCTGCTTCGACCTGGACAGGACGGTGGAGTTCTACCGCGCCACCTACGGGTTCGAGGTGTTCCACTCCGAGGTCAACGAGGAGCAGGGGGTCCGCGAGGCGATGCTGAAGATCAACGACACCGGGGACGGCGGCGCCTCCTACCTCCAGCTGCTGGAGCCCACCCGCGAGGACTCCACGGTCGCCAAGTGGCTCGCGAAGAACGGCGAGGGCGTGCACCACATCGCGTTCGGCACCGCGGACGTGGACGGCGACGCGGCGGAGATCCGCGGCAAGGGCGTCCGGGTGCTGTACGACGAGCCGCGGATCGGCTCGATGGGCTCGCGGATCACCTTCCTGCACCCCAAGGACTGCGGCGGCGTCCTGACCGAGCTGGTGACCTCGGCCGCCC
This sequence comes from Kitasatospora sp. NBC_00374, assembly GCF_041434935.1. Lineage (NCBI taxonomy): Bacteria > Bacillati > Actinomycetota > Actinomycetes > Kitasatosporales > Streptomycetaceae > Kitasatospora > Kitasatospora sp. NBC_00374. The sequence continues at coordinate 5,388,401 of NZ_CP107964.1, read as the reverse complement.
CCGGGGAGCACGGCGAGCACTGAGGTCGGCCCGCCCGGGCCGGTCCGACCGGCCGGTAACTTGGGAAAAGACAGATGCGCCCATTCCCCCGGGGGCTGCGCACACTACAATGCCCAGGTGCGCTAAGGCTCCGGGGAGGACCGGTCCGGTGAGCACGGCCGAGCGCGAGTGGAGCTGATCATCTGACGGCTCGTCTCGTTGCAGGGGAGTCCACTACGCGGGCACGGCTGAACGGTCGCAATTCGGATCTGTCACCATTCTCCAAAGGCAAGATTTCGCTCAGGAGTCCACCCGGACGGCGGAGCGCGGACCGACCGCGCACCACTGCGGGCGGCTCCGACCGTGGCACCGCCACGGATGCAAGGACCAGCCGATCCGGCCCCGGACACCCGGGGCCACCGGAACGGCCGGGTCGAGGACGCGACCAGGAGATGGATGGGACCGCGGAGTGCGGGGCTACGACCGCTACGAGGTTGAGGATCACCTCTCCCAGTTCGAGGCCGAGTTGGAGCGGGCTCGCAAGGAGCGGGACAAGACCATCGAGCATGCCGAGGACCTCGCCTACCAGGTGGAGGTGCTCAGGGCCAAGCTGCACGAGGCCCGTCGGCAGCTCGCTCAGCCGCGCGCCTTCGACTCCGTCACCGGCCAGGCCGAGCAGGTACTGCGCAACGCGGAACTGCAGGCCGAAGCGCTGCGCGCGGACGCCGAACGCCAGTTCCGCGAGTCGCAGGCCGCCACCCAGCGGCTGATGGCCGAGGCCGCCGAGCGCACCGCGCAGCTGGAGGCCGAGCTCTCCGTACGCCGCCGCCAGCTGGAGGAGGAGCTCACCGAGCTCCGCCGCTCCGCCGAGCGGCACGTCAACGAGAACGTCAACTGGGCCGAGCAGGCCCGGGCCGGCACCGAGCAGGAGGCCCAGCGCCTCCTCCAGGAGGCCCGCGCCGAGTCCGAGCGGATGGTCGCCGCCGCCCGCGCCGAGGCCGCTGCCCTCGCCGACCAGGCCCGCGCCCAGACCGCCGCCGACGTCGACGCCGCCCGCGGCGAGGCCAGGGCCGCCGCCGAGGCCGCCCTGCAGCGCGCCCAGACCGACGCCGAACGCCTGCTGCGGGCCGCTTCCGAGCAGGCCCAGCAGGCCAGCGCCGCCGCCGAGGAACTGCGCGGCAGCGCCGCCAGCGAGGCCCAGCAGCAGCTGGCCGGCGCCCAGGCCGCCGCCGGGCGCCAGCTCGCCGCCGCCCAGGCCGAGATCACCGCCCTCAAGCAGCAGGTCCAGGCCGACCAGGAGCGCGCCGCGGCCGCCATGGCCCAGGCCCAGGCCGAGATAGAGCGGCTGCGCGCCGAGGTGGAGGCGGAGGCCGAGCGGGCCCGCCAGGAGGCCACCGAGCTGCGTATCCACGCCGAGGCCGCGGCCCAGCGTCTGCAGGCCGAGGCCGAGGCCGCCGCCGAGCAGAAGGTCGCCGACGGCGCGGCCGCCAGCGAGCAGCGCTCGCTCACCGCCCGGGCCGAGATCGCCCGGATGGTCGCCGCCGCCACCCGCGAGGCCGACCTGATCAAGTCCGCCGCCGCCACCGCCAAGGCCGAGGCCGAAGCCGCCAAGGCCGCCGCCGCCGAGGAGAGCGAGCGCCTGCGCGGCGCCGCCGAGAGCGTCGCCACCCAGCTTCGCAACGAGGCCGAGACCGCCATCGCCGGCCTGCGGGCCGAGGCCGAGCGGGAGATCGCGGCACTGCGCGCGGAGGCCGAGGCCGCCGCCGACACCCTGCGCCGCGAGGCCGAGCAGGCCGGCCGCGCCGAGGGCTCCAAGGACGCCGCGATCCACCTCGCCAAGGCCGCCAAGCAGGCCGAGGACGTCCGGCTGCGGACCGCCCGGGAGGCCGAGGCCGCCCGCGAGGAGGCCTCCGCCGAGGCCGAGCGGCTGCTCTCCGAGGCAGCCGCCGAGGCCCGGCAGCTGCGCGAGCAGGCCGCGGCCGCCGTCGAGCAGGCCCAGAACACCGCACTGGACGACGCCGCCTCCATCCGCGAGCAGATGGAGCGGATGCACGAGGAGGCCACCCGCCTGCGGGCCGAGGCCGAGGACCTGCGCACCGAGGCCCGGGCCGAGGCGGAGCGGGTCCGCACCGAGTCCCGCCGCCAGGCCGTGGTGCAGATCGAGGAGTCGGCGGAGACCGCCGAGGAACTGCTCACCAAGGCCAAGAGCGACGCCGACGAGCTGCGGGCCGGCGCCCGGGCCGAGGTCGAGCGCCAGCGGGAGCAGGCCGCCGAGCAGGCCGCCGAGACCCAGGCCCGAGCGGAGCAGACGCTCACCCGGGCCCGCGCCGAGGCGGAGAAGCTCGCCGCCAACGCCGCCCAGCAGCACCAGGAGGCGCTGGCCGCCGCCAAGGCCGCCGCCGCCGAGAACCGCGTCGCCGCCGAACGGGAGACCGCCGAACTGCGGCGCGAGGCCGCCGAGTTCGACCAGCGGGTCCGGGCCGAGGCGCTGACCGCCGCCGAGGCGCTCCAGGCCCAGGCCCAGGCGTTCGACGCCGAACTGCGCGCCGAGGCCGCCACCGCCGCCGAGGACACCCGCGAAGAGGCTCGCAACTGGGCCGACAGCCACCGCATCGAGGCGGAGAACTGGGCCCGTCGCGAGCGCGGCGAGGCCGGGACCACCGCCGCCGCACTGCGCGAGGAGAGCCGTCGCGAGCGCGAGGAGGCCTCCGCCGCACTGCTGCGCGAGCAGACCGAGACCACCGAGCTGCTGGCCGCCGCCAAGGTGACCCGGGAGACCGCCGAGGCCGAGGCCGCCACGCTCACCGAGCGCACCGCCGCCGAGACCGCCGAACTGCGGGCGGCCGCCGAGCGCGAGAGCACCGAGCTGCGCGAGCAGGCCGCACAGGCGCTGGAGGACGCCGCGGCCGCCGCCGCCGAGCAGCTGGCCGAGGCCGAGGCCGCCGCCGAGCACCTGCGCGCCGAGGGCGCCCAGGAGCGGGCCCGGGCCGAGGAGCAGGCCGCCGAGCTGCGCCGGGAGGCCGAGGAGCAGCGCGCGCTGGCCGCCACCGAGGCCGAGGAGGCGACCGACGCCGCCACCCGCCGCGCGGCCGAACTGGTCGCCGGCGCCGAGGACGAGGCCGCCGAGATCCGCCAGTCGGTGGCCGGCCTGCACGAGTCCGCCTCCCAGCAGATCACCGAGCTGCGCGCCACCGCGGAGCGCGAGAGCACCGAACTGCGCGAGCAGGCCGAGCGCGAGAGCGCCGAACTGCGGGCCGAGGTGGCCGCCGAGGTGGCCGAGGAGCGCGAGCGGACCGCCGCCGAACTGGCCGCGGACCGGGAGAGCGCCGCGGCCGCGATCGACCGCGAGCGGGCCGAGGCCCAGGCGTACGACGCGGACCTGCGGGCCCGGGCCGAGGCCGAACGGCAGTCCGCGCTGGACTTCGCCGAGCAGCACCGCGCCGAGGCCGAGGGCCGGGCCCGCAAGACCGTGGCCGAGGCCGAGAAGCGGTCGGCCGCCGCGATCGCCGAGGCGGAGGAGTTCGCCGCGGCGCTGCGCGCGGAGGCCGAGGAGTACGCGCTGGCCACCCGCAGCCTCGCGGAGGACTTCGACGCCGCCACCCGCACCCGGGCCGACGAGTACGACGCCAAGACCCGGGAGGCGGCCGAGCAGTTCGACAAGTCCACCCGGGAGCAGGCCAAGTCGGTGCTGGAGCGGGCCTTCGCCGACGCCGAGCAGCTCGGCGAGGACGCCCAGACCACCGCACTGGCCACCACCGCCGCGGCCGAGGAGCAGGCCGACGCGATGGTGGCGGCCGCCCGCAAGGAGGCCGAGCGGCTGGTCGCGGCCGGCGAGGCGGCCGGTCAGGCCGAGGTCGAGAAGGCCAGGGCGGACGCCGACGCGCTGCTCTCCGAGGCCCGCCGGGACTCCACCGCGATCCGCGAGCGCGCCGAGGAGCTGCGCGAGCGCACCGACGCCGAGATCGAGGCGCTGCACGAGCGGGCCCGCAAGGAGAACGCGCAGGCCATGAAGTCGGCCGGCGAGCGGGTGGACGCGCTGGTGACGGCGGCCCAGGAGCAGCTGACCGAGGCCGAGGAGCAGGCGGTGGCCGCCGTCGCCGAGGCCGAGGAGCGGGCCGCGGAGCTGGTCCAGGCCGCCGAGGAGCGGGCGGCGGAGCTGACGTCCGAGGCCTCGGCCGAGGCCGGCAAGGTCCGGATCGCGGCCGTACGCAAGGCCGAGGGCCTGCTGAAGGAGGCCGAGCTGAAGCTCGCCGACTCCACCTCGCGGGCCGAGGCCCTGATCGTCAAGGCCGAGGCGAAGCTGAAGTCCGCCGAGGAGGATGCGGAGCAGCAGATCGAGGCGGCCGCCGACGAGGCCGCGAAGCGGCTGCGCCGGGTCGACGAGGCCGCGGACGAGCAGCTGCGGCTCGCCAAGGAGGAGGCCGAGCGGGTCCTCGCCGAGGCGAAGGCCGAGGCGGGGCGCGTGACCGACGAGGGCCAGCGGGAGTTGGACGAACTGGTCCGGCGGCGCAAGGACATCAACACCGAGATCTCTCGGGTCCAGGACGTGCTGTCGGCGCTGGAGGCGTTCGAGGCGCCGTCACCGGTCGCCCAGACCAACGGGGGAAGCGGGAAGGGCGGTGGAGGCGGTCGTGGGACCGGCCCCGTCGCCCGAGAGGGGGCGTCGAAGGCCGGCGCCGGAGTGGGCGCGCCCCGTTCGGGTGGCAATCGCTCCGGAGGGGCGCCACCCGATTGAGCGGACATTGTCCGCGAAGCATCGGCATTTCGCCGATGACACTCCGGTAACGTGTCAGGATTCCCTCAACCACCTCAGCGGTTCGACGACAGGAAGCCCAGAAATCCCATGAGCGACAGTCACTCCCCGCACGGCTTCGACCTGGTACGCCGTGGGTACGAGCGCGCCCAGGTCGACGAGCGGATCGCCAAGCTGGTAGCCGACCGCGACAGCGCGCTGGCCCGGATCGGTGCGCTGGAGAAGCGCATCGAGGAGCTCCACCTGGAGACCCAGAGCGCGCAGGCCCAGGTGGCCGAGGCCGAGCCCTCGTACGCCGGGCTCGGTGCCCGGGTGGAGAAGATCCTCCGGCTCGCCGAGGAGGAGGCCAAGGACCTGCGTGAGGAGGCGCACCGCGCCGCCGAGCAGCACCGCGAGCTGGCCGAGGCCGCTGCCCAGCAGGTCCGCACCGAGGCGGAGAACTACGCCAAGGACCGCAAGGCCAAGGCCGAGGACGAGGGTCTGCGGATCGTCGACAAGGCCAAGAGCGACAGCGCCCAGCTGCGCGCCGAGGCCAACAAGGACGCCCAGAACAAGCGCGAGGAGGCGGACGCCCTCTTCGAGGAGACCCGCACCAAGGCCGCCCAGGCCGCGCTGGAGTTCGAGACCAACCTGGCCAAGCGCCGCGAGCAGTCCGAGCGCGACCTGGCCGCCCGCCAGGCCAAGGCCGAGAAGCGCCTGGCCGAGATCGAGCACCGCGCCGAGCAGCTCCGCCTGGAGGCGGAGAAGCTGCGCACCGACGCCGAGCGCCGGGCCCGCCAGACGGTGGAGACCGCGCAGCGCCAGGCCGAGGACATCGTCGCCGACGCCAACGCCAAGGCCGACCGGGTCCGCAGCGAGTCCGAGCGCGAGCTGGCGGCGCTGACCAACCGCCGCGACTCGATCAACGCCCAGCTGACCAACGTGCGCGAGATGCTCGCCACGCTGACCGGCGCGGCCGTGGCCGCCGCCACGCTGCCGGCCGACGACGCCCTCGGCGTGCCGGCCCAGCAGTCCCGCTGAACACCCCCGGTGGGCCCGTACCGACCCCGGTACGGGCCCACCGTGCTGTCCGGCGGCCGGACGGACCGCGGACGGACGGCGGCCCGGTCAGACGCGGACCCGCCGCAGCAGGGCGCGGACGGCGGCGTCGAAGGTCTCCGGGGCCTCCAGTGAGCTGAGGTGGCCGACGGCCGGGATGACGGTCAGCTCGGCGTCGGCCATCGCCTCGGCCAGCATCCGCGCCTCGGCGATCGGGGTGACGGAGTCGGCCTCGCCGACGATCACGGCGGCTGGCACGGGCAGGCCGGCCAGCACCTCCAGCGAGTCGCCGCGGGCGGACATCGCCCGCTGGGCCCAGGCGACGGCCCGCGGTGAGGCCTCGGCGATCATCTCGCGGACCTCGGCGATCAGTTCGGGGCCGGCCGCAGGACCGAGCAGGTTCTCGGCCATCCGCTCGTCCACCAGGAGCCGTACGCTGTCCCTGGCCAGCACGGCGGAGGCGATCCGCTCCCGGTTGGTCCGGGCCGGCTCGGCGTCGGGCCCGGCCTTGGTGTCGGCGAGCAGCAGTCCGCACAGCCGGTCGGGGTGGCGCCGGGCGAAGGCCATCGCCACGTACCCGCCCATCGACAGCCCGCCGACCACCGCGCGTTCGACCCCGGCGGCGTCCAGCAGCCGGGCCACGTCGTCCGCGACGGTGTCCAGCGAGGGCTCGTCGTCACCGAGCGGAGCCGAGCCGAAGCCCCGCTGGTCCGGCGCGAAGACCCTGGCCAGCTCCCCCGCCGGGCCCGCCAGCCGCTCCAGCTGGGCGGACCACATCCGGGCGGAGAAGGGGAAGGCGTGCAGCAGGACGAGCGGGGTGCCGGTGCCGGTGCCGTGCGCGTGACCGGGCGGCGTCGTGGGGAGGGTCATGGTGCCACCGTATTGCGGGCCACCGACCCACCGCAGCCAGCGCGCCTGATGAGCGCCCCTGCCATAATCTGACGGAGAGTGAGGGAGCAACATGATCGAACTGCATCAGCTGACGAAACGTTACGGCGACAAACTGGCCGTGGACGGGCTCAGTTTCCAGGTGCCCCAGGGCGTGGTGACCGGCTTCCTCGGCCCGAACGGTGCCGGCAAGTCCACCACCATGCGGATGATCCTCGACCTGGACCGGCCGACCAGCGGCCGGGTCACCATCGACGGCAAGCGGTACGGGCAGCTGGCCGACCCGCTGCGGAAGATCGGCGCGCTGCTGGAGGCCAAGGCCGTCCACCCCGGGCGCACCGCCTACGACCACCTGCTCTGGCTCGCCCAGAGCAACCGGATCCCGCGCTCCCGGGTGGACGAGGTGCTGGCCCTGGTCGGCCTGACCTCGGTGGCCAAGAAGCGCGCGAAGGGCTTCTCGCTGGGCATGGGCCAGCGCCTCGGCATCGCGTCCGCGCTGCTCGGCAACCCCGAGATCCTGATGTTCGACGAGCCGGTCAACGGGCTCGACCCCGAGGGCATCCTGTGGATCCGCAACCTGATGAAGGGCCTGGCCTCCGAGGGCCGGACGGTCTTCGTCTCCTCGCACCTGATGAGCGAGATGGCGCTGACCGCCGACCACCTGGTGGTGATCGGCAAGGGCCGGCTGCTGGCCGACCTGTCGATGGCCGAGTTCATCAAGCAGAACTCCCGCTCCGCGGCCCGGATCCGCACCCCGCACGTCGAGCAGCTGCTGGACGCGCTGCAGGGCGCCGGCCTGCAGGCCGAGGCGCAGCCCGACGGCTCGTACGAGATCGAGGACGGCGATCTGGCCTTCCTCGGCGACCTGGCCGCCCGGCACGGCATCACCCTGCACGAGCTGAGCCCGCAGCAGGCCTCGCTGGAGGAGGCCTTCATGCAGATGACGGCGGACTCGGTGGAGTACCACGCGGGCGACGGCCCGGGCGCCGCTCCCGCCTGGGGCGCCGGCTGGTACCAGGGCCCGCATCCCACCCCACTCGGTGGAAAGGAGAACTGAGATGGCGTCCTTCCCCGCGATCCTGCAGTCCGAGTGGACCAAGATCCGCAGCGTTCGGTCCACCATCTGGACCCTGGCCCTGACCTTCGTGGTCACGCTGGGCCTGGGCGCGCTGCTCTCGCTGCTCACCAAGAACAACTTCCAGGAGTTCGCCGGCGACGGCCCGTTCGACGCCACCAGCACCTCGCTCTCCGGCATCGGACTCGGCGAGCTGGCCATCATCGTCTTCGGCGTGCTGGCGGTCGGCAACGAGTACAGCAGCGGGCTGATCCGGGTCTCGCTGGCGGCCGTCCCGCAGCGCGGCACCCTGCTGACCGGCAAGGCCGTGGTGCTGGGCCTGCTGGCGCTGGCCGTCTCGCTGGTGACGGTCTTCGTCACCTTCTTCGTCGGCCAGTCGCTGCTCGGCGAGCACTCCACCGACCTGGGCGAGCCGCACGTGCTGCGCGCGGTGCTCGGCGCGGCGGCCTACCTGACCATGCTCTGCCTGTTCTCGGCCGGCGTCACCGCGATGCTGCACAACCAGACACTGGCCCTGGGCATCCTGGTCCCGTTCTTCTTCCTGCTCTCGCCGATCCTGTCGGCGGTGCCGAAGGTGAAGACCGTGGCGCAGTACTTCCCCGACTACGCGGGCCGGCGGATGCTGCTGGTCTACGGCGAGAGCGGGCAGCCGTACGGGGCCGGGGCGGGCTTCCTGATCTGTCTGACGTGGACGCTGGCGGCACTGGCCGGCGGCGCCCTGGTGCTCAAGAAGCGGGACGCCTGACCCCCGACCCGACAGCAGACCTCAGTACCTGGGAGCGCCGCGGCCACGCTGGATGTTGGAGCCGCGGCGCTCCCGTGCGCCCCAGCAGGCCCGGTGCCAGTGCCTGCGGTCGTCCACGCCCGCGCCGTACTCCGGCCAGGCCACCACGTGCCCGACGCCCGGCGGGATCTCCTGGTCGCAGCCGGGGCAGCGGTAGAAGCGGCCCGCCGTCCCGGCCACGGTCTGCACCACCCACTCCTCGCCCCGGTAGCTCTCGGTACGGCGCAGCGAGCCACCCGGCGGGGCGGCCGGCGCGGCGTCACGATCGGCGGCGCTGTTGGTCCGGTTACGGCGGGGCGACACGTCAACTACCTCTCGGCCGGGCACGATTTAGCTTCCAGGGTAAAGGTCCTCAAACGGCATTCGGGGCCCATATCACGCCCCAACCCGGGGCCCGGGTGTTTCTCCCGAGATCCATCCTTTCTTCGGCGAGATTGGTCGATCGGCGTGCCATTGGCACATGACATGGGTTACTCACGAGGGGACAAGGCGGGGCTCGCAGACCCTGCGCGCTCCCGAGGAGGCCTCCGATGACCAAGACCACCCCGCGGCCCGAGATCCACTCGCCGGCCACCGGGCCGCTGCCCGCACCCGCGCTCGGGCAGCCGTCCGGTACCGACTCCATCCGGGTCGGCGCCTTCCTGCTCTCGGCGCAGTTCCCCGGCCAGAGCCACGCGGAGGCGCTGGAGCGCACGCTGAGCGCCACCACCGCCGCCGAGCGCTGCGGCCTGGACAGCGTCTGGCTGGCCGAGCACCACTTCGTCCCGTACGGCGTCTGCCCCGACGCGGCCACGCTGGCGGCCCTGCTGCTCGGCCGGACCCGCCGGATCGGCGTCGGCACGGCCGTCAGCGTCCTCTCCACCGGCCACCCGGTCCGGCTCGGTGAGCAGGCCGCGCTGCTGCACCTCACCTCGGGCGGCCGGTTCACCCTCGGGGTGGGCCGCGGCGGGCCCTGGATCGACCTGACGGTCTTCGGCACCGGGCCGGACGCGTACGAGCAGGGTTTCCCGGAGCGGCTGGACCTGCTGCTGCGCTGGCTGCGCGAGGGCCGGGTGGGCGCCGCCGGACCGCAGTTCCAGTTCCCGGAGGTCGCCGTGGTGCCCAGGGCCACCGAGCCGGTGCTGCCGGCCGACCCCGGCGGCCACGAGGGCCTGGCGGGGTGGCTGGGGCTGGACGGCGAGCCGGAGGCCGCGCTGCGCGCCTTCCCCCGTCAGCGCCACGAGCAGGGCCCCCACCGCAGGGCGGCGGGCACCGGCCCCCGGCCGGCCGCCGGACCGGGCGGGCCGCCCGTGGTGGTGGCCTGCACCTCCCCCGGCGGGGTGCGGACGGCGGCCGAGCGCGGCCTGCCGATGCTGCTCGGCATGCACTCCGGCGACGAGGACAAGGCCCAGATGCTGGCCGCGTACCGGACGGCCTGGCGGGCCGCCGGGCGCGGCGAGGAGCAACTCGCCCGGGTCGAACGCGAGCACGTCGCGGCCGGGGTCGTCCAGGTCGACGACCGAGCCGCCGGCGCCCGGGACGAACTGCTGCGCGCACTGCCCGGGTTCTTCGCCCACGGCCTCGGCGCCCACCGGACCGTGGACGACCGGGCACGGTCCATGCGCGACCCCCGCGCCTACACCGAACTGCTCTGCGATCTGCACCCGGTGGGCACGCCCCGGCAGTGCGCCGACCGGCTGCTGGCCACCGCCGAGCGGACCGGCATCCGCCGGTTCGCGCTGCTCACCGAGGGCTCCGGCGACCGGGCCGCCACCCTGCACAACATCGCCCGGCTGGGCGCGGAGGTCCTGCCCCAGCTCGGGTGAGAACGGACACACCTCGGTGGGCCGCCCCCGCAGGGACGGCCCACCGGCGGAAGGCGGTTCAGCAGTCGCGCAGCTCGGCCGACTGGTTGAGCAGCTGAGCCCGGACGGACGTGAAGCGCCGGTGGCGCTCCGCCGAGCTCTCGGAGGGCGAGAACACCGCCACCCGGTGACAGTTCTGGAACGCCAACTGCACGCCGAAGTGCCGCTGCAGGGCGCCTCGGATCGCGTCGCTGGCCATGGCCCGCAGGAGCTGGCCGCGGGCCTGCTCGCTGGGCGGCGGGACCTGGTTGTCGGCGAAGTCGGTGCCGTCGACCTTGAGCTGGGCGACCAGCGAGCTGATCAGCTCCCAGGCGTACGGCAGGGAGACTCGGACGCAGTCGACGAACTCCCTCTCGTCGACCTCGCCTCTCTCGGCCTTCTCAAGCAGGGCCGGTGAGACGTCGAGCGACATGGGTTCTCCTCTCGCGGTCCACCCTGACGCGGCTGCCCGGGTGGTCGTGCGGCTGTACGGATGGTGCCGTGCCGTGCTCACACGGATGGTGCGGGCGGCGGAGACCGCCCGGCCCGACCTGACGTCCGGTCGGGCTGACAGGGGCTCAGTGGGCGGCAGTCGGGACACCGCAGAGGGCCCGTGGGACCGCGCACCGAGGACAAGGGACGGCGCCCGGGTCGGCCGGAGCCCGGGCACACGCCGACGCCGTGGCGACACCGCCAGGTGGGGCGACGGCCACTCACTCCAGCCTGGCAGGCGACGCTCAGCCCGGCTGGAGAATCCGCCGATTCACCGCCCGCGCAGTGCCCTCGGGCGCAGATTGGCCGGATCCCGTCGGAGCGTTCATCGCAGTTCCCCATCCCCGTCGAACGCACCCCGACGACCGGACATCCGGATGCCGTACCCTTCGCGGACCGGCCCGACCGGCCTGCGGAGTGCCGTCACACCATGGTTCGCCGCCTTCGCGGATTCTTCACCCGGCTGTCGCGGAATCGCATCAACTGGCCCCGGTGGGCTAGCGTGGTCGACCGTGCGTCTCGTAATTGCCCGCTGCTCCGTCGACTATGCCGGACGGCTCTCAGCCCATCTCCCGTCCGCCACCCGCCTGATCCTGGTGAAGGCCGACGGGAGCGTCAGCATTCATGCCGACGACCGCGCCTACAAGCCGCTCAACTGGATGTCGCCACCGTGCACCCTCAAGGTGGCCGACGGCCTCTGGACGGTCACCAACAAGGCCGGCGAGAAGCTCCTCATCACCTTGGAAGAGGTGATGCACGACTCCTCGCACGAGCTCGGTGTCGACCCCGGCCTGGTCAAGGACGGCGTCGAAGCCCACCTCCAGGAGCTGCTCGCCGACCGGATGGAGGTGCTCGGGACAGGCTGGCAGCTGATCCGCCGCGAGTACCCGACCGCCATCGGGCCGGTCGACATCCTCTGCCGCGACTCCGACGGGGCCACCGTCGCCATCGAGATCAAGCGCCGCGGCGAGATCGACGGCGTCGAGCAGCTCACCCGCTACCTGGAGCTGCTCAACCGCGATCCGCTGCTCGCCCCGGTCAAGGGCGTGTTCGCCGCGCAGGAGATCAAGCCGCAGGCCCGGGTGCTGGCCACCGACCGCGGCATCGGCTGCGTGGTGCTCGACTACGACGAGCTGCGCGGCATCGACGACGACAAGCTCAAGCTGTTCTGAGCCCTACGGGGGCGGCGGGCTCGACGAGCCGGTCGGTGACGCGGAGGTCGGGGTCGGCGTCGGCGTGGGGCTCGACGACGGCGTCGGGGGCCCCGAGGTCGGAGGCGTCGCACCCTGGGTCGGGGTCACCGGCGGTGTGGTCGTCCCGGACTTGCCCGGGGTCGGCTTGCGGCTCGTCCGCGACGCACTCGGCGACGGTGCCGCGCTCGGAGTGTCCGAGGCGCTCTCGGAGGTCTCCGGGGTCGGCGACGGCGAGGGCGTCGGGCTCCCGCTGGACCCGAAGTCCAGACCGGACGGCAGGGGGTCGTCGACCGAAGTGCCGGGCCTGGTCCGGTTGCCGCTCTGCGGGTCCGGGCCGGCCAGACTGAGCCCGATCGCGGTGCCGAGCACCCCGACCGCGAGCACGGCCGCCGAAGCGGCCAGCACCGTCCGCCTGGTGTCCCGGCCCGTCTTGGGCGCCGTACGGAAGCGGAACGGCGCCTGCGCGATCGCCCGGATCACCGGCCGTCGCCCGACCGGCGCCAGCTCGGTGTCCTCGTCGCCCGCAGGCACGTCCAGAGTGGCCCGCAGCAGCTCGACCATCCGCCGAGCCGCCGCGCCGCCGCGCGGCTCGCCCAGCGCGGCCCTGAGCGCCACGGCGGCGTCCAGTTCGGCCGAGGCCCGCTGGGAGGTGCCCCGGCACAGGGCAAGCGCGCCGAGCTCCTGGTGGAACCAGGCCTCCTCGCCGCTGGCACCCAGTGTCCTGGCGGCCTCCAGACCGAGCTGCAGGGACCGCTCCCAGGCCCCCCAGCGCAGGGACAGCGCCAGCGCCGGTGCGGCCGCCCTGGCCAGCCGCAGGACCGCCTCCGGGCGCCCGGCCGTCCGGTCGGCGAGCAACGCGCCGAGGATCACCTCGGCCTCGGCCGCGATCTGCTCGGTGCCGACCGAACTGTGCCCGACCCACCAGGAGAAGTGCTCGGCCGCGCCGTAGCCGACCTCGCCGGTCTCCCAGTGCGGGGCCAGGCTCTCCAGCACGCCGGCCGCCAGGCGGTGGTGTCCGCCGATCGACACCGCCAGCCCCGCGTCGACCAGTTCCTGCAGGGCGCCCTCGCCCTGTCCCACGTCGATCAGGGCCGGCAGGTGCGCGGCGGTCGGGCACTCGCCGCCGAGCGCCAGGGCGAGGCGCAGCACCTCACGGGCCGGCTCCCCGAGCCCCTCCGCGAGCCGCAGCGCGGGCGCCGCGCTCTCCGCCACCGTCGGCAGCGGGACGGAGCGCCGCAACTCGCCCTCCAGCACGGCCGGATCGGCCGGCTCGTCGACCTCCTTGACCATGCCGAAGACGCTCCTGCGGTCCTCCTGGGCCGCCACCAGCGCGTCCACCGCGACGTCCCGCTGGCGCAGCAGCGCCGCGGCCTGGACGAAGCGCAGCGGCAGCCCCTCGGACTCGAACCACAGGTCGACCGCCCAGGAGCGCTCCGACTCGTCCAACTGACGGCCCGCCAGCCGGATCACCAGATTGAGGCAGGCTCCCCGGGAGAGGCCGGCCACCAGGTGGTCGCGCAGCCGGGAGCCGAGCTGGAGCGGCGGGCCGTCCGGCGGCACGGAGACCAGGAAGGCGCAGTCGGGTGCGGCGCCGAGCAGCCGGTCCAGCTCCGCCTCGTCCAGTTCGACGTCGTCGATCACCACGACGGCGCCGACCTCGCTCAGCCGCTCGGCCAGCTCCCGGCGGTCCGGGCGGACACCGGGGGCGTGGTGGGTGGCGGCGAACAGGTCCTGGAGCAGGTCGTCGGCGGACCTGCGGTGGCCGCTGAGGCGGACCACACCGTCGGGGGCGATGCCGTCGGCGGCGTCCGCGACGGCTGCCAGCAGGGCGCTGCGGCCCGAGCCGGCCTGGCCGACCAGTCGGACCGAACGGCCCTCGGCCAGCTGACCGAGCAGCTCCGCGATGTCGGCCTCACGGTCCAGCAGCGGCAGGTCGGCGGGGCCGGTGCCGAGCGCCAGCGGGCCGACCGCGAGGTTGGGCCCGGGCGCGGGGCCGGCCTGCGCCTGCGCCCTGCTGCGCCGGGGTTCGGGCCGCCAGCCGTCCGGGCAGGCGGTGGCCTCGGAGCCGTCCGCCCCGCCCACCGTCAGCATCAGGTCACCGGGGAACACCTCGCCGGTACGGGCCCGCAGCCCGTCCTGCCGGAAATCGCCGGTTGGCTGTCCCACGTCGTTGCTCCACCCATGCTCGGCCGCGCGCCACCGAACCCCCGGGCGCTGAGGACCGGCCGCTGACCGGATCCGGGCGGCCGTGACTACTGAGCGCAGACTTTCCCACACCCGCCCCGCCGAGCACAGACCCGGTCCCGGTTTCCGGCTCGACCACCAAGGATCGGACACGATCGAAGCCGACACCGCAGGCTGCGCCGCCTGTGGGTCGCCCACGGAACGGAGCGGCGCCGAAGGTGCTACAGGGTGGGGGCCACCAGCGGCGGGTTGGGCACGCCGAGCGCGGGGAGGGAGGCGCCGTAGGCGTCCGGGACGGCACCCTCGACGGCGAGGATGCGGTGCAGGCGGGTCGCGACCAGCAGCCGCTGCAGCTGGGCGGGGACGTCGCGCAGCACCAGTCGGCGGCCGAGCCGGCCGGCCCGGCGGTGGGTGCCCATGATGACGCCCAGGCCGGTGGCGTCCCAGAACTCCAGGCGGCCGAGGTCGAGCACCAGGTCGCCCTGCCCGCCGTCGACGGCGGAGTGCAGGCGGGCCCGGGCGTCGGCGGCGCTGCGCACGTCGAGCCGGCCTTCGATGGCCAGGCCGCGTTGGTCGCCGGTGATACGCACGTTCTCCTCCTCCGCTGTGCCGTTCCAGATCCGCAGGGGGCTCCGTCCGGGGGCGGGCGCCGGGCGCCCGCACACACGGGGCCGCGCCGGTCTCCCCCTCATCTGACGGTCAACCAACTCCGCGGGTTGCTCCCACCCGGCGGGATGGCGGACAACTTCACCCGTCCGAGGGAATATACGCAGGAAGTCCCCATACCCACGCTCGATTCCCGCCCAAATCACCCGTCTGCGGCGCGGGCGTGAGCAAACTCACCCGGGTGGTGGGCCGGGCTCCCGGCCCACCACCCGGACGGTTGCTACTTGCCCTCGTAGCCGTAGAAGCCGCGGCCGCTCTTGCGGCCGAGGTCCCCGGCGGTGACCATCCGGGCCATGATCTCCGGGGCGGCGAACTTCTCGTCCTGGGTCTCGGCGTAGATGTTGTGCGCGGCGTGCAGCAGGATGTCGACACCGGTCAGGTCGGCGGTCTGCAGCGGGCCCATCGGGTGGCCGAAGCCGAGCCGGCAGGCGGTGTCGATGTCCTCGGCGGTGGCGACGCCCGACTCGTACAGCTTGGCGGCCTCCACCACCAGCGCGGTGATCAGGCGGGTGGTGACGAAGCCCGCCACGTCCCGGTTGACCACCACGACCTCCTTGCCCACGCCCTCGGCGTACGCCCGGACGGTGGCCAGCGTCTCGTCGCTGGTCTTGTAGCCGCGCACCAGCTCGACCAGCCGCATCAGCGGCACCGGCGAGAAGAAGTGCACGCCGACCACGGACTCCGGACGCGAGGTGGCGGCCGCGATCCGGGTGATCGGGATGGCGGAGGTGTTGGAGGCCAGCACCGCACCGTCCTTGGCCAGCTTGTCGAGCTCGCGGAAGACCGCCTCCTTGACCTCCAGCTGCTCGAACACCGCCTCCACCACGATGTCCGCCTCGGCGACTGCGCCCAGGTCAGTGGTGACGGTGATCCGGCCCAGCGCCGCCTCCGCCTCCTCGGCCGTCAGCCTGCCCTTGGCGACGAACTTCTCGTACGAGGCCCGGATGCCCGCCAGACCGCGCTGCAGCGCCTCGTCGGTGACGTCCCGCAGGACCACCGGGTGCCCGGCCTGCGCCGAGACCTGGGCGATACCGGCGCCCATCAGGCCGGCACCGATCACGGCGATCTGCTGGGTGGCTGCGTTGCTCATGGCTGGGTCTCCCGAGTGACGATGTTCGCCCGTCGGGCCCGCCGGGAGCACGTGGTCCGAGGCCGGTGCTCCAGCGGGTCCAGGGCGGTGCCTGAAGGCGGCTCAGGGCAGGGGTCTCCCCCCGGAGCCGCGCCGCTCACGCGCCGGACTCTAATGCCCCGGCGGGCTCCGTGGTGAGATTGAGGAGTGTGATCTGTGCCGGACCGAGGAGAGGTCGACGCGTTGAGCGCTGTGCACCCGCTGGTGGCGCTGCTGATCAGCCTGGGCGCGGTGGCCGTCCTGATCCTGCTGATGCAGTGGACGTACCGCCGGGGCGGTTCCCTGGTCGCCCGACGGCCGCACTCCGGGAACCCCGACGAGTACGGGCTGCTGGTCACCGTGGCCGCGCCCGCCGACGCCGCCGAGGCCGCCCGGCTGGGCGGGCTGCTCACCGCCGCCGGGGTGCGGCACAACCTGGTGGACACCACCGCCGGGCCCCGGCTGATGGTCTGGCCGGGCGACGTCGAGCGGGCCCGGGCCGCGCTGGACCGGAAGTGAGCCCGGCCGGAACGGAACTGACGGTCAGTCGGGCGGCGCGATCCCCAGATCCTGGGCGAGGATCGCGGCCTGCACCCGGCTGCGCAGCCCGAGCTTGCCCAGGATCCGGCTGACGTGGGTCTTGGTGGTCGCCTCGGCCATCTCCAGCCGGGCCGCGATCTCCCCGTTGGACAGGCCCACCCCCACACAGCCGAGCACCTCCCGCTCCCGCGGGGTCAGCCCGGCCACCGCGGCCCCGGCGCCCAGGTGTTCCGGGCGTTCCGGTCGGGCGAAGGTGCTGATCAGCCGCCTGGTGACGGACGGTGCCAGCATGCCGTCGCCGCGCGCCACCGCGCGGATCCCGTCCACCAGGTCCTGCGCCTCGACGTCCTTGAGCAGGAAGCCCGCCGCCCCCGCCCGCAGCGCGCCGTAGACGTACTCGTCCAGATCGAAGGTGGTCAGGACGAGCACCTGGGCCGTTCCGGCGGCGACCACCCGGCGGGTCGCCGAGACCCCGTCCAGCCGAGGCATCTGGACGTCCATCAGCACGACGTCCGGGCGCAGTTCGGCGGCCAGCCGGACGGCCTGCTCGCCGTCGGCCGCCTCGGCGACCACCTCGATCCCCGGCTCGGCCCGCAGGATCATCACCAGCGCGGCCCGGACCGCCGCCTGGTCCTCCGCCACCAGGACGCGGACCGTCATGTCCCCTCCTCCCCCCGCCCGGGCTCGCGCGGCAGCACCGCCCGGACCCGCCACCGGCCGTCCACCGGCCCGGCCTCGAACCGGCCGCCGAGCAGCTGGGCCCGCTCCCCCATCCCCACCAGCCCGGCCCGGGCCCCGACCAGGGCCAGCCCCTCGCCGGGCCGGTACGGGCTCTCCGCGACGATCTCCAGCTCCTCGGGCCGGTAGCCGATCCACAGCCGGACGGTGCCCGCGGCGGCGTGCTTGACCGCATTGGTCAGCGACTCCTGGACGATCCGGTACGCGGCCAGTTCCACCGGTGCCGAGAGCTCGCCGCGCTCACCGCACTGCTCGGCCTCGAAGGCCAGTCCGGCGCCCCGGCCGGCCGCGCGGGCCTGGTCGAGCAGGGCGTCCACGGCGTCCAGCCGGGGTGCCGCGTACGACCGGTCGGGACGCTCCTCCCGCAGCAGGCCGATCATCCGGCGCATCTCGGCCAGACCCTGGACGCTGTTGTGCCGGATCACCGCGAGCGCCTCGACCAGCGGCTCGTCCGCGGCCCTGGACTGCCGGCGGGCCAGCGACTGCGCTCCGGTGGCGTGGATCGCGATCGCGGACAGATGGTTGGCGATCACGTCGTGCAGCTCACGGGCCATCCGGGCGCGCTCGGCGGCCACCGCCGTCCGGCGGTCCAGCTCGGCCAGCAGCGCGGTCTGCTCGGCCCGCAACCGGGCGCTCTCGGTCTGCTCCCGCTGGCGTCGCAGCAGATCGGCCGTCCACACCGGGGCGATGAAGACCAGCCCGCCCACCCCGAGCACCGTCAGCGCGGCGGACACCGTCCCGTAGTGCAGGGTGAGGCCGCTGAGCAGCAGCGTGACGGCGGCGCCGGCCGGGTGCAGGATCCGCGCCGGCCGGGCCGGGCCGTAGAGGGTCGCCGCGTAGAGCAGGTCGGTGTACATCACCACGGTGGCCAGCACCGAGCCGGCGAAGATGTTCACCCCGAAGACCAGCCCGCCGGCGCAGACGGCCACGATCGGGCGGGTCCGGCGCAGCAGCTCCAGCGCGGCCATCGCCAGCAGCGGCAACAGCGCCGCCCAGGCCGGGATGTGCTCGTTGTCGTCGTACGCGCCGAATCCGATCAGCAGGACGCCGCCGAGCAGGCCGGCCGCGGCGATCGCCCAGTCCTCCTGGCGCGGGGAGAGTGTCACGGTCCCCATCCCATCACCCCTTCCCCCGCGGGGCACCGACCCGGCGGAGGAGTTCGCCTACATCGAAGGTCGCACCCCGGGCTCGCTCCCCACGACGACGCCGCCGCGCCGCGGGCCGCGCGAGGCTGGAGCCATGTTCCCGATCATCATCGCCGGCGAGATCGGCTTCTGGGTCCTGCTGGCCCTCGCGCTGGCCGTCCGGTACCTGCTGCACCGGCGCGGGGCGAGCACCGTGCTGCTGCTCGCCCTGCCCCTGGTGGACCTGGTGATCCTCGGCGCGACCGTGGCCGACCTGCGCCGCGGCACCGTCGCCGACTGGTCGCACGGGCTCGCCGCCTCGTACGTCGGCTTCTCGGTCGGCCACGGACACTCACTGGTCCGGTGGACCGACGCGCACGCCGCCCACCGGTTCGCGGGCGCGCCGAGGCCGCCGAAGCCGCCCGGGTACGGCCGGGGGCGGGCCGTCCACGAGTGGCGGATCTTCGGCCGCACGCTGGTCTCGGCGGCGATCACGGTCACGCTGATCGCCGCGGTGCAGTGGCTGGTCGGCGACGACGCCCGTACCGCCGGGCTCGACCCCTGGTACCCGCGGGTGGCCACGGTCACCGCGATCGGCCTGGCCGTCGCGGCGAGCTACACGCTCTTCCCCAAGCGGGAGAAGGGCTAGCGGTTCTCCCCGGGCACCCAGAGCACGTCGCCCTGCTCCTTGTTGGCCACCCGCGCCAGGATGAACAGCAGGTCGGAGAGCCGGTTCAGGTACTTCGCGGTGAGCGGGTTGACGGACTCCCCGTGCAGGTCGATCGCCGCCCAGGTGGCCCGCTCGGCCCGGCGGACTACGGTGCAGGCCAGGTGCAGGTACGCCGCGCCGGGGGTACCGCCGGGGAGGATGAAGCTGCGCAGCTTCTCCAGCTGCTCCAGATAGTGGTCGCAGTCCGACTCCAGCCGGTCCACATAGCTCTGCAGGACCCGCAGCGGCGGGTACTTCGGGTCCTCCACCACCGGGGTCGCCAGGTCCGCGCCGACGTCGAAGAGATCGTTCTGAACCCGCGTCAGCACCGCCGACACGTCCTCGGGCAGCGCACCGACGGCGATCGCCACCCCGATCGCGGCATTGGCCTCGTTGGTGTCCGCGTACGCCACCAGCCGGGGGTCGGTCTTGGTGGTACGGCTCATGTCGCCGAGCGCCGTCGTGCCGTCGTCACCGGTGCGGGTGTAGATACGCGTCAGATTCACCATGGCCGCAGCCTACTCAGGCGGTGCGGGCCTCACCGGTGATTGCGACGCCGATCACAAAGCCCTTGGCGGGGCCCTCGGGGATGGTGACGTCCGTGCCGTACGGCATCCGGACCTCGGCCTCGTAGGTGGCCTTCTCCGGGTCGGGCGCGGTCAGCACGGTGACGTGGCCGGGGCCGTCATGGTCGTCGACCAGGACGTACACCGGGATGCCGGCCCGGGCGTAGGCCCTGCGTTTGCGGACCACGTCACGCTTGCGCGCCTCGGCCCCCGGCGAGACCACCTCGACCACCAGAAGCACTCCGGTGGCCGCGACCCCGAGGCCGTCCGGGTCCGGGATGTCATCGATCTCGGCGGGCCCGACGAACAGATCCGGGACCAGGACCTTCCGGCCATGAAGAACGTTCACATCCTGATACGCCGCGAAGTCGCTACCCGCCAGAGCGAGCACCATGGCATCGCGAAGGCGGTTGGCGATCCGGGCGTGACCGCGCCGTCCGGTAGGTGACACCTCGATGAACCCCTCTACGATCTCCGCCCGATAGCCCTCGGGGAGTTCGAGAGACCTCCACGCCTGCCAGAGCACCTCGTCCAGGTCCGGAACCAGGCCGAAGTCGAGATCGGGCTCGTGCGCCATAGCGGTCATTGGGAGCACACCTCCTCCGTACAGTGTGAGCGGGCCGAGTGCCGTGGCACAACCAACGCTCCGACCGTAGGTCACCGACAGGTCGTACGGAGAGCAGGGGACCGGAAGCCACCGGTCCGAGGGAACGCCGGCTACGCGACGTTGACCCTCTGCCCGGGCGGGGCGGCCTCCAGCCAGGCGAGGAAGCCGGTGAGGGCGTCGTCGCTCATGGCGAGCTCCAGGGGGGCGCCGTTGTGCAGGCAGCGCAGGACGACGGAACCGGAGAGCAGGGCGAGCTCCTCCTGCCCCTCCGGGTAGCGGCGGCCGAGCACCTCGATCTGGGTGCGGGGCAGCACCCGGCGCGGGCGGGGGGCGTACGAGAACACCCGGAACCACTCGATGGAGTCGCCGCTGTACCGGCCGATACCAAAAACCCACCCCTTGCCATCGGTCACCGGGACCGGGGCGGAGGTGGGCTGGCCGTTCTCATCGAGGTCGGGCTGTGTGGAGGCGTCCGCGGGCATTTTCAGCCGGAAGCTGCAGTCGAACGTTCCGCCGACCCGCTGGATCACCCGGCGGCGTACCGCGAAGGCGACCAGGCCGGCCACTCCGAGGGCCACCACCGTCGCACACACCACAAGGGCGAGGACCATGCTCACCGACCTCCTCGCTACCTGCGTCCCCGTTGCGGTCGTATCAACGACCGCACTGTCCTACCAACTGATACGACAGTCCCGGGGTCACGCATTCGCGTCCCCGGGACCGTCGGTCTGACTTACGCTCAGGCGGCCTTGAGGCCGCGGGCCGCCACCAGGCGGACCTCGGCCCGGCGCTCGGCGTGCTCGTCGAGCTCGCTCTGGGCGCTGTCCAGCGCGCGCTGTGCCCGCGCGACGTCGATCTCGTCCGCCAGCTCGGCCACCTCGGCGAGGATGGAGAGCTTGTTGTCGGCGAAGGAGATGAAGCCGCCGTGCACAGCCGCGATGACGGTGCCGCCGTCGGTGGTGCGGATGGTGACCGGGCCGGTCTCCAGCACGCTCAGCACCGGGGTGTGACCGGGCATGATGCCGGTGTCACCGGAGGCCGTACGGGCGACAACGATGGTGGCCGCACCGGACCACACCTTGCGGTCGGCTGCGACCAGCTCGACGTGCAGCTCAGCCAACGTGGGCTCCTAGGCTCTTGCCGGGAAATCGAAGCAATCCCGATTACTCGGCAGTTTCGGTAAGAATAACGGGCCCGCGCCCCCGGCAGGAAACCAAGGGCCCGGAGATGACCGGGATCACAACCGTCCTGTGCCGTGAGGGGTGGCCCCCGGGAGCCCGGGGACCACCCCTCACGTTCAGTCGGCCATCACGCCGGCCGGTTACAGCTGGTTACTTCTTCGCCAGGTCGGCGGCGTTCTTCTCGAGGTCCTCGATGCCACCGCACATGAAGAAGGCCTGCTCCGGGACGGAGTCGTACTTGCCGTCCGCGATCGCGTTGAAGGCCTCGATGGTCTCCGACAGCGGCACGGTCGAACCGTCCACGCCGGTGAACTGCTTCGCGACGTAGGTGTTCTGCGACAGGAAGCGCTCGATACGACGGGCACGGTGAACCGTGATCTTGTCGTCCTCGGACAGCTCGTCGATACCGAGGATCGCGATGATGTCCTGGAGGTCCTTGTACTTCTGCAGGATGCCCTTGACGCGGATGGCCGTGTCGTAGTGGTCCTGCGCGATGTAGCGCGGGTCCAGGATGCGGGACGTGGAGTCCAGCGGGTCGACGGCCGGGTAGATGCCCTTCTCGGAGATCGGACGGGAGAGAACCGTCGTCGCGTCGAGGTGGGCGAAGGTGGTCGCCGGGGCCGGGTCGGTCAGGTCGTCCGCGGGGACGTAGATCGCCTGCATCGAGGTGATCGAGTGACCGCGGGTCGAGGTGATGCGCTCCTGCAGGAGGCCCATCTCGTCGGCCAGGTTCGGCTGGTAACCCACCGCGGAGGGCATCCGGCCGAGCAGGGTCGACACCTCGGAACCGGCCTGGGTGAACCGGAAGATGTTGTCGATGAAGAGCAGAACGTCCTGCTGCTCCACGTCACGGAAGTACTCCGCCATGGTCAGCGCGGAGAGCGCGACCCGCAGACGGGTGCCCGGCGGCTCGTCCATCTGGCCGAAGACCAGCGCGGTCTTGTCCAGAACGCCCGAGTCGACCATCTCGTGGATGAGGTCGTTGCCCTCACGGGTGCGCTCGCCGACACCGGCGAACACCGACACACCACCGAAGTTCTCGGCGACGCGGTAGATCATCTCCTGGATCAGAACGGTCTTGCCGACACCGGCACCACCGAACAGACCGATCTTGCCACCCGTGACGTACGGGGTGAGAAGGTCGATGACCTTGATACCGGTCTCGAACATCTCGGTCTTGGACTCGAGGTCCTTGAACGCGGGAGCCTTGCGGTGGATCGGCCAGCGGACCTCGACCTGGGACTCGAACTCGTCCTTGTCGACGTTCAGCACCTCACCGAGGGCGTTGAAGACCTTGCCCTTGGTGATCTGGCCGACCGGGACGGAGATCGCCGAACCGGTGTCGGAGACCTGCGCGCCACGGACCAGGCCGTCGGTCGGCTGCATCGAGATGCCGCGGACCAGGCCATCGCCGAGGTGCTGGGCGACCTCGAGGGTCAGGATCTTCTTGCCCGAGCCGTCGGGGTTGTCCACCTCGACGTGCAGGGCGTTGAACATGTCCGGAATCGCGTCGACGGGGAACTCCACGTCGACGACCGGGCCGATGACCCGCGCGACGCGGCCCGTCGCCGTGGTCGGCTCAACTGTGGTGGTCATTCTCATTCGCTCCCGCGGCTAGCGTCGGCGAGCGCGTTGGCACCGCCGACGATCTCGCTGATTTCCTGGGTGATCTCGGCCTGACGGGCCGAGTTGGCAAGCCGCGTGAGCGACTTGATGAGCTCTCCCGCATTGTCGGTCGCGCTCTTCATCGCGCGCCGACGAGCGGCGTGCTCCGAGGCGGCCGACTGCAGCAGCGCGTTGTAGATCCGGCTCTCGACGTACCGCGGCAGCAGCGCGTCCAGCACGCCCTCCGCCGACGGCTCGAAGTCGTACAGCGGGAAGATCTCCGCCTTGGCCGGCTTGTCGTCGCTGAGCTTGACGTCGTCGAGCTTCAGCGGCAGCAGCCGGGCGTCCACCGGGGTCTGAGTCAGCATGGACTCGAACCGGGTGGAGACCAGGTGGAGCTCGTCCACGCCGCCCGTCTCGGCCGTGAAGGCCTCGATCAGGTCGACCGCCACGGCCTTCGCGTCACCGTAGGTCGGCTTGTCGGAGAATCCCGTCCACGATCCGCCGACCTCGAGGTTGCGGAAGTTGTAGTACGAGACGCCCTTGCGGCCGACGATGTAGGTCACCACGTCCTTGCCCTCCGCACGCAGCCGCGCGGAGAGCGCGATCGCCTGCTTGATGGCGTTGGTCGAGTAGCCGCCGGCCAGGCCGCGGTCCGCCGTGATCAGCAGGACTGCGGCCGTCTTGGCCTGCGGGTTCTCGGTGGTGAGCGGGTGCTTGGCGTTGGACCGGGTGGCCACCGCCGTCACCGCCCGGGTGAGCTCATCGGCGTACGGAGTGGAGGCGGCCACCGCGCGCTGCGCCTTGACGATGCGCGACGCGGAGATCATCTCCATCGCCTTGGTGATCTTCTTCGTCGCGGTGACAGAGCGGATCCGGCGCTTGTAGACCCGAAGCTGTGCTCCCATGGGTCGTTACGTCCTTTCCCTCGTTACCGGACTCAGGCCTGCTCGGACAGGAGCTTGCCGTCAGCCGTGGTGAAGCCCTGCTTGAAGGCGTTGATCGCCTCGGTCAGCGCGTCGATGGTGCCGTCCTCCAGCTTGGAGGTCTCGACGATGCCGGCCAGCAGGTCCTTCTTCTCGATCCGCAGGTGGTCCAGGAACTCGCGCTCGAAGCGGCGGATGTCCGCGACCGGGACGTCGTCCAGCTTGCCGGTGGTGCCGGCCCAGATGGAGACGACCTGCTCCTCGACCGGGAACGGCTGGTACTGGCCCTGCTTGAGCAGCTCGATCATGCGGGCACCGCGCTCCAGCTGGGCCTTGGAGGCCGGGTCCAGGTCGGAACCGAAGGCGGCGAACGCCTCCAGCTCGCGGTACTGGGCCAGGTCCAGGCGCAGGCGGCCGGCGACCGACTTCATGGCCTTGATCTGGGCCGAGCCGCCGACGCGGGAGACCGAGATACCGACGTTCACGGCCGGGCGGATGCCGGCGTTGAACAGGTCGGACTCCAGGAAGATCTGGCCGTCGGTGATCGAGATGACGTTGGTCGGGATGTACGCCGACACGTCGTTGGCCTTGGTCTCGATGATCGGCAGACCGGTCATCGAACCCGCACCCAGCTCGTCGGAGAGCTTCGCGCAGCGCTCCAGCAGGCGGGAGTGCAGGTAGAAGACGTCACCCGGGTACGCCTCGCGGCCCGGCGGGCGGCGCAGCAGCAGGGAGACGGAGCGGTAGGCCTCGGCCTGCTTCGACAGGTCGTCGAAGATGATGAGGACGTGCTTGCCGTCGTACATCCACTCCTGGCCGATGGCCGAGCCGGTGTACGGGGCGAGGTACTTGAAGCCGGCCGGGTCGGAGGCGGGAGCAGCCACGATGGTGGTGTACTCCAGCGCACCCGCGTCCTCCAGCGCGCCGCGCACGGACGCGATGGTGGAGCCCTTCTGGCCCACGGCGACGTAGATGCAGCGGACCTGCTTCTTCGGGTCGCCCGAGCGCCAGTTGTCACGCTGGTTGATGATCGTGTCGATCGCCACCGCGGTCTTGCCGGTCTGGCGGTCGCCGATGATCAGCTGACGCTGGCCACGGCCGATCGGGGTCATCGCGTCGATGGCCTTGATGCCGGTCTGCATCGGCTCGTGGACCGACTTGCGGACCATGACGCCGGGAGCCTGCAGCTCAAGGGCGCGGCGACCGGAGGAGGCGATGTCGCCCAGACCGTCGATCGGGTTGCCCAGCGGGTCCACGACACGGCCGAGGTAGCCCTCGCCGACCGGCACGGAGAGGACCTCGCCGGTGCGGTGCACCGTCTGCCCCTCCTCGATGCCCGAGAACTCACCGAGGACGACGACACCGATCTCGCGGGTGTCGAGGTTCAGCGCGAGGCCGAGGGTGCCGTCCTCGAACTTCAGCAGCTCGTTGGCCATGACCGAGGGAAGGCCCTCGACCTTGGCAATACCGTCCATGGCCTCGGTGACCGTACCGACCTCTTCACGCGAGGCGGCGTCCGGCTGGTACGACTGGACAAAGTCGGCCAGCGCGTCCCGGATCTCCTCCGGACGGATCGTAAGCTCCGCCATCAGGCTTCCCTGCTCTCCTAGTTTGCGATCCTCGGCCCGCCATTGAGGGCCGCAAGTACTCGACTCTCGGCCGGGTCAGGTGAACCGGCCGTACGTTTTGCCGGCCCACCCTGAGTGGAACCGACGCCCGACCGAGGGTCGGATGATGCTTGGTGTGATCAGCTTTCGAGGGCCTGGCGAGCGCCCTCGAGGCGGCTCGACACGGTGCCGTCGATGATCTCGTCACCGATCTGCACCCGGACACCGCCACGGACCTCGGGGTCGATGTCGATGTTCAGGTGCACCTGGCGGCCGTACAGCCCGGCCAGCGCAGCGGCGAGCCGCTCCTTCTGGACGTCCGACAGCGGGACGGCGGTGGTGACCAGGGCCACCACCCGTCCGCGACGGGCCGCAGCGAGCTTGGAGTAGGACTCCAGGCCCTGCTCCAGGCTACGTCCACGCGGGTTGGTGACCAGGGCGGTGACCAGGCGGACGGTGCCCGCGTTGGCCTTGCCGCCGAGCAGCTTCTTGATCAGCTCCGCCTTGGCGGCGACGCCGGCCTTCGGCTCGGTGAGCGCGGAACGCAGCTCGTGCGAGCCGCTGACGACCCGGCCGAACCGGAACAGCTCGTCCTCGACGTCGTCCAGCGTGCCGGCCTTGTCGGCGGCGATGATCTCGGCCAGGGCCGAGAGCTCCTCCACCGAGTCGACCAGGTCACGGGCGCCCGACCAGCGGGAGCGGACCAGGCCGGAGACCAGGTCGACGGTCTCGCCGGAGACCTGACCGGACAGCAGCGAGGCAACCAGCTGGGCCTTGTCCTGACCGGACCGCGAGGGGTCGGTCAGTACGCGGCGCAGCGAGACCTCGCGGTCCAGCAGGACCGTGACGGCGGCGAGCTCCTCGGCGAGCTTGGCCGCGTCCACCGAGGTGTTGTCGGTCAGGCTCTGCAGGTTCTCCCGGCCGGCGGCCAGGGCCTCACGGCTGGCGCCGATCACTTGGAACCCGCCGAGGCAGCGGCCTTGCTCTCCAGGTCCGCCAGGAAGCGGTCGATGACGCCGCTCTGGCGGGCGCTGTCCTCCAGCGACTCACCGACGATGCGGGAGGCCAGCTGGGAGGCCAGCGAGCCGACGTCCTGACGCAGGGCGGCAGTCGCCTGCTTCTTGTCCGCCTCGATCTGGGCGTGGCCCGCAGCGACGATGGCCTCACGCTGACGCTGGCCCTCCTCGCGCATCTCGGCGATCAGGGCCGCGCCCTGCTCACGGGCGTGCTCGGTGATCCGGGCAGCCTCGTGGCGCGCCTCGGCAAGCTCCGCGCGGTACTGCTCCAGCAGGGCCTGGGCCTCGGCCTGCGCGGCCTCGGCACGCTCCATGCCGCCCTCGATGGCGTCACGGCGCTCCGTCAGCACCTTCTCGATGCTGGGGAGGAGCTTCTTGCCGAGGATGCCGAAGACGACGAAGAAGCAGATCAGGCCGATGATGACCTCGGGCCACGCGGGAAGAAGAGGATTCATGATCTCCTCCTCCTGCGCGAGGTTGACCACGGGGTTCATATCTGAACCTTTCGTCGAAACGGGCTACGAGGGAATTACTTGTTGCCGAACACGAACGGCATGACGATGCCGATGAGGGCGAGCGCCTCGGTCAGCGCGAAGCCGATGAACATGTTCGAGCGGATGAGACCGGCGGCCTCGGGCTGGCGGGCCATGGCCTGCACACCGTTGCCGAAGATCAGACCAACACCGATGCCGGGGCCGATCGCCGCGAGGCCGTAGCCGATGGAAGCGACGGAACCGTAGACAGTGCCCTCAGCGAGGATGCTCATGGAAGTGTCCTTATGCGGGGTGGTGAACCGGTGGTGGTTGGCCACCGGGCGTTCGTGGGGTGGAGCGGTTCGCTACAGCGGACTCAGTGGGCTTCTTCGAGCGCACCGGCGATGTAGCTGCTGGCCAGCATCACGAAGATGTAGGCCTGCAGGAACTGGACCAGCAGCTCGAAGGCGGTGAGGCCGAGGGCCACCACGAAGGAGGCGCTGCCGTAGATCGCGCCGAGGCTCGGGCTGAGCAGGTACCAGGAGGCGATGGAGAACATCACGATCAGCAGGTGGCCGGCGAACATGTTCGCGAAGGCTCGGACCGCGAGCGTGAAGGGGCGCACGAAGATGTTCGAGAAGAACTCGATCGGCACCAGGATGAACATGACCCAGCCGGGGATGCCCGACGGCCAGCAGAGGTTCTTCATACCGCCGACGAAGCCGTGCTTCTTGAAGGTCAGGCCCATGTAGGTGACCCAGACGACGGCCGCGAGGCCGGCCGGGAACGCGATCGCCGCCGTCACCGGGAACTGGGCGAAGGGGATGATCGACATGATGTTCATCAGCCAGATGACGAAGAACATCGAGACCAGCATCGGGACGTACTTCTCGCCCTTCTTGCCGATCGTCTCCATCACGATGCTGCGCTTGACGAAGTCGTAGCCGATCTCACCGACCAGCTGCAGCTTGCCGGGCACGAGCCGGGGCTTGGCGAAGGCGGACCAGAAGAAGAGGACCACGAGCACCGCGACGACCATCGACAGCAGCATCGGCTTGTTGAACTCGATGCTGCCGATCGTGAAGATCGGCTCGAACTGGAACTCGTTCAGGCCGGGAGCGGGGAAGCCGCAGCCAGGGTCACTGAAGTGGCAGCTCCCAGAGGCGAGCAACGTGAGTTCAGTACCCACCACGGACTCCTTCGTCATGACGCATGGTTACGGCAACCTCGGTGTGTCGGCGTGGCCGGAAGCCACGGAGCGGCACTGGAACTTGTTGGGAATCTCGCTGACCCCAGGCGGCTTCGCACACAGCCGCGGAATCTTCGAAGACTGGGCGGAGTCGGGGGGCGATGCGTCCGAGCGGTATACCTGCGCCGCTTGGAGGGACCAGGCCGCATCCCGTACTCCGGTGTCGCGTCGGACGATAGCAGCCCATCAGGAGGGCATAAACACCGCCCCCCTCGCGCGAGGGACAGCCGGCGCTCGTCACTGTTGACGCTCCGACTTGGAGTCCTTGCGTTCGGACTCGTCGGACTGCACGTAGTAGATCTTGGCCTTCACGGCGCCGCGCACCTGGAAGCCCGTCCAGATCAGAGCGCAGCCGAGCAACGTGAAACCGAAGACTTTGGTGTCGAACAGGGTGGTGTTCTTGAACACCGCGAGAACAATCCCGACCAGCAGGATCTGCGTGGTGTACACCAGCAGCGCCGCGGCCATCAGAATGTGCGGATTGTTCCTGGTCAGCCGGTCGAGCGCGACCTGGCCGAAACTGAAGAAGGCCATCACCAGCAGCGTCGCGAACAGTGCGCCGAGCAGGCCCTTCGTCCCCACGAGTGCGGTGGAGATCGCAATGGCGACCACTCCGGCGACCGCAGTGGGGATTGCGGCGCCACGGAGGATCCGGGCGTCGTGGGACGGCATGTCGGCAGCTCCGGCGGCATGTCGGTGTGACGGGGGACGGGCACAGGGTGCGCGGCGGTGACGCCGCTCCCGAGAACCTCAGCCGTGGGACGACCGCTCGGCGGCCGACCCGTCGAGGGAGACCGACCGGGGACGGAAGTCCTCCACCTGTCAGGTCTTTCGGCGTGTTCTCGGTACTCGTGAACGGTATCACAAACTATTTGATGAGAGCTTTACCATGAACGTGTGGTACCTGTCACACCGGCGGCCCAACCGTGCCGCCTTACGGGCGTGTCGACTTGACGACGTGTCAGCCGCGCTGCTCGGAGTGCGAGCCGACCGCGGTGGCCCCGGTGCCGAGCCGGCCGAGCAGCTCCTTGTCGTCCGCGGACAGCTCCGACAGGGCCGGCTCCGGCTGCGGGACGCCCGGGACGCCCGGGGCGCCCGGGGCGCCCTGCGGGGCCGCCACCGGCCGGACGGAGGCCTCGTGCGACTCCTTGCGGTAGCGCGGCGGGACGAAGGCCTGCACGGCCCGCGGCGCGTGCGGACGGAACCGCGGCATCAACAGCACCACCAGGCCGACCAGGCAGAGCCCGGCGAGCGCCAGCACGACCGTGCGGCCGGTGTTGGTGACCGAGAAGGCGACCGTGCCGAACGCGATCAGGGCGGCCCAGAAGTACATGATCAGGACGGCCCGGCTGTGCGAGTGGCCGACCTCCAGCAGGCGGTGGTGCAGGTGCTGCTTGTCGGCCGCGAACGGCGACTTCCCGGCCCAGGTCCGGCGGACCACGGCCAGCAGCAGGTCGGCCAGCGGCAGTGCGATCACCGTCAGCGGCAGCAGCAGCGGGATGTAGGTCGGCACCAGGGCGTGCACGGTGGCGGTCTGCGAACCGGTCTGGGCGGTGACCAGGTCGGGGTCGACCCGGCCGGTGATCGAGATCGCGGCGACCGCGAGCATCAGGCCGAGCATCATCGAGCCGGAGTCGCCCATGAAGATCCGCGCCGGGTGCAGGTTGTGCGGCAGGAAGCCCAGGCACATCCCGATCAGGACGGCGCTGAACAGCACGGCGGGGGCGGCGTCGTTGATCCCGTAGCCGTACCAGAGGCGGTACGAGTAGAGGAAGAAGGCGCCGGCGGCGATGCAGACCATGCCGGCGGCCAGGCCGTCCAGGCCGTCGATGAAGTTCACCGCGTTGACCATGACGACCACCAGGGTGACCGAGATGATCATCCCCTGGGTCGGGGTGACCGCCACCGAGCCGACGCCGGGCACCGGGATGGAGATCACCGTGATGCCCTGCCAGACCATGACGCCGGCGGCGATCATCTGGCCGCCGAGCTTCACCAGCGCGTCGACGCCCCACTTGTCGTCCAGGACGCCCAGGATCCACATGATCCCGGCACCGGAGAGCAGCGCCTTGACGTCCGCGCTCTGAATGAACAGTCGGCCCAGGTGAGTCAGTTGGGAGGCCACCAGCAGGCCCGCGCACAGGCCGCCGAACATCGCGATGCCGCCCAGCCGGGGCGTCGGCTCCCGGTGCACGTCCCGGGCCCGTACCGGCGGCATGGCGCCCGCCAGGATGGCGAACTTCCGGACCGGGCTGGTCAGCAGGTAGGTCACGGCCGCCGAGACGAACAGGACCAGAAGATACTCACGCACCACTGGCCTCCTGGTTCACGGTCCGGTTGAGTACGGAGCGTACTCCGCCGCCCTGCCGGGGCGTGCTGGTTCGGGGTTCGGGGTGCGTCGCCACGGTGCACACCTTATTGAGTCGGACGCGCCGGGTGTGCATCGCGGTTCTCGTTGGCGGGCGCCCGGCTCCCCCGGGACGCTACCGGCGGCCGGCGAAGGACCGCGCGAGCTCCTGGACGCGGCCGCGGATCCGGGCGTCCGCACCGTGCTCCAGCACCTGCCCGATCAGCGCGCCGACCTCGGCCAGCTCGGCCTGGCCCATCCCCTGCGCGGCCGAGGCCCCGGTCCCCAGCCGGACACCCGAGGCCTCGGAGGGCGGCGCGGGGTCGAACGGGAGGGCGCACTTGCCGAGCATCAGGCCGACCGCGGCGCAGCGCCGCTCCGCCTCCGCGCCGGACAGCCCGAAGGCGCTGATGTCGGCGGTGACCAGGTGGGTGTCGGTTCCACCGGTCAGCGGACGCGCACCGGACTCCGCCAGGGACTGGGCCAGCGAGCGCGCGCCGTCCACCGCGCGCCCGATGTAGGTCGCGAACTCCGGCGTGCCCGCCTCCAACAGGGCGACCGCCTTGCCCGCCACCTCGTTCATCGCCGCCCCGCCCTGGGTGAACGGGAACACCGCCCGGTCGATCCGGTCCGCCAGGTCGGAGGTGCACAGCAGCAGGCCGCCGCGCGGCCCCCGCAGCAGCTTGTGGGTGGCGGCCACGGTCACGTCGGCGTACGGCACCGGGGAGGGCGCGGCGCCCGCCGCGACCAGGCCGATGGTCTGCGCGGCCGAGGCGACCAGATAGGCGCCCACCTCGTCGGCGATCTCCCGGAAGCCGGCCCAGTCCAGGTGCCGCGGGTGCGAGATGCCACCCGCGATGATCGCCTTCGGCCGGTGCGTCCGGGCCAGCGCACGTACCTGGTCGAGGTCGATCAGCCCGTCCTGCTCGCGGACGCCGTAGCCGACGAACTCGAACCAGCGGCCGGAGAAGTTCGCCCGGGAGCCCGCACTCAGGTGGCCGCCGTGCTGCAGCGACATCGACAGCACCACGTCACCGGGCCGCAGCAGCGCCGCGTAGGCCGCCAGCATCGCCGAAGTGGCCGACCTGGGCTGGACGTTGGCGTGCGGGGCGGTGAACAGCGCGCGGGCCCGGTCGACCGCCAGCAGCTCGACGGTGTCGGCCGGCGCGCAGCCGGTGTGGTGGCGGTGGCCCGGGTAGCCCTCGGCGTACTTGTCGATCAGCGGGCCGCCCAGGGCCGCCAGGACCGCGGGGCTGGTGAGGTTCTCGCCGGCCAGCAGCTGCAGGCTGTCGGCCCGGCGCTCGCTCTCCGCCGAGAGCAGGTCGGCGACCAGCGGATCCGCCTGCCGCAGCGCCTGCGCGGCCTCCCAGTGATGTCCTGTCTCAGTGAAGCCGTGCACGGCATCGGCGACGGTCATGGCGAGCTCCCGGGCAGCGGAGGGCTGGTTGAGTCCAGCGTAGGACCGCGCCCCCGTCCGGGCCCGTCCGCGCGCGCCGGGGTACACCCGTCAGGGCGTCGCCACCTTCTGAGCACCCGACAGACACATTTCGATCACAGCACCTCCGGGCATTCTCCCCACCCGGGGGCGCGCGGAACGGCCACGCCCCAGGCGGACCGGCTCACTGCCCGCCGGGCACGCCGGTCAGCGCGGTCACCACCGGGTCCAGGGCGTCGAATATCTCCTCGCCGCAGTTGCGGAACATCCCGATCGGCGCCCCGTACGGGTCGTTCACCTCGTCGAACTCCGGCGAGGCCGCCAGCAGCCAGCCCCGCAGCGCGGCCGCCGAGCGGACCAGCGCCCGGGCCCGGTCGGTCAGCCGCGAGTCGTCGCCCGCATGCGGCAGGGTGCCGGGGTCCACCCGGCGGACCAGCCGGGTGAACTCCTTGAGCGTGAAGGTCCGCAGCCCGGCCGAGTGCCCCATCGAGATGACCTGCGCCCGGTGGTCCAGAGTCGCGGTGAGCACCAGATCGGCGTCGATGACGTGCTCGTCCAGCAGCTCGCGCCCGGCGAAGCCGGCGCTGTCCGCGCCGTACTCACCGAGCACGGTGGCCGCGTGCGCCTCCATCGGCGCACCCTCGTGGCCCCAGGTACCGGCGCTCTCCACCACGATCCGCCCGGCGGCCGCCGGACCGAGCCGGGTGTCCAGCTCGAGCCGGGTCAGCCGCTCGGCGATCGGCGAGCGGCAGATGTTGCCGGTGCAGACGAAGAGGATCCGGAACGTGTCGAGCGGGCGGGGCACCACGGCCAGTGAGGAGGGTATGCCCGGGTCCGCACCGTGCACAGAGGCGGCGGCTGTCAACTGCCGGCCTCCAGGTCCGGGACGACCTCCCTCAGCTGCTCGACGCTGATCGCGCCCGCCCGCAGCACCACCGGCACCTTCCCGGTGACGTCGACGATGGTGGAGGCCATGGCGTGGTCGGCCTGGCCGCCGTCGAGATAGACCGCGATCGAGTCACCCAGCTGACCCTCGGCCTCGTCACAGGTGGACGGCGAGGGGCCGCCCGTCCGGTTGGCGCTGGACACCGCCAGCGGACCGGTGGCGTTCAGCAGCTCGATGGCGACCGGGTGCAGCGGCATCCGGACGGCGACGGTGCCCCGGGTCTCTCCCAGGTCCCAGCGCAGCGAGGGCTGGTGCTTGGCGACCAGGGTGAGCCCGCCCGGCCAGAACGCGTCGACCAGCTCCCAGGCCTGCTCGGAGAAGTCGGTGACCAGCCCGTGCAGCGTGGTCGGCGAGCCGACCAGCACCGGCGACGGCATGTTCCGCCCGCGCCCCTTGGCGGCGAGCAGCGCGCCCACCGCGTCCGGGGAGAACGCGTCGGCCCCGACCCCGTACAGGGTGTCGGTCGGCAGCACCACGAGCTCGCCGCGGCGGATCGCCGAGGCGGCCTCGCGCAGACCGGTCGCCCGGTCCCCGGCATCGGCGCAGTCATAACGGCGGCTCATCGGTGCGGTCCCCTTCCGAGATGGCTCAAGCTGATCGGTGCTGCCCGGCGGCTCACGACGACGCCCATCCGGGCGCGGCCGTGAGGCCCGGGCCCCACGACGACGCCCTTCGGGCTGTCGTGCTGTGCCCGATGCTTCACAACGACGCCCTCCGGGCTGTCGTGCTGTGCCCGATGCTTCACAACGACGCCCTTCGGGCTGTTGTGAAGCGCGGCCGGTGGTTCAGGTCGCGGTGGTCGGCGGCGTCCGTCCAGCCGCTCTCTTCCTTGAAGATCCACGGCACCTGGCCGCCCTGGGTGTCGGCGTGCTCGATGACCACCGCGCCGCCCGGCCGCAGCAGCCGGGCCGCGACGCGTTCGATGCCGCGGATGGTGTCCAGGCCGTCCTCGCCGGAGAACAGCGACATCTGCGGGTCGTGGTCGCGGGCCTCGGGTGCGACGTACTCCCACTCGGTGAGCGGGATGTACGGCGGGTTGCTGATCACCAGGTCGAAGCGGCCGTCCCAGGAGCGGTCGTCCTCGAAGGCCCGGGTGGCGTCCCCCGCGTGCAGGGTGATCCGGCCCCGGTCCGAGCTGGCGGCGATGTTGCGCCGGGTGTACTCCAGGGCGCCCTCGTCGAGCTCGAAGGCGTGCACGGTGGAACGGGGCAGTTCCTGGGCCAGCGCCAGCGCGATCGCGCCGGAGCCGCTGCACAGGTCGACCACCAGCGGCTCGGCGACGTCCATGTCGCGCACGGCGTCTATGGCCCACTCGACCACGGTCTCGGTCTCCGGCCGGGGTACGAAGACGCCGGGGCCGACCTCCAGCTCCAGGTAGCGGAAGAACGCCCGCCCGGTGATGTGCTGGAGCGGTTCACGCGCCTCGCGGCGGGACACCGCCTCCCAGTAGCGCGCGTCGAAGTCGCCGTCCGGCACGGTGTGCAGCTGGCTGCGCTTGACGTTGTGGATGTAGGCAGCCAGCTCCTCCGCGTCGAAGCGCGGCGACGGCACGCCGGCCGCAGCCAACCGCTGGGTGGCCTGGGCCACCTCGGCGAGCAGCAGGTTCATCCGTACACACCCCTGATTTGTGGGCTCGGGCTCGGTGCTCAGTTCTCCTGCGCGGCGGCCAGCTTGGCGGCGGCATCGGCGTCCACGCAGGACTGGATGACCGCGTTCAGGTCGCCGTCCAGGACCTGGTCCAGGTTGTAGGACTTGAAGCCGGTCCGGTGGTCCGAGAGGCGGTTCTCCGGGTAGTTGTACGTCCGGATCCGCTCCGAGCGGTCCACCGTGCGGACCTGGCTGCGACGCGCGTCCGAGGCCTCCTGCTCGGCGGCCTCCTGCGCGGCGGCCAGCAGCCGCGAGCGCAGGATGCGCATCGCCTGCTCCTTGTTCTGCAGCTGGCTCTTCTCGTTCTGGCAGGACGCCACGATACCGGTCGGCAGGTGGGTGATCCGGACCGCCGAGTCGGTGGTGTTCACCGACTGACCGCCGGGGCCGGACGAGCGGTAGACGTCGATGCGCAGATCGTTGGCGTGGACCTCGACCTCGACCTCCTCGGCCTCGGGGGTGACCAGCACGCCCGCCGCCGAGGTGTGGATCCGGCCCTGGGACTCGGTGGCCGGCACCCGCTGCACGCGGTGCACGCCGCCCTCGTACTTCAGCCGGGCCCAGACGCCCTGGCCGGGCTCGGTGGTGCCGCGGGTCTTCACGGCGACCGAGACGTCCTTGTAGCCGCCGAGGTCGGACTCGTTGGCGTCGATCAGCTCGGTCTTCCAGCCCACCCGCTCGGCGAAGCGCAGGTACATCCGCAGCAGGTCGCCGGCGAACAGCGCGGACTCCTCGCCGCCCTCGCCGGCCTTGACCTCCAGGATGACGTCCTTGTCGTCATTGGGGTCGCGCGGCACCAGCAGCAGCCGCAGCTCCTCGGTCAGCTCGTCCCGGCGGGCCTCGGAGGACTTCACCTCGGCGATGAAGTCCGGGTCCTCGGCGGCCAGCTCACGGGCGGCCTCGATGTCCTCGCCGGCCGCACGCCAGGCGCGGTAGGTGGCGGTGATCGGGGTCAGCTCGGCGTAGCGCTTGGCGAGCTTGCGGGCGTTGGCCTGGTCGGCGTGGACCGACGGATCGGCCAGCCGCTTCTCGAGGTCGGCGTGCTCGGTGAGGAGCTCTTCGACTGCCTCGAACATGGGGTGGGCCTACTTCCCGTGAGAGCTGGTGGTGCGAGGGGCAAAGGGCGAGGAGACGCGAACGGCGCCGGCCCCAGCCTCCCCACCGTACGACGGGGACGCTGGAAACCGGCGCCGAGGAAGCGCTAGGCCTGGGTGGTGCTGTGCTTCTTGCCGAAGCGGGCCTCGAAGCGGGCCACGCGGCCACCGGTGTCGAGGATCTTCTGCTTGCCCGTGTAGAACGGGTGGCACTGCGAGCAGACCTCGGCGCGGATCTCGCCGCTGGTCTCGGTCGAGCGGGTCGTGAACTCGGCGCCGCAGGTGCAGGTCACCTTGGTGAGCACGTACTCGGGGTGAACGTTGGGCTTCAAGGGATTCTCCTAGGTTTCGGGAGGGCACCGGGTCGGCAGCGGGAGCTGCACGTGAACCGGGACCGACGGACCAGTGTGCCAGCACTGACCGCATCTTCCCAAACCGGGTACATTTCGCGGTTATTCCGGGGCTATCCTGCGGCCCGGCCGCCGGTCACCGCGGCCGTGGGGCTGCGCGGCGCCGTACTGGCGGCCGTGGAGCCCTTGGCTGCCGGGGTACGGGTCGGGGATGCGCTCGGGCTGCTGGTGACGGCCGCAGGCACCGGCTGATCGGCCCGCAGGGCGGCCCAGAGCAGGTCCGACTCCGGGTGCCTGGGCACGACCCGGTTGGCGTCGCTGAGGGCGGTGGCGACGGGCAGGGTGACCATCGTCATCTGGTCCGGGCCGATCGGCCTCAGGGTGTCCACCAGGCCGACCAGGGAGTTGACCGAGGCCAGGTCGGAGTCGGTGGTGACGCTCCTGGTGAGCTTGTCCGCGGTCGCCCACAGCTTGGCCGGGTTGGATGTCAGCCCGGCACCCCCGACCTGCGCCATGATCGACTTCACCATCTGTTTCTGCAGCTCTATCCGGCCGAGGTCACTGCCGTCGCCCACGCCGTGCCGGGTCCGGACGAAGGCGAGGGCCTGGTCGCCGTCCAGGTGATGGGTGCCGGCCGGGAGCTTCAGGCCGCTGTCCTGGTCGCTGATGGGGGCCGCGGTGGTCACGGTGACCCCGCCGATGGTGTCGATCAGGTCCGCGAAACCGGCGAAGTCGATCTCCACGAAGTGGTCCATCCGCAGGCCGGTCAGCTGCTCGGTGGTCTTGACCGCACAGGCCGGCCCGCCGACCTCGTACGCCGAGTTGTACATCGCGCTGCGGGCTGCCGGGACGTTCCTGCCGTCCGGCGCGGTGCAGACCGGCCTGGCGACCAGGGTGTCGCGGGGGATGCTCACGACGCTCGCGCGGGAGTGGTCCTGGTTGACGTGGACCACCATCGCGGTGTCCGAGCGGGCCGTACCGTCGGTGGCGCCGCCGGCCAGCGCCCCGTTCGCCCCGCCCCGCGAGTCGGAGCCGAGTACCAGCAGGTTGAACGAGCCGTCGGTGGCGGCCGGCGGGCGGGCCTCGCCCAGCGTGCCGTCGATGTCGACGCTCCTGATGTTCCCGTTGAGCTTGAGGTAGGCGTAGCCGGCCGCGCCGGCGGCCAGCAGCACCAGGGCGGTCGCCCCGATGGCGAGATTGCGGGTGAGCCTGCGGCGGCGGCCGGTGCCCGGCGTGGGCCCCGCCTCGACCCCGGCCCGCGGCGCCGCGGTCCGCTCTCCCCTGCCTGGCCCGTCCGCCTCGTCGGGCCCGCCCGGTGGGCCGGATCCTCCGGGCCGGTCCTCCGCCCCGCCCGTGGGGCGCCGGGGGCGTCGCCGTCCCGCCTCGTCCTTCGGTGCGGCCATCTCGCCTCCTCGTCGCCCGGAGCGACCTCGGTCGCGCGCGCCGGAGCCGGTCGAAATGACCGTTATTCCGAGGATAAGCGAATCAGATGCCCAATTCTCCCCTTCTCAGCCAGTTCTCAGACAGCGCGAGAGCCCCGGACCGCAGTGCGGTCCGGGGCTCTCGTCGGCCGATACGTCGTCAGTCGCCGGAACCGGGAGTGGTCTTGGCGATCTGCATCAGGAACTCGGCGTTGCTCTTGGTCTGCTTCATCTTGTCCAGCAGCAGCTCGATGGCCTGCTGCGAGTCAAGCGCGTGCAGCACCCGACGGAGCTTCCAGGTGATCGCGAGCTCGTCGTTGGCGAGCAGGATCTCCTCCTTGCGGGTGCTGGACGCGTCGACGTCCACCGCGGGGAAGATCCGCTTGTCGGAGAGCTTGCGGTCGAGCTTGAGCTCCATGTTGCCGGTGCCCTTAAACTCCTCGAAGACGACCTCGTCGGCCCGGGAGCCGGTCTCCACCAGGGCGGTGGCGAGGATGGTCAGCGAGCCGCCGTTCTCGATGTTGCGCGCGGCGCCGAAGAACTTCTTCGGCGGGTAGAGCGCGGTCGAGTCGACACCACCGGACAGGATGCGGCCGGAGGCCGGCGCCGCCAGGTTGTAGGCACGGCCCAGACGGGTGATCGAGTCGAGCAGGATCACCACGTCGTGGCCCAGCTCCACCAGGCGCTTGGCGCGCTCGATGGCCAGCTCCGCGACCACGGTGTGGTCCTCGGCCGGGCGGTCGAAGGTCGAGGAGATGACCTCGCCCTTCACCGACCGCTGCATGTCGGTGACCTCTTCCGGACGCTCGTCGACCAGGACGACCATCAGGTGGCACTCGGGGTTGTTGTGGGTGATCGCGTTGGCGATCGCCTGCATGATCATCGTCTTGCCGGTCTTCGGCGGGGCGACGATCAGACCGCGCTGGCCCTTACCGATCGGCGACACCAGGTCGATGATGCGGGTGGTCAGCACGCCCGGGTCGGTCTCCAGGCGCAGGCGCTCCTGCGGGTACAGCGGGGTGAGCTTGCCGAACTCGGGACGGCCGCGGCCGCTGTCCGGGTCCATGCCGTTGACGGAGTCCAGCCGCACCAGGGCGTTGAACTTCTCGCGGCGCTCGCCGTCGCGGGGCTGGCGCACCGCACCGGTGATCGCGTCACCCTTGCGCAGGCCGTGCTTGCGGACCTGGGCGAGCGAGACGTAGACGTCGTTCGAGCCCGGCAGGTAGCCGGAGGTCCGGACGAACGCGTAGTTGTCGAGGATGTCCAGGATGCCCGCGACCGGGATCAGGACGTCGTCGTCGCCGACCACCGGCTCCGGGGCACCGGTGCCCTCGAAGCCCTCGCGGCGACGGCCGCGACGGTCGCGGTAACGGCCCCGACGGCCACGCCGGCCGTCGCCGAACTCGTCGTCGTCGTACCCGCCGCCCTGCTGCTGCTGGCCGGCCGGCTGCTGGCCGCCCTGACGCGCGGCCTGGCCGGCGTCCTGGGCACCGCCCTGCTGCTGGCCGCCCTGGCGCTCGGTGCGCTCGGGTCGCTCGGTGCGGTCGCGCTCGCGGCGGTTGCGGCGGTCGCGACGGGACTCGCGGGAGTCGCCGTCCTGCGCGTCGGCGGCCTCCGGACGCTCGGCGCCGCCCTCACGGCGGTCCCGGCGGTCCCGGCGGTCCCGGCGCTCGGTACGGGCCTCGCCGTCGAAGCCGCGCGGCTCGGCCTTGGTGTCGGCCTTCGCCTCCGCGACCACGGCACCGGCCTGCTCGGCGGCGGCCTCGGCGGTCGGGGCGCCGGCTGCCGAGGTGGCCCGGCGACGGGTCCGCTCGGTGCGCGCCGGCGCGGTGGTGGTCTCGGCGGCGGCCTGGACCGGGATCTCGATCTGCGGCTGGGCCTCGACGGCCGGAGCCGCGGCGGCGGCGCGGGTGCGGCGAGCCGGCTTCTCCTCGGCCGCGGGGGCCTCGGCCGGGGCCTCGTCGGCGACCGGAGCGGCCTTGGCGGCACGCTTGGCAGCCGGCGCGGGCGCGGCGGCGGCGCCGGCGAGCAGCGGGTCACCGCCGCTCTTGTCCTTGATGGCCTCGATCAGCTGGCTCTTGCGCATGCGTCCGGTACCGCTGATTCCGAGAGTCGAGGCGAGCTTCTGAAGCTCGGCCAGGACCAGGCCGTCCAGGCCCGCGGCGGCGCTGCGACGGCGCCGCGCCGGGGCCGCGGGGGCGGCGGCTGCGTCCGACGCCTCTGCGTCCGGGCGCGCGCCCATCAGATCGGTGGTGTCGCTCACTAAGGGTCCTTCCCTGGAGCGGACGTCGGCCTGTCTGGCTCGGCGACCGGTTGTGCTGTCCTGACCAACGTGTGTTCGCGCTGGTCCGAGGCGGGATTCCCCCGAAAGGCTGATCCGATCGGGAGAACTGCGAAGTGCGGTGCACTGTGGTGCGAGATGGCGCGGGCGGGCTCTGTCTGCCGACCCTGCTGCCTGGTGATACCCGGGCCCCCGTCGCGTGCAGGTACCCAGGGCTCCGCCCGTCCGGGCCTCAGTCTGGAGGCTGCGGGTGGGAGTCAGGTGCCTTCACGGCTTCGGGATGCGCCGCAGTCGCGCAGGCAGGCTGCGTACGCGCTGTGGTGGACTCCCGGAGAATCGTGGTCCCGCGCTTCCGCAGCTCACCCGGCACGGCTGTCGGGCCGCGCAGGCAGGATGTCGGGATCGGGACGCGTCGCACCGCGCCCCGGAGGGCACCTGGTGCAGCAATGAGGTTAACACTACCGACCCCCTGACACATTCCCCAGCCCTGTCCTTGTCAATCGTGTCCGTTCCGCGAATCCGCGCGGACACGTTCTCGCTGCTCAGCCCGGCGTGCGCCCCGCGCACCCTCACATGTCGAGGGGCAGTACCCGGGCTCCGGCGCGGTCGAGTTCCAGTCGGTGCGCGGCGAAGCCCGGCCCGGCGAAGTTCGCGACCTTGTCGGCGCCCGCCTCGTCGGTGAGCGCGAGCACGGTGGGGCCGGCGCCCGAGATCACGGCCGGCACGCCCTCGTTGCGCAGGCCGGCCACCAGCGCGGCGCTGTCCGGCATCGCGGAGGCCCGGTAGTCCTGGTGCAGGCGGTCCTCGGTGGCGGTCAGCAGCAGCTCGGGGCGGCGGGTGAGGGCCTCGACCAGCAGGGCGGCGCGGCCCGCGTTGACGGCCGCGTCGGCCAGCGGGACGGTCTTCGGCAGCAGGCCGCGGGCGGTCTCGGTGAGCACCGCGGTGGAGGGCACGAAGACGATCGGTACGACCTCGGCGGAGGGCTCGAGCACGATGGTCCTCGCGCCGTCGTCCTCCGTCCAGGCCACGGTGAAGTTGCCGCGCAGACAGGCGGCGACGTTGTCGGGGTGGCCCTCCAGTTCGGAGGCGAGGGCCAGCAGGGCGTCGTCGTCCAGCAGGCTCTGGCCGCCGATGGTGACGGCGCGGGCGGCCACCAGGCCGGCGCAGATGGCGGCCGAGGAGGAGCCCAGGCCGCGGCCGTGCGGTATCCGGTTGGCACAGACCACTTCGAGCCCGCGCGGCTGGCCGCCGAGGCGGTCGAAGGCGGCGCGCAGGGAGCGGACCACCAGGTGGCGCTCGTCCCGGGCCAGGTTGTCGGAGCCCTCGCCGGCGATGTCGACGGTGAGGCCGGAATCGGCCACCCGGACCACGACGTCGTCGTAGAGACCCAGGGCGAGTCCGAAGGCGTCGAAGCCCGGGCCGAGGTTGGCGCTGGTCGCGGGAACCCGGACCCTGACGGCGGCAGCGCGGAACGCAGGACCGGCCATGTGGTTGGTGTCTCCTGGGGAGTGGGACGGCCCGGTGGCGTACGGGCCAGTGGTACGGCGGCGGGGCCTGCCCGGCAGACTCCGGCGGAGCGGGCAACCGCAGGCCGAAGGCGCGGCCCGCCTGAAGCCAGACTATCGAAGAGAGGTTCCAGAGCGGTACACCCCGCTCCCGTTCGATCTGCCGTGTTGCCGGTTGTGGCCGGAAACCGTGCGGAAAACGGAAGGGAAAAAGACAGCGAATCGACACCGAAAGTGTCATCCGGACAGCAATGGTGGGCCGACCCCCGAACGAGGGCGACCCACCATTGACGTACTGTCAGGTGCGGATCAGCCGAGCAGCCCGAGGCGGACGGCGGCGGCCTCCGCGTCGATCGGGACGATCTGCGGCTGCGGTGCCCCGGCGACCGCCCAGTCCGGGTCCTTCAGACCGTTGCCGGTGACGGTGCAGACGATCCGCTGACCCGGATCGACCAGTCCGGCCTCCGCCTTGGCCAGCAGCCCGGCCACGCTGGCGGCCGAGGCGGGCTCCACGAAGACGCCCTCCTGCGCGGCCAACAGCCGGTACGCTGACAGGATCTGACGGTCGGTCACCTTGTCGATCAGGCCACCGGACTCGTCCCGCGCGGCCAGCGCGAAGTCCCAGGAGGCCGGGTTGCCGATCCGGATCGCGGTCGCGATGGTCTGCGGCTTGAGCACCGGGGCGCCGTCCACGATCGGGGCGGAGCCGGAGGCCTGGAAACCCCACATCCGGGGGGTGCGGGTGGCCAGACCGTCCGCGGCGTACTCCCGGTACCCCTTCCAGTACGCGGTGATGTTGCCCGCGTTGCCGACCGGCAGCACGTGGATGTCGGGGGCGTCGCCGAGCATGTCGACGATCTCGAAGGCGGCGGTCTTCTGACCCTCGATCCGCACCGGGTTCACCGAGTTGACCAGCGCGACCGGGTACTTCTCGGACAGTTCACGCGCGAGGGTGAGGCAGTCGTCGAAGTTCCCGTCCACCTGGAGGATCTTCGCGCCGTGCACCAGGGCCTGGCCCATCTTGCCGAGCGCGATCTTGCCCTGCGGCACCAGCACGGCGCAGACCATGCCGGCCCGCACCGCGTACGCCGCGGCCGAGGCCGAGGTGTTGCCGGTGGAGGCGCAGATGACGGCCTGGGCGCCGTCCTCCTTGGCCTTGGAGATCGCCATGGTCATACCGCGGTCCTTGAAGGACCCGGTCGGGTTGGCGCCCTCGACCTTGAGGTAGACCTCGCAGCCGGTGCGCTCGGAGAGCACCTGGGCGGGGACCAGCGGCGTGCCGCCCTCCAGCAGGGTGACCACGGGAGTGTCGGCGGTGACCGGAAGGCGGTCGCGGTACTCCTCGATGAGGCCGCGCCACTGGTGGGTGTGACCGCTGACTCTGTCGATGACGGCGTTCATGGCTGTTCCTACTCCCCTTCAACCCGCATGATGCTGGCCACGTCGCGCACGCTGTCCAGCGCGCGCAGCTTGTCGACCGTCGCCGACAGCGCGGCGTCGGTGGCGCGGTGGGTGACCACCACGAGCGAGGCGTCGCCGTCGCGGCCCTGTTGGCGGACGGTGTCGATGGACACCCCGTGCTCGGCGAAGGTGGACGCCACCTGGGCGAGTACGCCCGCGCGGTCGTCCACGTCCAGGCTGACGTGGTACCGGGTGACGACCTCGTCCATCGGCTTGGCCGGCAGCCGGGTGTACACCGAGTCGCCCGGGCCGGTGGCGCCGTTCAGCCGGTTGCGGCAGACCGCGACCAGGTCGCCGAGGACGGCGGACGCGGTCGGCGCACCGCCGGCGCCCGGGCCGTAGAACATCAGCCGGCCGGCCGCCTCGGCCTCCACGAACACCGCGTTGTACGCCTCGCGGACCGAGGCCAGCGGGTGGCTGAGCGGGATCATCGCGGGGTGCACCCGGGCGGTCACGGACTCACCGTCGGCGGCCCGCTCGCAGATCGCCAGCAGTTTCACCACGCAGCCCATCT
Source organism: Kitasatospora sp. NBC_00374 (assembly GCF_041434935.1). Classification (NCBI taxonomy): domain Bacteria; kingdom Bacillati; phylum Actinomycetota; class Actinomycetes; order Kitasatosporales; family Streptomycetaceae; genus Kitasatospora; species Kitasatospora sp. NBC_00374. The sequence continues at coordinate 5,345,076 of NZ_CP107964.1, read as the reverse complement.
GCTTCGCCGAGGCGATGTCGGCGGCGGTGACCTCGGTCAGGCCCTCGCGGTAGACGTCCGCGGCGGTGACCTTGGTGTGGAAGGCGATACCGGCCAGGATCGCCGCCTTCGCGGCGGCGTCGAAGCCCTCGACGTCGGCCGTCGGGTCCGCCTCGGCGTAGCCCAGCGCGGTGGCCTCCTCCAGCGCCTCGGAGTACCCGGCGCCGGTGGTGTCCATCTTGTCGAGGATGAAGTTGGTGGTGCCGTTGACGATGCCCAGCACCCGGTTGACCTTGTCACCGGCGAGCGACTCGCGCAGCGGGCGGATCAACGGGATGGCACCGGCCACGGCGGCCTCGTAGTAGAGGTCCACGCCGGCCTTGGCGGCCGCCTCGTGCAGTTCGGCGCCGTCCTTGGCGAGCAGCGCCTTGTTGGCGGACACCACCGAGGCGCCCTTGCCGATGGCCGAGAGGATGAGGTGCTTGGACGGCTCGATGCCGCCCACCACCTCGATCACCACGTCGATGTCACCCCGGGTGACCAGGGCCTCGGCATCGGTGGTGAGCAGGTGCTCCGGCACGCCCGGGCGGGCCCGGCCGGTCCGGCGGACGGCGATGCCCACGAGCTCCACGGGCGCGCCGATCCGCGCGGCGAGGTCGTCGGCCGTCGTCGTCATGATGCGCGCCACCTCGGAGCCCACCACACCACAGCCCAGCAACGCCACCTTCAGCGGGCGCGTACGCATCATCCGACTCCGCTCTGCATTCTCGGTCTCCGACGGGGCTCGGTCGGCGCCCATCGGTATTCGGTCTCTACCAGTCTCGGGGACATTCCGCACAGAACTACGGTCGTTCCATGATTTGAGACGAGGATTTCGTCATCCGATATCGAGGCGCAGGAGATCCTCCTCCGTCTCGCGCCGGACGATCGCCCGGGCCCGTCCGTCCAGGACGGCCACCACGGGAGGCTTGAGGGCGTGGTTGTAGTTGCTCGCCATCGAGCGGCAGTACGCGCCCGTGGCCGGCACCGCGACCAGGTCGCCGGGCCCGAGGTCGGCCGGCAGGAAGGCGTCCCGGACCACGATGTCGCCCGACTCGCAGTGCTTGCCCACCACGCGGGACAGCATCGGGCCGGCCTCGCTGGTCCGGGAGACCAGCGCCACCGAGTACTCGGCGTCGTACAGGGCGGTGCGGATGTTGTCCGACATCCCGCCGTCCACGCTGACGTACGTGCGCAGGCCCTCCAGCGGCTTCACCGTGCCCACCTCGTACAGCGTGAACGCGGTCGGGCCGACGATCGCGCGGCCCGGCTCCACCGACAGCCGCGGCACGGCCAGCCCCGCCCCGGCGCACTCGCGCTCGACGATCGCGGCCAGGGCGGCGGCGATCCCGGCCGGCTCACTCGGGTCGTCCTCGCTGGTGTACGCGATGCCCAGGCCGCCGCCGAGGTCGATCTCGGGGAGCTCCACGCCGTGCTCGTCCCGGATCTCGGCGAGCAGGCCGACCACCCGGTGGGCGGCCACCTCGAAGCCCGCGGTGTCGAAGATCTGGGAACCGATGTGGGAGTGGATGCCGCGCAGCTCCAGGCTCCCCTGCGCCAGCACCCGGCGGACCGCCTCGCGGGCGGCTCCGCCGGTGAGCGAGAGGCCGAACTTCTGGTCCTCGTGCGCGGTCGCGATGAACTCGTGGGTGTGTGCCTCGACCCCGACCGTCACCCGGATCAGCACCGGCTGCCGGACGCCCTGATTCTCGGCGATCGCGGCCAGCAGCTCGATCTCCTGGTACGAGTCCAGCACGATGTGCCCGACCCCCGCCTTGACCGCCTGCTCCAGCTCGGCCGCCGACTTGTTGTTGCCGTGCAGCGCGATCCGCTCCCCCGGCATCCCCGCCGCCAGCGCCACCGCCAGCTCGCCGGCGCTGCACACGTCCAGGTTGAGGCCCTCCTCGTGCAGCCAGCGGACCACCGCCTTGGAGAGGAAGGCCTTGCCCGCGTAGTACACGTCCGCACCGGGGCCGAAGGCGTCCCGCCAGGCACGGGCCCGGGCCCGGAAGTCCGCCTCGTCCAGGATGTACGCCGGGGTGCCGAACTCGGCCGCGAGCGCCCGCACGTCGAGGCCACCGACGGTGACCGCGCCGGACTCGCCACGCGCGACGGTCGCGGACCAGACCTTCGGGTCCAGCGCGTTGAGGTCGCTCGGCGGGGCCTGGTAGTGGCCCTCGGTCAGCACATCACCGTGGCGCGGGCCGGCGGGGTGGGCGGAACGGCTCATCGGGGCCTCTTCCTGGTGGGGTTCGCTGCGCTGCTCGTGCTGATTGCGCCGAGGGGCGGCGACCGTCCTGACGGACCGTCACCGCCCCCGTTGACGCCGGGAGTTGCCGCCCGCTACATCCGCTCGGGGGCGGATACGCCGAGCAGCGTGAGGCCGTTGGCGATGACCGTTCGCGTCGCGTCGGCCAGCCAGAGGCGGGCGTGCGTGAGGTCGGTGACCTCCTCGTCGCCCTTCGGCAGGATCTGGCAGTGGTCGTAGAACCGGTGGTAGTCGCGGGCGACGTCCTCCAGGTAGCGGGCGACCCGGTGCGGCTCGCGGAGCTCACCGGCCGACGCCAGCACCCGGGGGAACTCGCCGAGCTGGCCGAGCAGCGTGGACTCCCACTCGGTGGCGAGCAGCTCCGGCCTGAAGTCCGCGGCCTTGGTGATGCCGAGGTCGTTCGCCTTGCGCTGGACACCGCACATCCGGGTGTGCGCGTACTGGACGTAGAAGACCGGGTTCTCGTTGGTCTGGCTGGTCAGCACGTTGATGTCGAGCGTGATGGTGGAGTCGGTGGGCGAGCGCACCAGGGTGTACCGGGCCGCGTCCACGCCGATCCACTCGACCACGTCGTCGATGGTGATGATGTTGCCGGCCCGCTTGGACATCCGGACCTCTTCGCCGTCGCGAATCATCTTCACGAACTGGCCGATCTTCACCTCGATGTTGCGGTCCATGTCGTCGCCCGCGCAGGCCGCGATGGCCTTGAGGCGGTTGACGTAGCCGTGGTGGTCCGCGCCGAGCATGTAGACCGAGACCTCGCTGCCCCGGTCCCGCTTGCTCAGGTAGTACGCGGCGTCGGCGGCGAAGTAGGTGGTCTCGCCGTCGGCCTTGATCAGGACGCGGTCCTTGTCGTCACCGAAGTCGGTGGTGCGCAGCCAGATCGCGCCGTCCTGGTCGAAGACGTGGCCCTGCTCGCGCAGCCGCTCGATGGCCTTCTCGACCGCGCCCGACTCGTGCAGCGACTTCTCCGAGAACCAGACGTCGAAGTGGGTGCCGAACTCCTCCATCGAGCGCTGGATCTCGCCGACCATGAGCTCCAGGCCCTTGGTCCGGAAGGCCTGCAGCTGCTCGTCCTCCGGCAGGTCGAGAATGCCGGGGACGCCGTCGGTGATCGCCTTGGCGATGTCGACGATGTACTCGCCGACGTAGCCGCCCTCGGGGGCCGGCCGACCGTTGGCGACGGCCTGCAGCGAGGCGGCGAACTTGGTGATCTGCACGCCGGCGTCGTTCAGGTAGTACTCGGTGGTGACCTCGGCGCCGGTCGCCTTGAGCACCCGGGCCAGCGAGTCGCCGACGGCCGCCCAGCGGACGCCGCCGATGTGGATCGGGCCGGTCGGGTTGGCCGACACGAACTCCAGGTTGATCTTCAGGCCCTTGAGCGCCTCGTTGCGGCCGTAGGCCTCACCGGCCTCGACGATCTTGCGGGCCAGCTCGCCCTGGGTCGCGGCGTCCAGGGTGATGTTCATGAAGCCCGGACCGGCGATGTCGACCTTGGCGACCCCGGGCAGCTCGCGCAGGCGGGCGGCCACCAGCTCGGCAACGGCTCGCGGCGGCCGACCGGCCGGCTTCGCGAGCTGGAGGGCCACATTGGTGGCGTAGTCGCCGTGGTCCCTGTTCTTGGGTCGCTCGACCGTCACGTGCTCGGGCACGGCGACGGTCAGGTCGCCTGCCTCTACGACGGCGCTCACAGCGGCCAGGACTGCCTGGGAAAGCTCTGCGGGTGTCACGACGCCAAGGGTAGGCGAGAGAGGGGAGGGGCCCGCCACCCGGTTTGCCGGTTGAGACGTCGGGTATCAGGGGTAACTCTCACCCAGGGCCCCATGTTCGCCGAGAGCAGAATCCTCCCGAGCGGGCGCGGCGGCACCGAATCCGTACGCGAAGCCACCGGCCCGACCGGCCGCCCCGAGCGCCCTGAGCCGGCAGACCAGCGCCAGCAGATCCGCCGGGTCGAAGGGCTTGGCGAGATAGCCGTCCACCCCGACCGCCTCCCCGCGACGCAGATCGGCGGGTGTACAGGCGCTGATGATCGCGATCGGCAGCCGCCGCGTCTGCGGGGTCGCCCGCAACCGGGCCGCCGTCCGCAGGCCGTCCAGCCGGGGCATCATCACATCCAGCGTCACCACGTCCGGCGCGACCCGGCGCACCACCTCCAGGCACTCCGCGCCGTCGGCAGCCGTCACCACCTCGAAGCCCTCCAGCTCCAGGTTGACTCTGATCAGCTGGCGGATCACCTCGCTGTCGTCCACCACGAGGACCCGCCCCGACGCTCCCGGCACATCACCGAGGGTAGCCGCGCTCCCACCGCCCCGTCCGGGCTTTGCCCACTTCCCCGACCCCCACCGCCTCGCCGGCCGCCCGCACGCTCCCCCGCGCGCGCCCTCGCGACCCTCCGTGGAAACCCGTGCACAGAGCACGCTGGGAGCCTGGTAATGTTCTCCACGTCGCAAGAACACCGCGGCACACAGCAGGCCCCCGTAGCTCAGGGGATAGAGCACCGCCCTCCGGAGGCGGGTGCGCAGGTTCGAATCCTGCCGGGGGCACTTCGCAAGAAGTGCGAGATTGAGGCCCAGCTCAGCGGATGGTCGCCGCTGATCTGGGCCTTCGTCATGTCCCGGGCCGGCGCGGTCCTCGGCGATCGGGTGCGGCGCAAAGCGAGTCCGGTGACCCCGCCGCGCTGATGCTGCTGGTCGGCTTCGCCGCCGCCGCAGAGGTCGGAGCCCCGCCGGTCGCACCGACCGCACTGCTCTCAGGATGCCGATTCCAGGGTGTCGTCGAGGTCGACGAGCGTGCGGTCCCGGAGGACTCTGAGCATCTGTGCGGCAAGGACCAGCCGGGCCCGGCGCTCGTGCGATGCCACGACCACGTCGAGGACGGGCCGCGGGCGTGGAGGGCCCGGCCGGTAGAGCGTGCCGTACACCCCGCATTCGCGGTGGTCCTTCACCCTCACGAGGGTGGCGCCGCCGCGCAGGTGGGGGCAGAGCCGGACGGCGACGCGGGCGCACGGACGGCTGACGGGCGGGTGCGTGGCGGCGAGCCCTTCGGGCCAGTCCGGCCAGTCGTCGCGGTCGTCCTTGAGCAGCCAGAGGACCCCGTTCCTGTCGCGGTCCGCCGGACCGCCGCAGATCTGACACAACAGCCTGCGCATCGCCCGGCGTTGACGGCCGGAGTGGATCCGGCCGAACTCGGGCCGCCCCCTCCCGCGGCCGAGCGTCATACGTGCCCAGAGCACGCCCTCCGGATCACGGTCGTACGGGTTCTCGTCCCGGTAGGCGATGCCGACCCCGGGACGAAGGACGACGTCGGGGTGGACGAAGTGCTCGGTGCTCCACGCGGCGATGTACGGGATGACGTCCGGGCGTCCCAACGGCTCGGCCATAGGCCCTCCGATGCTGGCGGAGCAGGGCTCCGCAAGGAGCGGTAACATCTCTAGAGAACTTGGCATCTCTAGAGATGTCAAGCTGTGCCGCCCGGACCGACGGCCACCCGCCCCTAGGATGCTGAGACGAAGGAGGCAGATCATGCCCAGCGGCAGCGGCGAGAAGCAGCCCAAGTACCGGCGGATCGCCGACGCGCTCAGGGCCGCCGTCGACTCGGGGCAGTACCGGGCGGGCGACCGGTTGCCGGGCGAGAACGATCTGATGGAGACGTACGGGGTCGCGCGCATGACCGCCCGTCAGGCCCTGGGTGTCCTGCAGACCGAGGGCATCGCCGAGGCCCGCAAGGGTGCCGGGGTCTTCGTCCGGGACTTTCGCCCGCTGCGCCGCCACGGCGTCCAGCGGCTGGCGCAGCAGCGATGGGGGTCGGGCCGGTCGATCTGGTCGGCGGATCTCGGCGACCGGTCGCTGGAGGTCGACCAGGTGGCCGTTGCCCAGGAAGGTGCTCCCGAACAGGTCGCCGGGGTGCTGGGCGTGGAGCCGGGAGACCCGGTGTGCGTTCGACGGCGGCGGTTCGTGCTCGACGGGAGGCCGGTGCTGCTGTCCACGTCGTACCTGTCGGCGGCCCTGGTCGAGGGGACCGCCGTGACCCGGGAGGACTCCGGGCCGGTCGGCACCTACGCGCGGCTCGCCGAGATCGGGGCGGAGCCCGTCCGCTTCCGTGAGGAGATCCGTTCCCGGATGCCCGACGAGGACGAGCTGAGCCGGCTGGAGCTGACGGCGGGGACGCCGGTGATCCTCGTCTGCCGGACGGCGTTCGCCGCGGACGGTCGGGCCGTCGAGGTCAACGAGATGGTGCTGGACGCCGCGTCGTACGTCCTGGAGTACGACTTCGACGCCTGAGCGGCCCCGCGGCGTCAGCCTGGCCGGGTCACCCCGGCGGGGTGGTGGCCGGCGACGGGGTGGCGGCGGTGACGGCCCTGCGGTAGAGCTCGTCGACGGTCTTGTCGAAGGTGGCGCTGTACGAGGTGTCGTCGGTGTCGCCGCCCTGCTGGTAGCCGCCGATGACGCCGATCACCCGGCCGTCGGCGGCGTCGATCCAGGGGCCGCCGCTGGTGCCGCCGGGGAACGCAGGGCAGTCGATGCGGCGCTGGTGGGCGCTCTGACGGATGGTGGCGTTGGCGCACAGGACCGGCGCCTCGGACCCGTCGGGGTAGCCGTACAGCCGGACCCGGGCGGTGGCCGAGGCGTCGAGTCCGAGGAGGTTGCCGCCGACCACGTCCTCGATCTCCCGCCCGTTGAGGGGCGCGACCTGGAGGACGGCGTAGTCCTCGTCCGCGTCCCCGTCCTCGTCCCAGCCCGCGGTGGTGAACACCTTGACCACCTGCCAACTGCCGTGCGGGGCCTTGCCGTCGCGGTAGCCGGGGACGAAGCGCAGGCCGCTCGCGCCGGAGACGCAGTGGGCGGCGGTGAGGAGCAGGTCCTTGGTCTCGCTGTGGATGACGCTCGCCGTGCAGGAGTGGTGGCCGGCGGAGATCGAGCCGACGAAGAGGGCGCCGACCCGGTCGGTCTCCGCTCCGGTCTGCGCGGTGTCGGTGCTGCCGTCACCGCGGTAGAGGGTGGCCTTCTCCCCGCTGTGGTCGGAGCCTGCGGTCGGGACGGTGACGGACCGCGGGGGCTGGTCCGAGCCGGCGTCGGACACCTCGCCCGAGGGGGAGGCCGTCTGCGAGGGCGAGGCCGTGGGCGGCTCGGAGGAGGAGACCGCGGCGGACGCGTCCTGGTGCCGGCCGGAGGCGGTCGCCCTGGCGGCCAGCGTGCCTGCGCCCGCTATCGCCCCGGCGAGGCCCACGGCGAGCGCCGCGGTCACGGCGACCGGCCGGTTCATTCGCCGGCGCCCCTTGCCCTGACGGACCATCAGCTCTCTCAACTCCTGCCCGGTGCGCGCGTCGGCGCTGTCGGTTCTCGCATGTCACGGCCGGTGCGGCGCGTACATTCAAAATATGGGCTGCCGGGCTGGGAGAAGGGTGATTCGCCCCTGGGAGACTCGTGAGAATCGGCGGGGCCGCGCCGATCACGGTTGATCACCGTAGCGCCCCGCCCGGGGCGCGATCCGGGCGGGGCTCGTCACGGGAGCAGGAGCGACGCGCGAGCAGGACGGCGGGAGACCGGTCCTGTCAGGCGAGTGCGTGCGCCGTGGACTCGGCGTCCTGGCCGGCGGCTTCGCCGGGGGCCGGCCGGTGGTCGATCAGCAGGAACGCGATCACCGCCGCGGCCAGCAGGATTCCCACCGCCACCGCCGTGGCGACGGCGTAGCCGTGCACCGCGCCCTGGGCCTGGACCAGTGGATCGGCCGCGTCGCGGGAGAGCAGGTACGTGGTGGTGACGCTCGCCGCGATGGTGTTCAGCAGCGCGATACCGATCGAACCGCCGACCTGCTGGGACGAGTTGATGGTGGCGGAGGCCGCACCGACCTCGCCGGGCGCGACCCCGAGGGTGGCCAGGCTCATCGACGGCATGAACACCAGGCCCATGCCGAGGCCGAGCAGAATCTCGGCGGGCAGCACCATGGTGCCGTACGGACTGTCGACCTTCATCTGGGTCAGCCAGGCCATGCCGCCCGCGGCCAGCAGCAGACCGGGGACGATCAGGTTGCGGGACGGGACCCGGGTCATCAGCCGGGCCGCGATGCCGGTCGAGCTGAGGATGATCGCGCCGATCATCGGGAGGAAGGCGACGCCCGCCATCACCGGCGAGAAGTGCTTCACCGCCTGCAGGTAGTACGTCAGGAAGAGGAACAGGCCGAACATCCCGACCACGGCCAGGCCGACCGACAGCGCCGCACCGCCGCGGTTGCGGTCGGCGACGATGTGCGTCGGCAGCAGGGCGTGCGGGGTGCGCCGCTCGACCAGGGCGAAGACCGCCAGCAGGGCGACACCGCCCAGCAGGCAGGTCAGCACCAGCCAGTCGCTCCAGCCGCGGGACTCCGCCTCCGAGGTGCCGAAGACGATGGCCAGCAGGCCGCCGCAGCCCAGGAAGGCGCCCGGCAGGTCGAGCTTGACCCGGTGACTGCGGTCGATGTGGTCGCGCGCGAGCATGTAGTAGGCGCCGAGCGCGGCCGCGATCGAGACGGGGACGTTGACGAACAGGCACCAGCGCCAGTCGAAGTACTCGGTGAGCAGGCCGCCCAAGATCAGGCCGATGCCCGCGCCGGCGCCGGCGATCGCGCCGAAGATGCCGAAGGCCGTCGCGCGCTCACGGGGCTGGGTGAAGGTGTTGGAGAGCAGGCCCAGGGCCGAGGGCGCGAGCAGGGCTCCGAAGGCGCCCTGGAGGGCGCGGGCCGCGAAGAGCATCATCGGGCCGGCGGCGAAGCCGCCGAGCGCGGAGGCCGCGGCGAAGCCGAGCAGACCGATGATGAAGGTCCGTTTACGGCCGAAGAGGTCGCCGATCCGGCCGCCGAGGAGCAGCAGGCCGCCGAAGGCGAGCGTGTAGGCGGTGATCACCCATTGGCGGTTGCCGTCGGATATGCCCAGGTCCTTCTGCGCCGACGGCAGCGCGATGTTCACGATGGTCGCGTCGAGGACGATCATCAGCTGGGCGATCGCGATCACTGCCAGCGCCCACCAGCGGCGTGGATCAACCGCTTGGACGTCTGGGGTGGGCTGAGAGGACACCGTGGGCCGCCTTCCGGAGGGAACTGGGCTTGGGCGCGCGCAGCGCTCTTTACCAGGGAAGCTCTCGGGGCGGCGATGGGCAAGGTTATTGATGTGGATTTGATAGAGAATGTCTATTTTTGGGACCATAGTCCTAGTCCCGTCCCGGCCGGTCCTGGGTCCTGCCCCGGCCGGTCCTGGGTCCTGCCCCGGCCGGTCCTGGGTCCTGCCCCGGCCGGTCCTGGGACCTGCCCGGCGACGGCCCGGGAAGCGCGACGGCCGGGAAGCGACGGGCCGCCCCGGCGGCACCGGGGTGCCGGGGCGGCCCGTCGGCTGCGTCAGAGCGCGCTGAGCTCCGCGACCAGGTCGTCCAGGCCGAGCGAGCCCTGCGAGAGCGCGGCCATGTGCCAGGCCTTGAGGTCGAACTCCTCGCCGCGCGCCTCGGCCGCGGCCCGGGCGTTCGCCCGGCCCTGGAGCCAGGCCCGCTCGCCGAGCTTGTAGCCGATCGCCTGGCCGGGCAGGCCGAGGTAGCGGATCAGCTCGCTGTCCAGGAAGTCCGTGGACAGGCCGCAGTACAGGCCGAAGAACTCCCGGGCGTCGTCCGGCAGGACCGGCTCGCCGGGCTTGAACGGGGAGTCGGCCGGGAAGTCGAGGCCGACGTGCATGCCGATGTCGACGATGACCCGCAGCGCCCGCATCATCTGGGCGTTGAGGTAGCCGAGCCGGTGACCGGGGTCGGTCAGGTAGCCGAGCTCGTCCATCAGGCGCTCGGCGTACAGCGCCCAGCCCTCCAGATTGGCGCTGACACCGCCCAGGGTGACCTGGTAGGTGGAGAGCCGGTCGGCGACGTACGTCCACTGCGCGATCTGCAGGTGGTGGCCGGGGACGCCCTCGTGGTACCAGGTGGAGACCAGGTCCCAGACCGGGAAGGAGTCCCGGCCGAGGGTCGGCAGCCAGGTCCGGCCGGGGCGGGAGAAGTCCAGCGAGGGGCCGGTGTAGTACGGCGCGGCGGCACTGCCGGCCGGGGCCAGCCGCGACTCGACCTTGACCAGCGGGTCGGCCAGGTCGAAGTGGGTGCCCTGGAGGTCGTTGATCGCCTGGTCCATCAGGCCCTGCAGGTACTCGCGGGCGGCCTCGGCGCCCTTGATCGCCGGGCCGTCCGTCTCCAGCCACTTCATGGCTACCATCGGCGTGGCACCCGGGCGGACCTTCTCGGCCTCCACCCGCATCTGCGCCGCCAGGTCGTGGAACTGGCCCCAGGCCCACCGGTACGCCTCGTCCAGGTCCAGGTCGGCCCCGGTCCAGTAGCGGACCCAGCGGGCGTAGCGCTCGCGGCCGACCTGGTCGGGCGTACCGGCGGCGGCCGGCGCGTAGACCTCGCTGAGCCACCCGCGGAACTCGGCCAGCGCGGCCGTGGCCTCGACGGCCGCGGCGGACAGCTCCTCGCCCAGCTGCTCCGGCGCGTCCTTGACGAAGGTGCCGAACCATCCGCCGGGGACGTCACCGGCCACCCACTCGTCGATCTGGCCGATCACCGTGGTGATCTGGCGCGGGCCGGAGAGCAGGCCGCGCTCGACGCCCGCGGCCAGGCTCTCCCGGTACTGCCGCACCGCGAGCGGCACCCGGGCCAGCCGGCGGCCGATGATCCGCCACTCCTGCTCCGTCCCGGAGGGCATCAGGGTGAAGGCCTCGCGGACGTTGTGCACCGGCGAGCCCAGGTTGCGCAGCGAGCGCAGGTGCTCGCCGGCCTCGTGCACGGCGAGCTCGGCGGTCAGCCGCTCGCGCAGCAGCCGGGCGCAGCGCAGCTCGGCGTCGTCGAGGCCGCCGGTGGCCTCCGCGGCGTCGAGGTCGGCCAGGGTGCGGCGGGAGAGGTCGGCGAGCGCGTCGCTGCCGGCCGGGGAGAGGTCGGGGAGCCGGTCGTCCTCCAGATTCAGCCCGAGGTAGATCGCGGTCAGCGGATCGAGATCGGCGAGGGCGTGCACATAGGCGTCGGCGATACGGCGCGGGGTGGGGCCGTCTTCGTTTGAGGTGATCAGTTCATCAGCCATCCGGCCATCTTTTCGTAGCCGGTCGCAATTTCAAGACCTTCCCGACCCACGGTTCGCGGGGAACGCCTCCTCCGGTGGCGGGCTGACGGCCGGTCCGGTCACCGCCCGTCGGCCGGTGCGGGGCCGGGCGGCGTCCGCCGGCGGCGCCGCCAGGAGCGCCAGGCCCGGACCGGATCCCAGGTGGGACGGCCGACGGTGAACGGGTGGAAGCACAGACCGATCAGCACCGAGCAGAAGTGCCCGATGTCGGTGAACGTGTGCGACCTGACCAACGGCACCAGGTAGAACACGATCAGGGCGCCGCCGTACAGCAGCCGCCAGCGACCGGCGAAGCGGTAGGTGAGCACCCCCTCCACGCCGGCCAGGGCGTAGGACACCCCGACGTCCACGGTGTCCGCCATGCTCGCCGGCAGCCGCCCGGTGCCGACGCCCACGGCGACCACGCCCTCCGAGATCAGGGTGGCCAGTACGTGCGCGGTGAGCGCGACGGTGAGCCAGCGGGCGGTGCCCAACCACCGCTCGGCCGGGACGTGGAAGAGGTGGAAGACCACGAAGTAGAAGAGGAAGTCGGCCTGTTCGGTCCAGAGCGCACTGGCCACCAGGGCATGGATCGGACGGCTGCGGAGCTGCTCGAGATTGGTGCTGCGCCTGGCGAGGAACCAGTCCAGGCTGCTCGGCTCCATCCTGGTGACGATCAGGCTGGTGATCGCGAGCAGCAGCAGCCAGACGTACGTCCCCGGCGCCGCACGGATCCACCGCCACACCGCGCGCAGGGCCCGCCCGGCCCACACGCGCACGGCACGGGCACGGCCGGACGGGCGGGTCCCCCGGTGCCACCCGGACCTCCGCCGCATACCGCCGCTCCTCCGCCCACCACCGCCTGACGCCCTGTCACATGATGCGGCGGTGGGCGGCGCCGCCGACCGGCGACCCGCCGGGCCGGGCGGGTCCTGATCACCCGCTCCCGCCCCCTCCGGAACGGACCCCGGAGCACTACGCTGACCGGCATGGCAGCGCCCTCAGCACCTCCCACCTCTCCGGCCGGCTCCCCGAACCCCGTCCACTCCGCCGACTCCGCGGCCCCCGCCGCCGGCTCGGCGGGGGAGCGGCCGCGGCGGTCCGGGTACCGCCGGCTGCCCGTGCAGCAGCGCCGGGAGCAGCTGATCGCCGTCGCACTGGAGCTGTTCGGCTCGCGCCCGCCGGAGGAGGTCAGCCTGGACGACGTGGCCGAGGCCGCCGGAGCCTCCCGGCCCCTGGTCTACCGGTACTTCGCGGGCGGCAAGCAGCAGCTGTACGAGGCCGCGCTGCGCACCGCGGCCGAGGAGCTGACCAGCCGGTTCCGGGTACCGCCCCGGGGCGCCCCGACCGAGCAGCTGGCGGCGGTGCTGGACCGGTACTTCGACTTCGTCGCCGACCACGACGCCGGCTACGGCGCGCTGCTGCGCGGCGGCTCGGTGGTGGAGACGGCACGGACCTCGGCGATCGTCGACGACGTGCGCCGGGCGGCGCTCAGGCGCACGCTGCGCCACCTCGGGGTGCGGGACGCCGGGCCGAGGGTGACCCTGCTGGTCCGGTCGTGGATCTCGGTGGTGGAGGCCTCGGCGCTGAGCTGGCTGGACGAGGGGCGCCAGATCCCTCCAGACTCCCTCCGGGACTGGCTGGTCGACCAGTTCGTGGCGATGAGCGCGGCCACCGCGGGACACGATCCGCAGACGGCCCGGATGCTGGCCGGGCTGCTGGAGCTGGAGCCGCCGGGCGGGTCGGCGGATGCGCTGATCGCGCGGCTGCGGGGCCTGCGCGCACCCTGAGGCGCTCCGCGGCGGCGGCGGCCCGACCCCGTGCCAGGGCCGGGTCGCGGCAGGTCCGCGCGGGCGGGCCGGCCGCTGAGCGGGCCGGTCAGGCCTTTGCGAGCACCTGCCGCTGCCGTCCGAGGCCGTCGACCTCCAGCTCGACCACGTCGGCCGGGCGCAGGAACGGCGTACCGGGGTGGCCCAGCGTCACGCCGGCCGGGGTGCCGGTGATGATCACGTCGCCCGGTTCGAGCACCATGAACTGCGACAGGTAGCGGACGATCTCCAGCACCGGGAACACCATCTCGGCGGTGGTGCCGTCCTGCCGGAGCCGCCCGTTCACCCAGAGCCTGAGCCCGAGCGCCTGCGGGTCGCCGACCTCGTCCGGGGTGACCAGCCAGGGGCCCAGCGGGGTGAAGGTCTCGGCCGACTTGCCCTTGTCCCACTGGCCGCCGCGCTCGAACTGGAACGCCCGCTCGGTCACGTCGTTGACCGCCGCGTAGCCGGCGATCACCTCGGCGGCCGCCCGGTGGCTCTCCAGGTACCGGGCGGTGCGGCCGATCACCACGGCCAGCTCCACCTCGTAGTCGGTCTTCTCGCTGCCGCGCGGCACCAGGACCTCGTCCTCGGGGCCGACCACGGTGTTGCTCGGTTTGAGGAAGACCACCGGCTCCTCGGGGAGCTGGGCGCCCGCCTCGGCGGCGTGGTCCCGGTAGTTCAGACCGATGCCGACCACCTTGCCGGGCCGGGCCACCGGGGCGCCGATCCGCTGCCCCCCGATGTCCGTCCGCGGCAGCTCGCCGGCCTCCACGGCCGCGTCCAGCCCGGCCCGGTCCAGGCCGGAGAGGAAGGCGCCGTCGATGTCGGCGGTACGGCCGGAGAGGTCGTACGCGGCGCCGTCCCGGCCGAGCACCACCGGACGCTCGGCGCCCGCGGGGCCCACACGGAGGAGCTTCACTGCCCATCACCACCTGGTTCGTCGCATCTCGACGGGGAGGCCGCACACCTCTCCCGTCCTATGCGTCCGAGGTATATCAACGTCTTCGACCTGCGAACCAGTGGGTGGCTCTCGGCGAATTCCTATCAATCCGTACAGGTCGGTGGGGCGCCGAATCAGGTGGCCGCACCCTTGACAACCCGCCGCCGATCAGGTTTCGCGCTGCGGCCGGTAGTCCGCCTCGGACACCCCGAACGTCCAGGCCACCCCGGCCCGGGCGGTACGGGTGCTCGGCGGCACCCGCAGCCAGTAGGTGCGGAAGGTGCCGTCGGGCTCGGCGGTGGAGTTCACCACCTCGACCATCACCACCGGCTCGTCGTCGGGCAGCTGGATCCGCCACAGCACCCCGGTCTCGTCCCGGTGCAGCGGCTCGGCGCCGGAGTCGGCCAGGTAGCGCTCGTAGCCGTAGTACTCCAGCATCACCCGGCGCAGCTCGGCGTTCTCCTCGGCCCGGATCCGCTCCGGGGTGACGCCGGCCAGGCCGTCGAGGAACTCCGGCGGGACCGGCATGCCGCGCCAGGCGTGCAGCGCGAAGCCGTCCGGGTAGGCCAGGGCGGGGCCGTCCGCCCGGTCGAGGCGGCCGGCCTCGTCGCGGTGCAGCTCGGTGGGGCGCTCGCAGACCAGGGCCACCCCCTCGTACGGCCACCACCAGCCGGCGCCCGCCGCGATCTCGGCCAGCGGCGCCAGCGCGCCGAGGGCGCCGACGGCGTCGAAGGCCGCCAGCCAGGGGGCGTCGTGCGGGCCGAGCACGCCGTCCAGCAGGGCGAGGCGGACGGCGGCGCGGGCGGGGCGGGCCCGGTCCCGGACCTCCTGCTCGTCGTCCTCGGTCGGGGCCGGCGCCAGCCGGTCGAGCACCGCGTCCCGGATCCGGCCGGACAGGGCGCGGGTCTGCGGCCACAGCTCGCCGCCGGTCAGCGCCCACAGCTCAGCCCAGCCGGACGCGCCCAGGTCGGCGTGCACCCGCTCCCGGGCGGCCTCCCACGGGCGGGTCCGGATCGCCTCCCGGACACTCACCGCGCCGCCGGGCCGCACGCCGGCCGTGGCCGGCGCGGCCGCCGCCGGGCCGAGCGGCAGGCCCTCGGGCGCGGTGCCGCGCAGCGCCAGCGCGGCGAGCGCCGCCTCCAGCGGCGAGCCGAACCACAGCACGGCCGAGGGCTCGGCCAGGCCCGCCGCCCGGTAGGCCGCGCGGACCGCCCGCTCGACCGCGGGCCGGTCGGCGGGGCCGGTGCCCGCCGCGACCTCGCGCCAGCGGGCCACCGCCTCGCGGGGCGAGGACAGCTGCTGAACCACCATCGGATCTCTCCGTTCCGTATCGCCGGTCACCGGCTGCTCAGTCCGCCACGACCCGGACGGCGCCCGGGGTGTACTCGCGCTGGCGCACCACCCGGTACCAGCCCTTGGGCAGCGCGATCACCGCGTGCTCCTCGTGCACCACCCGGCCGCCCTCCGGCAGCCGCAGCCACGCGGTGCCGAACGGACCTGCCTCCCGGCGCAGTTCACCCGGGCCGACCACGGCGTGCGCGTGCCCGGTCACCTCACCGAGGGCCAGCACGAGCCGACCCCGCGGATCGCGCGGCCGCGCCGGCAGCCCGGCCACCACGGAGGGCACGGCGCTCTCCTCGACCGGCACGATCAGCACGTCACCCTGGCGGTACATCAGGCCTCCCGCGGTTGCTCCGACGGGGTGTCGGATGCACTCCCCGAAAGCTAGGGCGCCGGTCTGACAACCCGTTCCCCGCGACGCGGCGCACGGCGGCCGCCCCGCGCCCCGGTGCTTTCGAGGGCCTGCCGGCCTTCGGCCCGGCTTCGTCGCCAGGTGACCCGCCGGTAGGTCCCGCCCGGTCGAGCGGCTGTCGGCCGGGCCTGGTAGACAGGTCCGACCCCGCCCAGCCACAGGAGCAGCGCATGGCCATCTCCCAGCACATCGAGCACTTCCACGGCCTCCCGGTCTTCGACCTCGTCCCCGCTCTGGACGAGAAGGCGGAGCTGCCCGACGCGGCCGCGGTCGCCTGGAAGATCGGCCTCGAGTACGAGTCCGAGGAGACCTTCAGGCAGCGCTGGGAGCAGTTCCTCGACACGGTGGACGCCGACCGGGTGCGTGCGGTCGTGGTCGGCTCCTGGTGGCAGGAGGAGCAGGAGCCCGCGCAGGACACCGTCCGCCTGATCACGGAGAGCGCCGGGCGGCTGCCCGCGCTGCGGGCGCTGTTCTTCGGCGAGGTCACCTTCGAGGAGTGCGAGATCTCCTGGATCCAGCAGTCCGACGTGACGCCGTTCCTGACGGCGTTCCCGGCGTTGGAGGAGCTGGTGGTCCGTGGCTCCAGCGAGGACTGGGACGGCAACGGCGGCCTGACGGTGCAGCCCGTCCGGCACCCGGCGCTGCGGGTGCTGCGGTTCGAGTCCGGCGGTCTGCCCGGCTCGGTGGTCCGGGCCGTCGGCGCCTGCGACCTCCCCGCGCTGGAGGAGCTGGAGCTCTGGCTCGGGGTCGACCAGTACGGCGGGGACGCCACGCTCGAGGACCTCGGCCCGATCCTGGACGGGGCGCGGCTGCCCGCGCTGCGCCGGCTCGGTCTGCTCGACAGCCTCGCCCAGGACGCGATCGCCGCCGCCGTCGCTCAGGCACCGGTGGTCGCCCGGCTGGAGCGCCTCGGCCTATCCATGGGGATGCTCACCGACGAGGGCGCCGGCGCCCTGCTGGAGGGCCAGCCGCTCACCCACCTGCGGACGCTGGACCTGCACCACCACTACCTCACCGAGCAGATGCAGCAGCGGCTCACCGAGGCCCTGCCCGGTGTGGAGATCGACCTCTCCGGCGGCGGGAAGCCGGACGAGCGGTGGCGGTACGTGGCGGTCTCCGAGTGACCCGCCGGCAGGCCTCGCCCGGGCGCCGCGTCGTCGCCCGGGCCTGGTAGACAGTTCCTTCACTCCGCCCGCCGCACCGAGGAGCAGCGCATGTCCGTCGACCGTAACGGACCCCGCACCCCATGACGCTCACCGCTCCCGGCCCGCTGCCCGCGCCCGCGCCCGCGCTGACGGTCCTCGGCAACCCGGGCCACCGGCGGATCGCCCTGTTCGCCGCTGCGGCCCGGGCCGCCGGGCTGCCCGAGCCGGCCGTCCTGCCCTGGCAGGACGCGCTGCGCGGCACGTACCGGATCGCCCCCGGCACGCTGCTGCGGATCGAGTCCCCCGGCGAGGACGGGACGGTCGACCGGCTGCTGCGCGGCCCCGCGCTCGGCGCCGGCTGGGCACCGACCCGGGTGGAGGGCGGCGCGGCCTGGTACGCCGGGCTGACGGCCGCGCTCGACCGGCTGGCCGGGGCGGTCCGGGAGGCACCGGGGGCCCGGCTGCTGGGGGAGCCGGCCGAGATCGCCGTGATGTTCGACAAGCGCCGGGCGCACCGGCTGCTGGACGGCGCCGGGGTGCCGGTGCCGCGCGCCCTGCCGGGCCCGAGCCCGTCCGGCTGGGCCGAGTTGACGGAACGGCTGGCCACGGCCGGGCTGCGCCGGGTGTTCCTCAAGCCCGCCCACGGCTCCTCCGCCTCCGGGGTGGTGGCGCTGGAGTTCGGCCCGCGCGGGCAGGTCCTGGCCACCACCTCGGTCGAGCTGGCGGACGGGCGGCTGTACAACTCGCTGCGGGTGCGCCGCTACCGCTCCCCGTCGGAGGTCGCGACCCTGGTCGACCTGCTCGCGCCGGACGGGCTGCACGTCGAGCAGTGGGTGCCCAAGGCGTCCCAGCAGGGCCGGTCCGCCGACCTGCGGGTGGTGGTGGTCGCCGGCCGGGCGACCCACGTCGTGGTGCGCACCAGCACCCACCCGATGACCAACCTGCACCTCGGTGGCGCCCGGGGGGACACCGAACTCGTCCGCGCGGCGGCGGGCCCGGCCTGGCCCGGCCTGCTGGAGACCGCCGAGCGGGCCGCGGCCTGCTTCCCCCGCTCCCCCATGGTCGGTGTCGACCTGCTGCCGGTGGCCGGCTGGCGGCGCGGCCTGGTCGGCGAGGTGAACGCCTTCGGCGACCTGCTGCCCGGGCTGACGGGCCTGCCCGGCGGGCCGGCCGAGGGCCTGGACACCTACGGCGCCCAGATCGCCGCCCTGCCGGCCCACCGGCACCACCCCGCACCACCGACCGGAGCCCCGCGATGACCGCTCACATACCCGACATGCACCAGGTGGTCGGCAGCCACGACCTGCTCCTGGTCACCCTCGACACACTGCGCTTCGACGTGGCCGAGGAACTCGCCGCCGCCGGGCGGATCCCGCACCTGGCCGCCGTCCTGCCCGGCGGCCGCTGGGAGCGCCGGCACTCCCCCGGCAGCTTCACCTACGCCTCCCACCAGGCGATCCTGGCCGGCTTCCTGCCCACTCCGGCGAGCCCGGACGGGCCGCACCCCCGGCTGTTCGCGGCCCGGTTCGCCGGGTCGGAGACCACCGAGCGGCGCACCTGGGTCTTCGACACCGCCGACCTGCCGTCCGCGCTGGCCGCCGCCGGGTACCGGACGGTCTGTATCGGCGGGGTCGGCTTCTTCAACAAGCAGGGCCCGCTGGGCTCGGTCCTGCCCGGCCTGTTCCAGGAGAGCCACTGGGCGCCGGAGATGGGCGTGCCCTCGCCGACCTCGTTCGAGGCCCAGGTGGCCCGGGCGGAGCAGGTCGCCGCGCGGCAGCCGGACGGGCAGCCGCTGTTCCTCTTCCTCAACGTCTCCGCGCTGCACCAGCCGAACTGGTTCCACCTGCCCGGCGCCACCCGCGAGAGCGGCGACACCCGGGCCAGCCACGCCGCCGCGCTGGAGTACGTGGACGCGCACATCGGCCGGCTGTTCACCGCGATGAGCCGCCGCCGCCCGTGCTTCGCGATCGTCTGCTCCGACCACGGCACCGCGTACGGCGAGGACGGGTACACCGGCCACCGGATCGGCCACGAGGTGGTCTGGACCGTCCCCTACGCCCACTTCACCCTCCCCGCCGCCGAAGGGCCCGCCGCATGACCACCGCCGTCGAGCCCCCGCGGCCGTACCAGTCGTACGTCTACGCGTACCCGCACAAGACCGCCTACCGGCCGCTGCCCGAGCGCCCGGCCCTGCGCGAGCTGTGGGCGGGCGAGCCGCAGCACGCGCTCTCGCTCTACCTGCACATCCCGTTCTGCGAGGTGCGCTGCGGCTTCTGCAACCTGTTCACCCGGATCGGCAGCCCCGAGGGCCTGACCACCGCCTACCTGGACGCGCTGGAGCGGCAGGCCGGCGCCGTCCGGGAGGCCCTGGACGGCGGCGCCCGGTTCGCGCTGGCGGCCTTCGGCGGCGGTACCCCGACCTATCTCACCGCCGCCGAGCTGGAACGGCTGTGCGACATCGCCGAGCGGCGGATGGGCGTCGACCTGCGCGCGGTGCCGCTCTCCGTGGAGGCCTCCCCCGACACCTCGACGGCCGACCGGCTGGCGGTGCTCGCCGAGCGCGGCACCACCCGGCTCAGTCTGGGCGTCCAGTCGTTCCTGGACGAGGAGGCCCGCTCGGCCGTCCGCCCGCAGAAGCGGGCCGCCGTGGAGGCCGCGCTCGGCCGGATCCGGGCGGCCGGCTTCCCGGTGCTGAACATCGACCTGATCTACGGCATCGACGGCCAGACCGGGGCCAGCTGGCTGCGCTCGCTCGACGCGGCCCTGGCCTGGCGGCCGGAGGAGCTGTACCTCTACCCGCTGTACGTCCGGCCGCTGACCGGCCTGGGCCGGCGCCCGGCCGAGGAGTCCGGGGCAGGCTGGGACGCCCAGCGCCTCGCCCTCTACCGCGCCGGCCGCGACCACCTGCTGGCCAACGGGTACCGGCAGGTGTCGATGCGGATGTTCCGCCGGCTCGACTCCCCCGCCGCGGGCGACGGCGAGTACGCCTGCCAGACCGACGGCATGGTCGGCCTCGGCTGCGGCGCCCGCTCGTACACCTCCCGGCTGCACTACTCCTTCGACTACGCGGTCAACGCGACCGAGGTCCGCGGCATCATCGACGACTACGTGGCCACCGAGGGCTTCGGGCACGCCGAGCACGGCCACCCGATGAACCGGGACGAGGCCCGTCGCCGACACCTGATCCAGTCGCTGCTGCAGGCCGACGGCCTCGAACTCGCCGACTACCGCGCGCGGTTCGGCGGCGGACCGGCCGAGCACTTCCCCGTCGAGCTGGCCGAGCTGGACAGCCGCGGCTGGCTCGACCGGACCGGCCCGCGCCTCGCGCTCACCCCCGAGGGCCTGGCGTACTCCGACGCGATCGGCCCGCTGCTGTTCTCGGCCGAGGTCCGCGCCCGGATGGCCGCCTACGAGGCGAAATGACGGTCTTCCTGGGCCTGCCGGGCCAGGCCGCCGCGGCGCCGGAGCCGCTCGACCTGACCGTCCTGTACCGCGGCCCGCTCGCCTCCTGCGACTACGACTGCCCCTACTGCCCGTTCGCTAAGCGGCGGGACACCCCGGCCCAGCTGCGGGCCGACCGGGCCGCCCTGGAGCGGTTCGCCGCCTGGGCGGCCGGGCAGCGCGGCGACACCCTCTCGCTGCTGTTCACCCCGTGGGGCGAGGGCCTGGTCCGCTCCTGGTACCGGCGCGCCCTGGCGGAGCTGAGCCGGCTGCCGCACGTGCGGCGGGTGGCGATCCAGACCAACTTCAGCTGCCGCACCGACTGGCTGGCCGACGCCGACCTGGACACCCTGGCGTTCTGGATCACCTACCACCCGGGCCAGGTGACCCACGAGCGCTTCCTCGCCAGGTGCCGGGAGCTGACCGCGCTCGGCGCCAGGTACAGCGTCGGCGTGGTCGGCGAGCCCGAGCACCTGGCACCGGCCCGGCGCCTGCGCGCCGAACTGCCGCCCGAGGTCTACCTGTGGATCAACGCGGCCGACGGCCGGACCTACACCGACCCCGAGGCCGCCGGGTGGACGGCCCTCGACCCGCTCTTCGGCTACAGCCGCGACCCGCACCCCAGCGGCGGGCGGCCCTGCCGCACCGGCGAGTCCGTCGTCTCGGTCGACGGGGACGGCACGGTCCGCCGCTGCCACTTCGTGCGCCCGCCGCTCGGCAACCTCTACGACGGCTCCTACCGGGCGCAGTTGCGGCCGCGCCCGTGCCCGCTGCCGGTCTGCGACTGCCACATCGGCTACGTGCACCTGGAGACCCTGCCGCTCTACGACGTCTTCGCCGGCGGCGTCCTGGAGCGCATCCCGTACGCCCCGGGCCGGTCCGCCCCCGGCGAAGCGCCGGTGTGACGGGCGTCAGCCGGTCCTGGGCAGTCCGGGCGGGTTGATCTCGGAGGTCTGGACGGCCTCGTTCTCCAGGCCCCAGCGCTTCAGCACCTGGCCGTAGGTGCCGTTCCTGACAACCTCGTTGACGGCCTCGTTCAACGCCTTGACCAGGCCGTTGTCCTTCTTCGTGGTGGCGGCGATCTTGCCCAGGACCTGGTCGCCCGCCCCGGAGTAGGTACCGATCACCTCGGTCTCGCCGGTCTGCGCCGCGTGGAAGGCGGAGGTCGGGTTGGGGCCGAGGTAGGCGTCGATCCGGCCGGAGGAGAGCGCCAGGTAGTAGTCGGAGGAGTTCTGGAAGTACTTGATGTCGACCGGCTTCAGACCGGCCTTGACGTTCGCCTCGTTCCAGGCGATCAGCAGCTTCTCCTGGTTGGTGCCGGAGGCGACGGCGATGGTGTGACCCGCCACGTCCCCGGGCCCGGCGATCTTCCAGCCGGAGCCCTTCCGGGCCTCGAACCCGAGGATGTCCAGCCGGTAGGTGGCGAAGTCGTACTTCTCCTTGCGGGCCTCGGTCACCGTGATGTTGGTGATGCCGACGTCGTACTTGCCGCTGTCCAGGCCGACGAAGACGTTCTCCCAGGAGACCGGGTTGAGCTCGACCTTGAGCCCGAGCACGTCGCCGATCAGGTACGCCAGGTCCGGTTCGGCGCCGATGACGGTCCGGTCGTCGGTGGCGTGGAAGTCCAGGGGCGGCACGGTGCCCAGGGAGTCGACCACCCGGAGGGTGCCGCTCTTCCTGATCTCCTCGGGGACGAGGGCGGCGATCGCGTCCACCTTGGTGGTGGTGACTCTCTTCTGGTCGGCCGTCAGGTTCACCGTGACTCCGTTCGGCGCCACGCTGCCCTTGGTGCCGCCGAGGTCGGCGGAGGCGTCCGAGGACGAGCCGCAGGCACCGAGCACCAGGGCGGCGGACAGGGCGGCGGCGGCGACGACGAGGGCGCGACGGGGTAGGGACATGGCGGAACTCCGTTCGGGGCAGGGGTGGTTACAGGACCTTGGAGAGGAAGGCGCGGGTGCGCTCGTGCTGGGGGTCGTCCAGGACCTCGGCGGGCGGGCCCTGTTCGACCACCAGCCCGCCGTCCATGAAGACCACGGTGTCCGCCACCTCGCGGGCGAAGCCGATCTCATGGGTGACCACGATCATGGTGGTGCCGCTGTGGGCCAGGTCCTTGATGACGTCCAGCACCTCGCCGACCAGTTCGGGGTCGAGCGCCGAGGTGGGCTCGTCGAACAGCAGCACCTTGGGTTCCAGCGCCAGTGCCCGGGCGATCGCGACCCGCTGCTGCTGGCCGCCGGAGAGCCGGCGCGGGTAGGCGTCCGCCTTGTCGGCCAGGCCGACCCGGGCGAGCAGGTCGAGCGCCCGGGCCCGGGCCTCGGCCTTGGGCACCCCGAGCGCGCTGACCGGGGCCTCCACCAGGTTCTCCAGCACGGTGAGGTGCGGGAACAGGTTGAAGTTCTGGAAGACGAAGCCGAGGTGGGTGCGCTGGCGCAGCACCTCGCGCTCCTTGAGCTCGTACAGCCGGTCGCCGGCGCGGCGGTAGCCGATCAGCTCCCCGTCGATCGCGACATAGCCGCGGTCGAGCTTCTCCAGGTGGTTGATGGCCCGCAGCAGGGTGGACTTCCCGGATCCGGACGGCCCGAGGATCACCGTCACCGAGCCGGCCTCGGCCTGCAGGTCGACCCCGCGCAGCACCTCGAGCCGGCCGAAGCTCTTGTGGACGCCGCGGACGTCCACCATGGTCGTGGTCATGAACGGCCTCCCGGGGGTGCGGAGAGCCGGCTCTCCTGGATCTGGCGGACGAAGGCGCGGGCGCGCCGGAACGGGGTCGGCGGCGGGGTGCGCTCGGCGCCCCGGGCGAAGTACCGCTCGATGTAGTACTGGCCGATCGACAGCAGGGTGGTCAGCAGCACGTACCAGGCGGTCGCCACCATCAGCAGCGGGACCACCCGGCCGGTCCGGCCGTAGACCACCTGCACCTGGTAGAACAGCTCGCCGATCGCCATCACGTAGACGATCGAGGTGCCCTTGAAGAGCGAGATCACCTCGTTGGCGGCGTTCGGCAGGATGCCGCGCATGGCCTGCGGCAGGATGATCCGCCAGGCCTGCCGCAGCCGCGGGATGCCGAGCGCGGCGGCGGCCTCCAGCTGTCCGGCGTCGACCGAGATGACGCCGGCCCGGATGATCTCGGCGGCGTACGCGGCCTGGTGCAGCGCCAGCCCGAGGACGGCGGCGCCCAGCGCCCCGAGCACGTCCATGGTCTCGAAGTGCCAGACGGTGGGGCCGAACGGGATGCCGACGCCGAGCCGCTTGTAGAGATAGGACAGGTTGAACCAGAAGACCAGCTGGACGATCAGCGGGATCGACCGGAAGGCCCAGATGTACGTCCAGGCGATGGTCCGCAGGATCGGGCTGGGCGAGAGCCGCAGCGCGGCGACGACCGCACCCAGCGCGAAGCCCAGGACCGTTCCGTAGAAGGTGAGTTGGAGCGTGGTCCAGACGGCCCGCAGGATGCTGTCGGTGGTCAGGAAGGCGTTGAAGGTCTCCCAGTCCCAGCCGGGGTTGGTGGCCAGCCCGTGCAGGAACTGGGCGACCAGCACGACGGCGGCGGCGCCGGCGAGCCAGCGCCAGGGGTGCCGGGCGGGGACGACCTTCAGGCCGGCCAGGGCGTCGGACCTGGCCGTGGGCGGTGTGGCGGTGGTGGTGACGGTCATGGTGGCCGATTCCTCCGTTGGGGCCGGCTGCCGGCCGGCGGGGGCTGACACGGGATCACGGGTGCTCGGGCGGGCTGATCCTCGACTCGGTGATCGCCGAGTCGGCGGTGCCCCACTTCCGGAGGATCCTGGTGTAGGTGCCGTCCTTGATCAGCTGGTTGACGGCGGCCTGGAAGGCCGGGGTCAGCGCCGAACCCTTCTTGAACGCGAAGCCGACGTCGAGCCGGTGGAACTCGCCCAGGAACCTCGTCCCGGACGCCTCCTGGCCGGCCTGGTAGCGCAGGCCGTTGATGGTGGACATCACCACGTCGACCCGCCCCTGCTGGAGGCCGGTCAGCACCGCGCCGCTGTCCGCGAAGGCCCGCACCTCGTACGGCTTCCTCCCGGCGTCGGTGCAGACGTTCTTCCTGGTGTTGAGCGTGGTCTCGAAGGTGGTGCCGACACCGGTGCCGATGGTCAGGCCGCAGAGCTGGACCAGGTCGGTGACCGGCTGGATCGCGGTGTTGTCCTTCTTCACCGCGAAGCCCTGGCCGTCGTCGATGTAGGTGACGAAGTCGATGGTCCTCAGCCGGGCGGTGGTGACGCCGAAGTTGCCGGTGCCCACGTCGTACTTGCCGCTGTCCAGCGCCGGGAGGATGGTCTCGAAGGACGCCTCCTCGCGCTGGATGGTGATGCCGAGGACCTTGGCCACCGCGTCCGCGAAGTCCACGTCGATCCCCGCCGCCTTCCTGGTGGCCGGGTCCGGGTAGAACGCGCTCGGCGGCGCGCCGCCGGCGCCGCCGAGCCTGAGGGTGCCCGCCGTGCGGACCTCCTCCGGCAGCAGCGCCGCGATCGAGTCCACCTTCTGCTCGGCCGCGACCACGTCCTGGCTCGCCGCGGCGACGGCGGAGGCTCCCGGAGCACGGGGCGAGGAGGACGCCGGGGCCGGGCTGCAGCCGGCCAGGACCACGGCGGTGGCGGCGGCCAGGACTGCGGGGAGTGCGCGTCTCACGGGGCTGTGCCTCTCAGTGGTGTGCGGTGAGGTTCTTCTCGAACGGCAGCGGGCCGAAGGCCGGTGCCGGATCCGCCGCCGGGTCGAACAGCGGGGTGTAGCCGGTGGCCAGGTAGAGCCCCTTGGCCTCGGGCTGGCGCGGGCCGGTGGTGAGGTGGATCCGCCGGTAGCCGGCCGCCGCGGCGGCCGCCTCCAACTCGGCCAGCACCCGGCGGGCCAGCCCCCGGCGGCGGTGCGCCGAGTGCGTCCACATCCGCTTCACCTCGGCGGTGGACTCGTCGTAGCGCCGGTACGCGCCACCGGCCACCGGCTCGCCGCCCGCCAGCAGGAGCAGCAGCAGGCCGTGCGGCGGGGCGAACTCGGCGGCGGAGTAGCGGGACATCTCCTGGCGGCCGCCCGGGCCGTACCGGGTGACGTACTCCTCGGTGAGCTCGCGGACCAGCGGTTCGGTCAGCGGGTCGCCGAGCCGGACCCGTCTGACCTCGACCAGCGGGGTGGTCATGCCCGCACCCCGACCGGCTGCTGCCGGTCCCGCCGCCGCGCCGCCCCGTGCTCGGCGGCGAGCCGGGCGGCCTTGGCCGCGTCCCGCCTGGCGACCTCCTCGCGGACGATCGGGATGACGTGCCGGCCGAAGTCGACGGCGTCGCCGATCAGGTCGTAGCCCCGGGCGGAGAGGATCTCCACGCCGAGGTCGTAGTAGTCCAGCAGGGCCTGGGCGACCGTCTCCGGCGTGCCGACCAGCGCGTTGGAGTTGCCGGCGCCGCCGGTGGCCGCGGCGGTCGGGGTCCACAGCGCGCGGTCGTAGCGTTCGCCCCGCTCGGCGATCTCGATCAGGCGCTGCGAGCCGGTGTTCTCCGGTCCGCCGGCGGGCCGGCGGCGGACCAGGTCGCCGCCGGCCTTCCGCGCCTTGATCGCGTCGACCGTGCGGTGCGCCTTCTCCCAGGCCAGCTCCTCGGTCGGGGCGATGATCGGGCGGAACGCGACCTGGATCCGCGGGGTGTCGGTCCGGCCGGCCGCCACGGCGGCCTCCCGGACCCGCTCGATCTGCTCGGCCGTGGCGGCCAGCGGCTCGCCCCACAGGCAGAACACGTCCGCCTCGGCCCCGCCGGCCGCGTAGGCGGCCGGGGAGGACCCGCCGAAGGAGACGTTCGGCCTGGGCTGCTGGACGGGGAACACGTCCGAGACGAAGTCGTTGAACCGGTAGTGCTCGCCCTCGTGGTCGAAGGGCTCGTGCGAGGTCCAGGCCTTCTTGACGATGCCGATGTACTCGCGGGTGCGGGCGTAGCGCTGGTCCTTCGTCAGGAAGTCGCCCTCGCGCCGCTGCTCGTGGTCGTTGCCGCCGGTGATGAAGTGCACGGTGAGCCGGCCGTCGCTGATCCGGTCGAGCGTCGCGAAGGTCTTCGCGGCGAAGGTCGGGTACGAGACGTTGGGGCGGTGCGCCAGCAGGATCTGCAGCCGCTCCAGCCTGGCGGCGAGGAACGCGGCGGACGGCGCCGGGTCCGGCGCGCCGGCGCCGTAGGCGAACAGCACCCGGTCCCAGCCGTGGTCCTCATGGGCGCGGGCCAGGCGCAGGGTGTACTCGCGGTCGAAGGCCGCGGTGGTGCGGGGGGTGGTCTCCGAGCCGTCGCCGGTGGCGGCGATACCGAGGAACTCGACGGGCATGGTGCGGGCCTTCCTGGATGGCGCGGGCACGCCGGGGCCGGCCCCGGCACGGGGGCGTACGGGCGTGCGGGGGCGCGGGCTGAGGCGGGGAGGAACCGTCGGACAGCGGAGTGTGACGGAGAGTCAGCTGAGGAGGAGAGGGGCGGCAGCGCACGCCTGTCGATCCGTCGGGTGCGACGGCTTCCCGGCCCGCGACGGGGCAACCGAGGGAGGTCTCCGAAGGAGATCAGGGCCGGTCAGGCGGCCCGCTGCCGGGTCAGCCGCAACACGCCGCGGACCACACCCGACCGAAGTCGATGTGGCCGCGCGTGACCAGGCGCTGCTCGGCATTCATGGCGCAAGTTGAGCAGCGAACCTCGGACTTCGTCAACTACCGCCCGGTGGACGGACGATCCCCGGCCCGCCGCACCCGGTGTCCCCGAGCCGGCGGCCCTTGACACTCCCGGACCGGACCCGCGTACGATCGAGGCGGAGTGAGTGCGTACTGCGGAGCCGGCGAACTGTGCCGTCTCCCGGCCGTGTTGAGGGACTCGGCCACGCGCGTGACGGACAGCGGTCCTCTGCCTGCCCGCCCGCACCTGGAGCCCTCCATGGCCACGCCGCCCGACGTCCTCCCCCCGACCTCCCCCTCCCCGCCGCCTGTCCGGGACGAACCGTCCGCGCGGACCGCCGCCCCCGACACCGGCGCCCCCGACACCGCCGGGCTGCCGATCGTGCCGCGCCGCCGCCCCGGCCGGCTGGTCGCCGCCGCGGTCGCACTGCTGCTCTTCGGCATGGTGCTCAACTCCCTGGTCCGCAACCGGGCCTTCCAGTGGGAGGTCGTGGGCCAGTACCTCACCACCACCTCGATCACCACCGGGCTGCTGCTGACGCTCTGGCTGACGGCCCTGGTGATGGTCCTCGGCTTCGCCCTGGGTGCCCTGCTGGCCCTGGCCAGGCTGTCCGACAACCCGGTGCTCACCTCGCTGAGCTGGGGCTTCGTCTGGGTGTTCCGGGCGACCCCGCTGCTGGTCCAGCTGCTGTTCTGGTTCAACATCGGCGCGCTCTACCCGCACCTCGGGGTGGGCGTCCCGTTCGGCCCCGAGTTCCTCACCGTGAAGACCGTCAACCTGCTCGGCCCGGTGCTGACCGCCGTGATCGGGCTCACCCTGCACGAGGCCGCGTTCGCCGCCGAGGTGGTCCGCAGCGGCATCCTCTCGGTCGACCAGGGACAGTTGGAGGCCGCCGCCTCGCTCGGCCTCGGCCGGCGCCGGGTGCTGCGCCGGATCGTCCTGCCGCAGGCGATGCGCTCGATCGTGCCGACCGCCGGCAACATGCTGATCGGCACCCTCAAGGGCACCTCGATCGTCAGCGTGCTGGCCGTCCAGGACCTGCTCTACTCGGCGCAGCTCGTCTACAACCAGACGTACCAGGTCATCCCGCTGCTGATGGTCGCCACGCTCTGGTACATCGGCGTGACCAGCGTGCTCTCGGTCGGCCAGTACTACCTGGAGCGCCACTACGCCCGCGGCGCCACCCGGGACGGGCTGCCGCCGACCCCGCTGCAGCGGGCCGTGGCCACCTGGCGCCGACTGAACGCCAAGGCAGGGGCCGCGAGTTGAGCCCGCCGGTGATCACCGGCGCGGGCCCGCGCGGCCCGGCCCGGGTGCGCCCGGTCAGCCGGGCGCGCCTGCCGGCCTGCCGAGGGCAAGGGCGGTGACCTGCTCGGCCGTCAGGTGGTCGGGCGCGGAGTAGATCCGGTCGGCCAGGCCCTTGAGGCCGGTCCGGCGCTCCAGCTCGGTGACGCAGGTCAGGGCCTCCCGGTCGGTGTCGAAGTCCCAGACCGTCAGCCGGTGGACCACCGCCACCGCCTCCACCCAGCCGATCGCGGGCGGCGCCCCCGGGGTACGGCCCCAGCGCTGCACGTACCGCCCGAGCGTCAGCCGGGCCTCGCTCAGCAGCAGGTGATCCTCGCCCAGGAGCTGCTGGATCTGCGGGACCAGCTGAACCAGCTGCTGGATCCCGCCGCCGAGGTCGCCCACCGCCACGGTGTGGCCGGCCAGGTCGAGCCGGGCCCGCAGCACCCGGATGTCGTCGCCGCCGACCGCCGCCGTCAGGGCGGGCAGCAGTTCGTGCAGGCGCCGCAGGGCGGCGGCCGGGTCGCCGGCCCGCCCGACCTCGGCGGCCAGGTCGAGCCGGGCGCTCAGGGTCTCCGGGTCCCCGGTGCCCAGGGCCTGGGCCATGTCGAGGATCACCTGCTCCAGCAGGTGGATCGCCGCGCCCGGGTCGCCGGCCTCGCCCTGCCACCGGGCCACCTCCCGCCAGGTGGACAGGGTCTGGCGGTCGTACCGGCCGAGCTCGGCGACCATCTCCCGGGCCACCGCCTCCAGCAGCTGGGCGGAGCCGTCGGCGGTCCGTGCGGTCGGCGCGGCGGCGCGCAGCCGGATCAGCAGCGCCCGTACCTCGGGGACGGCCGCGGGCTCTGCGTCGGCGGGTCCGAACTCTCCCGGGGGCGCATCGGTGGGCGGCATCGGCTGGCTCACTCCTCGGGCAGCAGGCAGGACGGATGATCGGTAATTCTGTCGCGCGGAGCCGTACCGGTGCCACCCCCTCCGCCCCGCCGGCCGCAGTGCGAGGATGGGCGGCAGGGGTACGGCAACGGTGCGGCCCCACCCAGCAGGAGGTGTCAGCCATGGCCAAGCAGGCCCCGCAGAGCGACCCGGTGCAGGACGCGCCCGAGGTGGGCGCCCCGAAGCACGCGGCGGCCGGGCTGACCGCCGTCGCCAAGAGCCTGCAGATGGCCGGGGAGCAGATGAGCGCCCGGCGGACGCTGGCCACCCTGCGCAAGATCAACCAGCCGGACGGCTTCGACTGCCCCGGCTGCGCGTGGCCCGAGCCCGGGAAGACCCACACCGCGGAGTTCTGCGAGAACGGCGCCAAGGCGGTCGCCGAGGAGGCGACCGAGCGCCGGATCACCGCCGGGTTCTTCGCCGCCCACCCGGTGTCGGAGCTGGCCGAGCGGTCCGGGTACTGGCTGGGCCAGCAGGGCCGCCTCACCGAGCCGATGCTGCTGGAGGAGGGCGCCGACCACTACGTCCCGGTCTCCTGGGACCGGGCGTTCGCCATCGTCGCGGACGAGCTGAAGGCGCTGGACACCCCGGACGGCGCCGCCTTCTACACCTCGGGCCGGACCAGCAACGAGGCCGCCTTCGTCTACCAGCTGTTCGCCCGGCAGCTGGGCACCAACAACCTGCCCGACTGCTCCAACATGTGCCACGAGTCCTCGGGCTCGGCGCTGACCGAGACGCTGGGCATCGGCAAGGGCAGCGTCCACCTCAAGGACCTCTACCAGGCCGACCTGATCATCGTCGCGGGCCAGAACCCCGGCACCAACCACCCGCGGATGCTCTCCGCACTGGAGCGGGCCAAGCGGGCCGGCGCCAAGGTCGTCAGCGTCAACCCGCTGCCGGAGGCGGGGCTGGAGCGGTTCAAGAACCCGCAGAACGCCCGCGGCCTGGTCGGTGCGGGCACCAAGCTGACCGACCTCTTCCTGCAGATCCGGCTCGGCGGCGACCTCGCGCTGTTCCGCGCCCTGAACCAGCTGGTCCTGGCCGCCGACGGCGGGGTCGACCACGCGTTCGTCGCCGAGCACTGCCACGGCTACGAGGAGTTCGCCGCCGAGGCGGCCGCCACCGAGCGCGCCGAGGTGCTGGCCGCCACCGGGCTGCCCTGGGAGCAGATCGAGGAGCTGGCCCGGCTGGTGCTGGCCTCCGACAAGATCATCGTCTGCTGGGCGATGGGCCTGACCCAGCACAAGCACGCCGTGCCGACCATCCGCGAGGTGGTCAACTTCCTGCTGCTGCGCGGCAACGTCGGCCGCCCCGGCGCGGGTGTCTGCCCGGTGCGCGGACACAGCAACGTGCAGGGCGACCGCACGATGGGCATCTTCGAGCGCCCGAGCAACGCCTTCCTGGACGCGCTGGGCAAGGAGTTCGACTTCGAGCCGCCGCGCGAGCACGGTCTGGACTCGGTGGACACCATCCGGGCGATGCGCGACGGCCGGGTCGGGGTGTTCTTCGCGATGGGCGGCAACTTCGTCGCCGCCACCCCGGACACCCTGGCCACCGAGGCCGCGATGCGCAACTGTCGGCTGACCGTGCACGTGTCCACCAAGCTCAACCGCTCGCACGTGGTCACCGGCGCCCGCGCGCTGATCCTGCCCACGCTGGGCCGCACCGACCGGGACTGGACCGCCGCCGGCGCCCAGTTCGTCAGCGTCGAGGACTCGATGAGCATGGTGCACTCCTCGCGCGGCGGGCTGAAGCCGCCGTCCGACACCCTGCTCTCCGAGGTCGCGATCGTCTGCCGGCTGGCGCGGGCCGCGCTCGGCCCGCAGCACCCGGTGCCGTGGGAGGAGTTCGCCGAGTCCTACGACACGGTCCGGGACCGGATCTCGCGCGTGGTGCCCGGCTTCGAGGACTTCAACGAGAAGGTCCGCCGCCCCGGCGGCTTCGTGCTGCCGCACGGCCCGCGCGACCACCGCACCTTCCCGACCGCGACCGGCAGGGCGAACTTCACCGTCAACCCGCTCACCGCGCCCGAGGTGCCGGCCGGGCGGCTGCTGCTGCAGACCCTGCGCTCGCACGACCAGTACAACACCACGATCTACGGCCTGGACGACCGCTACCGGGGAATCACCGGCGGACGCCGGGTGGTCCTGGTGAACCCCGCGGACGCGGCCGAGCTGGGGCTGGCCGAGGGCTCGTACACGGACCT
Organism: Kitasatospora sp. NBC_00374; assembly: GCF_041434935.1. Lineage (NCBI taxonomy): Bacteria > Bacillati > Actinomycetota > Actinomycetes > Kitasatosporales > Streptomycetaceae > Kitasatospora > Kitasatospora sp. NBC_00374. The sequence continues at coordinate 5,313,545 of NZ_CP107964.1, read as the reverse complement.
GGTGAGCGAGTGGCGGGACGGCGTCGAGCGGCGGGCCCCGCACTTCCGGGTGGTGCACTACCCGGTCGCCCGGGGCGGTGCGGCGGCCTACTACCCGGAGACCAACGTGCTGGTGCCGTTGGACTCCACCGCCGACATCAGCAACACCCCGACCTCGAAGGCCGTGGTGGTCCGGTTCGAACCGGACAGCGGGATCTGACCGACGGCCTGGCCCTCCGAGGAGGGCCGGGCCGGGCGCGCGTCAGTCCTGGGCGTGCCCGGTACCGCTGGGCGAGACGGCGGCCGTGCCCGCGGAGCCCGTACCGGAACCGGAGGGCGTGCCGGTGGCCGAGGCGGCGTCCGTCGGCGTGCCGGTGCCGGTGGACGGGGTGCCGGTGGTCGACGGCGTGCCGGTGCCGGTCGACGGGGTGCCGCTGCCGCTCGGGGTGCCCGAACCGGACGGCGTCCCCGAACCGGACGGCGTCCCCGTACCGCTCGGGGTGCCCGAGCCGGACGGGGTGCCCGAGCCGGACGGGGTGCCCGCGGGCGTACCGCCGGTGGAGGGCGACGGCGAGGTCTCCGGCGTCGCGGGCGTGGTGGGGGCGGGCGCCGGCGGGGTCGGCGTCAGGGTGGACGGCTTCGCGGGCGCGATCCGCACCTCGCCGACCTTCACGTCCGGCACCTTCCAGGCGCCGCCCTTGTCGTCCGCGGCCGCGTCCGGGTCGGGCCGCACCACGCCCAGGATCGGCATCGCGCCGATCTGGGTCACCTTGACCACGTCACCGGTGTGCGGGGCCTGGACGATCAGCCCGCCGCCGATGTACATGCCGATGTGGGTGGCACCGCCGTAGTAGACCACCAGGTCGCCGGCCCGGATCTGGTTCAGCGGGATGTGCTTGAGCTGGGCCCACTGCTCCTGGCTGGTCCGCGGCACGGACACCCCGGCGTGGATCCAGGCCTGCGAGGTGAGGCCCGAGCAGTCGAAGACGTCCGGCCCGGCGCCGCCCCACACGTAGTCCTTGCCGAGCTGCGCCAGCGCGTAGGCGACCGCCTTGCGGCCGGCCTCGGACGGCGTGCGCTCGCCCTTGCCGAGCGCGCCGGAGGCGAGGAAGGCCAGCTGCGCCTGGTCGGCCTGCTGCTTCTCCAGCTGCTCCAGCTCGGTGCGCTGGGCGCCGGTCAGCGAGCCGACCAGCGTCTCGACGTCCGCGAGCCGCTTGGCCACGTCCGCCTTGGCCTGCTCCTGCTGGGTGGCCACCGTCTGCTGCTGGGTCAGGGAGAGTTCGGCCTGCTGCTGGAGCACGGTCAGGGTGGCCCGGTCCGCCTTGAGGCGGTCCAGGAAGGCGGACTGCGAGCGGCCGGCGGCCTGCAGCAGCTCGGCGACCACCACGGCCTCGTACGGGTCGTCGGCCATCAGCAGCTCGCCGAGCTCGGAGGCGTGGCCGTTGCGGTACTGGGCGGCGGCCAGCTGCGCGGCGAGGTCGCCGCCGGCGTCCACGGCGGCCTGCTGACGGGAGATCCGGCCCTGCAGGTCGGTGATGGTCGCCTGGAGCGCGGCCAGCTTGGCCACCGAGCCGTTGTACTGCTCGGTGGCGGCCTCGGCCTGCTGGTAGAGCTGGTGCAGTTGGTCGAGCAGCGGCCCGAGGGTGGCCTTGGCGGCGGCCAGCGGGTCGGCCCCGGGCGCGACGGTGGGAGCGGCGATCGACGGGGCCGGGTCGGGCGCGGCGTACGCGGCACCGGCGAGCGGCAGCGAGAGCGCCGCGGCGGCCAGCACCGCCCCGCACCGCAGGGCGGCCCGCACCCACGGCCGTACTCCGGCCGTCTCCATCCGCTGCGCAGCCCCCATCGGCCCGCCCTCCCCCGCCTCGCGACCTCCGGCCGGGCGTCCCGCCCAGCCGCTACAACGGGCTGATCCTGCCATGTCCGTCCCACGCCGGGGCAGGTGGCATCGGTACGTACTGATGAACTTCTCATCTTCGCCACGGGACAGTGTGAGACAGGTCTCAGCAAACCATGTCGAGGTCGGACATTTCACGCAAACCCGCTGATCAGGCCTGACCTCTCCACGGTTTCACAGGCCCTGCGCAACCTCCGCGACATCATCAGAACCGCAATTCCCGGTCCAGTTAACCTTCCGTTCACCAGCCGTCCCTACGGTCGGCCTGACACCAGCGTCAGTCCGACAACTACGACGATTGTTTGGGTATGGAACACATCACGTTCCTGGTGGCCGTTGTGATCATCACGGCGCTCGCCTTCGACTTCACCAACGGCTTCCACGACACCGCCAACGCGATGGCCACCTCCATCGCCACCGGTGCCCTGCGTCCGAAGGTCGCGGTCGCCATCGCGGCCGTCCTGAACTTCGGCGGCGCGTTCCTCTCGGTGAAGGTCGCCACCACCATCTCGGGTGGCATCGTCAACGAGAAGGCCGGCATCCACCCCGAAGTGATCTTCGCGGCACTGGCCGGCGCGATCCTGTGGAATCTGCTGACCTGGCTCAAGGGTCTGCCCTCCAGCTCCTCCCACGCGCTCTACGGCGGCCTGATCGGCGCCACCGTGGTCGGGGTCGGCATGAACGGCGTCAACTTCAGCGTCGTGGTCAGCAAGATCCTGATCCCCGCCGTGGCCGCTCCGCTGGTCGCCGGCGCGGCCGCCTGGGGCGCCACCAAGCTGGCGTACCTGATCACCCGCGGCGGCACGGACACCACCACCAAGGGCTTCAAGCGGGGCCAGGTCTTCTCCTCCTCGCTGATCTCGCTCGCCCACGGCACCAACGACGCCCAGAAGACGATGGGCATCATCACCCTGACCCTGGTCTCGGCCCACGCGCTGCCCAAGGGCGCGCTGCCGCCCCTCTGGGTGATCGTCAGCGCCGGTGCGGCGATCGCGCTGGGCACCTACATGGGTGGCTGGCGGATCATCCGGTCGATGGGCAAGGGCCTGGCCGACATCAAGGCCCCGCAGGGCTTCGCCTCGGAGACCGCCGCCGCCACGGCGATCCTGACCTCGACCCACATGGGCTACGGCCTGTCGACCACCCAGGTCTGCTCCGGCAGCATCATGGGCGCCGGTCTGGGCGGGCCCCAGGGCACGCTGCGCTGGAGCCTGGTGCGCCGCATGGTCTACACCTGGGGCCTGACCCTGCCGGCCGCCGCCACCGTCTCCGGCATCGCCGCGTTCGTGGCGAGCCAGGGCGACTGGGGCGTGCCCCTGGTCGGCGCCGCGCTGGTGATCGGCTCGGGCTCGATGTGGCTCGCCTCCCGGCGCCAGCCGGTGAGCGCGGACAACGTCAACGACGTCACCCCGGTCGAGGTCGAGGTCACACCGACCCCGGCCAACCCGACCCCCACCACCACCGCCGTCGCGGCCTGACGGCGAGAGGCAGCCAGTCATGAGCATCAAGTGGGCCGCACTCGGCCAGACCGCGGGCTTCAGCCTGCTCATCACCCTCGCGGTGGTCGTCGTCTTCGCCCTCGGCAACCTCGCGCTCTCCCGCCGGGAGGCCGCGCTTCAGGCCCGGCAGGCCGGCGCCCCCGGGGCCGGCAGCGGCAACCTGGCACTCGCCGGGGCCGGCGTCTGCTTCGCCGCCTGCGCGGGCGTGGTGCTGTACGGGATCTCGCTGATCGCGGGCTGATCCCCCCGTCCCTACGTCGAAGGGCCCTCGGAGCCGGTGCTCCGAGGGCCCTTCGACGTGCAGGGGGTCAGTCCGCCACCAGCTCCGGGGCGGGCCGCGCGGCGGGCTCCGCGGCCGGCTCCTCGGTGGTGCGCAGCGGTACCTCGCGGATGAGGAGCACCACCAGGAAGGCGATCAGCGCGAACGGCGCGGCAACCAGGAACACCAGGCCGACCCCGTGCCCGAAGGCGTCGGTGACCAGGGGCACCAGCGGGGCGGGCAGCCGGTGCAGGTCCGGGATCTCGCCGCCGCCGGGGGCGGTGCCCGCGCCCGGCACGACGTGCGCGGCGGCGAGGTTCCGGGCGAGGTAGTGCGAGACCCGGTCGGACAGCAGGGCGCCGAGCGCCGAGACGCCCATCGCGCCGCCCATGGTGCGGAAGAAGGTGACCACCGAGCTGGCGGCCCCCAGCTCGTTCCTGGGCACGGTGTTCTGCACGGCCAGGACGAGGTTCTGGGTGGTCAGGCCGAGGCCGAGGCCGGTCACCGCCATGTACGCGGCCAGCGCCCCGTACCCGGTGTCGGCGCGGACGGTGCCGAGCAGGCCGAAGCCGACGGCGAGCAGCAGGGCGCCGGCGACGAGGTAGGCCTTCCACCTGCCGTACCTGGTGATCAGCCGGCCGGCCACGGTGGAGGAGACCGCCAGGCCGAGGATCATCGGCAGGGTGAGCAGCCCGGCCATGGTCGGCGACTCCTCCTTGGCGAGCTGGAAGTACTGGCTGAGGAAGGTGGTCGCGCCGTACATGCCGACGCCGATCAGCACGCTGGCGACCGAGACCAGGGCGACGGTGCGGTGCCGGAACAGGTCGAGCGGGATGACCGGCTCGGCGGCCCGGCGCTCGACCCGGACGAACAGCAGGGCCAGGGCGAGGCCGCCGCCGACCATCGCGGCGGTCTGCCAGGACAGCCAGGCGTAGTTCTTGCCGGCCAGGCTGATCCAGATCATCAGCAGGCTGACCGCGCCGGTGATCAGCAGCGCGCCGAGGTAGTCGATCCGCACCTTGCGGCGGGGGGCCTCGGGCAGGCGCAGGGTCCGCTGGAGCACCAGGATGGCGATCAGCGAGAACGGGATGCCCACGTAGAAGCACCAGCGCCAGCCGAGCCAGTCGGTGTCCACGATGACACCGCCGATCAGCGGGCCCCCGATGGTGGCGAGGGCGAAGACCGCGCCGAAGTAGCCGCTGTAGCGGCCGCGCTGGCGGGGCGGGACCATCGCGGCGAGGCAGATCTGGGCGAGGGCGGTGACGCCGCCGGCGCCGATGCCCTGGAGCACCCGGCAGGCGATCAGCTCGCCGGTGTTCTGGGAGAGACCGGCCAGTGCCGAGGAGACGATGTAGATCACCAGGGCGATCTGGACCAGGAGCTTCTTGCTCACCAGGTCGGAGAGCTTGCCCCAGATCGGGGTGGAGGCGGTGAGGGAGAGCAGCGCCGCGGTGATCACCCAGGTGTAGGCGGACTCGCCACCGTGCAGGTCGGTGAGGATCCTCGGCAGCGCGTTGGAGACGACGGTCGACGAGAGCACGGCCACGAAGAGACCGAGCAGCAGGCCGGAGAGGGCTTCGAGGACCTGTCGGTGGGACATGGGGGTCGTCGGCATACGGATCCTTCGACGGGAGTTTTGTTGCGTTTAGCAACCATACGGAGAGATGGTTGAGTAAGGCAACTTTTTCCCTTCCGGGGGATCCCCGCGACACACCCCCGAAACTACTTCATGATATGAAGTATCCATCCGCTTTGTCCTGACACCCAAGGAGCATGCGATGGCTGAGCCCGCATCAGGTTTCCTCGCCGAACTCAAGGACGCGGTGACACCCCGGGCCGCCCTGCTCGTGATCGGCGTCCTCCTGCTCCAGCTCGGCTTCATCACCTCGTACGTCGGCGCCCTGCACCACCCGAGCCCGCACGAGCTGTCGATCGCGGTGGTCGCCCCGCCGCAGGTCGCTCCGAAGCTGGTCAGCGGCCTCGACTCGGTCCCCGACAACGCCGTCCGGACCTCCACCGCGGCGGACCGGGCGGCCGCCGAGGAGCTGATCAGGGACCAGAAGATCTACGCCGCCTGGATCTTCGACCCGGCCGGCACCCGGGACACCCTGCTGGTCGCCGACGCCCGCGGACCGGCTGCGGCCCGCGCCGCCGAGGAGATCGTCACCCGGGTCGACCAGACCCAGAACCGCACCGTCGCCGTCGAGGACGTCGTCCCGCTGGCGGCCGGTGACGCCGAGGGCCTGTCCTCCTTCTACCTGGTGATCGGCTGGTGCGTCGGCGGCTACCTGGTCGCCTCGATCCTGGGCATCAGCGCCGGCGCCCGGCCGGCCAACACCCACCGGGCCCTGATCCGGCTCGGCACGCTCGCGGTCTACTCGGTCGCGGCCGGCGTCGGCGGCGCGCTGATCATCGGCCCGGTGCTGAACGCCCTGCCCGGCTCCAGCTGGGCCCTGGTCGGCCTGGGCTCGCTGGTGGTGTTCGCGGTCGGTGCGATCACCATGGCGATGGAGTGCCTGTTCGGCGTCGTCGGCATCGGCCTCGCGGTGCTGGTCTTCGTGGTCCTCGGCAACCCCAGCGCCGGCGGGGTGTTCCCGCCGCCGCTGATGCCGCCGTTCTGGCGGGCCATCGGCGCCTGGATCCCGAACGGCGCCGGCACCGACGTGGCCCGCTCGATCGCCTACTTCGGCGCCACCGACATCGCCGTGCCGCTGCTCGTCCTGGCCGCCTGGGCGGTGGTCGGGGTCGCCGTCACCCTGCTCGCGGTGGTGCGCCGGCCGGGTGCGCGGCCGCAGCCGGTCACGGCCTGACGCGCACCCGCCGGACGGTGGACTGCTCCGGGCTGACCCTGGCCGAGAGCCGGGTGAACACGAAGCGGTTCATCGCCCAGTAGCGGAAGATCATCGCCAGGAAGGTCCCGAGGATCATGCCGCTGACGAAGTCGGCGACCTCCTCGGCCAGCGGGCCGACCCCGGGCTCGCGCAGGTCCAGGACGTACCGGGACACCACCAGCGGCAGGTCGTTCACCCCGATCGCCAGCGCGCTCACCGCGCAGTAGAGGAGCGCCTCGCGCTGCCTCCCGGCGGCCCGGAACGACCACTGCCGGTTCAGGACGTACGACACGACGGTCGCCACCATGGTGGCGACGGTCAGCGCCACCACCGGCTTGGACGCCAGCACGGTCAGCCGCAGGCCGTAGTTCATCGTCATGGCCAGCACGAAACAGGTACCGCCCACCACCAGGAACTTCACCGGCTTTCGGTGTTTCACCAGGAACGGGCGGTACCGCTTCGGTACTCGGGCCAGGGCCCGCTGGGTCGGTGACGGCACCACGGCAGTATCGCACGTCACCACACCCGGGGCCGGTGCTCGGACGGCCGCGGGGCGGGCGGCTCAGCCCTCGGTGATCCGCAGCACGCCGGTGGCGGTGGTGCCCTGCAGGACCACCCGGCCCCGGTGCGATGGACCCGGCCATCTGCAGGGTGTCGAGCGCAGGAGTAGGGGTCGAGGAGCGTGGCGGCGGTGGTCCCGGGGACGAGCGGGTGGCAAGAGGCGTCTCACTGCGGGCGGGACGACCCCGCGGGGGCGCCGAGCGGACTCGGCGCCCCCGCGGGCCGTCCCGGCCCACCGGC